>DFXY01000064.1:0-131 GCA_002381945.1 Bacteriovoracaceae bacterium UBA4096
AAAAATGTTCTTAAGTTCTCTATTTTCATGGTAGGACTCATTTTCTTGATGAGATTTCTTAATACGACTTTGGATATACCTCCCGTCTTAAGTACTTTCTTGCTTTCACTCTTCGAGTCTCATGCAGTACT
>DFXY01000064.1:189-3981 GCA_002381945.1 Bacteriovoracaceae bacterium UBA4096
CTCTTGGGAATTCTCTCCATTGTCCTGTTTTAGAGTTCACATCAATTTTAATATATTATAAGATGGGTTTTGTTTAATTCCACTCTTTGCTGCGGCGTATACAAATGACTCACTTACCTCCTATGATTATAGACCTGGCTATTATTCTCATTGCAGCAGCGGTGAGTACGATCGTCTTCAGTAAGTTTAAACAACCTATTGTATTGGGCTACTTAATAGCTGGGTTTGCAGTAGGTCCCTATTTTTCTTTATGGCCTACGGTTATTGATACAGNNAACTCTGGGCAGAAATTGGAGTGATCTTTTTATTGTTCGGTTTAGGTCTTGAGTTCAGTTTTAAGAAACTAGCAAAAGTAGGAAAAAGCGCCTCCATATCCGCAACCTTTGAAGTCATCACCATGCTGGGATTAGGTTATTTGGTTGGTCGGGCCTTTGGCTGGGGTTCCATGGATAGCCTTTTTTTGGGTGCCATCCTTTCCATGTCTTCGACTACAATTATAATACGGGCCTTCGACGAAGCAGGACTCAAAGGTAAAGGCTTTGTAGGCTTAGTTTTTGGAATTTTGATTGTAGAAGACTTGATTGCCATCCTCCTCATGGTCTTTTTGACGGCCATAAGTACCCCTGGTAATTTTTCGGGCTCAAACCTCATCTTTCTTTCACTTCGGCTTGGTTTCTTCCTGATGATTTGGTTTTTGGTCGGCATTTATATCCTGCCATCGGCCTTAAAAAAAGTTCGAAAGTTTCTAAATAACGAAATAATGTTGGTTGTTTCAATTAGCCTTTGTTTTCTTATGGTAGTGCTCGCCTCAAAAGCAGGTTTTTCGGCTGCTTTAGGTGCCTTCATCATGGGATCTATTTTGGCAGAAACTCAAGAAGGAGAAAGAATTGAACATCTCTTAGTTCCAGTTAAAGACCTTTTTGCTGCGGTCTTTTTTGTTTCCGTCGGAATGATGATTAATCCTGAAATTTTACGCGAGCATTATGTTGTTGTCCTTTTGATTGTGATCTTGACGATTATAGGAAAACTTTTAGGCTCGGGTTTTGGTGCTGTACTATCAGGTCGTAGTCTTAAACAATCCGTTCAGGCAGGAATGAGCTTGGCCCAAATTGGAGAATTCTCTTTTATTATAGCAACCTTGGGGATGAGCTTAAAAGTGACAAGTGATTTCCTTTATCCGATAGTCATTGCCGTTTCCGCTATCACGACTTTTACAACACCATACATGATTAAATATTCTGATCCCATTTATAATTGGATTGAGGCCAGACTGCCTCAGAGATTTTTAGAACGCTTAAGAAAATATGAGCTCGCTATGACAGCAGATAGTAAAGAAGGTGCCTTTGGTCTCCTTTGGAGGATCTATGGTCTAGCGGCTTTGCTTAATTCTGTTGTTGTCATTGCCATCGCCCTGGCGGCAGGACGTTATCTGATGCCAATAATGAAAAACTCTTTAGATGATGCTTCCTGGGTCAGCATCATCACTTCCATTATTACACTTCTTCTCTGCTCACCATTTTTAGTTGCGATTGTTCTCAAAACGCCTAAGAAGCTGTCAGTTGAAGAAATTCAAACACTCGCACGTTTAAGAAGCCTTCAAATTGGTGTATTAATCATGCGCATCCTAATTGCATTCAGCTTAACCGCATTTATCATTAAACAGTTTAGTTCAACCAAGTTTCTCTTTGCTTTTATTCTGATTGCTGCTTCTATCATTATCTTCGCCCTTCGAAAGTTTATAAAACCTTTCTATTCTTCAGTAGAAAAACATTTTCTTTCCAACCTCAATGGTAAGGAGCTGGCAGAGATTGAAACAATTGAGAAGCTTCCTGAGCTTGCCCCTTGGAATGCCACTTTGGTAAATCTAACATTATCCTCTGACTCTATTTTGGCCGGATTGACNNACCAGATCAGAGAGACTTTTACCAAATGATCAGCTATTTCTCATCGGAACAGATGAGCAGCTCACGACTGCTCAAATTCTGATTGAAGCTAAAAATACCGAAATCGAGCCTTCCCACGATGAACTTTTTAATCTTGAATCTCTTTTAGTTACTGAGAATTCTCTTCATGCTCATAAATCAATCCGTGAAATTGGTACAGGTGAGGGCGTCGGAGGGTTGATTGTTGGGATTGAAAGACAAGCTGAAAGAATACTTAATCCTGAATCATCGGTAGTTATTGAGCCTGGAGATTTAATCTGGATCTTTGGAAGACGTGATCGCATTCGAGCCTTGAAACAAAATAGCAATCCTAGTATAAAATCTTTTGAATAATGTCATTCATGTTATGGAATATATAGTCGGGAGATTCNNTGGTTGCATATCCCCAGGTAACTGCCCCACTATGTATTCCGGCTACTCTGGCGGCTTCAATATCCCGAGTCTCGTCTCCTATTGCGATAACATCCTTAGCTGATAAACCGAACTTCTTTATCATTTTTTTGAAGCGATTCTTTTTTCCAAAGATTGAGACACCACACTCAATTTCATTTATCTTTATAGCAACCTCAGGTCCAAGAATTCTGACTACATTCTGAAAGGAGTTAGAACTCAAAACAACTATATATATTCCCTCTTCTGAGAACTTGTTCATTAAATATGGAACGCCTTCAAATAATGTAATTTTCTCCAAGTCTTCTGTCATGAGACTTCTCATATATCGGGCAATAAAAGGAACTTTCCACCAAGACACTCCCAGGTAGTTCATGATTTCCTGAGTTGTCAGTGCCCGCAATTTTTCAATTTCCGTTTGATTGATTTCTTTAAATTTATATTTTTTTGCGGCCTTATTAATAGATGATCGAAACCATAAAAAAGAATTACCTAGGGTTCCATCAAAATCGAAAATAACCATTTTAAATTTTAAATGATCCATTTATAATTATCGTCCCTTTCTTAAGCTAAAATGAAGATAATGAGTGTCAAAAACTTTAAACAAAACTTCATAAATAGAATTACTCTGTAGATGACTATCTTCTTCAGTTTAATCCCTTTATAATTTCAAGGTCAATTGGACGATAAAAGGAAAGATCATGGCAAAAACTTTGAATCCAATATTTCATAAAACCGGGATAAATGGTTTAGACTCAGTACTAANNCGGGAAGACCACTATTGCCTTTCAGTTTTTACTGGAAGGAATTCGACTTGGCGAGAAGTGTCTTTATATTTCCTTTTCTGAATCAAGAGAAGAACTGGAAACGGTCGCAAGCTCACATGGGTGGGATATAAGTAAAATCGACTTACTGGAACTGGGATCAATTGAAGAGCAGCTCAAACCAGAATCGCAAAACACTGTTTTTTATCCTTCTGAAGTTGAGATGACTCAAACCAGTGAATTTCTCCATTCAGAAGTAAAGAGAATAAACCCTCAAAGAATAGTTTTTGATTCCATTTCAGAAATGAGAATGCTGGCCGAAAGTTCGTTGAGATTCAGAAGACAAATGCTCTCGTTAAAACAATTTTTCGCAACTCAAAACTGCACAGTTTTACTACTAGATGATTTAACAACCAGCCCGACAGACCTACAGGTTCAGAGTATTGTTCATGGAGTGATAAATCTTCTAAAATTTCATCCTGAATTTGGAAATGNNATGATTACGTTATTAAACGCGGTGGAGTAGAAGTTTTTCCTCGGATGATTTCATCGCAACATATTGAGAATCAAAGAAAAAAAAGTTTCAGTAGTGGTTTGAAGGAACTCGATAGTTTACTAGGTGGAGGTTTAGCAAGTGGGACTAGTACCCTCTTTCTGGGACCTGCCGGGACTGGAAAATCGACTCTGGCCATTCA
>DFXY01000024.1 GCA_002381945.1 Bacteriovoracaceae bacterium UBA4096
GAATCAAAACGCTATTTTATTGATTTATTAGATGCAAATGACTACAAGTTTTACTCGACCCAGAAATCTGAAATGGTTTTTAAGTATCAACCAAATCACTTCAAAGAACTTGGGCGTTATATAGAGAGTGTTAGAAATGAAAATTCTTCACAACCTGCTTGATATTCCCAAAGATGGAAATGGTAACTGGCCGGCCATTGGTTTAACTATTGGAAACTTTGACGGTGTACACATCGGCCATCAGGAATTACTAAAAAAGATAAAAAATGACTGCCATCAAAAGAACCTTCTTTTCGTAGTCGTTACTTTTGTTCCACATCCTCAAAAAATTCTACAGCCAGATAAAGAACGCTTTCTGATAAATAGCTACGATCAACGAAGGGCACTACTTAAAGATCAAGGCGTGGATGTCCTGGTTGAAATGAAGTTCACACGTGACTTCAGTACGCTCAAAGCGGAAGAATTTCTAAAACAATATCTCGTGTCTTATCCGAATCTGAAAGATTTCTATCTCGGTTATGATTTTGCTTTTGGCGCAAACAAAGAAGGTGATTACGATTTGGTCAGATCCATTTGTGATCCCTTGGGTATTGAAATTGAAATTCAACCCAAATTTGAGTTTCACGGAAAGGCGGTCTCCTCCAGTTCTATCCGGGCAAGCCTTCTTTCCGGAAAAATTGATGAAGTAGAAAGTATTCTGAAACGTCCATTTCATCTGGAAGGGGTTGTCGTCAAAGGCGAGGGACGCGGGAAACAGATAGGTTTTCCTACCGCCAATATTCAAGTCTCCCAGGATCTGATTGTTCCTCATAAGGGGGTCTATGTCACCAAAACGGTATATAAAGACATGACATTTAAGTCAGTGACTAATATTGGTAACAATCCAACTTTCAAAGACACGGAACAATTACACATTGAAACTAACTTGTTTGATTTTGATTCAGATATTTATGGCGAAGTTCTGGATATCCAGTTTTTACATAAAATTCGTGATGAGAAGAAGTTTTCAACCGTTAATGACTTAATTAACCAGATAAAATCCGATGTGCAAGTTGCCAGAGATTTTCTGAGTTCAATATGAAGTTGGGGTTGTTAGGTTTTCCGCTTGAACATTCATTATCCCCCAAATTATACCGTCAGTTTTTAGGTGAACAATTAATTTCTTACGAACTCTTTGCTTATCCAACGGCAGCGACAGTTCCTGGATTGGATTTCTTTGCTGAGCGGCTCGATGGTTTAAATATTACCTCTCCTTATAAGACTCATTTTATTAATGAAATCACTATACCTTCTCCCTTAGTTAGAAGAATTGGTGCCGTGAATACATTGGCTTTTGCAGGGGGCGAAGTATTTGCCACCAACACAGATATTTTGGCCGTAGAGGAAATTCTGAAAGACTACCAAAAGAAATATGATTCGCTTTCGCTCATTTTGTTGGGAGATGGGGTTATGGCCGAAGTTACTAAAGTTGTTGCTGATACTCTTCAGCTTGAATATGTACAATTCTCCCGTAAGCTAACCCGGGATTTTATTCATCTTGATCTCCGAAAAATATCGAGGCAAAAGAGTCAAGTTCTTGTCATCAATGCTTGTTCCAGAGATTTTATTTTTCAGGGAGCCTTTCAGGGAGATGAAATCTTTTGGGACTATAATTATAACTTTTCCCCTCATAAAAGCCGAATTCCCTCGCTGGTAAAATCATACTCCGATGGTCAGGAGATGCTTGAACGACAAGCAAAAGCCGCAATCCAATTCTGGAAAGAAGTAATCCCTAAACTTAACTAGTGAATAATCCGAAATAGGGTACATACTATTAAGGGGTTATTAAATTCATGATTCGTAAAGAGTTCATCGAGATTGTTACTAATACAGGGATGGCAACGCTTAAAGAGTTGCGCCGTCTCTCTATGGGTAGAGATGATGAGATCAATGAATTTGAACTTTTGCAGATGCCTTACTTTGATGAAAATAAGTTTGCAAAAATTTGTTCTGAAAAACATGGCATTACCTTCATTGATCTTCGTAATGCCAAAGTCCCGACAGATACCTTGTCTCTGCTTAAAAAAAGACTGGTCATTAAATATCGTGCTATTCCAATTCAGAAGACGGCCACTAAAATTACCCTGGCCACTTTTGATCCAAGTGTTGTGGCAGAAGCCTCTAAAGAGCTTTCAGATGAATTTAAGAAACAAACTGAATTCATCCTTACGAATATATCTTCATGGAGAAAGCTCTATTCAGGAATTAAAGATTCTGTTGATGACCTGATAAATAATATTCAGGAAATTACCGCTAACACAGTGGTTGAAGAGAATATCAAAGCGGAAGATATTTCAGACGATGTGGTTACTTTTGTAAACCGTCTATTAGCGGAAGCCTTTATTAAAAAAGCATCCGATATTCATGTTGAACCCTATGAGAAAATTTTTCGTGTAAGGCTCAGAATTGATGGAAACTTGGTGGAGGTTGCTCAACCCCCGAAGAGTATGATGGCACCTGTACTGTCGCGCTTGAAGATCATGTCCCAGATGGACATTTCTGAAAAACGTAAACCACAAGATGGACGTATTAAACTTTTGATCGGTGGTAATCCAATTGATTACCGGGTTTCATCCTTGCCAACTTTGTTTGGAGAGAAAATTGTACTCCGGTTATTGGATTCATCTACGCTTCAATTGGATATGACAAAACTGGGATTTGAACAAAAGCAACTCGATGTTTTTAAGGAAGGTATCCACCGTCCCTTTGGTATGTGCCTGGTGACGGGACCTACTGGCTCTGGAAAAACAACGACCCTTTATTCTGCCATGGCGGATTTGAACACCCCTGATAATAACGTTTCAACTGCCGAAGACCCGGTGGAGTTTAATCTGGAAGGAATTAATCAGGTCAACGTTAAGAAGGAAGTGGGGCTAACCTTCGCTACAGCGCTGAAAGCTTTCCTTCGACAGGATCCTGACATTATTATGGTGGGAGAGATTCGAGATTTAGAGGTTGGCGAAATTGCAGTTGAAGCTGCCTTAACAGGCCACTTGGTTTTATCAACCTTACATACCAACGACGCACCGGCGACAGTTACCAGATTATTAAATATGGGGATTGAACCCTTTTTGGTGGTAGCTGCCCTGAACGTTATTGTGGCCCAAAGGCTATGTCGAAAAATTTGTATCAACTGTCGTGAAGAGCGAAAGGCCACTCCTGAAGAACTGATTGCTTGCGGCTTTGCTCCGGCATCTGCTGAAAGAATTAAAGTCTATCACGGTAAGGGCTGTGAACTTTGTAATAACACCGGCTATAAAGGCCGGGTTGCCATCTATGAAGTCCTCTCTGTAACACCAAAAGTCAGAGAATTGATTTTAAGAAATGCTTCGGGTGATGACATCAAAAAGCAGGCAATTAGAGATGGAATGAAAACACTTCGCATGAGTGCACTAACTAAAGTCGCACAAGGGTTAACTACCTTGGAAGAAGCGGTTTCCAACTCAGCGTCAGATCAACTTTAGGAGCGATTTTTATGGGATCAGGGGATAATACCAGTACCACCACCAAAACCAATGTCGAACAAGGCATTGGTAATTTACAGATTCAACAGCTGTTTAAGGTGATGGTAGACAATAATGCATCCGATTTACATCTAACTGTCGGGAGTGCTCCCGGAATGCGAATTAGTGGTGACATTGTACGAGTTAAAGTTGGAAGCCTGACTCCTGATGATACTAAAAGATTGATTTACCAAATTCTGACAGAAAAACAAAAAGCTGATCTGGAAAAGAATCTGGAATTGGATTTTTCTTTTGGTATTAAAGGTCTTGCACGTTTCCGTGCCAACGTTTTCTATTCGAAAGGAGCGGTAGCCGCTGTTTTCCGTCAAATCCCAAGCTTGATTCCGGATTTTGAAGCCCTGGGCTTACCACCTGTTCTCTTGGAGATGGTGAATGTGTCGAGTGGTCTCTTTCTCGTAACTGGTCCAACAGGTTCAGGTAAATCAACAACGCTCGCATCAATTATTGATAAGCTCAATGCTAATTCTCCCAGCCATATTATTACACTGGAAGATCCGATTGAATTTGTGCACCAACATAAGCTCTCTTTAGTGAACCAAAGAGAAATTGGTGCTGATACTTTGAGTTTTGGGAAAGGGATTAAATCCTTGCTTCGACAGGATCCTGATATCGTTCTGGTGGGTGAGCTTCGAGATCCAGAGACAATTGAGGCGGCCTTGACTATTGCTGAAACCGGACACGTTGTTTTCGGAACTCTTCACACGAACTCTACGATTCAAACCATTAACCGTATCATTAACGTGTTTTCTCATGATCAACAGGATCAGATCAGAACACTACTTTCTTTTGTGCTCCAGGGGGTTGTGGCCCAGCAGCTCCTTCCAAGAATTCCCAAAGGTCGAGCTTTAGTTCAGGAGATCTTGAGGATTACACCAGCAATTAGAAACCTAATTCGTGAAGACAAAGTTCATCAGATCTACTCCCAGATGCAGATTGGTCAGGAAGAGACGGGAATGAATACAATGAACCAGCATATTAAGAAGCATTTAGATTCAGGGATTATTACCCCGGAAACTGCCATGACTTTTTCCAATAACCCGGAAGAGCTGACCCGTATGCTGGGAATCAATAACCCTAAGACGAGATTGAAATAATTTTATATGGCCAAGTATAAGTACATAGGATTTACAGGAGACGGCAGAAAGGTCGAGAATTCGATCGAAGCTGAAACTGTACGTGATGCTAAGAAAATTCTTAGACGTCAGAATATCCGTGCTACCAAAATCATTGAGCCTTCTTTTTTTGAAGCGGATCTTGGCCAGTTTTTAGTTGATAAGGGTCTGGCACGTCCTTTTGGTAGGGTTGAACTAATGCGTTTTACCAGACAGCTGGCGATCTTGATTAATGCCGGTGTGCCGATTCTTGAATGTATGGAGATTCTCCATAAGCAAGAACAGAACATGGTACTGAAAAGAGTCGTAAAAAATATTTCGATGCAAATTGAAGAAGGTAAAACTCTTTTCGATGCCATGTCTCAGCAGCAGGGATTTGATAAACTCTACTGTGCACTGGTGAAGGCGGGTGAGTCTGCAGGTATTCTTGATTCCATTTTAAATAAATTGGCCGAGTTCCTGGAGAAAGCTGAAAAGCTAAAAAAACAAGTGAAGTCAGCGCTAACGTATCCTGTAATAGTTGTCTTCGTAGGAGTTCTGGTAGTTTTTGGTTTAATGACCTTTGTGGTTCCACAATTTGTAGGAATTCTAAAAGAGTCAAATCAGGAAATTCCCTGGGTCACTCAGACAGTCATTGATGTTTCAAACTTTTTTCAAAACTATACCTTGTTGTTAATTGCCGGAATGGTAGCGGCTACCATGATCTTTGTTAACTTTATTAAAACCCGTGAAGGAAAGCATGCTTGGGATCGTTTCACTATGAAAGCTCCTCTGTTTGGCATGCTGGTGATCAAAGGTAATCTGGGGTCTTTTACACGTACTCTGGCGACCATGCTTTCGGCGGGTGTGCCCATTATTGATTCCTTAGAAATTTGTATCGAAACTTTGGATAACACCCAAATAGCCAAAGATTTAACCCGGGTTCGTAAGGCAGTAATCGAAGGTAAATCCATTACGGATCCTTTAAGCCGAATTACTTATTTCCCACCTCTTGTGACTCAAATGATTAAAGTGGGAGAATCAACAGGTAACCTGGACCAAATGTTAGTTAAGGTCGCTGATGTTTTTGAAGATGAAGTGGAAGAATTGGTTGGGAATTTGACTAAATTAATTGAGCCAATCATCCTCGTAGTTTTAGGGGGAATTATTGGTTTCGTCTTAATTGCCATGTACTTACCAATCTTCATGTCTGCCGGTGGAGTTGAATAAGACGACAACATTTTGTGGCAAGCGAAGGCAACTAAAGAAAGCTTCCCTATACCCGACTTGAGCATCAGGGAATAAGTTGCCGGAAAGTGGTGGGGATCTTTATTTGTTATATTAATAAATAGTTAATATCGGATTTCACATAATATGAATTAGATACTGAAGGTTTCTTGGATTCTTAATATTCAAGCTCGAACTGGCAAGTATCCTTAAACACAATTTTCAAATCTCTTGATGATTTGAAAAAGGAGTTCACATGAAGACGTTCTTAAAGTCGCTTAAGCGACAAGACGGGTTTACCCTCGTCGAGTTGATGGTCGTGGTTGCCATCATCGGTCTACTCTCGGCCGTGGCCATTCCAAACTTTCGTAAGTATCAGGCGAAAGCTAAGATGTCTGAAGCCAAACTTCAGCTTTCATCAGTTTATACTGCTGAAACTGCGTTCTACTCTGATTACAACATTTACCACACTTGCCTCGCCTACATGGGATACAACCCACAACGGGAAGTTTTAAACCGATACTATGCGGTTGGTTTTAGTGTAGCTTCGATGGCGATTAATGCTGATGCTTATGCAGTTGCTGTTACAGCGGGTTTATCCAATGCTGCTACTGATTGTCCGCTGAGTAACGCCTCGGCCGGTAGTACCACGAACCCACCGGTTGCTACAGAAACCGTTCAAGGTAACTATACCTACTTCCTGGCCGGTAAAGGTGTCGGTAGTGCCCGTGCCAATGCTGTCAGTTTTTTACCTGCCACTTCAATTGGCACTCAAGCTGATCAGGCCAATATGACATTCACTGCTGGTGCCGGTGGAGTAATTGATGGGGATAACGCCAGCTCCACTCTTGCATCTCAGTTATCAATCAATGAACAAAAAGTGTTCAGAGTTGTAAGAAACGGTTTCTAATCTGATTTTATTTTTTTACAGTGTCGAGGCCTTCCTTCTGGGAAGGCCTTTTTTATTTGTCTCTTCGATAAATTTGATAGGGCTTAAATTCCTTCTGGGCCTGATAGACACCTTTTTCAAGCACATAAGGTCTTCCTTCAGCATCAAACTTATCGCAGCCCAGTTTTTGCTGGTTTAAACATTCCAAATCAATCGTAGCCTTGATCGCATAGATATCTGAAGCCAGCTTATGCCGAAGAGTTTGGTCTTCAGTTTTATCATAAGCTTCTTTGAGAAGAACTAATGTCACTGTGGGGTCACCCTCAACTTCATGGCGCAACTTTATGGTGAGCGATGTCAGAAAAGATGGGGCCATAGGATGGTTTTTGATTTTTTCAAAATGATAAAGCCCCTTTTCATTATTGTTCATTTCAAAATAATAATTAAAACCCTGATTGAAGTTTAAACGGTAATCTTCCGGATAAAAGCTCAAGCCTTTGTTCATAATGATTGCAGCAGCTTCAGGATCATCTTTTACAATAGAGAGGTATTGACCTCCATAAAGATAGTTTTCATAAAAACGTGGATCTAAATCTGATATGCTTTTAAAACGCAGATACATCCAATTATTTAAGGGATTGCCTCGATAGTTTTCCAGATCTGACTCAATTAATGTCTGAATCCAGAGCATATCAGCAAGTAGTCTTTTATTTCCGAGTGAGAATAACTTTAAGAATAGAGAATTGATGTTAATGGCCGAGTCTTGTTTACTAACAATAATCTCAGGTCTTTTTGAGTGAGTATGAAAAAAAAGTGCCAGTAGAAATAAAGCAAGTGATGCCACCAGTACGAAGTACGATCGATCAAGATTTAATTTGCCAAGCTTCCTTAAAATCATAACATTAAGTATATGATAGAGTTCAACGGTGTAACCAAAGTTTTTAAGACAGAGCTTCTCACTCAACCTTTTGTGGCCTTGGATGATGTTTCATTTAAAGTTCCACAAGGTTCTATGGTGGGTTTCTTAGGTGCTAATGGTGCTGGCAAAACAACTTCATTGAAAATTATCATGGATTTTATCAGGCCAACATCAGGACAGGTTGATTTTAAAAATCTGGGGAATGACCGTTTTGAGATATTTAAAAATATTGGTTTTTTACCGGAACGTCCGTACTTTTATCAAAATCTGACTGGTCATGAGTTCTTACATTTCATGGGATCTTTGTCAGAAATTAGCTCCTCGGAAATAAAGCTGCGGACTTTGAAATGGGCCCCACGCTTTAAGATTGATCACGCTTTATCTCGCCAATTGAAAACCTACTCTAAGGGCATGCTCCAGAGAATTGGCTTTATGGCCACCATTCTGCATGAACCCGAATTGATCATTCTGGATGAGCCATTGTCTGGACTTGATCCGATTGGAAGAAAAGAATTAAAGGATGTCATCGTAGAAGTTCATCGGGAAGGCAAAACCGTATTTTTCAGCAGTCACATCGTTCCGGATATTGAAGAAATTTGTGACCGAGTGATTTTCCTGAAAGAAGGACGACTAGTTTATGATGGCGCAGTGGAAAAACTGCTCAAAAGTGAAGCACAAACTGAGTACCTCGTTAAGTTCAAATTGAGTGGTAAAATACAATTTTCGGCCACCATTAAAAATCACGAGAATTTTCCGGGGGATTTGCAAGTAGTGACAGTAACAGAAAACTCAAAAGGTGAACTGTTGCAGGAACTGGTCGCTAAAAATATCGATATCATCGGTGTTGAATACATTAAGCCAAGTCTGGAAGAAATTTTTTATCATATAAAATCGAAATGAAGATGATCAATAAAATCGCAATAATTTCCAAATACACTTTTAAAGAGATTCTCAAAAGCCGGATTCTTTATATCACCTTAGTCATTGGAGTCGCTTTAATGCTGGTGACCTACGTGGCGACCGAATTCACTTTCGGTGTGCCAGAAAAAGTCGCCTTAGATTTCGGTTTAGGAATGCTGTCTTTATCATCTCTTGGAATATCCTTATTCATGGGGGCCACACTTTTGCCCAATGAAATAAATTCCAGAACCGTCTACATGGTTATTTCCAGGCCTGTCCCTCGGTGGGTATTCATCACGGGTAAGATCCTTGGACTCATTGGGGTTTTATTGGTGAATGTTGCCATTTTGAGTTCGATGACTCTTGCGTGCTCCTACTTGCTTGGGGGAGATATTAATCAGCCCATTATCATGGCCATAATTTTTAACATTCTGGAGTGCTTGTTATTGCTCTTAGTAGTGGTATTTTTCTCTTTATTTTCCAATACCATCCTGGCCTCTGCCATTTCATTAGTTATCTTAATGCTGGGCCACGCTGTTAAAGAAACCCAGAACATAAATTTCGTTGAAAAAAGAGAATTTTTAAAAACAATTTTGGAAATATATCATCTGATCTTGCCTGGTTTTTATAAGTTAAACTTAAAAGACTTCGTCATTTATAACCAGACGATAGATACCTCATATCTGATAAATGCTTTCTTCTATGGAAGTTTTTATAGTTTATTCTTGTTCCTAATAATCATCTTCATCTTTAATAAAAAGAATCTGGACTAAAATGGAAACTTTCTTTGGTATCTACTTTTTCATTTTTGGTCTATTGATCGGAAGTTTTTTGAACGTCGTTATCTTGCGCCTGCCAAATAAAATCAATATGGTCACTAAAAGATCAGCTTGCCCCAGTTGTGGGACGCAATTGCGCTGGTATCACAATATTCCATTGATCAGCTTTATATTTTTAAAGGGTAAATGCGCTTTTTGCGGAGTCCGGATCTCATGGCGATATCCACTGATTGAACTTTTCACTGGATTGGTGGCCGTATGGTTGATGCCTTCTGACTTCTCTGTAATGTCTTTGACCAATTTCTTTTTCTATTTTTCCATCGCCTGCATTTTCATCTGTCATTTCATGATCGACCTCGATCATCATCTTTTGCTTGATTCTTTGAATATTTACCTGCTGGCCATTTTTTTGTCCTATGTCGTTTTTTATTACCCTTGGCCGGTCTGGGTGATTGGTGGACTAATTGGTTTCGGGGCTCCGCTGTTAGTGACCTGGCTCTTTTATAAATGGCGCGGACAAGTGGGACTTGGTGGTGGGGATATCAAATTGTACGGCATCCTGGGTTTATTTTTTGGTCCTACGGGCATTATCTTCACGATATTTATGAGTTGTTTGGTAGGGGCAGTCGCTGGACTTATGTTAATTGTGATGAAAAAAATGACTAAGGATAAACCCATGGCCTTTGGGCCTTACATTTTACTCGTGGCCGCTTTTCAAATATTTTTCCCTGAGTACGCTCATATGGTCCAATCCTGGTTGTTCTGATGGCGTGAAGCACTAAATCCTTGATAACTCATTAGGAGTTTGCCTATAATTAATTAAGTTTATTTATCTCTCAAAGACAGGGACGACTTTGGCAGTACAATCTCTAAAAGATCAATTTGATGAGCTTTTCGGAAAACTAAATCCAGGAAGCATCGTAGGGCTCGATATCGGAGCTCATAGTATTAAAGTGTGTGAAGTTTCAGGCTCTCCGGGAAAATTCAAGTTAGAGAAGTTTGGTATCTTCACTTTATCGGAAGCAGTTTTAATTGAAGACGAGATTCAAAAGCCATCGGAAATTTCTGAAGGCGTTCTTCTGGCACTCCAACAAGCGAATATAAAATCAAAAATGGTGTGTCTGGGTTTATTCGGCCCTAATACAATGACAAAACGACTCAATACTCCTGAGGGAACAAAGGAAGAAATTGAGGATCATGTTTTATGGGAAGCTGAACAGTACATAACTTTCGGAGCTGATGATTCGCAAATTGATTTCTTTATTGTCGGTGAGAACGAAGGTGGCGGTAAAGATGCTTTAGTGGCCGCTGCCAAAAATGATGTAATTGATTCATTCTGTGATCTTCTGAAAGATGAAGCCAAGATAACCGTTAAGTTGGTTGATCTCAACGTGATCGCCTTATCAAATGTTTTTGAGGAAGTTGCCGGAGACGATCTTGAAGAATACTCACAAGGAACTCTTCTTTTGGATTTCGGCGCACAAAGTACGAAAATTGTTGTTTATAAACGTGGCGGCCCAATCTTCACTAAAGAAATCCCAATTGGTGGTGGTTTGATCACGGAAGAAATTCAACGTCAGATGGGTGTTAGTTATGAGGAAGCGGAAGATCTGAAAACTACTCCAGACGATAATGGAAATTTACCTGAGGAAATTCTTAACATAATTAACTATCAGGTTGATCAGCAGATTGCTGAAGTTAGAAAGAATATCAATTTCTACGTAACTCAAGGAAGTGCAGAAAGGGTCAGCTATTGTTTCGTTACAGGTGGATCTTCTCTTCTTCCAGGTCTGATTGATAAACTCTCAGTTGTCGCTGGAATTCCAGTTGAGCGACTGGATGTATTTTCTGCCATAAAAGTAAATGATCAAAAAATAAATCAGGATATTGATCAGTTAGCTGCAATTTCACCGATAGTCATTGGACTAGCGATGAGGAAGTTAGGCTAATGATTAAGATAAACCTTAGTAATACTAAAAAACAGGTAGATATCTCAAACATTGGTGGATTTGATTTCACCAAAATGAAGATTAAGGCCGTTCTGGTTGTTATCATTCTAATTTATATTCCAGACTTCGTTTTGGTCCCTCTTTGGGATGAAGAAAGAGAAGCCGCTAATCAGGCCGTGCAGGTTAAGCAGAGCGAACTTACTAGTTTGAAGAGAAAAGTGACTCAATCCCAGGATCTTGAAAAACAAATTCGTGAACTCAAAGCTCAAGAAGAAAATCTGGGAAAAAAACTTACAGCAGTTAAACAGGCGATCTCGGAAAAAAAGAATCCTGCACCTATTCTTTTATATATAGCTAAGAATATTCCAAGTGAACTTTGGATCAAAGAACTTGTCATTGAAGATGAGAAGATGACGATTAAAGGTGAAGCTCTCGACTATACGAGCATTGGTAACTTTGTGAACAGTCTGCGATCTTCAGTGTTTATTCGTGAGGCCAATATAGCCGGCACTAACAGTGCTGTTCGAGAATCTGATAAACGCCGAATAGAAACTTTTGAGGTAAACTTCACCATTGCGAGATTTGACCAATGAAAGACCTCGTAAATAAAATTATTGCCAATGCTCATGTACTTATTTTCTTGTATGGTGTGTACGGAGCCTATGTTCATTTTGACGAGCATACGATTCAGCTAGCTGAAATCCAAAGCAATGTTGCAAGAATTGAAGAAGAGATTCAGGTTAACCAGAAGAAAATCAAAGAAGTTCAGGAATTTTCCAAGAAAACTGATGAATACAAAGTACGGGTAGAAGAAGTTGCCAAGAATATTGAATCAGTCCAGAAGCAACTTCCTGCTGAAACGAATGACACCCAAATTCTCTCTTTCTTTCAAAATGAAATTAATGCATTGAATATAAAAGACGCTAACTTCACTCCTGGACGTGAAGAAAAGAGCACTTACTTTATTTCAAAAGAGTACTCACTTCGTGCCCGTGGAACTTTCCTTCAGTTTCTTATTTTCTTTGAAAGAATTGGAAATGCGGATCGAATTTATAATATTAAAAAATTGAGATTAACCAGTGGAAGTGAAAATCAGCGTGGCCGGTTCCAGATGATCTCAGGAGAAGGTGTTATTCAAGCTTTCCGCTTTAATCCTGATTTCCGCGTCGATCGAGGATTTTAAATGAAATGTTTAATCCTTTTAATCTTTTTATTTTCCGTAGGGGCACTGGCTGCCCCTGAGAAGTCGATCGAGAATTTCTTCGGTGATAAAACTAAAATAGATAATCCCTTTAATCTAAGAGACCCATTTAAGTCACCAACGGTTAAAGGTGAAACGAAGAAAGACAAGCGCGGTTTTTATGTTTCAGGCAAAGGTCAGTATAGCAATATAAGTGACACTGCCCTGGATCAGATTCCTATCCAGCAATTAAAAGTGGTCGGAGTCTTAATTGGAAAAGAAAGACGTGCTTTAGTGAATACGGGCGAGAAAAATAAGATTATAATTTTAAAAGAAGGTCAAAAGATTGGACCTGAAGCTGCTGAACTTAAGGCCATTCTCCCTGGGGGGATTGTCTTAGTTGAGAAAATTGTTAATGTATATGGAGAAGAAGAATATCTAGAAACGGTAATACCCATTTCAAAATAATCTTTTTAGACTTTATATACAGGGCTTATCTTAAGGAAGAGAAGTATGAAGAAAGGATTTTTTCTATTAATTCTATCATTGGCCTTTTATAACCTCGCTTACGCGCAGGAAATTAAAAATGTTAATTTCATCCAGGAGGGTGAAGTTAGTAAACTAGTGATAGAAACTGATAAAGAAGCCGTCTTTGCGGAGCGTTTTCATGTCTCAGAGGATAAACAGATTATCCTGGATATCAAAAACGTTAAAGTCTCCCCTAAATTATTACGAGGTATTGATACTTCCGAATTTCCGGGTAGTGCCGTATTTATTTCCGGTTATAAAAGACCTGGTTCTACAAACGACATCCGTTTTGCCATTCAATTAAGAGATAACGTCCGATCTATTCTGGAAACGAAAGGTAAAAATATTGTCCTCAATATTGAAAACCGCTTCGGGGTGTTTTCTCAAAATAAAATTCGTGCCAGTGAAAGTACCAGTTTGAGAGCCGATGAAAAGATTGAAGATGCTATCGGGCTGAATGTTCCAAAATCAAATTCTCTTGAAGATATTCTGGCCAACCTGACTTTGGCAGGTCCTAAGAAATATATCGGTAAACGGATTTCAATTAATGTAAGAGATATTCCTGTTCCAGATTTACTGAATATGATTGCAGATACTTCAGGTTTTAACATTATTATTGATCAGGCGGTATCTACAGCACCTCCTCTTACTTTGACATTAACCAATGTTCCATGGGATCAGGCACTTGATACGGTTATGAGCCTCTCAAAACTAGTGGCCCAAAAAAATTCCAATATACTTCTAGTTAAAACTTTAGCTACGGCAACCAAAGAAAAAGAAGATGAGCTGAAAGCTGCTGACCTTAGAGAAGATCTTGCACCTCTGGTTACCAGAGTTTTCCTGATTAATTATGCCACTTTGGTTGATATCGAAAAGATCATCAAGGATTACATCACCAAGGGAAGAGGGACTATTCAGCTGGATGAAAGAACTAACAGCTTAATTGTTCTTGATACTGTTGAATCAATTGAACGTATTAAGAAAATTCTGGAAGTGCTAGATACCCAAACTCCACAAATATTAATTGAAGCTAAAATCGTTGAGGCGAATGAATCTTATTCTAAGAGAATAGGTCTCTCTCGTGGTATTTCTTTTGGTTATGATCCGGTCGTGGACAATATTCCAAGTCCAGTTGGTCCTGGTTTCTCTTTCAGTAGTGCTCCTACAGCTGAGTCTCCTAGTATTGCCGGAATGACCATTGGTATTTATAAGCGACTTTTAAATCTTGATCTTAATTTACAGTTGATGGAGTCTGAGTCTAAGGGACGTATCATTTCTACTCCTAAGATTGTTACTCAGAATAAAAAAGCGGCGACGATTACAAGTTCCGAGCAGACAAGTTTCAGGGTCCAGCAAACTGCCACTGGTAACCAACCTGCCCTTGCAACTTTTGAAAATATCTCAGCAGACTTGAACTTAACTGTCACGCCTCAAGTAACTAATGACGGCGCCATCTCAATGCAGATCAATCTTGCTAAGTCAGCATTCGGAACCAGACCTTCGGCAGATGCCCCGCCAAATATCACCCGCAGAAATGTTACGACCAATGTTCTGGTAGACAATGGTTCAACTGTAGTGATCGGTGGTTTATATCAAACTTCATCACTTGAGACAGTTTCCGGTGTTCCATTTTTAAAAGATCTACCACTGATTGGATGGCTTTTTAGAACACCTTACGCTCCTGACACGACTAAGAATGAGCTTATTGTCTTTATGACTCCACGGATCCTGAATCAGGATGAAGCTGGATTTGTAGACCGACAAGCCTCTAAGTCAGGTTCAGAAGTCAAAGACATCTAAGGTAGGTTGACCCGTGGTAGGGAAAAAGAATCAATCTGCCTTATTGGCAAAATATTTCAACATGTACAAAAAGAATCCACGTTCAAGGGTCTTTGCCCCTTTAGCGGAATCTTTTCGTAAGCTTGGTATGCTGGATGATGCCTATAAGATTCTCAAAGACGGTATCCGCATACACCCTACTTATACTTTGGGTTATATCGTGCTGGCCCATTGTTATTATGACGAGCAAAAGTATGAACTCACATATAATACATTAAGACCGATTATTGCTCAGAATGCAGATAACATCTCTCTGCAAAAGATATTTGCACAGGCCTGCATCCATTTAGGCCATCTCGAAGAGGCGCTTGATACTTATAAGTATCTACTCTTCATGAATCCTAAGGATAAATTCTTTGCTCAGGAAGTTAAACGTCTGGAAGATGATCTTCTGGTTGGGCATAAGAAATTGAGTCTGGACCAGTTAATTAAATCACCTGATATGCCGCAAATTTCACAACATGAAAGCATTGATGATGATTGGGTTCAGGTTGATTTCAATAAACCTCAAACTGAAGAAAAGAAACTTCCGATAGAAGAAATTCCAGCCGAAGATGATCAATGGGTGATGAAAAAGCCTTCGCTGGAAGACCATCCAATTTTAAAGAATGAAACAGTTTCAGAAAGAAGCCTGGAAGATGATTTCTATGCTGATGAATTCGAAGAAGAAGGTGACATTGATGATATTAATGCCAGCTCTATTTCTTCTGACACTCCTATTGTATCTCATACACTAATCGACCTTTACTGCGCTCAACATTATTACGATAAGGCCATTGAGCTTCTGGAAAAAATTCTTGAATTAAATCCCAGTGACATTCCTTCAATTGAGAAGCTCAATAAAGTTAAACAACTGAAAGATCAGAATATGGGTGCCAAGGCCCAGGCTGAACAGGCCGGCCATGATGAACTGATTTCAATCATTGAAAACCAGGTCAAGGCCAAGTCTCCTAAGGAGATCAAGGTCCAAGTCGCCTTTGATCAGTTTCTGACAGAAATTAAGAACAAGGCCCAGGAATATCGGTGAAACTATGAAAAACTTTTTGATCATCAATGGCCCCAACTTGAATATGCTGGGCAAGCGTGAGCCTGAAGTTTATGGTACCGAAAGTCTGGAAGACATCAAATTGTGGACAGATGCCAAAATTAAATCTTTTGCCACTACCACCTGGTATCAGTCCAACATCGAGGGTGAAATTGTTGGTCGAATCCAACAGGCCCATTCCGAAAATTATGACGCTCTCATTATAAATCCCGGTGGATATGCCCATACCAGCGTTGCCATTCATGACGCTATGAAAATCCTTAAATTTCCAGTAATTGAAGTCCATTTGAGCCAGGTCTACAAGAGGGAGGAGTTCCGACATACTTTGTTGACGGCAAAAGCAGCATCCGCCATAATGAGCGGGCTCGGAAAACAGAGTTACTACATCGCGATAAAATCGCTGATCGATTAAAGGAACATTCTCATGTACCAAACAACTGATTTTAGAAAAGGTCTTAAAATTGAGATCGAAGGCAAGCCGTGGATCATCGTTGATTTCCAACACGTGAATCCAGGAAAAGGTTCTGCTTTTGTTCGTACCAGAATTAGAAATCTAGAAACTAACCAGACGATCGAAAGAACTTTCAAAGCTGGCGTTGAAACTGTTGGTAAACCAGACATGGAAGAAAAAGAAATGGAATTTAACTATGCCGATCAGGATGGTTATAATTTCATGGATCAGACATCTTTTGAGATGGTTCATCTTTCCCATGATCAGGTTGGAGATAATAAATTCTATCTGCAAGAAGGTATTAAAGTTTTCATCCTTTATTATAACGGCCGTCCAATCTCGATTGAACTTCCAAACTTCATTAACTTGAAAGTGGTGGAGACTGATCCTGGTATGAAAGGTGACACTGCAACTGGCGGATCTAAAAAAGCTAAACTAGAAACAGGCCTTCAAGTGAACGTTCCCCTCTTTATTAAAGAAGGTGAAGTTCTTAAAATTGATACACGTACCGGCGAATATTTAGAACGAGCTAAGGTTTAATATGAAACTAGATATACTCAGTATTGAATCTCTTCAGGAGATTGTTAAAGTTGCTAAAGATCAAGGCGTTGCTGAATTAAAAGTTGAAGCGAAAGATTTTAAAGTATCTGTAAACTTTGCTACAGCGGCAGCACCAATTCATTATGTTCAACCAATTTCTCAAGCTGCTCCAGCGGCAGCAGCTCATCCAGTTGCTGCACCTGTTAAAGCGGTTGCTTCCGATGCTGGTTTACATGTAATCAAGTCTCCATTTGTCGGCACATTCTATGCTTCACCATCTCCTGGCAAACCTTCTTATGCAAAAGTCGGAGATAAGGTTAAAACCGGACAGCCTCTTTGTGTTTTAGAAGCAATGAAGATCATGAACGAAATCGATTCTGATATCAATGGAGAGATCGTTGAGATTTGTGTTGATAACGAATCCCTCGTTGAATTTGGACAACCACTATTCAAGATCAAGCCTAACTAGTGAGTAAGACTGTGACCAAGAAATTCAAAAAAGTACTAATCGCCAATCGTGGTGAAATTGCTATTCGTGTAATCAGAAGCTGTAAAGAGCTCGGTATTGAGACCGTTGCGATACATTCTACTGCCGATGAAGATTCCCTGCATGTGAAGATGGCCGATGAGTCTGTTTGTGTTGGTCCTGCCAAATCTACTTTTTCTTATTTAAATATTCCCCAGATTCTTTCCGCAGCAGAAATTACAGGTTCAGATGCCATTCATCCTGGTTATGGATTTCTATCCGAAAATGATGAATTCGCTGAGATGTGTGAGAAATGGGGTATTACCTTTATTGGTCCAAGCGTTCAGTGTATCCAGTCAATGGGTGATAAAATTGAATCTAAGATCACTGCTAAAAAGGCCAAAGTACCTACACTTGAACCAATCTATGTGAAGGATGCTGACGACGCTTTTATTAAAAAAGAAGTCGAGAAAATGGGCTTCCCGATTTTGATTAAAGCTTCAGCTGGTGGCGGCGGCCGTGGAATGAAACGAATTGATTCTTTTGAAGAACTCTGGCCGGCACTGGCCCGTTTGCAGGAAGAAGCAAAGGCTGCTTTCGGCGATGGAACCCTCTTCATCGAAAAATATATTGAAAATCCTCGCCACATTGAGGTTCAGATTCTTGCTGATAAACACAAAAACGTAATCCATTTAGGAGAACGTGATTGTACGATACAAAGACGATTCCAAAAAATACTTGAAGAAGCACCTTCTCCGGTTCTGACTCAAAAAGTTCGGGAAGAGATCTGTGATGCTGCCGTTAGGTTGGCCAAATTTGTCGATTATGATTCTGTAGGTACGGTTGAATTCCTGTATGATCAGGATACCCAGAAATTCTATTTCATGGAAATGAATACCCGTATTCAAGTTGAGCATCCGGTAACTGAAGGACGAACAGGGGTGGATTTAATCTCTGAGCAAATCCGTCATGCACAAGGAGATGTTTCTCGCTTTAAGCAGTCAGATATTATTTTCCGAAATCATGTCATCGAATTTAGAATTAATGCTGAAAATTACCGGACAGGTATGCCATCTCCTGGCCATATTACCCATTATCACAGACCTGGTGGTATTGGAGTCAGAACTGATGACTATATCTACACCGGATATACTGTACCTCCTTACTACGACTCTATGATTTCTAAGATTATTGTTCAGGCCGATAACCGTGCCAATTGTATCACCAGGGCCAAAAGAGTTCTGAATGAAACAGTGGTGAGTGGGATCGAAACAAACATCAATCTTCACAAGGAAATCCTGGATGATCCGGCCTTTGTAGAAAGTAAGTTTTCGACCAATTATTTATCCAAAAAACTCATTTAAAAGTATAATAATTTTAAGTGTTTAATGTGCCACAGGAAGGGGCATTTTGGAGTCTATTTCCCAACTTCGGCAAATGATGGCCGACCAGAAATTTTATGAGGTTCAACGACTAATTGAAGTTCAATTAACACTTCAAGCTGTGGACCGTTTCGAACTTCTGAAAATTTATTTTCAATCACTTAAGGTTCAACACAAGAACATATCAGTTCATTTGGGTCTTGAGCTTGCTGAGTATGAATCAAGCGCGAAGAACCATGATGTTGTTCTTAAACTTATTCGTGAGTTACCATTTAAGGATCAGCAGAAAAATTTCAACAAAATAAAGCAGCTCATCGTAAAAGCTGCAGAAGATCAAGGACAAGTGGATGAGATCTATTTGCAGGTTTCTGATTTCTTAATTAAACAATTTGAAAAGAGAACTCCCTACATTCCTACATGGGTAGGCAATCTAATTGAAAAATATTTCAAGCAGGATTTTAACTTAAAGCTCAAGGAACTTGCTCTTGCTCTCATGGTAAATGATTTGATTCTGGTGGAATCACTTGTTCAGAATCTTATCTATTCATGTATGGAGAAATCATCTCCTAAGGGAACTGCTTCTAAGTTGCTTGCAATAAGTGAAGTAATGCAAACCGGTTCTCAGAAAGGGACCCTCGAGATTTATCAGAATTTTTGCTATATTTCCTACCATGGTATAACGGGTTCATCCGATTATAAGCGTTTAGTGGAGATGGTAATTCATTTTGAAGATTATAGGCTTCAAGTTCTGGTGCTGAATTTATTGCATAGTCTTGGTCTTGAAGATGAAGCTAGATTATTTACCCCGGCGATTAAGAAGAATCCTAAGTATAATTTTGTATATCTTGATAAATACTTTCCACATCTCAAATGTTACTTCATTCAACTAGATGTTCCTTCGGCCCATGAACAAACTGAACCCTTTATTCATACTGAAATTGCTGAAATAAATAATTATGATGAAGAGGTTATGTCACCTGCCCTGGATATTGAAAACTTTGACGATGAACTCAGCTATTTTCAAATATTGAAATATCAAAATTATACAACTGACCAGCTTTGTGACCTCGCCGTGAGCTTTTTACAATCAGAAATGCCTCGGGTTGCGCTCAAAGCTTCCGACCTTGCTATTAAACAATCCACTGATGATTATTCTTTTTTAAAAGGATCATATTTAAAGCTCACAGCTCTTTTACAAATAAAAGATTATAGAGCAGCTCTTGATACTTGTTTGGTTGCACTGGCGAAGGCAACAACCCAAAATGACATGTTGTCTTTTATGTATGGGCAAGCCGAAGTATTGATTCGGTTAAATGATCTTGCTGCTGCCAAGAAAGTACTTTTTCGAATACTATCCATAGATTCACAATATCGCATGGCTAAAGAAAGGTTGGAAAAGCTGTGAGATTTAAAAGCATCTTAGGTGCATTCATCTTTTTATTACTGGCGAGTTTCATTGCTTTTGTCGTCTTTATTCAAACAAAATCATTTGGCGGCTTAGTCACTCGTATTGTATCTGACTTATCCAGAAAGCAACTTGATACAGAAGTTAAAATTAAGAGTTTCTCTATCAGCGTGTTTCCCCCAGGATTAGAGTTAAATCGTGTTGTGATAAATAAAAAAATATCAGAACTTGAGAGCTTTGAGGCTGAACTAGGAAGAATTGGTTTCTATATCAGCCTAATAGAAATAGAAGAAAAAAAACTGACATTTGGGGAAATACGAATTTCGGACTCAGTGATAAACTATCAGTTTCCTAAAAAGAATGAAGAATTAAAAGAAATTGATCAAAAGCTTATAAAAAAAATTTTTGATTTATCTAACAATGCTCCGGTCAGAATCGATACATTGCTGGTTGAAAATACAAAAATTATTGCCAATCATGAGCTAATGGATGCAAGAAGACTCAAAGTATTTAAAAAAGGTGATTCTTTCATTACTCGTTTTCATCTTACGAATGTAAGGCCCTCGGCGGAGAGTGATCTGAAAGTTGATGAGCTCTGGGGTGATGCTGAGGTTTCCAGAAAAAAGATTAATCTTTACCGGTTAAAAGTCCAACATGATGTCCATACCTTGTTACTTAAAGGTAAGTTTATTGACTACTACAAGCTAAAAGATAGTCAGTTCAATCTATTGGGTGAGACTCAAATCTACCTTAAAAGTTTGAATCATGAATTACCAATATCGGAAATAGTGCAGATACAGAGTGGTATAGCAAAGTCTACTTTCCAGCTGAACTATATTGACGCTAAATTAACTGCTAGTGCAGATCTGCTCTTGCAGAAATTAAGCTCAAACTTATTTAAAGCACAAGAAGTTCGATCTAGTTTCACTTTAAATGATAATAAAATCAATGTTGAAAAGTTAAGTTTGATAAACAAGCGCGAAAAGCTAAATTTGGTGGAAGCTGTCCTGATTGCCGACCTTAATCAAAAAAGTTTTTTACCACGGCCAATAAAAGTTTCAGTTGAGAATCTGCATTTAAATAATGCCTTGAGGTTTTTAGGTTCAAAACTTCAGGTACTAAAAGGTGAACTTAACGGACAGATCAAATTCACTTACCGAAATAAAGATCTTTTCTTTGTCCCAGATAATAACTTCATTGTTAATAATCTTGGTTTAGTCGTTGGGGGGCCCCCAAAGCCCTTTACTGTTCTAATGGTTAAAAAAGCGAAGTTAAAAGATTCTCAATTTGCAGTTATCAATAACGAATTTCAAATGAGTTCTTCAGTAGAGCTGGCACGATCGAAGCTTGAAGTTGATGGATTCGTAAATAAAAAAAGAGTTCAATTCAATGTACCTGATGCCACAATTGATCTGGAAGATTTTGGAAACATTTCAAATCTGGATATAAAAGGTGCCGGAGAACTTAGTGTAACAGTTGGTGGTCCTTTAGATAATACAATAATTAACATTCAAGGTAAGACAAAAGGTTTTGAGGTCCTAGGCTATCGTCTGGGAAATACCGAAAAAAATCTTTCAATTGAACTAGGTTCATCAAATGTTATTATCAATAAAATGGACTCGAGATTCGGCAGAACGAGCATCACTGGTAATGGAACCATTAATTATAAAGATCAAGATATTGCTCTTGGAATCACCTCTGGTGAGACTAGCTTTGGAGATCTCTCCCAAATATTATATCCATTGTTCAAGGACATTAAGTTTCTTCCGGAAGACCTGAACTTTAAGGCGAAAGTAGATGCTGATATATTCGGGAAAACGAAAATGGACGATTTGAAAATCCGCTCAAAAGTTCACTTCTCTGATTTGCTGGCATATGGTGAAACGATTAATACCGGTTCGTTTAACGTTTCACTATCAGATCGTCTTCTTTCATTTAAAGATCTAGAAGCTTATAAATCAAAAGGCACAATCCTTGGTGATCTTCAAATTGGACTCAAAGATAAAAGTCTTAAACTTAAATATCGGTGGGAGAATCTTGAGTTATCTTCTTTTCATCTTAGTAAGAAGCTAAGGCTAAATTTCGATTCTAAAGTTTCTGGGGTCATAACTGGTGGCGGAACGACGGAGAATTATCTTCTCAAGCTTGAATCCACGGCCTTTAATACTGAATCCCCAGGTTATAAGTTTGAAGATTCTTTCATCGCCATGAATATCATGCCTCATCGAATTTCCGGGAAAATGATACTACTAGGGGAAATTGTTGCATCTAATTTCAACCTCGCAATGAAACCAGGACTTGCATCTGATTTACTACTAAGAGTTCGTACCAATACAATTAAACCTTTTTTAGTAGCTCTATTTGGGCAACATCTTGAAGCTGAAGAGTTTAGTGGAAAAGTTGCTTTTGATCTCAATACTAAGTTTCAAGACGGCTTTAACCAATTGGATATGACTGGACATCTCAAACAGTTGGTCTTTAGTCACTCTAGTTTTAATGTAAACTACACTTCGATGACTCCTCAATTAATGGTTAAAAACAGCAATATCCTGAAATGGAATATGGATATTAATCAACCTGACTTCAAGGTGATCACAAAAGGTGAAGGAGTCTTTGGGGAAAAAGTTAACCTAAGGCATGAATATAATTTTAATTCAAAAATCCTGGAAGTATTACTGGATCCTGTTTTATCTTCGGACGGGGTTATAAAAAATATTGTTAATATTGAAGGTGATGGAACTGATTTTGACTTCAAGGCATCTTCTCAGTCTGAAGATCTGGATTTAACAATCAATTCCTTCCCTATTCCGGTTAATGATCTAAGATATAATATTGGTTACGCAAATGGCAGATTAACGATTAATAAGCTAACAACAGCACTTGACACTGGTTCTGTTGAAGTTTTAGGAGATATCTATTTTGATACCGATCAGCCGGATGTAAATTTAAAGTTTATGTTCGATAAAGCTGAAATTCCTGTTTTAGGTAAATCAATTGTTAACTTATCAGGTGAAGGCGTTATTCTTGGCAATAATCTACCTTATACTTTAAGTGGTGACCTACTGATTAATAAAGCCTTGATAGTCAATGAGCTCAATGAATTTAGCTCTAAATCGGCTGCATTCTCTCAAATTCGTTTTTTGCCAAAAAATCAAGAATCTCCATTAGGTAAGCTCCTGACATTGAATGTGAACATCAAGGCCGAAAATCCAATTCGGGTAATCAATTCACTAATGGATGTCGCCCTGATAGGCGAGGTAAGAATTACTGGAAATCCCGCTCGTCTAAGGGGCGAAGGACGTTTACTGACGCCAGCAAATTCATCTAGAATATTTTTTAAAAACAACGAGTATATGATTACTTCTGCGGATATAAATTTCAATCCAAAGAAAGAGTTAAGCAATCCTGATTTTGATGTTCAGGCCCTGACATTAATCTCCAATTATAAAGTTTACCCTAAAGCTTATGGAGATCTGGAGCGATTTAATTTTGATCTGACTTCAGATCCTGCTCTTCCTCGAAACTCGATTTTATCACTAATTGCATTTGGCTATACCGATGAAATTCAAAGTGCCCTTAGACCTGAAGATCAGCAAAATTTAAATCAAGTAGGAGTGGGGTCTTTTGTTTTTGATCGCTTCAAGATCAGTGACATTCTAAATAAACAATTTGGACTTCAAGTTAACTTAGGTACAGTGATTGAACAATCTGGCACTGACAGCCTACTTACGGGCAGAACCCAAGAAGGCCAGTCAGGACAAGGCGGAGGTTCTATCGGCAGAACTCGATCCGCTACAAAAATTGAATTGAAAAAACGCCTGGATGAGGCCCTTACGCTATCGGTATCCAGTACGATGGGCGGGAGTATTGGCCAGCGACAAAGTATGAATCTGAATTACGGATTATCTCAGAAGATACAGGTAGAGGGTGTCTATGAGTTAAGGACCAATGAGGAAGGTCAGGAAGATGTCATCGACAATTCTATTGGCGGTGACTTGAAATTCAGGTGGACCTTTAAATGATGTTATTTTTTATACTCCTTCTAAATTCAGTTTTTGGGTTTGCTGCATCAGGTTTTTCATTGAGTGAAGTTATCGTAGATTGCCCTCCATCAGTTACTTGTACTCAAAGAACTGCTCGCTTCAATAACCTTATCGGGGAGTATCGCAGTCAAGTCCATCTTAAAGAGACTTTAAGGGTGATGGCATCGGACGGCGGCTACCGTACATTCTCTTACGTTCTTAATGAGGACAAAGGGAAGTATTCATTAATGATCAAATTCAATCTGAAGCCAACGATTAAAGAAATTAACATAGGTTTTACAGATAGAAATCTTGAACATGATCCTGCTCAACTTGTGTCTTTAAGGGAAGGCGAATTTTTTGAATCCCAGAAACTAAAAGCCTCAATGAAAGGCTTAAAGAGTCGGCTTGAAGGTATGGGGTTTCCTAAAAACTCTTATTCTTTTGAGGTTATTGAGAAAGAAGAGTTGGTTTATATAAATATCGTTATTACACTCGGGAATCCAAGGATATTCAAGAGTGCTAGTACTAATTCTAAATCAACTTACATTCAAGAGTACTTTAATAACAAATTCCTAAATCTTTATAATAAGCCTTTTGATGTGACCAAGTTTAAGAATTATCTGGATGATGCACAAAAAGAACTATTCTCTTATGGATATTATCTCCTGAATCTGGACTTTCGACCAATCGTTAAGGGAAATCGGGTAACTCTTGATATAAAAGTCAATAATGACCAATTGTTTGCTTTTGATTTTAAGAATCTCAAGGTGGAAGACCGCTCAGTCATTCATGATTTAATGATCGATCTTTTTCGCAAATATAAACGCACTCTCAATACAGTCACTATAAAGAATGCCTTGAACGAGCATTATAATAACCGAGCATTACTAAATGCTAAATTTGTAGTGGAAACCTCAAAATATAAAAATAACTATGATGAAGCCGTAAAGCTTTATCGTATTTTCTTATATGAGGATGGAAAGACACGGATAGAGAATGTCGTCTTCACTGGAAACATTTATCTTAAAAACTCAAAACTAAAACGGCTCTATGAAAAAGAAGCTTTTGAGCTGGCTTCTTTACAATACTACGACCGGGAATACCTGGCCTATTTCCAGGAGTATTTGAAAACTGAGTATATAAGACGTGGCTTCGTCCAGGTTCGAGTTCTAGACCCTGTCACTACTTTTGATTCCGAAAAGAAAGTGGCAAGGGTCGAATACAGCATTCAAGAAGGTCCACGGGCCTATGTCCGAAAAATACTGTTTGAAGGTTTACCAGAAGAATTTAAGCATTCCATCTTGTCAGAACTCACAAACAAAATAGGCAGCCCTTTTAATCCAATTGCCATGGTAGAAGATATTAAAAAAGTTGCTAACTATCTTCAAGAACAGGGCTATTATTATGCTGAAGTTTCAAATGCTAATGACAGTGACTTTGTTCGATATTCTAAAACAGGATCTGATGTAGATATTCAGTTTAAAATTACAGCTGGACCAGTTATTAAATTGAACCGCATCTTATATCTTGGGAATGACAAAACTAAAAAGAAAGTTATTTGGAAAAAAATACTTCTCGATGAGGGAGAGATTGTCACACCTACCAAAACCCGGGAAATAGAATCTGCCCTGTCGGCCACCGGACTGTTTACATCAGTAAGTGTTACCCCTCTAAGACATAACTCAAAAAATGCAGCGACTGACTTAATTGTAAAAGTAGTGGAAAGGGAATACGGACTGGTAGAAATTGCACCCGGTTATCGAACAGATTTAGGGATAAAACTTACAGCTACTGCAACTTATCAGAATATAGGTGGATATAATCGCGCACTGACTCTCAGGAGTCAGTTAAACCACAGGCTAAGCTTTCGTACTTTGGATCCTGAAAGACGTAAAGATGCTGAACAACTACTAGAACACAATACCTCTGTCTCATTTAACCAAGGTGATATCTTTGATTCATTAATTGATCTAGGTACGAGTGCGGCCTATCAGACCAGGCGCTTTTATTCTTTTGATGCTGACATATTAAGACTTAATGGGACTCTGACCCGTGATCTATCAAAACGTCTTTCTTCATCCATCAGGTACCAGTTTGAAGATATAAGCCAGTACAATGCCACTCAGGCCATTGATAATGGCAGTTTTCAGATTGGAGCGATCACTCCCAGCCTTACTTATGACTTACGAAATAGCCAGGTGAATCCTTTGAAAGGTGCTTTCTTTAATCTTTCAACCGAATTTGCTAATCCCTATTTTTTCTCTCAGAAAGAGCCAGATCTCACCATTAATTACTATAAACTGATTAGCCGGAATCGTTTTTACATCCCATTTAAAAATGGCACAGTGGCCGTTTCGGTGGTTGGTGGTTTACAGGAAAACTTGGCAACAGAAAAAGTGAATGTAGATGGGTCTGAGCAAACTAAAGGCTATATCCCAAACATTAAAGTTTTTCGGCTAACTGGTATGGATATCGTACGAGGATTTAATGACGAAGAAATGAACCGATTACCGGATGATAAGGATATTTCTGAGGTCCGGGTCGACAACAGAGCTTATTTGGCCAACTTTAAACTGGAGCCACGCTACTTTATTAACGACAGTCTTATGGCCGGAGTTTTTTATGATGCAGGGCGCGTCTTTGTCGACCGAATGGATTTAGGCGAACTTAGGGACTCGGTCGGAGTTACCTTTAAAATTATCACCCCAGTGGGTACCTTAGACTTTGACTACGGAATAAAACTCTTGAGAAAGAAAGATGCCAGTGGTAATTTAGAGGACCCCGGACGCTTCCATGTGTCAATCGGCTTCTTTTAATCCCCCGAATTTTAAAAGAGCCTGAATGCTCCCGCTGACCCTTAGCAAGTTGGCTTAGCGAGTTGTTCTTGACGTATGGCCGCAATGTTCACTATAAGGGACAAAATTTTTATTAATTAATGGAAGGTTGATTATGATCACTCAGAAATCGTATACGATCACTAAAGCCGAAATGGGCGATAAAAAGTGGTTCGTTGTAGACGCAACAGATATGGTTGTTGGTCGTCTTGCATCTGAAATTGCGAAGATTCTTCGCGGTAAGCACAAGCCTCAGTTCACTACCCACAATGACGCTGGCGATTTCGTTATCGTTGTTAATGCAGAAAAGGTGAAGTTCACTGGTAAGAAATGGGACGATAAGAACTATTTCTGGCACACTAACCACATTGGTGGAATTAAGAAGCGTACTGCTAAAGAGCAACTTGCTAAACACCCAGAGTTAATCGTTGAAGAAGCGGTTAAAGGGATGCTTGGTAAAAATACTCTAGGCCGTTCACAGTTCACTAAGCTGAAAGTATTCGTAGGTCCAACACATACCCACGAAGCCCAGAAGCCTGAACCATTAACTTTCAAATTTTAATTAAAGGTAGATCGATATGAGCAAAGCTAAATCTTATGATCTTCACACTATCGGCCGTCGTAAATCAGCAGTAGCTAGAGTTTACGTTTCTCGTGGTACTGGTAAAATTCTTATCAATGCACGTGACGTTCAAAACTACTTCCCTAAAGCGACAAGTCGTTACATCGTTTTTCAACCTCTTAATCTTTTAAAGATGAATGAAAACTACGATTTCAAAATAAACGTAAAAGGCGGCGGAGTTACAGGTCAAGCTGGTGCTATTCGTCTTGGTATCGCTCGTGCACTTCTTAAGCTTGCTCCTAATTCTAGAGCAGAGCTTAAAACTGCCGGCTTCTTAACTCGTGACTCTAGAAAAGTTGAGCGTAAGAAGTATGGTAAGTCTGGTGCTCGTAAATCATACCAGTTCTCTAAGCGTTAATTTCGACAAGAATTCAACACTACAATTCAGAAGGCCCCTTTTTGGGGCCTTTTTATTTTTCTCGTGGCATCTTATTCCACATGGATAAGCACGACGTTGAGTTTATTGAGATTCGTGGGGCCAGGGTACATAACCTTAAAAACATTGATCTCAACATTCCCCTTAGAAAATTAGTTTGTTTTGCCGGACCCTCAGGTTCAGGTAAGACCTCTTTGGCATTCCACACATTATTAACAGAATCTAAGCGCCGTTTTATCAATTCTTTTCCTAACTCGATGAAGTTTTTTACAGAGCGACCGGCAGCGGTGGATGTTGATCAGATTTTCCCAGTATTGCCGGTTTTTGGCTTGCCTCAAATAAATCCTGTGGTGGGCTCACGATCGGTAGTGGCCGATGTGATGAGGCTAACTGACAGCTTACAGAATTTGTTTTTTAGTTTTTCAAAAGAGTTATGCCCTACTCATTCCCTTGAGCTTGAAATTCGTTCGGTGGCCGATCAATTAAGAGCGCAGGCACCTAAAAATGCCGATGGCATTTTTTATATTCTTTTGAGTCCAAGCGAATTTCAAAGGGTCAATGGCGAGGAGTTTCTACCTGCTAGATCTTATTCTCAAAAACGTAAGACTGTAGAGGCCTTTAATCCCGAAGATGAGTTTTGGGAAATTCTGCGTTTTAAATGGGATAGTCTCTCCAATCTGGAAAAGCGCTGGAAAGAACTTAAGCTCGATCAGTATCATATCAACTTTTATCTCTGGGGCGGAGTGCTTAAGAAGCCGCAACTATTAAACTTTCATTTTGAAAAAGTTTGTCCTGAATGTGACTTTGAGTCTATTCCTGCTGTCACAGTGAGCGCCTTTTCGCCTTATAGTGCACTTGGAGCATGTCCCAATTGTAATGGGTATGGAGCAAGACTAATTTATGATGAAAAGAAAATCATCGACCGAGATATGACTATTCTTGAGGGAGGACTCAAGCTTCTCAATTATGGACCGTTTCAGGATGCCTATGAAGAACTTTTAAAGCTCTTAAAAAAGAATAAAGTTCCTCTGGATACACCGATTAAAAAACTCCCGAAAGATTTTTTTCAATTACTGGAAGAAGGGCAAGGTTCTTATCCTGGTTACAAAGAATTAAAGTTTTATCTTGAGAGTAAGAAATATAAACCATCGGTACGGATTTATATTCGTCATATGCAGCGGGAAGAACCCTGCTTGGTTTGTCATTCCTCGCGATTGAATAAAAATATTCATCACTATCAGGTCCAGCTTAGAAATGAAAATTGGGGGCTGGAAGAAATCATGGGACTCACCGTAGAAGAAGCTTATCCGCTCTTCTGTGAAAAAAGGTCTCTCGCAACTTCTCATGAAAAAAGAATCTTTAACGACATCTGTGAAAAGTTAAAAATGGCGATGGATATGGGGCTTAACCATTTATCGTTATTGAGAAAAGCCAAGACGCTTTCGGCCGGTGAATATCAAAGGTTATTATTGATAAAATACCTCTCCTTCAAGGGAACCGATAGTTTGTTTGTCCTGGATGAACCTAGCGTTGGTCTCGCCCATAAAGAATTAGAAAAGCTTCTAGTAGGGTTACGACAGATTATTGAACAGGGTAATACGGTAATCTTGATTGATCACTCCGAGCAAGTCCAGAAAGCCTCGGACCATTTAATTGTCATGGGGCCAGGCTCGGGAAAGTTGGGCGGTGAACTTATTTATCAGGGCGAAGCCAAGGCTTATTTTAAAAATAAGGAAGAAGTCATCTGGGAGAAGAAAAAGACCATTGATAAAAATCCCTCTATGATAGAAGTTCTTCAGCCTGAAATCTTTGGGAAAAAATATCCTGATTTTAAAGTTCCGATTAATGCAATGACTTGGGTTACGGGAGCTTCTGGAACCGGTAAAACGGCCAATCTTATCAGAGTCATGGGAAACACAATCTATAAGAAGTTATATGGAGAATGGCTGGAGGAAGATGAGTTTTATGTTAAAGCTGTTAAAAACCCTGTCAAGTTTGATGATGTCCTGGTTATTTCAAGCGATCTGAATCGTTTTACCTCCCGCTCTAGTGTCGGCACCATCACTGAATTAGCTTCTGTTATCAGAAAGCATTTTTTAAAGCTTCCTGTCTCTAAAAGTATGAACTTAAAGGAAGGACATTTTTCATCCAACTCAGAATTGGGGATGTGTCCGCGCTGCGAAGGCAGGGGAAGTATTGTGATTGAAATGCAGTACCTGGAAGATATTGTTCTGGAGTGTGAAGACTGCAAAGGTCTGAAAATTAAGCCTCTTTATGCAAATATATCAGATGGAAAGATGACGGTAGCCGAAGCTTATAATCTTCCTTTGAATCAGGTCCTTGATCGAATAATTCTTACACCAAAATTTCGACGAGTTTGGGAGTACCTTAAAATCCTGAATCTAGATTACCTCTCGCTTGATCGCGCACTTAATTCTCTTTCTGGAGGCGAGAAACAACGCGTGTTTCTGCTCTCTAAACTTTTAAAGAATATTCAGAATTCCCTTTTGATTTTTGAGAATATCTCCTTTGGGCTATCTGAAAAGGAATTAAAACTACTGGGCATGTTTCTGGAGGATTTAATCCAGCTTAAAAACACGGTAGTGATCATTGATTCTTCCACCTGTTTTAAGCACCTTGCCTCCTGGAAGCTCCATTTTGATACTAAAAGCATTGATTTAATTCCTATGCCTAAAGCCTGAGCAATAAATTCAAGTTCTCCCTCGCTTTAACCGACAAGAAAAGTAGGTTAAAGCGAGGAGTTTTTTGTGTTCATCCGACTTCTATTTCTATTTTTGTCCCTCCCGGTAGGAGCGACTGTCTTTCAAATGCAGTCAGTTGATCAGCAGATTAAAGAAGCTGATGGCATTGTGATGGGACATTTCCTTCGCAGCAAAGTGATTAAGCTTGATGACGATACTGTTGCCACTCAAATGATCTTTAAGATGAATAAAGAGCATGGGATGCAATCTGACATGTTTGGAATGGACGAGATTATTGTTCATTATCCCGGAGGCCAACTGGGCGACCTGAACGTGAAAATTGAAGGAGTCCCGCATTTTGTTACCGGTGAGAACGTAGTTCTGATGATTAAAAGCGTGAAGGACAGGTACTGGGGAATGAATTTAGGTTTTGGAACTTTCCGGATCATTAACTATGGAAATGAGAAGATGATTGTGAACTCTCTTTTTCCAGAAGATATCCGGGTCAGCCAGGTGAAGTTGGATGATTTTGAAAGTCGTGTTAGGGCAATTAAGGGGTCCCGTCTTAAAGTGGTCATGGTCCCCGAATACCATACTGAACCAGACGAGAATCCAGGACGTCTACCAGCTTCCGCTCCAGAGGGAAAAAACCGTGCTATTGCCTCAAAAATTGATCAAGAGGAAAATAGTGTAGGACCTGCCATTAGTAACTTCTGGTTGATCTTTCTACTGGCCATCCTCGGTGGAATCTTTCGCTTTGCGCGGCAGAAAGTAGCGAAATAATTAAACTCATTTCAATGGATTGAAATGTATCTTGGCATCTGTTTAGTTTTGTTTTCATTTTTAAGCTGGGGTCATCAGACTTCATTAACTCCTTCAGGTAAGGAATTATTCTGGTCTAATCCTACAGTTCCAATGGTTATTAAGACTAATACCTCGGATATGAGTTCATCCAAGGTTCAAACAATTATTCAAAATTCAATGAACCAGTGGAATCTCAGCTCATCTGCGAAAGTAAATTCAGTTTCTTCTTCCATCAATGAAATCAGATTTGTTTCTAATTACCCCTATGGCTCGGCCGTTCTGGGGGTAACTGAACTTAGTTATAATTCTTCTGGGGCCATCCAGAAAGCGATCATATCTTTAAATGACGATTACGATTTCCAGGAAACCGAGGGGCTATATCCCACGGGCCAGGTCTTTTTAGGGGATGTTGTTACTCATGAATTAGGCCATCTCTTTGGGCTATCTCATTCAGAAGTCTTAAATTCTTCAATGTTTTATTCTTCTTTTTCAGGCCAAAGTACGGTCGCGTTTGATGATAAATCAGGCTTAAGGAAAAAGTATGACACAGATTTTGGAAGCATTACCGGGTATGTGCGAGGTGGAGATAATATTGGGGTATTAGGCGTGCACGTTCAGGCCATTTCAAGAACAACCGGCCAGGCCAGTGGGGTCATTTCGGATGAAAATGGTTTTTTTTCATTGGATGGTTTGGATCTTGAAGACACCTATTATCTTTATACAGCACCAATTAAAAATGCCAATTCATTACCGGGCTATTTTTCCAACTTTCAAACGGATTTTTGTCCTGCAAGTTATGTAGGATCTTTTTTTACAGGTTGTGGAAGTGAAAAGAGCGGCAAACCTTATGGATTGAATCTTTCTTACGCTCAACCTTCGATTGATGTGGGGACAGTCACCATCAATTGCAGTTTAAGAGCTGATTCTGTTTATAATCAGGAAAAATTGCAAAGCTCTTTTACCCCCATTACAGTTTATGACTACTCGGTCGATCAGAAATATGAAAAATCTTTTGTAGGTTGGTTTAGAAATAGCAGCCCAAGTGATTGGGTCAATCCTGGATGGTTTACTTCTTCCAATAATTGGTCAAAAACAGATCGTCTAAAAGTTGATTTGACTGGATTTAATGAATTATCAGGAACAATTAAGTTTTTAAAAGTTGCCCTGGTTTCATATCCGTTTGGTTCTCAACTTGAATATGAAATGTCAGTCAATATGAATGGAGCGACCATTAGTGATGCTGGCCGCGAAAGAGAATATTCGGAAACTACAGAAACTTATCAAACTGACTTTAGTTCCTATCTTCAATTAAGCAGTAATAGTGCTATTAACAACTTTGAGGTTAACATTCACTCACGTGTGCTCTCTAGCTCTTATATTGCTCAAACATTTCCTTCCTTTAAACAATTTACTAGTGATCAATACCTTCCTTACCTATTAGTGGCATCTATTTGGGAGCTGACTCCTCAAGGACTCAGACCCTTAGTCGATAGTGGAGCTATTTTGTCAGACAATGCCAGCTGTCTCGATGCTCCTTTTACCTACCCTGTGGCACGGGCCCGCACGATTAGTGAATCATCATCTTCAGTCGAAGCTACTGCTGGGGGAGCGGCCTGTGGCACCATTGATCCTCCTGCAGGTGGACCAGGTGGTTCTTTGCCCCTTATGTTAACTGGTTTCCTTATGGCGCTAGTTTCTTCCTCTCTCTTGAAATACCGTAAGAAATTTTTGTCTTAACCCATCATTTTTATTAAAATAAAACGAATCTATTTCAATTACAGGAGTGCTTGAATGAAGTTGAGTTTATTTTTGCTTTGCTTACTCGCAGTAACGCCCATTCTGGCACAAAATTTAATGGAAGAGCGCATTTGGAAAGTATCTCCCAGAAAGAAATCTATTTTTCTGGATTCGGGTGTTTTTCATTTGAACTCTAGCTTGAAGTCTTCCAATATCACTTCAGTCCGTAATTCCGCGGTTAATGGACGTGGTTATGAAAGAGTCGTCATTGACTTCAATACATCTTCAGTTCCAAAACTTTATGGGCACATCACTGCCGATAAAAAGATCTCTGTCGATTTTTTTGATACATCGATCATGACCAATCAACCCCAGCTAAAAAACTCTAAATTTGTGAAGTCGATTGATTTCATCAGTGTTGATGGGAAAACGATGACCATGGAGATGACACTTAAAGGGAAATCAAGCTTTGATATATTCTATCTTGAAAATCCCGGCCGTTTAGTGATCGATATAAGATAACCATAAGGAAAAAAACATATGTCTAAAAAAACTGCGAAAGCAAATACTGAATCACATTCGGTTGCTGAAGTACCTTCCGAGGTTGTCATCATTCCTATCGTGAATAGTCCCATTTTCCCGGGAATGATTGCCCCAATCATTCTTTCTGAAGATAAATATACTCCTGAACTTGATAGTTATTTGAGCAAGAGTAATTACGTTGCTCTAAACTTGGTGAAGTTTAAGGACTTTGGAGAGTCCCAGGATGTTCTGCATGAGATGGATGAAGAGCAAGTTAGCTATGAAGATGACGATGATGACTATGTCTCAATGACATCCGCTTCTGATTTAACCAGTAAAGGTATTACACCCAAAGATATCTACAAAGTGGGTGTTCTTTGTAAGGTCATTAAAAAATTAAAACTTCCTGATGGTTCAGTAAATTTACTGGTTCATGGAATGAAGCGGTACCGTGCAGTTGAATATACAACCGACACCCCTTTGCTCATTGCTAAAACAGAAGTTTTTAATGATATCCATGAACCTGATGAAGAGCTTGATGCTTATACCCGTTCGGTTATTAATCAAGTTAAGAAGCTTTCAGAGATCAATCCTTACTTTAACGAAGAAATGAAGCTTGCGATGCTGAATTCCCCTTCACCGGGATCTCTAGCGGACTTAGTAGCATTCGCACTCTCTTTGGATGTGCCTGAAGCTCAGGATTTCCTTGAAACACTTATCGTAAAAAAACGTTTCGCGAAATTACTGGTTTACCTGAAACGCGAAAAAGATGTCGCTGATATTCAAAAGAAGATCACTGATGAAGTTAACGATAAAGTTAATAAATATCAGCGTGAATATTTCTTACGTGAACAACTAAAAGTTATTCGTAATGAACTAGGCATGGATGAAGACGATAAGGCGAAAGATCTTAAAAAGATAAAAGAAGGTATTGAGGAAGCTCAGTTACCTGAAGAAGCCAAAAAAGCTGCACTCGAAGAGATGGAGCGCTTAGAATCTATTCCTGATTCATCACCTGAATATAATGTCACTAGAACTTATCTTAACTGGATGGTTCAGCTTCCATGGAGCAAATCCACGGATGATAAGGTAGATATCGAAGCTGCTAAAAAGATTCTTGAAAAAGATCATTATGGTCTTGAGAAGCCTAAGGAACGAATTCTGGAATTTCTTGCAGTCAGAAAACTTAAGCCTGAATATGATGGCACAATCCTTTGCCTTGCAGGTCCTCCTGGTGTTGGTAAAACCTCACTGGGCCATTCGATCGCCCGGGCCTTGGGAAGAAAATTCTATCGTTTTTCTCTCGGTGGAATGAAGGATGAAGCTGAAATCAAAGGGCACAGAAGAACCTATGTTGGAGCTATGCCAGGAAAGCTTATTCAAGCGTTGAAGCGAGTGGAAGTTAATAATCCAGTTATCATGTTAGATGAGATTGATAAGATCGGGAAATCATATCAAGGTGATCCTGCTTCTGCTTTACTTGAAGTTCTTGATCCTGAACAAAATAAAACATTCATTGATAACTATCTGGATGTTCCTTTTGATCTCTCAAAAGTTCTTTTCATTGCGACTGCTAACTATGTTGGAGAAATTCCTGAAGCCCTATTGGATCGTATGGAGCTGATTGAACTTTCAGGTTACACCATTGAAGAAAAACTTTCGATTGCTACTAAATGGGTAATTCCTAAGCAATTAAAGAAGCACGGTTTAATGACCCGTGAATTTTCTTTGAGTGCAGCTGTCCTCAAAGCACTGGTTTCGGATTATGCCCGTGAACCAGGTGTACGAGTCATGGAACAGCTTATTGCTAAGCTCTGCCGTCGAGCAGCTCTTGAAAAGGTTTCTAACAAACGATTTAAAAAATATGCACCTAAAGAATCAGATCTTGAAAACGTGCTAGGCAGTAAACGTTTTGAAACGGATAAGGCCCAGAAGCCTCTCATGCCGGGAATTGTAACTGGCCTAGCTTGGACTTCTTTTGGAGGAGATATTCTTTTTGTGGAATCAATTCCACTTAAAGGCAAAGGCTTTAAGCTGACTGGTCAGCTTGGAGAAGTGATGGGAGAGTCTGCCAATCTTGCTTACAGTTATGTAAAACGCGTTCTTCAATCACAAATTGAAGAAGAGATGGTTAAGTCTAAAAAGATTACGAAAAAAGTTTCTAAAAAACCTGCTAAGAATATTCAGGCCGTTCCAACAACTTCCAATGTTCCTGCTCCTAATCCTGAAGAAGCGACTGACTTTCTTGCCACTCATGAAATACATCTGCACTTGCCGGCAGGTGCCACTCCTAAGGATGGACCTTCAGCAGGTATCACCATGGCCCTGGCACTTTATAGTCTGGCCACCCATCAGATGGTTCGGGGTGATATCGCTATGACAGGTGAGTTGAGTTTAACTGGGAAAGTTTTGCCGGTTGGTGGAATAAAGGAAAAAGTTCTGGCCGCCAAACGGGCAGGAATTAAAGAGATCATTTTACCATGGCAAAATGAAAAGGATCTTAAGGAAGTGCCTGAACGTCACCGAAAAGGCTTGCGTTTTCATCCTGTAAAACATTTTGATGAAGTCCTTAAAATTGCACTTAAAAGAAAATAAAAGAAAGGGACCTTCGGGTCCCTTTCTTTTGTCCTGCACTTATTGCCCGTATCGGCCATATCTCTCCTATCTATTATGATTAAAGAACGGGTATTTCCCGTTTTGATCCAAGGGTAGGGTTATGTTGAAATTCATATTATTGAGCTGCTGGCTCGTCTTAATTCAAGGACAGGCCTATGCAGTCAGTGTTGAGTGGGTATGTCCATTAGGATCATCGTCTGCAAGTTCAGTAGAGGTTTCACTTGATTCCAATGCAAAACTTCAATTTGTACCTGACATCCTGAGTGACTCCCTCAAAAGAAAACAATCATCATCTGAGGTTTCCGCTTGCGCTGAGGTTTTTCAAAAAAATATTGTTCGTGAAGTTTCTAAATTTAAAGAACAAGAATGTCCTGCTTCTAAACATGATTTTTGTTTTACCGCTATTTCATATGTCGAGACTAAAGTTCAAGAAAAAATAAAAATGACTCTTGGGAAGAAGACCTTTGGAAGTAAGGCCCGTGCACCAGAGTTATCGCCAGAAGACTATCTTATCGAGAAAATTGCAAAAAAAGAAATTAGTCCGGAGAAGTTAAGCCAAACTTTTACCTACAACCAGACGACCTTTAAAGTGTCAGATTTTGATAAAGTCGTGGGACAAAACATAGAAAATGTCTTTATGTCCTTGAATAGGAACGATGCTAAACAGTATGTACAGAACTACATGGCTGCGAAGTCAGACGTATTGAATACAACCAGAGAATCCCCTAAAAGAACAGAGGTCTTGAATAACTTAAATCAGATGTTTGGTTATATTTACGGAGATAAAGGGCCGGATGAGCTGGCCAAGATGCTTGAATGTAAACCCGAAGATGATCTTAAGCCGATTGAGGAAATTATTCACCGAGTGGAGAGCATTAATAAAAAAGCCAATTGCCAGGCATTGGATCCCGGAGAACATAAAGTTTTCCAGCAATTAAATACCAATTATTATGCTACTGGAGACTATCTGCTAAAGAGAAAAAGTGATGGTAATTATCAGGCCATCCTCAATGTTAAATTTAAAACAGGTTCAGGTAAACTAAGCACTCAGGAAATGATGAATAGGGCGAAAGGATGTTTAGAAACAGCATCCCCTTTTATGAAAGGTCCTAACGGTGAATTAATGGAGCTTATCGCACTGACGCCTGAAGAAATCAATGCATTACCTAAAGGGCAACGCCCCAAAGAGAATGTGATTTCCATCGAATCTCCGGATTTTGGAACCAATGCTGCCAGTTATGCTGAAGACGTTGGCTGCGCCACCATCACTCATGAAATGTTACATCTCTTAGGACTTTGTGATGAGTATGAGGAGAATAGGGCGAAATACGGCGATATGTGGAATTGCCGGGTGGTGACTAAAGCTCCATCCATTATGCGAGAACTTTCAGCTTTTGATCAGGCAGTTCCTAAAACCAATAGTTGTGATTGCGGATTTCTCCCTTGTTCAAGTGTGATGAAGTCTTCCAATGAAGACATCAAAACGTTATATACTCGTCAGAATGCCCTTTCGGTAATTGATTACCGCTTCAGGGCCCAGTACTGTACAACTAAGAATCTTCCTTCAACCAGAAGTATCACGGACCCGGCAAAGAGCATTTTATTGAAAGGGAATGCGGAAAGATCCTTTGTGGTTGAGAGTAGAGGTGTTGTTAGTCAACAGGGTGCACCTCAATACAATATCGAACGTTATGATATTTCCTGCACCTGCCCTGCCGACGATACAGAATGTCTGCAGAAAAAGACAACAATTCTAAAACAAGTGATGAACCCTAAAAGTATGAGTTCTTGCCCGAATGGAACTAAGCCCATTGATGCTAAGATCAGCAAAAGGGTTGCTACACCTCAGATGCAAAATAATATTTTAACTTTTACCTCAGACGCTCAGATTGAAAGTCTGTTGCAGCCAAATCACTTTTATAAGATTCTGGAAGGCACGTGTCCTGGTAGGTCTGCTGGTTATCAAGAGTGTGCTGATTTTGCTTATAAAAATAATAAATCAAGTAGCTGTAATGTTCCTGCTAAATGCCGGGATGACAAATATTACCTCGGAGTTCCTCAATGAAGTATCTATGGTCTTTTCTATTGGTGTGTTCAGTTGAAGCTGCCACCCTTTCGCAGTACCACAGTTCTCCTGATGGAAGCTCAATTCAGAAATTTTCTGTAACTCCTAAAAAATCAGTTTATGAGAAAAGCTCGAATTTTTTTGACCAAGAGAAAATGTACACATTAGGATTTTTCTCCTTGAAGAATTCGACTATCTCCTCTGAAGATTTTAAGAAGCTAGATGAAATACTTGGTAAAATTCAGGCCGTTGATAAATTCATGAAAAGGAAAGATTCGAGCTTTAATGATCTCTCTGATAAAACTCCTCACAAGTCGTTTTTAGTACTTAATGATTTTAGAGTTTCACAAGGGTCAGATTTATATCCTGAACTCAAAATATTATTTGAAAAATTTCAAAAATTAAACTGGGTGCAGGATTCAGGTATTAAACTTTCGAATGATTTTAAAACGGTTACTACTATTAAAGGCGGAAAGGCCGTAAAGAGTGAGCCTTTTAATTTAAAATTCCTTTGCCAAAAAGCTGAAGCTCCAACCATTTGCGCTTATAAAGATCTTGGTATTCTATACATCCAATAAAAAAAGCCACCCGAAGGTGGCCTTTCTCTTGAATTTCATTTTTAGAATTAGAATTCGTCTGAATCGTATTCGCTTTTAATTGTGTGCTTAACTTTTCCAGCAGCGATTTCACGAAGAGCAGTAACAACTTCTTTGTTTTTGCTTCTAACTTGAGAATCGTCACCTTCACGAAGTTGCTTCACACGCTTGGCTGTTAAATGAACTAGCTCATAACGATTTTCAACATGTTCTAAACAATCTTCGACTGTGACTCGTGCCATATGAATACCTCTTGGGGGTTAGGAAACTTCATTTTTAAAGCAGTTAGCTGCTTATGTCAAAGAAGAATTCTATAATTTATTGCATTGCATTGTTTGAAAACCGATCAATTCAATTCTCATTATCGTCAATTCCTGAGAATTTTCAATAACTAAGCATACATGGCCTCAATTTGCTCTTTGTATCTCTCAACCACCACTTTGCGTTTAATTTTTAAGGATGGCGTCAGAAAGTTATCCGTTGTGAATTCTTCTGTCACTATAGTGAATTTCTTAATGGTCTCGAATTGTGCAAGATCATGGTTAATTTCATTAATCTCATTCTGGATAATCTCTTTAACTTTAGAGCTTTGAGCTAAATCTACAACTGAGCAGTCCGAAGGCAAATCCAACTCTTCCAGTAGCGAAAGAAAACGGTCTTTTTCAATACCCACCAGTGCCGTCAGATAGTTCTTCTTTTCACCTACAACAACAAGATGAGAGATATGAGGTTTGGTCTTGGCCAGATTTTCTATCTTTTGGGGAGCTACGTTTTTACCACCACTAGTAATGATGATATCTTTTTTTCGATCCGTGATTCTTAAGTAACCATCAGGAGTAAATTCTCCAATATCTCCCGAATATAACCAACCATCTTTAAGAGTTTCGGCGGTTGCTTCCGGATTCTTATAATATTCTTTCATCAGGGCCTCTGATTTAATCAGAATCTCTTTATCGGGCCCAAAAGAAAATTGCACGTCACCCATAGGTCTTCCCACCGTTCCAGGAACTTGTTTGGATAAAGGATTGAGACAACAAGGAGCGATGGTTTCAGTTAGTCCGTAGCCTTCCAAAATGGTTAAATTCGCATATCTTAAGAATTTTATAATCTCAGGTGAAAGCGGGGCGCCACCCGAGACGAAATAACGGATTCTTCCACCAAAACGATTATATATTTTAGAGAAGACTACCTTGGAAACTATTTTATATTCCAGGATTTCTGAAGCAGTTGGAGAGAGATCTTTATCAATTTTTGAAAAATACTTTTCTGCCACTTTCACCGCATATTTGAAGGCTTGTTTTTCAAACAAGCTGCTATGATTTACTTGTTCCATGATGGCCGAGTAAATCTTTTCAAATATTCGAGGAACGGCAATCATAACAGTGGGTTTAACCACCTGTAGATTATCTACCAATTTTTCCAGGGATTCGGCATAAACGGCCTGCCAACCGAAAACCAGAGGTAACAACGAATCACATCTACCCAACACATGGGATAATGGAAGAAATACCATGGTCTTATCATTTGAATTAAAGGCCCCTTTAATGGTGACTTCTACGTTTAAAAGCATGGTGGTCATAGCATGTTGAGTGACCACGGCCCCTTTGGGCTCTCCTGTTGTGCCGGAAGTATAAATAATAGAGGCAGTTTCTTCAGGAAGTTGATTCTGTATATAGTTTTCAAGCAAGTCTGGTTGAGATTTCAACTCATCTTTACCAATTCTTAGAAGCTCTTTATAACTGTAGTAAGGGTAAGAATTCCGGAACTTCTTTAAAGTCTCTTCTGATAGTTCATTTATAGAAATAACAATTTTTAAGTTCTTCCAGTCCTTCATGACAGAAATTACTTTTTCCATTTGCTTATCATTTTCAACAATTAGAACTGAACTGTCAGAATGATTGAATATGTAATTAATTTCTTCGGGGAGATAGCTTGGATATACCGGAACCAGACAACAACGTGAACACATCGTTGCCATATCCAGAAGGTGCCACTCTTTGCATGTCTGGGCAAGGATGGCCACCTTGTCACCAACTGTCACACCTATTTTATGAAAGGCGCTGGCAAGGATTTCAATAGTATTTTTATATTCTTTAAATGAGAGATTCTTTACTTCATTATTTTCTATCCATCCAATGGCATAGCGGTCGGGTGTTTTTTGCACTCTTAACTTTAGAAGTCTGCCTAAAGTTCTTGTTCCTTGTAACATTTCGGTCATCCTTTTTTTCCAGCAATGCACCATACTCTTTGAAAATTCAAAAAGTTAACTAGGTTTAAGTCTGGTCCGATATTTGCTTTATCGGTTAGTATGAAGACTGTCATTATAGTTTCTAAATGCCTCAGAGTCACTAAATTCAATTTAAGTCAGGGGACATATGAGTTTCATTTTAAGGGCGTTTATGCTGGAGAAGTTGTCAGGAAAGTTATCCTGCAAGGGGAGCTAAACCTTGATTTGAGTAAGGGTGAAGAGTACCTGATGTATGTACGATTAACTTCCTTTCAGACAGGCATATTGCAAGGTGATATTCTTAAGTTAAAAAGATTAGAAGAATGTTGGGATCGATCTTAGTCAACATTGATAGCGACGTGATCGCCTATCATGAATTGATCAAGTTCAAAAATGGGAGTCTTTTCTTTTTCGTATTCATTCACCGTGGCAATGGCAGCTTCATCTGAGGAGTGAAGAACTTTTAATTCCCCGATCTTAACTTTGTAGTTTACTCGCTTTTTATTATCGTAAGGATTTTGAACGGAGATGATTCTGAATACATCCAGCACACTGTCTCTCTTTACGCCCTGACCAGTGCCCATATTGATATAATAGTTTTTTCTTACAACTTCATTATCAAATCCCATCGGTAGGTCTTGTGCCATACTGAAAATGACATAGGAACGGGCCGAAACAGCTTGTGATAAGAATAAGGTAAGAATCAAAATAGATAACTTCATTGGATCCTCGCAGGTAAATCCACTGAACTTATCGTCAGATCTGAAATGAAGTTTAAGGGAACCATAGAGCTTGAGCCCTATGGTTAAGTATAGGCTATTTGCCTTCTAATTTTAGGTATTTAATACTGTTGTTGATGATGTCTGAGTAGCGGTAGTTTTTTAAATAGTTGTGGTAGAGGATGTAGTTCCGGGAATAATACTGCATGGCCCAGGGTAAATCCCGGTTCACAATATCTTCCATTTGCTTCATCAATGCGAATTTTTTCTCACCGTCTTCCATTTCACGTAGCTGATTAAAGAGCTTATCAAACTCCGGATTAGAGTATTGCGAAGAGTTGGGTCCGGGAGGAAGATTGGCCGAGGTTAATAGTTGTAAGACATTTTCTGCATCCGGATAATCCAGAATCCATCCACCTTGCCAGAATTGAAGTTCGCCGTTTCTGGATTTTTCCAGAAAGGCAGGAAAGGTATTAACTCTTACTTCAACTTCAATTCCGAGATTTCTTAATTCCTGTTGAACAAATTCTCCCATCTGTCTTTTACGAGTGTCGGTTCCTCGTACGTCATATTTTAAAACGGGTAATCCTTTGCCATCTGGATAGCCGGCCTTTTTCAAATAGTCTTTTGCAAGGTTTAAATCATACTTGTAAGGAAGATCAGTTGATGGGGAATAACCCGCAACTCCGGGAGGATAAATCGAATTAGCCTCTTGGGCGATGTTATAAGTAAAGAGCGCGATATATTTATCATTGTTAATCCCATAAGCAATGGCCTTACGAAGATTAAGATTTTTACCAATGATAGGATCTTTCATATTAAACGAGAGCCACCAGTAAGTAAGAGTGGGAGCAGCAAAAAGTTTTATGTTTTGCTCTGAAATTTCCGGTCGCAGCTTGCCTTCCATTGTCAGCGCCATGGGAAAATGGTCTTTCGTAAGATTTACGATATCAATTTTCTTCTTCATGAAGTTAAGCCAGTCAGTCTGCGCTTCCTTAATCACTACAAAGCGCACATTCGAAACAAAAGGTAACTTCGCACCGGCATCTTTGAGTAGTTTATTTTCATGGGCGTACCGATCTCCTTGAGTAGGATAGGTGCTGGTTTGGTAGTGCTTATTCTTTTTAAGAATCACTTCCTGAGTGGGATTGTAACGAGTGATATAGTAAGGACCAGTTCCAACGTTGCTACGAGAAAGATCATTATTGCTCGCCTTGATCGCTTCTTCGGGAACAGGAGAAGTAAATGTCATGGCCATGGCATATAAGATTTGTGGATAAGGTCTGATGAGTTCAATCACCAGAGTGTGGTCATCTGGAGCACTCACTCCTGAGATATCTTCTTTAAAGAATAAGTTCAAATCAGTCTGGACTTTATTTCTCCAGTCATTGATGCCTTTAATCTTTTCATCAAAAATCCACCAGCCTTGCGACCGAGTACCATGAAAGGCCAGTCGCTTAATCTGGTTCACAATATCCTGGGCCTTAACTTCTCTTCCCTCAGTGAGAAATTCTGACTTATGATACTTAATGCCTTTTTTGATTTTAAAAGTGTACTTCAGGCGATTCTGAGAAACGGCCGGCAAACCTTCGGCCAATAGAGGACGTAAGGAGTAGGGACGCTTATGGTACTCAAACTCGTATAAAGTCTCATACACCTGGGCCACAGGCATATAACAGATCTGATCATAGCAGTTGGCAGGATCCAAGGTCGAGATGTCTCCTGAAAGAGAAATATCAATATGATCCGAGCGATCTGAGTTTTTAGTACAACCTAAAAGGCCAATGATAAGAAGAATAAAAAGATATTTCACTTAAGTGCCCCTTCCACTGCTTTGATGAGCTCCTCAACTTTAGCAGCATCACCGGAACCCTGAGCATTATCGGGTTTCCCACCACCACGACCATTCACAATTGGCATCACTAGTTTCAGAATTTCTGAACAATTCACGGTTTTATTATTGCGAGAAGTTTTTAAGATGAAAGAAACTTTATCACCCAGGATGGTAATGAGAAAGAGTACACCCTTAGGAGTTTTATCCACAAAAATGTCGCCAAGCTTTCTCATATTGTTAGGATCGCCGTCATTAACTTTAGCGATTGTCAGGGTTAATCCATCTTTAATATCGATCTTATTAGTAAAAAGATTTTGCGACTCAAACATTTGAATCTTGTCATTTAGAGTTTCAATCAGTCTGGCCTTCTCTTTAACTTCAGCATGTAAGGTCGAGAGTTTTTCAAGCACTCTTTCATCTTTAACGGCAAAACTCTTCTCAACTTCGCTCAAAATTTTAGAGCGATTAAGTAGATATTCGATAGCAGTTGTAGAAGTAATCGCTTCAATTCTTCTCACCCCGGAAGCCAGGGACGTTTCAATCAGAATTTTAAAGAGACCAATTTCACTAGTGTTGGAAACATGGGTTCCGCCGCAGAGTTCGCAGGATACATCACCCATCGTAAGAACTCTGACCCGGTCGCCATACTTTTCACCAAAAAGTGCCATGGCACCTTTTTTAGTCGCTTCATCTTTTGACATATGTGCGGCCTTAACGGGAAGAGAAGAAGCAACGGCTGAATTCACCAGTTCTTCAACCTGAGCTATCTCTTCTGGTTTTAAAGCTTCTGAGTGAGTGAAATCAAACCGTAAACGGTCAGGACCTACTGAAGATCCTGCCTGTTTGATATGATTTCCTAATACTTTAATTAAGGCAGATTGAAGAAGGTGAGTTGCTGAATGGTTGCGCTTTGTAAGCTCACGCTCCTCATGATTAATCTTAAGCGTGTAAGCTTCGCCAACGGTTAAGGCATCTGCATCCGGGGAGACGTGGACATGCAAACCATCAACTGGCTTTTGCGTGTCAGAAATGCTGGCCAGTTTTCCTTCTTTAGAATGGATTTCACCTTTGTCACCTACTTGTCCACCACCTTCGCCGTAGAAAGGGGTTTTATCGAAGACCAGATAAAATTCTCCATCGATTTCTTCTTTGGCCAGAAGTTTTGCTTCTCCTACAACTTCATCAAAACCAATGAACTGAGTCTCACCGAATTTCTCTTTAATACTGTAGAAGACTTTTAAATTATCTTCCTGAACTTTGAACTTGGAACCTTTCTTGGATTGTTCCTTCTGACGGGCCATGGCCTTGTCGAAACCTTCACTGTCGAGTTCGAGTTTTTTCTCCCGCAAAATAACTTCCGTTAAATCCAGAGGAAATCCAAATGTATCATAAAGTTTAAAAGCAACTTCACCCGAGAGTTTTTCACCAGGTTTAATCTTAGTCAGCTCTTCATTGATAAGGGCCAGGCCTGTATCGAGTGTCTTACGAAATTTTTCTTCTTCCAACTTTAAAAGCTTCTCGGCCAAAGCACCATTCTGAGCATTGTCAGGATATTCTTCGCCCAAGGATTCGATCACGGCAGGAATGAGTTTATAAAAGCTAATATCTTTAAGTCCCAAAAGAGAGAGATGGCGTACGGCACGTCGGATAATCCGTCGGAGCACATAACCTCTTCCATCATTGGAAGGAATGACGCCATCAGTGATCAACATAGTACAAGAGCGGATGTGATCAGCGACTACTCGAAAGGAAGATTTTTCATCTTCAGACTGAGTCGTGTAGTAATTCTTTCCGGTAAGTTTTCCGATGGCCTTCATGATCGGCTCAAATATATCGGTATCGTAATTGTAATATTTGCCTTGAATCACAGCTGTTACACGTTCCAGTCCAGCGCCCGTATCTACTGAAGGCTTAGGCAAAGACTTACGTTTTATCTCATTTCCTTCTTTGTATTTTTCATACTGCATGAAAACCAGATTCCAGATTTCAACATATCTTCCTTCATCATCAATTTCTTGATGACCTTCCGGTACACCGGTTGATCTTTCTGGTCCATGATCAAAAAAGATTTCGGAGCAAGGACCACAAGGTCCTACGTCACCCATTTCCCAGAAATTGGATTTATCGCCAAGTTTATAAATACGTTCACGAGGAACACCCATGTCCCGGTGCCAGATTTCCAGGGCCTCATCATCGGAGTCATGAACTGTGATCAGAAGTTTATCTTTTGGAATTTTAAGTTCAACAGTTAGGAGTTCCCATGCAAAACGAATAGCTTCCTTCTTGAAATAATCTCCAAATGAGAAGTTACCCAACATTTCAAAGAAAGTATGATGGCGGGCAGTGAAGCCTACATTTTCCAGATCGTTATGCTTACCGCCTGCGCGAACACATTTTTGGATGGTGACTGCCCGGCGATTGGACGGATTGGCCTTTCCGGTAAAAAAATCTTTGAACTGATTCATCCCGGCGTTGGCGAAAAGAAGAGTTGGATCATTATGAGGAACGAGGCTTGATGACTTATGTTTGTCATGGCCATTTTTGATAAAATAATTGGAAAAAGCATTACGGATTTCTTGAGCGCGCATAAAGTCCCTCTTGAGAGTTAAAAGTGCTCAAAAAGGGTATCATAAATGCGCTGTGCAAGGGGAGTCAAAAAGTGGTCTACATCGCTTGGGCCTGATTAAAATCAAAACTTTGGGCCCGAATCGCTTCCTGTTGCATCTGTTGATCGTTTTCCAGCATGGACTCTGGGCTTACTTCCGCCTGAATTTGGTTTTCTCCGCCAAAGTCACCCACTGATACATTATTGTTTTCGGCCAGCATTTGCTCCGTTTCATATCTTTCATTTTCCGGACTCACACTTGAAAAACGAAGACGAGTACCTTCTAATGGGCCATTAGTTAAAGTCACCATATAAGAGTTTTGATCCACCTGATACATCATGCCTGAATAGAGCTCACCATCAAAATCATACTCAAAAACGTTACCAGTCATTTCTGAGAATGAAACCGAGACACCTTCACCGTTAGGCAAGGCCACATTCAAATCTTCAATCACACCGTTATTAGTTGAGAGAGATCCATTAAATTGATTATTAGCTAAACCTTGTTGCCATTTTTTTGGATTAATCACTTCCACTAGTGAAAGTGTCAGCTCTTCCTGAACAGCAGCTTGTGGAATGATATCGGCGCTTTCAACCGGAGCAGGAGCAGGCGCTGAAATTTTTTCAACCACCGCTGCCATTTTCTTTGAAACGATGGGAGAAGGAGCAAGCTTTTGCCAGGTAGTGGTAGCAGCAACTTCACGACCTTTAATAGTCACCCCATACATTTCATCTAAACGTTTGACGAATTTTACATTTGAACCAGAAAGATGCGACTCAGAATTAATGACTACCGCATTGTAGGTTCCGGTCAGAACGAAGAGTCCTGCCACCATGAATGCAAAAGCTTTATTCTTGTTATTCCAGTTCATAAAAATTCCCCTGTGCTTTTATAGAAGCAAGGGGAATGCCAAAATTGCGAAGGGTAAGTCACCGATTGAACGATGACTATTGTAGATATTCTTGGCGGTGTCTAATTCTTAGACAGTTTTAGCGAGTTACAATTGCCCTGGATAGTACTTGCGATTCGCTCCATCTCTTTAGTTTCTTCCAGATAAGGTGTGAAGTCCCCATAATACTCATGGTTAAAACGAGTATCTCCAACTTCATAACGGTAAAACATAGTCATTCTTGGATAGTTACTGTCGATTACTTCCAGAAGATAACCATTTCTTTCTTTTTTCATATTTACCACCAACCAGGCATGGGCGGTAATACCCTTAATCTGCAGTTTTTGATAAGCGATATTTCCTTTGATTTCTACATCCGTATAAAGTTCATCCATCAGATTTTTCATTTTATCAGCGGTGACAACAGCTTTGCCTCTGAGTCCTCTTACCCAAGCGAATTTTGCTCCATCAGTTCTCTGCCAAGCTTCAAGTTCATCTTGAATCATGACCTGGAAATCAAGGGAGAAATCTCGTAAGTTCTCATAACCTGGAATTATCACAATTTCGCGACCCGCCCTTAATTTTTTAATTATCAGGGAAGCTTCATTTTCACTTGGCCGGTTGGCCCGAGGTTTAAAAATGGTTAGGTATAAAGAATTTCTTTGAAATCGGGAATGCCACCAGCAGACTCCACCATTGCCGATACCACCAAAATTCCTAAAGGCCATGAGGTTATCTGGATCCTTCGTCAGAGTTTTTACATATTCATTATCTTTTCTATCACTACAAAATTGGTTCATGCTGAAAGATGGTTTGGTTGCAAAACTTGAAAAAGAAGCCGTGAGAATAAGAAAAGCGACGATTTTAAATTTAAAATTCATGAAGCAACTCCAGATACTGTTTAATACAGTTCATGGTAATTAGCTTTCGGATCTAATGGGGGATCAGTTGTAAAAACTACCTGTGGTGTTAATTAATAGTCACTATTGTTAGAATTCAAATACTTATTAAGAGAATTTTTGGCGTCACTATAGTCGTGACCTTTTGAGATGAGAAATCTTAAGACCTTTTCTCGCAGTTTTTGTTTCTCGGCAGGGTCTGTCGGTATTTCTTTTGAACGGAGCTTTTTAGCTACCAGTTTTTCGATACTGTCTTCATCGTTAAAGCCCAACTCTTGTCCTACTAGTTGAAACTCTTCGCTCGAAAAGCTCAAGCGCTCTTGAGCACCACGTTTACGGATTTTGTCTTCGGACTCACCTTTCATCATCCATTTACGAATGAAAAGGCGTCTGTAATTTTCTTCCTTTAAAAGTCCATTCGCCTTTAAGACCTCAAGAACTTCATCCACTTCATGAGGAAGATTATCTTTTTTTGAACATAATTTTGTCCGGAGTTTGAACTCGGAATAATCCTGACGGGCAAGTAAGTGAATGGAGTAGTTGTAGATTCGCTTGTTCATGCAGAATAGAAAAAGGCCACCGAAGTGGCCTTTTCTTTTTTATTGAACTTTGGCTTTCGCTTTAGTTGCAGTTTTTTCTTCTTTGATTTCACCTGTGGCCATATCCACATTGGCAATCTCGGTGGTTTTAGTAATACCGTGCTTGGCCAGAACTTTGGCACGAATTTCGGTCATCAGTTCCGGGTTGTTTCTTAAATTCTCTTTTGAAGCTTCACGGCCTTGGCCAAGCTTAGCATTGTTATAAGAATACCAAGCCCCAGCTTTTTCTACGATGCCTTCATTAGCAGCGACATCGAGAAGATCACCTTCTTTAGAGATACCTGCACCGTACATGATATCAAATTCAACTTCACGGAAAGGAGGAGCAACTTTGTTTTTAACGACTTTAACTCTGGTACGGTTACCAGTAACTTCTTCACCATCTTTAATTGCGCCAATACGACGGATATCCATACGAACTGAAGCGTAGAATTTTAGAGCGTTACCACCAGTTGTTGTTTCAGGGTTACCGAACATCACACCAATTTTCATACGAAGCTGGTTAATGAAAATAACAGTACAGTTTGAACGAGAAATTGAACCTGTTAATTTACGAAGGGCCTGAGACATAAGTCTTGCTTGAAGACCCATGTGTGAATCACCCATATCGCCTTCAAGTTCGGCCTTAGGAGTTAGCGCCGCAACTGAATCGACAATTAAAAGATTTACAGCGCCTGAGCGAACAAGCATATCTGTGATCTCTAGTGCCTGCTCACCAGAATCTGGTTGAGAGATAAGAGTATTAGGAATATCTACGCCAAGCTTAGCTGCATAAACAGTATCGAGTGCATGTTCAGCATCGATGAAAGCAACGGTTCCACCAGCTTTTTGGCACTCAGCTGCAATGTGAAGCGTAAGAGTTGTTTTACCAGAAGATTCAGGACCGTAGATTTCAATGATACGACCTTGAGGAATTCCACCTACGCCGAGGGCAAGGTCAATACCTAATGACCCAGTTGAGATTGCCGGAATTTTTTCAGCAGCTTCAGTTGAATCGAGGCGCATAATTGCCCCTTTACCGAATTGCTTTTCAATTGTTGAAAGGGCCAGATCTAGCGCTTTCTTTTTGTTCGCAGCATCTGTTGTGTTAGCGTGATTTAAAGACATGAGGTTCTCCTTCTCTCTTACAAAAATACGTTTATGAAGGTGCGTGTTATATAATCAAGCTAACATCGCCCTTCGTTTTCGACAATGGCTATTATGCAATTTTTACGGAAAATTTACGGAAGGCTAAGGATTTGAAATATTTAGCTAGTTAACGCCGAGAATTAAAAAAAATTCGTCATTAATAAGGTAAAAATTCCTGCATATACACCACTTACAACATCATCAGTGATGGTTCCAACACCATGATGCAAACGATCAAAGTATGAAGCAGGCCAGATTTTAACAATATCAAAAAAGCGGAATGAAGCAAAAACCAAGAAGAGTGTAGGGAAGTCAATTGTACTGACAAAACTCCAAGTGATGAGCATACCAATCACCTCATCAATCACAATCCATTGAGGATCATGTAGTTGGTATTTTTTTTGGACATGTTCTGTGACCAGGACTGAAGCTACGAAGAGGGCAATAATTAATGTAATTAAACTATAAGTATTTATTTGCAAGTGGTGCAGCAAGTAAATTAGCGGAAGTGTTGCAAGGCTTCCAACCGTCCCAGGAGCTTTAGGAAATTTTCCGGTGAAAAACCAGGATAAGAAGAGGACAGTTAGAAGGGAAGGGGCCTGTATTTTTTGCTCTTTCATAAGATTTACGTTAGTTTTCCTTTTTAAAACTCTAAACGTGATTTGAGAGATTGGCAAAATATGGCGCAACGTCCGAGCTACCTCGCTGATTATGGATTTAACTGGGAAACATTTGATGTCGTCTGCAGTGGTAAATCCTCCTTAGATGCAACTAACTACCTGACTGAGCTCTCCGACAAAGATCAGGTCGCTGAATTTTTGTATGGTTATGGGTTTGATATTTCCGATCCTGTTGAAAGTGCCGAACTCTTTGGAATTTTCCAGGAGGCCATGCAGTTCATTAAGAGATATTTCTTAATTGAGGGCAACCCCGAAGGCCTCGATATGCGAGTGCCTAATTATCTCTACTCCATCACTAATATTTCGGAATTATTTTTAGCTGCCACCGGTTATTCATCAGTTAAGTTAAAAACTGACGAACAACTTTGGGCCGGAGTAGTGCTGAAAGTGATGCATACTCTTTTGCACACGGATAAAGATCTCCGATACCGCTATTTCTCAACCATCCAGCAACAGATTTTCGACCGTTTTTACAAATTTATTCACCGAGATGAAGAAAACCGTTTGTTCCTTAAAAATGATTCAGGGACTTCTATTCCTTTATATGATTTCCAGACTAAGGCGAAGAAAACCCGCGACTCAATTGTCATTAAACTATTGCATAAGCAGGAGAATGTGGCCGAAGAGCTCTTCGACCGAATTGGCGTAAGGATCATCACTTACAATAAACTGGATGCTCTGCGAGTGATTAAATTTCTTCATCGCAATCACGTCACTATCATAAATAACATCAAGCCAAGCCGCTCTCAGAATTCATTGGTTGATTTAAAGATGCTTAGAACCCGAATTTTTTCTCTTTATAAGGAATCAATTCGCAATGACATGCCAGAGGATGTTTTCTATCAGCGACTTAATGCCCTGATTGAAGATTGTTCTCCCATTAAAAAGAGTCATGATAACCGCCATACTTCAGAAGAGTATCGGGCGATTCATTTTACCGGCCGACAATTAATTAAGTACCGGAACCCGTTTATGGCTTCTTTTAACGAAGTCAGAAAGCAGGCCTTAAAAGATAGAGAAGATCCATTATCCCAGTCACTCTTGCAGCTTGATACATCGCCTATATCCCGTGATGTGCGTTTCTTTTATCCGTTTGAAGTCCAGCTGACTGATTATGAAAGCCACTTGAAGAATACTCAGGGTGAGGCTTCTCATGATGAGTATAAAAAGGCCCAACTTAAATCGGCGATGAAAAGAATCTTTCGACCGATCATTGAACTGAATAATATTAAATTCGATTAAAATTTTTGCTGAAGGAAAAGCTCAATCCTTTCATTGACCATATCAGGGAAGTCCGCCTGAGGTACGTGAGAGCCGTCCTTCATAAAGTAAGTTTCACTATGAGGAAGAAGACTTGCCAGGGTTCTTTGCAAGTGATTAGGGATAACATTGTCTTTATGACCACCCATCACTAAGGATGGCATATTCATTCTTTCCAGACTGCCGGTGATATTTTGTCGAGTCATCTCATTGAATAGTTGAAAGAAAACATCTGCCCCTAATTGTCCTACGCGGTTTAAGTAGATTTCAATGAACTCACGTGAAACTTTTGAACGGTTGAAGCCAGTGGTGTGAATAATTTCCCGGACTAGTGGATTAACACCACCGCTGGCCCAGATCTTCTTAAAGATTTCAGGATACTTTTCAAGACCCAATGCCGCGATAGGAGCAATGAATTCCATTAAATTGGTATCAAACATAATGTCTTTGACATTAATGAACGTGCCGGAGATGAGTATCATGCCGGAAACCAGCTCTGGAAAATCTTTCGCCAGCTGCAAACAGATGTTTACTCCCATGCTGTGACCTAGCATGACCGCTTTATCAATACCGACAAATGCACAAAGATCTGAAACATCTTTCGCCATTTGTGGAAAAGTTATCTTTTTAACATCATGAGATCCAGTAGATTGAAAATGTCCTCGGTAATCATGGATTAAAATCTGATAACCTTTTCTATCGAAATACTCTGCCTGAAACTTCCAGTGATGATTACTGCACACGAGACCATAATTAAATACCAGAATTGGCTTACTGTGATTTATGGTAGAGAAGTTTTTCGAAAAAAATATTTGTTCGTTATCACTGGTCTTAAAAAAGTTTGCATCACTATTTTGAAACATATTTTACTTCATAAGTTGGGTTAGCCGTTCAATGACTGATAAACGGGGTGAATTATCTTCAATGAGTTTTGCCAGCTTTTGATTAAGAATGTTCTTCTTACTTATTCGAGCGGTTTCTTCATAACCGATAATTTTAAATACGGTCTTACCAATAGAGATTTGATCATTCATCTTAAGTTTTCTGATATTGGATGCCCGTTTTCCATTGATTAAAAAAAACTCCACATCTTTTTGAGGGTGGATCAGTAACTCGTTCCCGATAACTTCCAGCATAATGTGGGTGGGAAATAAATCAGGATCATCTATCCAGAGATCTCCGGAGCTTCTTCCCAGGTAAATTTGGTTTTGGAAGTACTTAAAAGGAGCGAGAGCGTTGCTATCAGGACTTTCTTTTATTTCAATATTAATCATGGGAGATCCTCTTAAATAGTATCGAGGATTTTCTGATCTTTTGCGAGTCTTTCAAAGTGGGGGGCCAAAAGCTCCGGGTGGTTGATACCCAGCTGTTCAATATCAGCAACGACCCGCTCTAAAATGGCAGTGTGGGTGAGGAAGTTGGCCAGCTTTTTAGTGGTGACGGTTCCTGATTGATCTACTCCGAATAAATCCCCTTCCCCTCTGAACTTTAAATCTTCTTCCGCAATGATAAAACCATCCAGATTCTTTTCTATGACTTCCAGGCGCTGCTGAGCTTCCGGAGAAACTTCTTTATCCAGCACCAGGAAACAGAAACCAGGTTTCTCGCCTCGTCCTACCCGACCACGCAATTGGTGAAGAGAAGAAAGTCCAAAACGTTCCGGATTGTAGATGCTCATAATAGTGGCATTCGGCACATTAATACCGACTTCAATCACGCTAGTAGAAACCAGGATATTTGTCTTTTTATCCCGGAAGTCCTGAACTGTTTTTTCTTTTTCTTCCGGTTTCATCTGACCATGCAGCATATCGACTCTGAATCCGCGAAAAGTTTCCTGATACTTTATAAGTGAGTCTTTCACATTCTGAAGATCCAGGGTTTCTGACTCTTCGATCGCCGGAAAGACAAAGTAGGCCTGTTCACCGAGGGCGAGGCGACCTTTAACGAATTCAACATATTTAGAATAATTAACTTTTTCTGTGATTCGGGTTTTGATCCCTTTGCGCCCCGCCGGCATCATCTTAATAGATGAAATATCCAGATCCCCATATTGGGCAAGGCTCAGAGTTCGTGGAATAGGGGTGGCAGTCATAATTAAACTATGAGCTCCTTCGCCCTTGGCCACCAAACGCAATCGTTGTTCAACTCCAAACTTATGCTGTTCATCGATAATGGCGAGTCCCAGTTTTTTAAAGATAACTGAATCCTGAAAAAGTGCGTGAGTGCCGATCACAATTTCAGTCACCCCATCTGCGAGATTCTTGAGTATTGCTTTCTTTTCTTTGGCTTTGGTTGAACCCAGTAAAAGTTCAATGCTTAAAGCAGGGTTTAGTTGCCGGAAAGATTCATAATGTTGAATTGCGAGAGCTTCCGTGGGGCACATTAATGCCACTTGATAACCACTTTTATTGGCCACCCTTGCTGCCAGAAAGGCCACAATCGTTTTTCCACAGCCCACATCACCCTGAATCATCCTCATCATAGGATGACCGGATTTGAAATCTTTCTGAATTTCTGAAAAAACCTTTAATTGATCAACTGTTAGCTCAAAAGGCAGATGCTTAATGAGATCATTGATCTTTTTTTCCTCCAGGTTGATTATCGGAGCTGCTTTACGCTTGATGAACTTTCTTCTTGTCTGGATTTTTAATTGATCAATTAGGAATTCTTCATAGATCAATCTTTCTTCTGCCGTATCTTTAACTTTAGCATTAAATGACTCCACGGGAGTTTTACCATGAATGACTTTAAAGGCCTCACCCAGGCTCAGTTTCGAGTCATAACCTAGCTCCGGAAGAGTCTGCGGAATATCTTCCCAGAGTTGCTTAGGAATAAGCTCCAGGACTTTCTTTAAGTGATTTCCACTAATCTTATTAACAGTAGGGTACTCAATGATATAAGCATTACTATTCACCTCAGGGTCAATGATCTGAGGATTGATGATTTGTTTTTGGGCCTTAAATTCCTGCACTTGACCCAAGAAGGCCAGATGATCCAAAGCTTCAATTTGTTTTTTCTGATTAGGATAAAGATTAAACCAGCGAAGACTTAAGGTCTCCTGGGAAAGATCATCCTTTAAAATTACATAACCATTATAAAGAAGGATGTTACCTTTTCCTCGCCGACCGAAGGCCGGTTTAATTTCTGCATGAATGACTTTACCGGACCCCTTAAAGAACTGATTCATAACAGCTTCACGAAAAGGCTGGAATGATGGCATTTTATGGATGCGTAAGGGTAGAATCCATAATAATTCTTGCAGGGTTTTAAGACCAGCTTCAGAGAGCTTTGTAATAGTTGGGGATGGCTTTTTACCAGCAGTTAGGTCTTCAAGCGGCGAATGCCAGCTGAGCTCAACCGTAGGTGATTTCTTGGACTTCATAGGTTAAATCGCCTTTAGGAGCTTTGACGATTACCTCATCTCCTATTTCTTTTCCAATCAATGCCTTTCCAAGCGGGGAGTTGTAAGAAATTTTCTTAGGATCCGTCATGGCCTCATCTTCACCCACGATTTGGAAAGTGATGGTGACTTCTTTTTGATTATCAAAGATAGTAACGGTGGCTCCGAATACAATTTTTTCCATGCTAAGAGTTGAAACATTGATCACTCGAGCACGGGCAATTTTACTTTGCACATCCAGGATTCTGCCTTCGATAATTGACTGACGCTCTTTAGCTGCATGGTATTCAGCATTCTCTTTAAGGTCACCAAGATCTCGGGCTTCTGAAATGGCCTGCTTGATTTCTTCGCGTTCGACCCGAACGAGATGATTGAGTTCTTCTTCAAGAAGTTTTCTGCCAAACAATGTCATTGGACATTCACTCATAAAATTCCTTAACTACTTCTTAAACAAGGCCTGGGCGCGGGCCAATGCATCTTGTTTTTCTTTATCTGGATTTGTTCCGGGAGAGCCTATCTTAAAATAATCACAAAAGTTAGCTTTCTCTTTGTCCTGAACCCGATCGGCCGAGGATTCACGGCATTCGTTATAGGCCTTTGGATCATAGAAAACACACATTTTGCAACATCGGATATCGGCCATACAGCTGGAACAAGTATCCCGACGACCCACCATTATTTTATATGTATCCGAAAGCGGTTTTCCGCATTTATAACAGGTAAGTGACAAATTAGAACTCCTGGCCCACACCTATTCCCAGACCAAAACCGCTACTGGGGTCTGTTGGGGCAAAAAAGATTTTGGGAGTATTTCGCTTATTATACTCCTCAACCGACTTTTGAAGTAAATACTCGTTATTGTATTGGTTGGTTTTAGAGATTAAGTAGCTTACCGCAATCATGGTTGCCCCGCCAAATAAAAGTATATTTCGACTGGTTATTCCTTCCTCTTTACCATCAGATGTTCTCAGGAAACTACCTAATAACATTGCTGTGCCCAAAGTACTTAGAGCAGCGCTTTTCCAGGTAGGCCGATTATTCTCCTGATACTCATCCAGAAGGTCCTTAGCAACTGCATCTTTTTCTAAGTAGTAGCGAAGTCCTTCGCCCCGATTTTTACTGCTCACATCAACCAGAACTTCCTGATAATTAATAGTCGCCACCCTGCTACAGGTCTCTTGTGACCAGGCAGCGGTTTGCATCAGGAATAAAAAAATTAAAACAGTCAGTTTTAACATAGAGGTAAATACTTCTCTCGTGCTCTAAGCATTGGTACTCTCGGCATTTTAACTTACCATAAAATAAAAAGCGACCTTGTAATTTATGGACATAATAAAGACCGGCATAGGTATTTCTAAAACTATCAAAAATGTTTCACGTTTTCGTGAAATTCTCACTGTGCTTAGTCGCCACGGTTTTTCCGAACTAATTGTTAAGTCTGGGTTAGATAAGCTGATTCCGGGATTTGTATTGCCGGCGAGGGTCTCCCAACTAAAGAATGAAGCTTTATCAAGTGAAGAATGGTGGCAAATTTTTGGGACTCAGCTGCGGCTGAGCTTTGAAGAGCTTGGTCCCAGTTTTATCAAAGTCGGCCAGTTGATGGCGACTCGGGAAGATATCCTTGAACCTTCTATGATTCGGGAATTAAAACTTTTACAAAACAAAGTGAAAGGCATTCCCTTTGAAGCTGCCAGACAAGTCATTGAAGATAATCTTGGAAAAAAATTAGAGGACGTATTTTTATCTGTTGATCCGGTAGCTATTGGCACAGCATCGATTGGTGTGGTCTATCAGGCGCAACTTCATACTGGCCAGAAAGTTGTGGTGAAGGTCAGACGTCCCAATATTGCACGGACAATTTTAACGGACTTTGAAATTTTGCTGTTCATTGTTGATAAGCTCGAGAAGGTTTCCAGCGAAATTAAATTCCTTGGCATGTCTAAGATGATTTCCGACTTTTTTAAAAGTACACAAACTGAACTTAATTTCATGATTGAGGCGCAAAACTGTGAACGCCTCAGAAAGAACCTTGAGGTCATAGATAAAGACGGTTACCTGGTGGTACCTAAAGTGTTTAAGGAATACACCACTCAGGAAGTTCTGGTGCTGGAGTTTTTGGATGGCAGGCCTTTTAATGAATTCCATTCTATGCAAGAGCTTGGCCTGGATATGGTGGAAAAACTCGAAAAGAGTATTCAACTTTTTACCCACACTCTGCTGGCAGATGGATTTTTCCATGCTGATCTTCATGGTGGAAATTTCTTTGTGCTTAAAGACCGGCGAATAGGCATTATTGATTTCGGGCTGATGGGAACTTTAAGTAAAAAAAATCGCGCAAACCTCATATCAATTCTTTACGCTGTCATTACTTATAACTTTGATAACTTGGTCTATGAGTTCCTGGATGTCGCTGAATATGAATCTGTCCCTGATCATGAGGAACTGATTCGGGATATTAAAGATGCGATCTCACCCTATATTGGATTGAGTATCAAAGAAACGAATATGACTGAATTGGTACGAAACTTGATTCGTACTTTAAGTAAACATGAGTTGTACCTGCCACGTGAATGGTTCATTATTTTCCGGGCCCTCATGACCTTGGACGGTGTAGGTAAGTCTATCGGAATGGACTTAAATATATTTCAGGTGTTGGAAAAAGATCTGCCTGGATTGGTCAATGAATTACTGTCTAAGGATAATGCGCAAGAAGAGCTGATGTGGGTGGCAAAAGATGTTATCAGCTCGCTTCGAATTGTGCCCAAGCATCTTAAATGGTTTTTGAAAGAGAGTTCCAAGAATAATTATTCAGCTGAAATAAGAATACGTGATCTGGATCGTCTTTCCAGAGGGATTAATCGTTCTTTTTATACCTTGGGTCTCTCGCTCATGGCCTGTGTCTTCATTCTTTGTGGTTCTTTATTTGTCCGCAATATCGAAATTGTAAAACTATCCGATATACCGGTCATTAGCTGGGTTTTCTGGGGGATTGCCACCTATATGATGGGGCGGGTGGCCTTACTTAGAAAGTACTAAATACTGTCTAGCCCACTTAGAAATATCGGTGTTAATTCCAATTCTTCAAATGTACCCGGTCCAAAAATCCCTCTTAGGAAATCTGGCAGATCAAGTCCCTGAAGCTCATCATTAAAATCGAAATACACTTCCTGCTTCATTAAATTAATGTTTCTAATGGAAATCTTATCTTTGGTGTAGTCGCGGATAAAATCGGTAAATAATTTCAAGTCTCCGGTTCCCATAAAAAATTGGTATTGCAGCTTCTCAGTTGGCATGAGCTCTTTACCCATCCAGACCTTGCCGTGAGTACCAATCTCTTCAATAAACTGATTTAAAGGGATGCTAGAGCCATACTCATAAATGATCCCAGGAAGATCCTGGCCCTTGTTGATGAAGTAATAGTCACCAATTTGAGTGCTGGTACGATTTAAAAAGAGATCAGCACTGGTGATCTCTTCAATTTGCTCCCAATCTTCCTTAGTTCGATCAAGAGTGAGGTACTCTTTAGCAAAAGAGTTCGCATACAGCTCTTGAATTTGATTTTTTTCCTCTTGAGAAAGGGCCTGATACTTGGTTTTCTCTAAGAGTGGATCCGGCAAACCACCACTAAATTCATACTGGGTTCCGCAAAGATGAAATCCAAACTTATTATAAAGTTTTTCCAGATCACTCCAGAGGAGAAAGAAAGTTGTCTCTGCTCTTTTCTCCGCTAAAACATCATTGAATAATGTTTGAAAATGACCTTCTCCTCTCTTGGATTCGTCAACAGCTATGCCTCCCAGGAGAGTGATGGGGTATTTTCTTTCATTCACAGTGAGTGTTTTTTCTTTTGCTCCAATGTGAGCGAGAACATTTTTATTTTCATCGATCAAAATAAAACAATTGTGATGATTTGAGATATCGATCAGAGGAGCGAAATCGACTTGAAAGCTATTGGGGGACTTATACTCGAAAGATTTTTCGATTAATTTGAGAGTTTTCTCAAAAAGTTCAGGTTTTTCTTTTAAGGTTTTTATCTGAGGGAAAATTTTGCCCATATGTAAATCTCCATAATTTCAATAATTTGAACCTACTTTGGAAGGATTGTCGAATTTTTTTACATTTAAACTCAAGTCTTTTGATGCATTGTCGAAAAGTTATGCATGACGGCCAGCAAGGTCTTCATCACTCCTCTCACGGATTGAGAACGAGTGAAACCCAATCAAGGAGGATTTATGGGTTTGCGAATTAACACTAACGTTTCATCGCTAAATGCGCAGAGAAACTTAGGTCAAACACGTGGCGCTCAACAGAAAGTGTTAGAGCAATTGTCATCTGGTAGCCGTATCAACCGCGCCGGAGACGATGCAGCAGGTCTCGCTATTTCAGAAAATTTAAAAGCACAAATTAGAGGTCTTGGTCAGGCGGAAAGAAACGCACAAGACGGTGTCTCTTTAGTGCAGATTGCTGAAGGTGCCTTAGCTGAAGTCGGAAACATCATGATTCGTCTTCGGGAACTAGCAGTGCAAGCAGCTTCTGATACTATCGGGCCAACAGAAAGAAAATTCCTTAACGTGGAATTTGAACAGTTAACTTCAGAAGTTGACCGTATCGCAAACTCTACTGAGTTTAACCGCGTTCCTCTTCTTAACGGTACTGGATCAGTCTTCGACATCCAGATCGGTACAAGAAATGATCCTATGTCTGACCGTTTGACGTTCGATGCTTCATCAGCAGACGTTAACGTTGCAGCTCTTGGTCTTAACTTAGCTTCTGTTTCTGACAAAATTTCAGCTCAGAACTCACTAGCAGCGATTGACCAGGCAATTCAGAACGTTTCTGGTATCCGAGCTGACTTCGGTGCTCTTCAGAACCGTCTTCAGTCGACCATTAACAACATTCAGATCAGTAATGAAAACTTGTCAGCAGCTAACTCACGTATTCGTGACACTGACATTGCAGCCGCTACTTCTGAGATGACTAGAACGAATATCTTGATGCAAGCAGGTACTTCAGTATTGGCCCAGGCGAACCAGTCTACGACTAACGCTCTCAGCCTTATTAATGCCGCTTCTCAGGGATAATTGGATCCCTGAGGCTTAGGCCTTAAGACTTACTGATGTAAAACGAATCCTGCAAAACTTGTAGTGGGTGTACTAACAAGATAGTGGATAAGTTAGTTTATTAAAAATTAACAACAACACAATGTGAACATGAAGTTCACAAACGAACATGGAGGTTCAGAATGCTAACAGGAGATTAAATTATGGGTTTAAGAATCAATACGAATATTTCGAGCATTGCAGCTCAGCGTGCTTTAGGAATTACTAAGAATAACTTGGATAGTAACCTTAGGAAACTATCTACTGGTGAACGGATAACTCGTGCGTCGGACGATGCAGCTGGATTGGCGATCAGTGAGAAACTGAAAAGTCACATCAGAGGTCTCAGACAAGCGAAAAGGAACTCAGATGATGGCGTATCACTTATTCAGACAGCAGAAGGCGGCCTCAACGAGATATCTAACATCATTATTCGCCTCAGAGAGCTCTCTATCCAGGCAGCCTCTGATACTGTGGGCGACACTGAAAGAGGTTTTTCAAACATTGAATTCCAAAACCTCCTTGAAGAAGTTCAACGAATTTCGGAAGGATCAGAATTCAACGGTAGAAAACTTCTCGATGGCTCAGGTGGTATGGTTGAAATTCAGGTCGGGATCCACAATGATCCTACGCTTGATCGAATCAAATACGATTCATCATCCACTGACACAACTCTTGAAAGCCTTGGTCTCATCGGCGAGAACATTGCTCACAAAGAGGGCGCACAGTTATCATTGTCTAAGCTGGACGACGCCTTGGTACGAATCAATGGAACTCGTGCCAACTTGGGTGCCCTACAGAACCGACTGCAATCCGCAAGTAATACAATTGCGATTACAGAAGAGAACTTTAGCGCAGCCAACTCTCGGATTCGTGATGTAGACGTAGCTGCCGAGACAGCTGACATGGCAAAGAATAACATTCTTTCTCAGGCAGGTGTTTCAGTACTAGCTCAAGCGAATCAGGCTCCAAATTTTGCTTTGAAACTTTTAAGTTAAACACACCCACTAACCTTCCCCCGAATGGGGGAAGGTTTCTTTTTTTTTCTCACCTTCAAAAAGCCTGTGTTAAAATAAACCCATGAAAAAAACCATACTGATCTTTGGGGTTTCTTCCTTTGTGGGATCAAATTTCCTGGAATTACTCAAAGACGATTTTCGGATCATCGGAACCTATTTTAAAACACCTGTTTCGATACCTGGAGTCACGTGTGTTCCTTGTGATGTTTTAAAGAAAGAGTACGTGGCTAGCATTGTCTCTATCTTTAAACCTGATATTTCTATTTATGCAGTTGGAATGAGTTCCTTGAAAGAATGTCAATTATCTCCCAAGCAAGCTGATGCTTTAAATTCCGCAGGTGCTGTAAACTGTTGTGTTGCTTCAGAAAGAAACAGTTCGAAATTTATCTTCATCTCTTCTGGTTTTGTATTGGGAGGAGAAGATACCATTTATCGTGAAGGAGAGACGCCATTTCCCAATACCACTTATGGTAATTCTCTTTCCTCCACAGAATTTTACGTTCAGAGATCTTGTCTTAATTACCTGATCCTCAGGTGTTCTTCCCTCTATGGACGAGGTTTTAATCCGAAGCATGATAATTGGTTTGAAAGATTACAATCGGCATTTGCCAAGAATGAACCAATCCTCGCAGATGATTCGGTATATACCGGATTTTTAGATATTCAAATCCTGGCGAAGATACTTAAAGCAATGATTGCAAATGGAGTNNATCTTCAAGAAAGATGAAAGTCTCATTCAGAAAACCACAGGCATATTTCCTTCTGATCGAAAGAGTGAGGAGCTCTCCAATCTCTACTATCGTCTGGATACCTCTAACATAGAGGAATTTTTAAACACCAAAATGCCTAAGATCGAAGAATCTTTGAGTGTGACTTATAAAAGATTGAATACCATTGGATTATCGTGAAGAGTTCTTCACAAATTCTGTAAGATAATATTTTACCAAAGCTTCCACTTCCACTGGCTCACCCTGAAATCTCCAGGTAATCGTGTTGAAGGGACCTACATGGGCCTTAATTTCATGAATGGCATGAACTGATTGAGTCTCATTGGCCAGTCTGGCCGAGAATAATCCACCGTTATTCGAAAGAAAGCCTATACTGACTACGTCTGGAGAACGACGAGCAACGATCAGTTTCAAAGAATTTCTGAAAAGAATAAAATCATTAACGGTATTAGAGATACGAAAGAGTTTTATCGAGCGCGAATTATCTCGATTACTCCGATACTGATTAAATAAAGAAACATAGAACTCAAAACGATCTTTGAGCTTATTAACAAAATTTAAAGAGGATTCTTCCAGAAGTTGTTGAGTATTCAGGTGCTCATTGAAGCGAATGATACCAGATTCTTCCATGTTCACTTCTTCAAGTGCCAGAGTTTCAATCCAGGAAACATTTTGATAATCATTGACGTTAATCGTATCCATAGTTTTATTGTTTGGTTTTAGGCCAGTATCGTCAAGACAAATGTTGGTAGGGGCAAATGGAAAATAAGAATGAAAAAAGGTCCGGGGGAAGGCTTAATACGGTTTCGCGCCCCTAGAAAACTAGGTGGGCGCAATTAGTAATCACTTTAGGCTTCTCACATTCTGACTTAATCCTAGGCCAGGCAAGCTTGCACACCGTGATCAGGGACCGCTCCCGAAAAAAAAATCGTAGGGGCGAAACTTTATGGCTTCGCCCCGGACCCATAACTATCATAACCCATTTCTTTTGGTACGGGCAGAGGCATTTTTAGCAAAATGCAGGTCATGAATGGGGGGATAATTCAATAATTTTAATGCGTTACAAAAGTAAATCAAAATAAAAAGAATAAAACTGACAAGGTGTGTTATAATTACCCTAATGAACCGGAAGGAAACCTAAAGTTTTTGAAAACTGAGGTCGATAAGATTCTCAGCAATCCGGTAGATTGCTCCTTTAAGGGGGAATTATGAGAGACAAGATAGTTGCTTATCTACGAGATGAGAGCGGACAGACCTCTACAGAGTACATTCTACTTGTAGCAGTTGCCGCAGCTATCGTTATTAAATTCAAGGACCAGATCGAGAAGAGACTCCTTGGAGACGATGGTATTCTTGGTAAAGTAATGAGCAAGACAGAAGAAAAAATTAATAATGATCTATTCGACTAGTAGGTAAGGTTTAAAATACCTTGCCTACAGTCTTGATCATGGTAGCATTTCACAATGAAATGGTTTCGTTGCGGACAGGCAACTGTCGAATATATTTTTATTCTCGCATTCGCCATTATCTTAGGCTTCAACATCATTAACAGATTTACCGATTTTTTCCGCGACTCAATGGGCGGAGTAAGTCACGTTCTATCGACTCATCTTACGATTGGTGTTTGTCCCTCAGAGTGCTGGTACCTGAATTATGACAATTCATTTTCAGGTGGAAGTCCATGATGGCCTTTGTTTTCGCTTTGGTGCTCCTGGAATTGCTTGCTGTGGCCTGGATTGATTTTAAAACCCATAAAATTTCGAATAAATGGCCCCTGCTTAATATCAGTATAGCAGTAGTGTTGTATTTCACTCTGGGAAGCCTTTATCCCCTTAGCTGGGAAGTTCTGTTGTTTCCTTTGGGGTTCATTTTGATTGGTTTTATACTTTTTCTGGTGAACATTATGGGAGCAGGGGATTCAAAGTTTCTGGCCTCATTATTCTTATTGATACCGCTTGAGTACCATCTCCTCTTTTTTGAAAAGCTGGTTTTGAGTACCATTATCACTGGCGCTTTCCTGCTTACTTATAGAATCATAAGAAACAGTGGTAAACTTAAGGCCTATATCATCAGCCATTACTGGGAGGGTATTAAAGTGACTCTCAAGTCACGTTTCAGTTACGCCCCGGTGATTTTTATGGCCTGGTTGATATTGGGATTAGATATATGGAGATAAAATCAGAAAAGGGCCAGACCGTCGTAGAATATCTACTGTTATTAGTAGTGGCGATCTCTTTGGTACTGACTTTTTATAATAGCGAAGTCTTTAAACGTCTGTTTGGACCTCGGGGTGAAATAGGAAAAAAGATCAAATCGCAGAATGAATTTGCTTATCGCCATGCCTACTCTCAAGGGCGTCCCGAACAGGATATAGACAGGTTAAATCGAGAAGGGTCTATCCATCCCTCCTATCATGATCTCGAACAGGGTGGGACACGCTTTTTTGGTCCATTGGATGCTTACGAATGATAAATAAAAACAACAATGAAAAAGGTCAATCAACGGTAGAGTTTATTCTCACTTTTGCTTTTGGTGTGAGTCTGATTCTGGTTATTTTTTCTACTTCAATGAACTATGCCACCGGTTATCTGGTCCACTATGCGACTTTTATGGCCAGCCGGGTTTACTTAAGCTCCGATAACAGTCTGGTTTCACCTATGGCATCTATCGGAGATGCCGGGCAGAAGGCGAAAGATGCTTTTGGAGTTTATAACCTGAGTATCTTTGGAGTTCCTAATTCAAATTTTGACATTAATCCTGTGGAAGACGGCATGAGTCCATCACAATATTTAACCGTAGGCGGAAGGACGACTTTTGAGCTTACCATTGATGTGATGGGAAGAATTACCGGAGGAGAAAAGTTGGAAATGGTTTCGGAATCATTTTTAGGCAAAGAACCTGTTCGTGGTGAATGTGTCAGGCGTACTTGTTATGGCATCACTGGCAGCACTGAGTGCAATGAAACTTTCGATGTCACTTTATATGATAATGGTTGTTAATGACTAAAAAAAATAAAAATCAACGGGGTCAGGCCCTGATTGAACTCATTATCTTCCTTCCTCTGATGATCACCATCTATTCGGTGATCGGAGGTTTTGCGAGTTCGATAAATGGCTCAATCAACCAGCAGAAGTTTACCCGTGCATATTTCTATTACAGGGTTCAAAATAACTCAACTATTCCCGGACCCAAGACTTCTTCTTTCGGATCATGGAAACAATTTGGAATGTTCTTTGTAGGCTGGCGAATCAAGTTTAACGGGGAAACATCTCCTGTTATGCCCTGTTATAAAATCAGTATTCCTTTTAAGGAGAGTCCTTCGGATAAATGTGAGGACCGATATGGTGATCCGAAAACATTGTGGTTAAGAGTGGGAACGGTCTATGGTGTGTGTGGACAGACATATATTAATCAGAACAACACCGTCTCACAGGTTCCCGACCTTCGTGGTGCAGATTTCAAAACTTTAATTGACCGTAGTAGTTGCACAATCACCAAGTAGGTAAATTCGGATCTTTTGCTCCATGGTAAAAAAAATCTGATATTATTAAGTCATCGAAAATCCATTCAAAGTTTAGGATGAACAATGAATAGTCGCGCCTTTACTACCAGTCTTATATTAGCCGGCCTCGCGGTGGCGATGATCTGGTCATACATTTCCAGTCGAGAAACAGAACTTCAAAGTGATTATGGAAATCAAACTCCAGTCGTAATAGCAAAAGAAGACATTAAAGAGCTTGAAATTATCGACGATAGAAAAGTTCAGCTCATTAACGTTCCATCAAAGTTCCAAATGCCGGGCCACTTTAAACGGGTGGAAGATCTTTATAATACGATTGCGGCCGTTCCCATCAAGAAAGGTGAACAGATAACTGTTCCACGAGTGACTTACCCCGGTTCACAATCGGGTCTATCCCGACAGATTTCTATTGGTAAAAGGGCCTTGTCAATTCAAGTGACAGAAAACCAGGCGGTCTCCCGACTTTTAAAACCCGGGGACAGAGTCGATGTACTTGCACTGGTTGATTATGCTTCAGGAAAAAAAGAAAGACTGAAAGTTAAAACCGTTCTTCAGGATGTTCTGCTTCTTTCAACCGGACTTTATGTGACGAATTCTGTTCCGATTGTAAATTTAAAGACAGATAATGATTCAAGACAGATGAAACTTAACTCCTATACTAACTTTAATACAGTTACTTTGGAGCTAACTCCATTTGAAGTTCAGAAGATGGTGTTTTTAATTTCTGCCGGTAACGGTATTTATCTTTCGCTTAGAAATAATGATGATAAGGCCATTGAGCGAATTAGTGCTACCAGGCTTTATGATGTCTTAGGCGAAGATGCAGCAGAAGCGAAAACGTATTTTGCTGAACAGATGGCCCGGGAAACCAAAAGGACTGGTGCTGGTGGTCGCTAGGTTAATTTTAATTTCAATCTTCTTACTTGGTTCTGCCCTGGCCTTAGCACAGGGGACAGCACCCGCGACTCCAACTGCCACTTCTGCAACCGCCACAGGTAATGTGGTTGAAAAAGATCTTGAAGTTGCCATGGGTATTGATGCCATTGAAAAAGTGGATTTTGATTACAGTACTAAGATGACTATTGGTAATGAGCAATTCTTAAAACTGGTCTTGGTTCCCCAAAAAAGAGAAATTATTTTCAAAGGCTTAAAGCCCGGCAGAACAACTGTTCTGATTCGGGATACTTTAGGTGATATTCGTTTAAGGTATACGGTTGTCGTTACTGCCACTGGTAAATCCAATACGGTTTCTGAGTTGAGAGAACTCATTGGTGATATTGAAGGTTTGGAGATTGGAATCAGAGGCGGGAAGGTTTTTGTTGGAGGAGAAATTGTCGTTCCGGATGATATCGGAAGAGTTTCTCAGGTGCTGGCAAGTTACCCGGATGTTCTGACGTTAATAGAACTCTCACCGCAAACTCAAAGAGTTATCGCTCGTAAAATGAGTGATGAACTTGCTAAGAATAATCTAAAAGACGTTACAGTCCGGGTAGTTAATAAGGTTTATTGGCTAGAGGGTGTCGTTAGTAATGATCTTAAGAAAAAACTAGCTGTGACTATTGCCACTGCTTATTTACCGCCTAAGATTCAAAATCTGTCTGCTAATAGTCAGCGTTTTCAGACACCGGTCACCAATGACATCATTGATTTCATTGCCATCAATGAAAAAAAAGAACCGCAACCAACTCCCAAAATGGTGAAGATAACTTCCCAGTTTGTGGAATTGTCGAAAAGTTACAATAAAGTTTTTGCTTTTAAATGGGCACCATTGATGGGTGAAGACAACAGTCAGATCCAATTTGGTCAAACTGAAGATGGTAATCTTACCGGTCAGGCCTCCAAGGGAACTTTGAGTGCTACCATCTCAAACTTATTTCCCAAGTTAAATGCTGCTAAAAGTGCTGGTTATGCCAGAACCATACAGTCTGGAATGGTGATCGTTCGGGATGGTTTTGAGCAAGGTGGAAAAATTTCGAAGAAGACAACCATCCCGTTTGCCCTGGGTACCGGAGAGTTTCAGAAGGCGAGTTCAGCGGAAGTCGGTTTGGATCTCGAAGTAAAGCCTAAAATTCTTGAACAGGAAAAAATTGAATTAGGTATCGTTCTCTCCGTTAGCGTTCAAGTAGCTTCGGGGAGTGCCAGTCCGGTTACCACCAGTAACTCTGTTAATACCAATGTTGTTTTGAAATCAAAAGAATCAGCAGCGATTGGGGGGATTGTTCAGAATACCTCGGCGACTGATTATGATAACACCGGCAATGACCCGGCACCACTTCAACCTGCTTCATCTGGTGGCGGAGGCGGCTCGCCCTTGTTCCGGTTATACCGCTCAAAGAGTTATTCAACCAATAAGAGTCAGTACGTCATGTTCGTAACCCCTGAAATAATTGAATCTGCATCGGCCGGTTCAGAAGAGATCAGAAAGAAATTCCGGAGAAGAGAGTAAGGATGGCAGGTCATATCATAAGTATTATTGGTGGTAAGGGAGGAGTCGGCAAATCTCAAGTTGCTGCTAACCTCGCGATTGCTTATGCCGGAGAACTAAGATCTAAAACGTTACTTATGGACTTTGACCAAAAGGCCTGTGGTGATCAGAACATCATTACGGGACTTAAATCCAAAAAGAATTTAAAAGAGCTTTCGGAATTCTCGGGAGCACTCGATCCTCGTTCTATTCAACTTTTTACCGCTGATCATAAGGCGGGTATTTCTTTTATCGGTATGCCTACTGAAGCGATTGCTGCCGGTCAGATCAATGAAGAGGGATTAGGCAAGGCCTTAAAGGCGATCGTAAATATTTACCCACTCACTATCATTGATGCTGGAAGTGAATTAACTCCGCTGGCCCTGAAGGCACTGGAGTATTCAACTCTTATTTTTTTAGTGGCTTCACCTGACTTACTTGCCGTTAATCAATGTAAACGAATGTACACGGATCTTGTGACCATGCTCTTTCCTAAAGACATGATTCAGATTCTGGTCAATCAAGCAGTCAATGGCCATCCAGTGAGTCCGGACGTGATTGGTAAACAGATTGGTAAACCAGTCTTCCATGCAATCCCTCGAGATGATGCCAGTTGTATCGCGGCCCTTTCGCGTTCTACTCCCGTAATTGTCGGCGCTAAAGGTTCGCCTTTTGGTGCAGGGGTGACAGATTGCGCTCGTAAACTGATTCAGAAAAACGTTCTTAAGACTCTTGAAAAACTGGCCAAGCCTCAGGACACCAAAAATCAATCCCAGCCAGGGTCAAAAAATGGTGAAGCTCCTTCAGAGGATAGAAAGAAAGATCAATGGACCGAACTTAAGAGTCGTATACATAAGGCCCTCGTAGAAGAAATGGATCTTAAAAAACAGGACGATAATGATCCTAAGGCCAAGATCATCCTGCGTGAACAGACCAAGAAAATGGTGGTGGAGCTTCTAGGCAAAGAGGACACCAAAAACATACTTCCTACTCGTGATGACATGAACCGGATTGTAAAAGAAATCCTGGATGAAGCATTGGGCTTAGGTCCTTTGGAAGATATGTTGGCCGATAAAACCATCTCAGAGATCATGGTGGTTGGACCTAAAAAAATCTATTACGAACAAAGTGGTAAGGTTAAAAAATCAGAAATTACCTTCACCAATGATCGTCAGGTCATGAATGTGATTGAACGTATCGTGGCCCCCATCGGTCGAAGGATTGATGAGAAAACTCCATACGTTGATGCGCGTTTGCCGGATGGTTCCCGTGTTCACGCCATTATTCCTCCCTGTGCCATTGATGGCTGCTGTATCACAATTCGAAAATTCCCTGATAAACGTCTTAACTATAAAGACATGGTTAAATATGGTTCTATGACCGAAGAGATGGCCGACTTCCTGCGGATTTCCGTGGAAGCTCATCGAAACCTGGTTGTTTCGGGTGGTACTGGTTCCGGTAAAACGACTCTGGTGAATATGCTCGGCGGATTTATTCAGTCCAATGAACGAATCATTACCTGCGAAGATTCGGCCGAACTTAACTTCCCACAAGATCACGTTGTACGCTTAGAAACTCGTCCACCATCACTGGAAGGTGACGGCGAAATTGATATTCGATGTCTGGTTAAGCAAACTCTGCGTATGCGTCCTGACCG
>DFXY01000065.1 GCA_002381945.1 Bacteriovoracaceae bacterium UBA4096
TGGATGAAAACTGGAAGAAGAAAGAAAAGGAATTAAAAAGCCTGATTCAAAAATACCAACCTTCTCTTATTATTGCCCCTCACTTAAAAGACTTTCATCCAACCCATATTAAAACGGGAGAACTTTTAAAAAAGGTCCTGGTCTCACTGAAAAAAGAAACCATCCTGATTGCTTGGAGTGAATTCTGGGGACAATTAAGTAAGCCAAATCTCTTGGTGGAAGTTCCTCAGGAGATATTAGAACTTCAAATGAAGGCCCTGGAAAAGCATGTCGGTGAAATCCAGCGCAATCCTTATCATTTGCGACTTCCGGCCTGGATGATGGACAGTGTAAGACGAGGTTCTGAGGTTATTAGTGGAAAAGGTACCGAGGCCCCTTCTATGACTTTCGGAGTTCTCTATCAGCTGCAACTTTTTAAAGCTGGAAAATTCTCCACCCCTAGAGTGCCTGCATTTCTAACCAACGAGACGAATATCGGTCAGATATTCAAGTTAATCTTAGAGGCGGCTTCCGGATCTAAAACCAAAGTGAAATGAGGATGATCTTTCAAATAAGTCGCAGGACAAGATGGATCATCATGATGATTCAAAAGATACTTTACGACTTCTGCCTTTGACTTTCCTGTGGCCAGCATCACTAACCCCTTAGCTTCCATGATCGTTTCGATTCCCATAGATAATGCTTCGGAAGGTATGAATTGATCAACGAACTGATCACGGTTGGCCTCTATCGTTTCTTTAGTGAGTTTAATAATGCGGGTACGGGAGTTTTTAAGAGAACCTGGTTCGTTAAAACCTACATGCCCGTTTACGCCAATACCCAAAAGTTGCAAATCAATCCCACCGGCTTCTTTTAAGCTCTGTTCATAATGAATATCACCATCCTCAGCATGCACGGGAGGAAAAGCAAATTGAGAAATTTTAAGCTCAAGCGGTTTGATAACATGAGTTTTAATATAGTGTTTAAAGCTGGAAGGGTGATCTTTTGGTAAACCAAGATATTCATCTAACATGAAGAAAAAAGCATGATTCAAATCAATCTTTAAGTTCCGAACCTCTTGAATAAGGGCCGCATAGACAGGCTCCATAGTTCGGCCCGTTGCTAATCCGATCACAGCTGAAGGATGGGCGGAGACTTTTTCCAGAACCATCGAGGCCACTGTATTTATTGCTTCTTCCCGAGATTCACACTGAATAATGCGCATAAACTGCCTTTTTTCAAACTTTCAATAAGATAGTATTCCGCCCTCAAGAGCTATTCAAGAGTCATCTCTGTAAAATATTCGGATTCCGAATCCAGTATTTGAAATCCGAATATTTCCCGGTTAGAAAGCAGCATGAAGGCCAATCTTTCTTTTTTAATTATCGAAGATGATAAGTATGCCCGCTTGAATTTGCGGGAAATTCTCCAGCCGTATGGGATTACTGAAGAAGCAGTTGACCTTGAAATGGCCCGTAATAAGCTCTCAGAACGTTTTTATGACATTGTTATAACCGATATTGAGTTAGGGGACGAAAATGGTGTAGACCTCATTGAAAGCATTGTAAGGAAAGGCTCCTATTGCATTGTAGTCAGCTCCTTTGAAGGGGATGAAATCATTGAAAAAGCTTACGCGCTGGGTGCTCGCCACTATCTCTCAAAGTTTAAACTAAAAGATCAGTTACCTGTCTATGTTCAGAAGTTTATTCATTCAAGAAGTGCGCGTTTTGAGAAGATTCTCAAAACGGATTTCATCACTCAGGATGAACAACTTATAAATGATCTTCGTAGGCTATGTGAGGTGAATTGGAAGAATCAGAATCTATTCATTTCAGGTCCTACAGGTACTGGTAAATCTCTCTTAGGAAAACTCATCCATGAGATCACCCATCCTGAGGCCAATCTAGTCCATTTAAACTGTTCAGAAGTTGCGGAAAATCTTCTGGAATCAGAGCTCTTTGGCCATGAAAAAGGTGCTTTTACAGGAGCTGATCAAAAAAAAGACGGGAAGCTGAAACAAGCACATGGTGGAACGCTATTCTTAGATGAAGTAGCCACCATGCCACTTTCCATGCAGCAAAAGTTACTCAAGGCCCTTGATGAGAAGACCTTTTATCCGGTCGGATCAATCAGACCTGAGAAGTGTGAATTTACTCTCATCACTGCGACTTGCGAAGACCTGACTAAGAAGATGGAAAATAAAGAGTTTCGCGAAGACTTTTTCCATCGAATAAGTGGCTTTCAATTCCATCTTAAGTCACTCGCTGAAAGATCAAATGATATTGAACTGTTGATTCGACATTTTCAAAAGAGTTCAGGCCGCCGATATGTAGTGAAGGCCGAAGCTTATGAACTTTTCAAAAAATATAGCTGGCCCGGAAATATCAGGGAGCTACGCAAGACCTGTGAGCGGCTCTCACAGAATATTTCAGGCGTGGTTGATGCTTCTTTAGTCGGGCAAATGCTGGGAATTGAGACCAAATCCGCTCCCTCCTCTGAAGGATGGGAAGATTATGTTTTTGAACATGGCCTAAAGTCTTATATTGGCAAGTTAGAAAAAAAAGCCGTGGAAGAGGCCTTAAAAAGAAATAATGGAAAAATCACTGCCTGTATTAAAGATCTGAAAATCTCCAGCTCAGCATTTTATCGTATCCTTCAGGAGAATCAGCTCCAATTCTAAATTGGCATGGTCTTTGCTCTAAGGGTCTACAACTGAAACAAAAACAGGAGTAGATCATGAGCTTACAAAATAAAACCATTCACCGCTATCGCCTCTTCTTTCCAAAAGACACCCTTCGTGAAGCCTCGTCTCGTACAGGTATCCAGATCACCCGAGTATTTAGACTTTTCAATGGTAAACCTATGAAAGTCGAAGAACTTGAGGCCTTCGAAAAAGCAATCAATGACAAGATTGCTGAAAATCCCAATTTCTCCCGCCTGAATTATGTTCTGGAAGAGGCGTCTTCTCTCCTAACGAATGATGAATTAGGAAAACTCGCAGATTATATGGAGAGAAGAGTTACCAACAAAAAATATGCCAGAACTTATATCCGTCCACTTTTTCAAGATGTCAGCATCGCTTAAGGAGTCCGTATGAGAGGTTTATCTTCACTAGAAAGAGTTATTCTTGAATGCATTGGTTTACAAAGTCTCACATATGAAGAAGTGCAAACTCAAGCAGGCCTGCAAGAGAATGTGTGCTTTAACATTCTTCAGGCCTTGATCATCCGAGGAATTTTAAAAACTGACAATAATCGCTATAAAGTCAGTGAAAATATTTCTCCACTTATGATGGATGAAATAAATGGGCATGAAGCTCGTAAAGCTGAATCACTGGAGATGATGGAAGCAGTATTGGAACATAAATTTGAGAAAGTCTTCAGATTTCAGAAAGTCGCAATGGATTCACGAGATGAGAAAATTTTTATTGCGATGCTTTCTAATCTTGAATCTTTTTTGAAAGACGCTCACAAAAAAGCTGAAGCTCAAGTTCCACTTAAAAATCGAAAAGTCATCTTTTGGGGGATGGGAGAACTTCAGACTCTTATGACTCAAGTGATGTCCGGGAGATAAATATGAAATGGCTTATGTTAATTATTTTTATTTCCTGTGGAAAACATCAATCTCCTCCTGCAGTTGATTTACAAGATTTAGATGGCGATCATGTGTTAAATTATCAGGAAAGAAGTGATCTCGAAAAGTATACTGCTAATTTTGAACCACTGGGGCCACTGAAAGGCGTGATCAAATTTAATCACACCTCCCCGGTGGAGGTAGCATTTTCCAATAAAGTTGATTCCAAATTTGAATCTCTCAAGCTTTTAACTGGTCGAGAAGACGATGCGATACATCGGCAGTACTATTCTGAGTGGAGCTTTGTCGATCTCGATAAAAAAATCAATCTTCATGATCTCAAGCATGCCTACTATACAGTTCATCTTCAATTTGAAACGAATGAAACCAAACCCGAAGAAGTCGTCCTGATAAATGCCGGATCGAAAATGAGTATTGGAAAGTGGAAGCCAAATATGCGAGTGGAGATTTCTGCAGAAAACTTGAAAGAACTGATGTCAGGCAAATCCCATCTCGCGTTTTTGAAACCATTTAAAAAGATTGATTTTCATGAGCAAAGTGCAGATGTATCAATAAAAAACAAAACCTATCGAATCTATCATTACGATGGAATAAAATCATCCGTCTATTATGTTTCAAAAGCTCTCTCTTTTGAAAACTTCAAACAACTCTACCGAGTGAAAAGGAGTATCCCTTACGAGATGGATCATTTCTTCTTCTCTGATTCTCTTGATCCACAGCCGCAATGGTTTGAAAGACAATTTGCGAATGGGGATAAGGTCTTGGTCTATGCCTCGGAAAATCTGGTAAACGAGCATTTGTTAAAAAGATTTCATTATAAAAAAACCATCATCCGTCGAGAGAATGGGAAACCTGGCAAAGCGCTTCACTTACATGACTTTCCAGAAGCTAGTGTATTTATAAAATTGACCTCATTTAAAACCCAAAGGTCATTTCACGAATCACAAGAAAAACGAAAATACCGCATTGGTAATCTGTCGCGGGAGGGATACGAATTCAGCTGCCTTCATAAATTGCGACATGTATCGAATGAAAAGCTTGTTCCAACTAGTTTTCAGGACTTTTATGACAATGTGGAAGTACAAAATGGAGATCTGATACAAGTTGAAGAAAAGATGCATCAAGGCCACTTTTTATGGAAAATGAAATTTCAATCAAAGAATGGGAATACCTCATTTACTTTAAGGGCGAGGGACTTATCAACTTATGTTATAACCGGGGAATATAGTCCGACTTGCAAGGATCAAGGTAAGATTATTAAGATCAATGATTCTTATGAAATGAATACCGAAGGAAAAATGAGCTTTGAAATTGAGAGCTATGTTGAGAAGCTCGACTAAAAGTCATACAATGAAAAGATGAAGCTATGTCTTACAAGTTGCAACATTCGATTTAATAATCCTGCTGATGGTGTCAATTCCTGGCCCCATCGGCGTCTTCATTTGACTAATACTCTTCTCGCCCATTCCCCAGATATTATTGCTTCCCAGGAAGGCCGCTTTGAGCAATTAAAAGATTTTGAGGTCCTGCTTAAAGATTATGAAATCATCGATCACCACCGATCATGGATTAAAGAGAGAATGTATCCTTCATTCTTTTTAAAGAAAGATCGTTTTGAAATCCTTAGGAGCGAAGACTTATGGCTTTCGGAAACACCAGAAGTTGCAGGCAGCAAATCGTTTGAGAGTGCCTTTCCACGACTGATGACCTGGATCAAAATTCAGCCAAAGGAATCTAAAGAGAATTTACTCCTAATTAATACTCATCTTGATCATGTGAAAAAAGAAACTCGCTATCAGCAGGTAAACGTTCTGGCCCAAGAGATTAAACGAATTTGGGACCAATCATCTACACTCATCATCATGGGTGATTTCAATGATGCTCCTCAAAGTGAAGTCAGAGATATCCTTACCTCAAATTTTCCAAAACTATTGGATGCCTGGAAACTATTTAACCCGATTGAAGAAACTTCACATCATGCTTTCAGTGGCGAATGCCAGAATGGATCCCGGATTGACTGGATTTTAGTAGACCAAACAGTAACGATTGAAAACTGTATCATGGATAAAAGCATATCTGAGGGGCGTTATCCCTCAGATCACTTTCCGATTGTTTGCAAGATCAGCCTTTAATAGCGACTTCAGAGCCCAGATGAAGGTAAGTTTCTATCCCCTTCTCTGTATTGGTTAAAATGTCCTGCGATGGCTTCCAGGCTCCTTTCTCCCCTAATAATACAACGGTAGAACCACCAAAAAGGAAGTAGCCTTTCTCTTCACCACGCAAGAAATTTTTATTCCAGCGATGTGTTTGAACAATTTTCCCGACACAAATAGCACCAACCTCAATATAGGCCAGACGACCAAAATTTTCAGTTTGAAGTATTGAAACGTGACGCTCGTTTTTAATAAAGATTTGGTTCTTATATTTAAGTGCAAAAGGATTAACTGAATCATAAGCTCCAGGTACTCGGAAGTTATCTAATACCTTCCCATTGTCCGGATAATGATAGCGGTGATAATCCACAGGACAGAGTCTGGCGATCAATAGTGGACCACCTTCGAAAATCTTTCCAACTTGTTCGTTACCGATTAAATCTTTAGCGAGTAAAAAGTGCCCCTTAACTGGATAGAGACCCTTCTCATTAATGGCATCAAAACCGACATATCGAGCCTCAGCGAAGGCCGGCATACGATGGGGTTCGGTTACAAAATTTCTCTTACCTAATTTAAAACGTCGGATGAAAAACTCATTAAAAGAGCGATAAGAATCTTTTGGATCCAATGCGGGTCTAGTACCTATTTCGTAATCTTCAATGGGAATATTGAATTTTTCGATGAAGGGTCGTACTTTTTTACTACTTGAAGGTAGATCTTGTAATCCGCCATAAACTTTACTGAAATACTTATTAGTAAAGAGACTGCCCATCTTTTGCCCAGCGACGGAAGTATAAAGAAATTTTATAAACCAATCCCCGTAAACTTTTTCAATTTCATTCTGTCCGGACATACGATTGAAGTATTTAATTTCCGGCGGATTGCTGACAGTAGTCATTAGGGATTTCCTCTTGGGGGTTAATTTAAAACATATTATACTTTGAGGGCCAAGTTAGTCAAAGTAAGGAGCTGTGAATGAAAACGTATCTATTCGTTGTATTGAGCTTATTTTGCACGATGAGTTGGGGAGCTGATTTGCTGCCTGTCGAAAATAAAACCATCGAGATTTATCGCAAAGCTCTGCCTAGTACTGTTAACGTCTCCAATATTAAACTTGCCAGAAATTTTTTCTATGGCGAAGTTGAAATTCCTCAAGGTGCAGGTTCTGGGTTTGTCTGGGATGAACTCGGCCACATCATTACTAATTTTCACGTGGTTCAAGGTGGGAATAATTTTGTTGTGACTTTTCATAATGATCCAAAACAATATAAGGCCAAACTGGTAGGAACGGCCCCGGAAAAAGACATTGCAGTTTTAAAACTTCAGGAAAAACCGGCCAATCTTTCTCCTATTACTTTCGGATCATCTAAAGAACTTCTAGTTGGTCAGTACTCCTTTGCAATTGGTTCACCTTTCGGCCTTGATTACACTCTGACTACAGGAGTGATTTCTGCTCTGGGGAGAAAAATCGATGGTATTGGTGGGGTAAAAATTAATGACATGATCCAAACTGATGCTGCCATTAATATGGGAAATTCCGGGGGTCCTCTGCTTGACTCTTCCGGACAACTCATTGGCATGAACACGGTCATATTCTCCACGAGTGGATCGAGTGCAGGATTAGGTTTTGCAGTTCCCGCAGACACCATCAAAGTGATTGTGCCGCAAATTATTAAACACGGTCGAGTTATTCGTCCAGGTTTGGGGATTGGTATCGTACCCGATAGTATGAAGAGTCGAATCATAGGGAATGGTAAGGGAATCATCGTTTCTTATGTTGATGAAAAAGGCTCCGCGGCCAAAGCCGGCATTAAGGGAATGACTCAGGACCGGTATGGACGAACGTATCTAGGAGACATCATCCTGAGTGTTGATGGACAGAATGTGAATAATCTCGATGATATCTATCAAGTCCTGGAAACCAAAAAGATTGGGGACGAGGTCGTGGTCAAATATACTCGAGATGGTAAAACTCATTCCACTAAAGTACGCTTACAGGCCCTTTAAGTTCAGAGCTGCTTGTTTCAAGGTTTCCTCTTTTTTTGCAAAACAAAATCTTAAATACTTTTCTCCTTCAGTGGACTTTAAATAAAAAGCTGAAGGAGGAACGGTAGCGACTTTTTTTTCCTGAATCAGTTTCATGGCATAGTCCACATCCCGAAGATTGGTTTTCCTGGAGATCGGAACCATCATGAAATAGGTGCCTTTAGGAATGGGAAAATCAAATCCCAGGTTCTTTAGTTCCTGATAGAAAAGATCCCTTTTGCCTTTGTAGAGAGAAACAAAACCTGGCAGATAATCACTTAGTTTAACTAAACCTTCCGCTACTGTTTCTTGCATCGGCGTTGAAACTGAAAACGTGACATACTGATGTACCAAACGACAGGCCTCGGTTACTTTTTCATTGGCACAAATCCAGCCGATTTTCCATCCTGTCAATCCAAAGGTCTTCCCAGCACTGGAAATAGTTATGGTTCTTTCAAACATCCCATCCAAAGTTGCCGTTGGAATATGTTTGGACCCATCAAAGAGCAAGAATTCATACACTTCATCTGACATCAAATAGAGATCATGCTTTTGAGCTATAGTCGCAACATCCAGCAACTCTTCCCGACTCCAAACTTTACCACTCGGATTGTGAGGATTATTCAGGATAAGTAATTTTGTCCTCGGAGTTATGGCACCTTCAAGTTCTTTACGATCGATGCTGAAATCAGGTGCGTGCATGGTAACTGGAACAGGGACTCCTCCTGCCATTTTAATAGAGGCCACATAGGAGTCATAAAAAGGCTCCAGCACTACAACTTCATCACCCGGATTAATCAGGGCAGTGATCACAAGGTAAATGGCTTCAGTTGCACCTACGGTGACGGTAATCTGAGAATCAGGATGATAGCTGAGACCATAGAACTTTTTATAATAATTAGAAATTTCCTGGCGTAGATGAGGCGTACCCTGAAAAGGAGCGTACTGATTATGACCTTCCTGCATTTTTTTATAGGCGATATCTTTTAACCATTCGGGTCCATCAAAATCAGGAAATCCCTGGCCTAAATTCACGGCATTATGTTCCCGTGCCAGTTTGGATATCACGCCGAAAATGGAGTCTTTAAAACCAGCAATTCGTAGAGCAGTATCTTTCATTTAAAACCTTTTTATTCTTTGGGATCCATAGCATCTCTTACACCTTCACCTATCAGGGAAAGCATAGTAAGCGTTAGAAAGAGAGCTAATGATGGATAGGCCGCAAGCCACCAACCTTCAGTAAAATGTTTTTGGGCCTGATTTAATAATTCACCCCAACTTGGAGTGGGAGGATTAAGGCCAAACCCAAGATAGTCCAGACTCGCCAGCGCCGTAATATTACCTGCAATTACAAAAGGTGAGAAAGTAATAATTGGAGATAATGAATTGGGCAAGAGATGTCTAAAGAAAATTCTGGTATGTCCTGCGCCTAATGCTTTGGCAGCTTCTACAAATTCTTTCTTTCTATTCTTTAAATACTCTCCTCGCACATAATAACTAATACTGATCCAACCGAAGACACTTGAGAGAAGAACCAAAAGGATCAAAGTTGGTTTAAATATAGAAATAATAATAATCAAAAGAAAAAATTGCGGCACAGTCGACAATACTTCAACCACTCGTTGTCCCCAGAAGTCTACTCGACCTCCGAAGTATCCCATGATCCCACCTAAAACAGTGCCTACTAAAAAGGTGATCATCCAGACCATAAAAGCAAAGGTAATTGAATAGCGTAAACCATAAAGGAGGCGAGTTAAAATATCACGACCCCGATCATCAGTGCCCATCCAATTATCGGACGTTGGCTCTGAAGGGTAATAAGCAACTTCTTTATTAGATTCAAAAGGATCCCATTTAATGACAGGCCATAGTATCCAATCCCCTCTTCCTTCATCAATTTCAATTTCTCGGTAATTGGTAATTAGTGTTTTCTTTTCACCAAAAACTGTTGGATGGTAATTCACTAAAACAGGAAAAAAACTTTTACCTGCATAGTTCATATAGAGAGGCTTATTGTTTGCCCAAAATTCAGCAGTGAAGCTTAAAAAGCAAGCAATTAGAATAATCCATGTAGATGCAACAGCAAGGCGTCGGGATTTAAACCGCCTCCACTTCTTTAAGCTGTCATCATTTTTAATAAAACGTTCAATCATGTGAAATCAATCCTTGGATCTACTAAAACATAAGCAAAGTCAGAAAGAACATTTCCGATAAGGAAAAGCGCACTCTGAATGAAAACTAAACCCATGATAACGTTATAATCACGGGAGAGAATGCTTTTATAACTCAGAAGACCAATCCCATCTAACTGAAAGATCGTTTCCAGTAGTAGTGAGCCAGCAAAGAAGACTGTTAAGAATCCACCCAATCCGGTCACAATTGGAATTAGAGCATTACGAAGGGCGTGTTTCATATAGACTACTCGCTCAGATAAACCTTTTGCACGGGCAGTACGTATATAGTCCTTTTTGATTTCTTCAATCAGAGAATTTTTCATCAGGATAGTTAAACTGGTGAATGATCCGATAGTGAAACAAATCAAAGGTAAGGTAAAATGGTGCACGCGATCTAAGAATTGATCCCATGGTCCCAATTCATCATAGACCTCTGAGTGAATGCCACCAACCGGAAATATTTCAAGAAAACTTCCACCTGAAAGAAAAACGATCAGAAGGATAGCGAGCATAAATGAAGGTATTGAATAAAATATAAATAAAATAATACTCGAGGATAAATCAAAATAACTGCCATGCTTAATGGCCTTTAGTATCCCAAGAGGTATTGAAACTAAGTAACTTAGGATTAAGGAAATCACACCAAATTGTAAAGAAACGGGAAATTTACTGACGATAATATCAATGACAGGTTCTTCGTAAGTAAAGCTTTCTCCAAAGTTCAAAGTTGCAATATTCTTTAGCCAAAGTACATATCTCATATGTAGTGGCTTATCAAAACCATACTGCTTTTTAAGAGCTTCCATAACTTCATCAGAAACACCATGTGTATTGCTACGTCCAGAGCTTCCGACCTGACTATCTCCTCCAGCTCCCCCACCAAAGCGCATCTGCTGAAGCTTCTGCTCTATAGGACCACCAGGTGCCATATTGATAATAATGAATACCACCACAGTCACTCCCAGAAGTGTCGGAATGAGAATGGCCATGCGTCTAAGAAAGTACTTCAACATATTATTTTATCTTCCAGTATTTCTGTCCAATTCCATACTTAAATGTGTCTTTTGGTTTCTCAATACGTTTAGAGTGTCCATAGAGTGAATACTTCGGGTTAAACCAAAAGATGTAGGGATAATCGGCCGCAATCAAAGCATGGGCTTTTTGAAGTAAGGGAATGCGCTGCTCTTTTTCATATGTTTTCCGGGATTGCTCAATCAGCTTATCCACTTCCGGATTTGAGTAGCTGATAAAATTTGAACCGGCGCCCTGACTCGAACTTGTGTGCCATATTTGCTTGAGGTCAATATCCACACTTCCTCCGCCCCATGCCAGTCGAACAGCTTCAAATTTTTTCTCATCTAAAAGTTTAACAAAAGAGTTCCATTCAATATTTTTAATACTGATCTCAACTCCCACCTTACTGGCATCTTCCTTGAAGATAGTCAGATACTTCATTTGTTCTTGAGTAGGTTCCATGATGGTAATTGATAATTTAGTTTTCTTACCATTAATTACTTTATCCAGTAATCCATCTTTATCAGTATCTCTCCATCCAGCTTGATTAAGAATTTTCAAAGCCTCATTAGGGTCATAAGAAACTGGTTTAACATCCGGATTTGCGTAATCAGACTGAACGTAGATCGGACCTGTTGCATATTCTGCTAAGTTATACTCGAATTTATCCAGCATCAAAGGACGATTGAATAACATAGCTAAGGCCTTACGGACTTCACGATCTTTCAAGATAGGATGTTTCAGATTCCAGCCGATAAAGTTAAAGCCTTTAGGTGTCTTATTTTCTGTTTTAACTTTTACTATTTTATCTTCCCAAATTTCACCAACAGTCTTTTTGACAAAACCTTCCGGTCGCATGCCTAAATAATCAATATCACCCTTTTTCAAAAGTTCCAGGGAGACGTTCTCTTCTGAGACCATACGTAATATAATCTTTTTAATAGTATGGCTGTCTTTTTCAGATTCAACTTTTAGGCCCCACCAATCTGGGTTTTTAGACATAATCATCTTCTGACCCTTATCATATTTGGTCAGCATATATGGGCCAGTTCCGATAATCTTCCGTCCGAACTGCTTTTTATTGCTCTCATCCGTATAAAAATGTTTTGGCAAAATAGTCAAAGTCGCACAGACATCGAAATTCTGGAAGTATTCATCTTTGACAGTGAAGCGGACTGTATACTTATCCAGGACTTCAACCGATTTGATGGATTCATAATAAGGTCGGACTTGAACTGCTTTAAAATCCTCAGAAAAAATCACATCGTAAGAATACTTCACATCTTCAGCTGTGAAGTCTTTACCGTCGTGCCACTTAACGCCTTCTCGCAGTTTAAACTCAAAAACTTTTTTATCTTCTGAAATTTTCCATTCAGTCGCTAGCGCTGGTTTCCAGTCATAAGAATCAAGATCACGATCAAGCAACCCTTCGAACACATAACTATGAACCGCAGTTGTGTAGGCATCAGAGCCAGACAGAGGACTCAAAGTGGTAGGTTCCCCCCCAATATTGTAGTAAATTGTTGTTTTGGATTTTTTATTTTCTCCCTGGCAGGCCATCAGAGAAAATAACATTAATAGAAAGACAATGTTGGCCAATTTGAACGCCATATAGAACTCCTTAAAAACTTATTTTCTTATATAAAGTGCGGGATCGAGTGACCACCGATCCAGCTTTAAGTTGTGATCTTCAACCCGATATGCTTCCAGCTTGGTATCAATTTCATTTAAACGAGCTTCGGAATTTTTATACTCCGTGAATGATCGTGCTTTATCTTCCTCTAAAAGGGAAAGCTCTTTTTGCCATTCAATTTCTAATTTTTGACGGAGGATTTCATAACGCTTATTGACCGAATCGACTTTTTCTACATGACCTGAAAGCTCGCGTTGATGGCGCTCTTTTTTTGCCTGCATTGCCAATCTTTTCTTCAGTAGAATCTCCACTAACTCTTTGGCAATTTTAACTGTCTGCTCTAAATCAGTACTTTTAAAGTTCAGATAAGACCCAGTGGTAAAATGCACTTTTACTATACATGTTTCGAATTGAGGAATTTTTAATAAAAAGTAGTCATTTGTTCTTCCCTCAATCAAGCCTACGCAACGTTGGTCAGGGTACGTCGAGTTCCAGAACTCAACCCGATCTTTACGATTTAAAAATTTGATATTTTCAAAGTCAGTGCGGATTCTTGCCAGTCTTGCATTACTATTTAAGCGAGATATCCTACCCGTGAAGTGACTTCCGTTTTCATCTTTAGCGGATTCCTCGGATTGTGACCATCCGGGAGTCGCATGAACGAAAATCATGAAAATAATTAAGAACTTGGCCATGGTATGATTATGCCATGGACGAGAATTTTTTGGAGAAGGTTTTATTCTTTTCTAAGGATAATACTTGAGCGAAACTCTTTTTCATGCAGCGGCTCTTCATACTTTAAAACGCGCATACCCGAAAATAGTTTGAGAAGTTCTTGTTCACCTAAGTACTCTTCGGCCTGACCAGTTCTGGTTTTGGCCCTTTCTCTGGTGGTATAGGCTTCATAAATTAAAATTCCACCGGGTTTAAGCCAGCTCTTGATTTTTTCAACTAATGAACGATCTACATAATAAAAACAAACAATCGCGTCAAAAGAAGCAGGAGCAATTTTATAATCACTTAAAGATGCCACGACTCCTTTTATTTTAACGCCAAATTCCTGGGCCAAAAGATAAGATTTTTTTACGGCAACTGAACTGATATCAACACCGGTAACCTTGTAACCTTTTTGGGCCAAAAATACAGCATTTCGGCCCTCACCCATCCCCATGTCCAGAACAGTTCCTTCATAAGGTATGTATTGGTAGTTTTCTGCTAAAAATCCCGCTGGAGACTTTCCATAAATAAAAGTAGGTCGTGAGTACTTTTCATCCCACTGCGTTTTAGAATCCTGAGATGTTTTTACACCTGTCAGATGTTGAAAACGGCTACCAGAAATAGGATCACGGGCAGCGAGATTGGTATTTATTGATATGAAAAGGATGAAAAGAATTAGCTTCATGTTTCTTGCGATTTATCATCTTTAGGAACATCTGAAAAGTCCTGCTCATCAGATTGATCAATAAAGACAATTTCCGTTTCTTTTATTGGTAAATCAGTATGAATTCCTAACTCAGCATCCAGATAAAGATTTAACGAGGCGAGAATTTTTCCCATTCGACTGATTTTACGATTGATATAATCTTCAACCGTATTTGGCATATCCTCGGTTTGGAAAAGATACCAACTCATTTCTTCCACCAAAGTGTAATACTGGTCAAGGGTAGTTATCAACTCAGTACTACAATGAGAGAGGTCCATGATTGTAGTTCCCTCATATCGATTTTTAAAAATTTTGGGAAAGTGCTCTCGTGTACGTCTGAGAGCAAAAATTTCAAGATATTCCGCTTTACGGTCCTTGATTCTGTTAAAAAGATTGTTGGCATCAATTTTTAATAAAACTAAGACACGCTGAGAGATTTCATCATTCTTGCTTTTCATAGAATGGCCCCAACTCCTCCTCGCTTACCACCAGGCCAGCGAAGCACATTTTGTTCGGATTTGAGTTCATAATAACGGGCAATTTTAGCAGAGAGTAAAGCCGCGTCCAGAGGGTATTTCATAAAATAGTAATTTTTTTGCATGGAATACAATTTAAAATCATTAACTCTGGAAAAGCTAGAGAGATGCATGAATGTTAACCGTTTTGTTTTCAGAACATACTTAAGTAACCCTCTGACTTTTTCGTTATAGAGCTTTAACTCACGAGCATCGATGACTGATGAAATTACAATAATCTGGGTTTGCTCTGTCGAATTAACCAATGACTGCAATTGGTCGATTCGAACAGGGACAAGAATTAACCCTAGTTCTTTTAAATAATGATTAAAAACATAAAAAGTTTTAGGTAAATCTTCTTCTAGGGTTAGATAAAAAATAAATGAGGTTTGTTCTGGTTGTTTCATAACTTCCTTTTCGGAAGTTAGATCAGAGACTTAAACCAGCTCCAAAGTTTTCTGACAAATCCAATCAGGATTCCAAGACTCAGTGAAAGAAAAGCATTGGCACCCAAAGCAGAAGTTGGTCCAATCGTTCCACAACTCAAAGGTTGAGACTCCGTCTTCTGTTCATAGGCCAAAGGAGAGATATAACGAGTTAATTGGCGGTTTTCAGTTTGAGAGTGGGCCTCAACCATTCCACTGACATCGTCATTATGAAGACCTAAATAAGGATCCTGTAAGGTAGGTGCCATTACGGCCAACATATTATTTGAGTGATCTAGTCCCATAGTATGACCCAACTCATGGGTAATAGTGGTTTTCAAATTTTCTAAGTCACTATTCAGATAATGTTCACCATTGATGACTATTTCTGTGCGGGCAAAATAAGGTCCATTGGTGTATCGGATAGCTACGGCCAGGACGGAATTAGGATCCATCTTTGTTTCAGCAGCAAAATTAGTGGACCATCTTATCATGTTACTTGATCCGGAAGCAGTCAGATCCCACAAAGTCAGACCCGTTTTTCTTTCCCACTCTTCAATGGATTCTTCCGCTAACTTGATAAGGACGTTTTTCCGAGAAGAGTTATCATCTTCAACAACAATATTGATAGGCAGCGTGGCCCAATAAAAGCCATTCAAAAAATCCTGCGTGAGATTATATCCCCAGGCCGGGGCAGTTATAATGAAGATTAAAAGCCATTTGATCCACATGATTTTTCATCCTGAAAAATGTTCTTCTTAGATCTCTTCTATCCAACACAACTTCCCACTTCTAGTTAGCACGCGATAATCCTTATCCGCCTCAACCTTAAAAGGTCCGTTCTGAAGAATATCCACCAATACCTGATCACTGACTTCCCCTTTAACCGTCTGGAGGTTTTCAAAAACCACCTTGTTGGTTGAAAAGAAGCTCGTGGCCCCAACTGGTTCAATAATTTCTTTTACTCTGCCTTCAAACTGATCAGGACAGTCTTTAGCTCCTGCTGTGACTGTCGACCAAGCCGGCTGAGTAAAACTAATTACCATCAACAGTAAAACGATTCTCATGCCTGACTCCCTGGCACTAATTTTAAATTGCTCTCTCCTCTGCATCCTGCTTCGGAGCTGCCGCTGGCAGACGTCGCTCGGCACTCCTGTGCCTCCGCCTGCCGGCGTTTCATTGTCCTCCATAATTGCACGGTTTATGCCAATGCTGGAGAGAGGCTAAAATGTCTTAATTACTATCAGGACTGAATTGATCAGGGACAAAAGGTAACTTGGGGAAATAAAAAGGGCACCACTTAGGGTGCCCTTTGTCGTCTAACNNCCGTGAGAATGATCATCTTTCTTAGGAAGATCAGCAATCATGGTTTCAGTAGTAAGCATCAAACCGGCCACTGAAGCTGCGTTCTGAAGGGCAGAACGAGTAACTTTAGTAGGGTCAATGATTCCAGCTTTAACCAGATCTTCAAATCTATCATCGCGAGCGTTGTAACCAAAAGAACCGTTTTTAGATTCAACGATTTTATTAACTACAACTGCACCATCCATACCGGCATTGAATACGATCTGACGAAGAGGTTCTTCGATTGCACGACGGATGATTTTGATCCCGGCAGTTTCTTCATCATTATAACCTTTAAGACCATCAAGAGCGATTGCAGCGTGAAGAAGAGCTGCACCACCACCAACGATGATACCTTCTTCAACAGCAGCACGAGTTGCATTCAATGCATCTTCAACACGATCTTTCTTCTCTTTCATTTCAGATTCAGTTGGAGCTCCTACACGAATAACAGCAACACCGCCAGCAAGCTTGGCCAGACGCTCTTGAAGCTTCTCTTTATCGTAGTCAGAAGTTGTTTCAGCAATTTGAGAACGAATAGCACCAACGCGGGCATCAACATCCTTCTTATTACCAGCACCATCAACGATAACTGTATTTTCTTTATCGATTGTGATTTTTTTACAAGTACCAAGGTCTTGAAGAGTTGCTGTTTCAAGAGACATACCAAGCTCTTCAGAGATCACTTGACCACCAGTAAGTGTTGCAATGTCTTTAAGCATTTCTTTTCTTCTATCACCAAAGCCAGGAGCTTTAACAGCAGCAACATTCAGTGTACCGCGAAGTTTATTTACAACTAAAGTTGTAAGGGCTTCACCTTCAACATCCTCAGAAAGAATAACCAGTGGCTTACCAGTCTGAACAACTTTCTCAAGTGTAGGCAAAAGCTCTTTCATAGAAGAGATCTTCTTGTCTGTGATAAGGATGTACGGATTTTCAAACGTAGCTTCCATTCTTTCTGGATTAGTCACGAAATATGGAGAAACATAACCACGGTCAAATTGCATACCTTCAACAACATCAAGTGAAGTTTCAGCAGTTTTTGACTCTTCAATTGTGATTACGCCTTCTTTACCAACTTTTGACATAGCTTCAGAAATAAGTTTTCCGATTTCCATATCGTTGTTTGCAGAGATAGATCCAACAGAAGCAATTTCTTCAGCAGTGTCAATCTTCTTTGACATTGATTTAAGTTTTTCGATGATTTTAGCTGTCGCAAGATCAATACCACGCTTAAGGTCCATAGGATTATGGCCAGCAGCTACCAGCTTAACACCTTCGCGGTAGATCGCTTGAGCTAGAACCGTTGCAGTAGTTGTACCGTCACCAGCGTCTTCATTTGTTTTTTGAGCAACTTCTTTTACAAGTTGAGCGCCCATATTTTCAAAAGCATTTTCAAGTTCGATTTCTTTAGCAACTGAAACACCATCTTTAGTGATAGCTGGAGCTCCAAAAGACTTCTGGATTACAACGTTACGGCCTTTAGGACCCAGAGTAACTTTAACAGCGTTAGCAAGAGCGTTTACACCGGCAAGAATAGAGTTTCTTGCTGATTCAGAGTATTTTAATTCTTTAGCTGACATATTTTTCTCCCTTTAGGATGAATGAACTAATTTTTATTGAAGAACACCAAGAATCTCATCTTCTTTCATGATGAGGTAATTCTCGCCGCCAACTTTAACTTCAGTGCCAGAATATTTTCCGAAAAGAACTTTATCCCCTTTCTTCACGTCCAGGGCCTTCACAGATCCGTCTTGTAAACGGTAACCGTTACCTACGGCAACAACTTCACCTTGAGCTGGCTTCTCTTTATGAGTGTCAGGAATAATGATCCCGCCAACGGTCTTAGTTTCTTCTTCAAGTCTTTTGATAAGAACTCGGTCTTGAAGTGGTTTTACTGTCATAGATCCTCCATTCGATTTAAATTTTGCATTGCAAAAATAATATATAAAAATTGTCACGATTGTGCCTTCTAGAAGGTGGGTCTGCCAAGGTCAGTGTCAAGGGTAGGGCCTAAAAAAAATCTAAATGATCGAAATCTTTCATTCATTTGACTCAATGAATGATTCAGTACTTAGATTTAGCAAAACAGCAATATTTGCCTCCCAGACTCTGAAAATCTCATAGCTTAGAAACATCAAGTTCCTCCCGGAAGCACCGATAGAGAAGTCAAAGTATAATGATCTTAGGCATTCTCAAGGAAAGAAGATGCTTCTAGCCCTTGCTCGAAAATTTTGTCCGATTCTGTCATTGGCCATTGCAACGGTGGGATGCGGAAAAAAAATATCCGAAGCACAGACTCAACCGGCCCGCTCTATTGAAAATCAGGAACTGCCGACAACTTATATATTAAGACTTGATGGCTCTGTAAGTTCCAGTCAAACCAACATTCTTCCTAGAAATGCTTCTTTTCAAATCCCTGATCGGTTGAAAGTCCGGGCAGGATCTACTTTGAATAAAGTTGTGGATATTATCTATGATGTAGACCAATACGATTCTGATGTTTTTGACTTTAAATGTTCTTACGTCACTTCTTCAAGCCAGAATGAAATGACACTAACCTACTGTGAAAATGATAATGGCAATGATTTCTACGATACAGTTTCCTTATTTCCAATTAAAGAAGGTCAGTCCATAGTCATGAAATTCAGTGGAGCTTCTTCCCCGGATTTGGTCGTTGAAGCTATTTACAGCATGAAGTGGAAATAGTCGTTCTTTTCTCAAAAAAAATTAATTATTGATTATTCTTTAACTGAAGCTGGAGCACGATTAGTGTCATGTAATCTTGAAACATCCTCTTTATAGACAGGATTAAGGTCTTCGAATCTTTTCCCATTGACCAGCAAGCGATACCCTTCCGTGAAATTCATTTGAGCGGTCTTTCTTAGGATTAGGAAATAATCATCTTCCGAAATATAACTCTGATATTTCCCATAGTACTGATCAAAGAGTTTGAAATCCTTTAATTGGGAAATATAGAGAAGAGTTTTCCCTTTATCCGCTCCATGATTAATGAAATGATCGATCAATTCTGGTTCTTTCCTTCTCACGATGAAATACATTAAACTCTGGCCGATTAACTGAGGCTTTGAATTAATTCTTTCAATCAGCTTTTCATTATGAATAATGTCTTCGGCTTTTGAATGATAGATAAATGCAATGTCTTCCTGTCCGGTTTTAACATGCCAGGTAATCCAGACCATACAAATAACAAATGCTGTCGCCATAGGAACGGAGATCTTCCATGTAAAATGGTCACTTAACCACATTCTGATTTTCTTTGGCGTGGAAACATAGTGATTAAAAGGCAAACCGGCAGCGATCTTATAATCCAGAAAACGAATACGAGTTTCCAAATCAGGATGAGTCGAGAAATTTTTAGTTAACCAGGAGACAAACCAGTTCCTCTGACTTTTTTTCTTAGTCCGTTTTTTTAGATACTCAGGTAGTTCTTCTGCCTGGGAAAGCTTTTCCAGAGCTGAATTCAATGCCTCAAAGCTTGCTCCCAACTCCATGACGGCGTAAGCATCGGCTTCGAATTCATGGGATCTGATGGTATCAAACAGAAGGGAGTAATTAAAAAATATCCATCCGATGGTGGCAAACGCAAGCCAGGCAGTTATAGCTGTTGAATGAACAGAGATATCCTCACCCCAGTAAAGCAGTGTTCCTCCAAAAATGATCAGCATCAAAACGATACAACCAATAAATACGGAGATAAAATTTTTCATGAGTTCAATGACCCGTTTATGTACATGGCGATTGGCTATGTGGGCCAGTTCGTGAGCTATCACAGCATCAAACTCTTCCATCGTCAGAGCGGTACGAAGACTTCGTCCAATGAACATTGTCTGGTTTGAAAATGAAAGAAGTTTTAAACCTACGACAAAAGCGTTTTTAATGTCAGTTTCAATCCAACGAATTCGCATATTCGGCATTTGAATCTGAGAGGTTCGTTTATTAATGAGATCCAGATATTCGGGTTCAGTAATTTCACGATTAGGGATTAACCGCAACATGATAATAACTGAACATGCAATGGTTAAAACCGACACAAAGATAATATTGAATAGCAGTCCGATAAACCACAAACTTCCCCACTCTTCGTACACGCTGTCCTGAAAGGCATAATTTATCAGTGAGTAAACCAGAATGGGCAACATTATGATGGCAAAATTAACTCGAAGATCTCTGATCAGATGGACTTTAAAAGCGTCATAAAGATCAAGAGTGGTATGTTTTTCCACGTAACGGATAAAGAATTGATAGAAGTAGAATCCGAGGAATATAAGACCAAGATAAACCATCCCCAATCCCAATATACCAATTTCCATCGCCTTCTCAGTAATAAGATGGGCTACAATAAGGGCAAGAAAACCTTCGAATATGAAGATGTAGAAGTGATGACTAAGAATCATTTCACGGTGACCCGGATTGCTTGCCTCAATGAGAGAAGACAGAAAAGTGTCTCGTTCTTTACTGAACTTTCTCCAATTGTAGGCAATGGCCAGGACCATAAATAATATATAGAGCATGAGCTTGACTCTCCATCAAACTTATCGGATTTTGAGAGAGTAAATATTAAAGAAAAGTACAAGGGGGCGTTTATGCCAAATGCACAGATAACCATGAAAGATCTTTATGAAAAGCTGCCTAACCTATCGAAAAGTGACGTCGTTCTCGATGTTCGCAGTCCAGAAGAATATAAAGAAGCTCATATTCCCAATGCTTTAAATATCCCGGTAACAGTAATGGCCGAGCGTGCTCAGGAATTGAAAAAGTATGACCATGTTTATATTCACTGTATGTTTGGTTCTCGCGCAAAAATAGCTTTCCAAATATTAAAGGAAGCTGGCCTGACTAATCTGGTATGTATTCATGATGCCGGAATGGATGCCTGGATTAAGAGCGGTTATCCAGTTGCTAAAGATTAAAAACAGAGTTCTTCGTGACTGATAACCTGGACTAAATTGGCCACGTTGCCCAGGCCAATTGCCCCTAAGCTCGCCTTGACCCTTACCGGGTATTTCAAGGTAGTAAGGCCAGTGCAGTTATATCCCAACACTTTTTCATCTATCAGGCTTTGAGAATAAGTTAGCAATAGGGCATTGAGCCTGCTTTGGGGCATGTCTTTTTCAAACTGCTCCAGACAAAGTCGCCGGCACATCCGCTGGTTTCTTATGGAATAAGTACTAAATTCTTCCAACTCGTAAGTTTTAAGACTGGTAGATGCCATTCGATGAGATCCGGTAGTGGGTGAATAGACCCTTACTTCACAATCACATCCAATCGCAAAAGCTTCGACGCTGAATAAGATTAAAATTATGAATATGAACTTCATGCCGATCTTATCGGCTGAAATTTTTCTTACTTAAGATCGTACCAATTATAACCCGAGCCCATTTCCACCTTCAGGGCAACACTTAAAGAAACGGCCCCCTCCATTTGCTCCTGAACAAGTACTTTCATCTCTTCTAACTCTTCAGGAATCACATCAAAAATAAGTTCATCGTGAACCTGAAGAATCATCTTCGACTTGAGTTTTCTCTCATTAAGAATTCGCTGAATATTAATCATTGCAAGTTTAATAATATCAGCTGCAGTTCCCTGGATAGGACTATTGATAGCAACTCGTTCGGCCATTGCCTTTACTTGTCGATTAGTGGATTTTATATCAGGAAGATTTCTTCTTCTTCCAAAAAGAGTTTCAGCATAACCTGTTTCTTCAGCTTTTTCTTTAAGCCCATCCAGGAAGCTTTTTACGGAATAAAATTTCTGAAAATAGTTTGTAATATATTTTTTAGCTTCCCCTTGAGAGATATGTAGCGTTTGGGAAAGACCAAAACTTGTTTGACCATACATGAGACCAAAATTAATGGCCTTCGCTCCGTTTCTCATATCCTTAGTCACTTGATCCAAAGGAACGTCAAAAATTTCAGAAGCAGTTTGCCGATGGATATCACGGTCATATCGGAAAGCTTCCAGCATATTTTTATCTTGAGAGAAATGGGCCAAAAGTCTTAGTTCTACCTGGGAATAATCGGCAGAAAGAAGAATGCGTCCTTCTGATGGGATGAAACCTTTTCTAAGTTTTCGTCCATTTTCTGTTCTTACCGGTATATTCTGTAAATTGGGATTATCAGAGGAAAGCCTGCCAGTAGCGGCATTACTTGGTTGAAAATGTGTGTGAATTTTTTTCGTTGCCGGGCTAACCATTAAGGGAAGTGCCTTAACGTAGGTTGATAGCAATTTTTCCACTTCACGGTAACGTAAAAGGAATTCAGGAATAGGACTTACTTTTAATGCAACCAGTTCATTTAAAACTTCAGCATCAGTGGAATAACCGGTTTTAGTTTTTCGAATTACTGGTAACTGAAGTTTTTCAAAAAGCAGTTCCCCTACCTGTTTAGGCGACCTAAGGTTAACTTTATCACCTGCTACTTTAAATACTTCTTTTTCAATCTCGTCAATTTGTGTGGAGAACTCATTTTCAAGTTGTTTATAAAAAGGGATATCAAGTGAAACACCTTCGAGCTCCATGGCCGCCAGGACTTTAATCAGTGGTATATCGAGATCATCATAAGCTCGCTCCACATTCATCTCTTTCATTTTGGCGCGAAGGATAGGATAAAGTTTTAAAATGGCTTCAGCTTTTTCACCTTGATATTTTAAGGCTTCATCAGATTCCTGCCCAAAAAGATCTGCCTGTCCCTTAGATGGAGCTGAAAGTTTATATCCTAAAAACTCTTCGGTAATAGTGGTCAGATCATGACGGTACTCAGGATTTAAAATGAAATGGGCCTGGGCAAGGTCAAAATATTTAAAATCGGGTGAAACATCAGCAACAAATGCTAACTGGAGAATTGGTTTGGATTGATAACACACAACCAATGCATGGGCTTCATGCAAAATATCAACCAGAGTTTTGGCCTCTTCGGAGCTTAAAACCAGGTAACCAGTCGCTTTAGAAGTGGCCACGGCCATTCCTCGCCAACATTGACGTTGATCAAGCTCATCGTCACAAACATGGGTGATAGAAATAACGTCTTCACCCTGAATATATTTTTTAAAATCGGCAAGTGTCCATCGTTCAACTGTCTTGCTTTCCGTTCTCGCAGGAGCAACATAGACAGGTTTATCTGCAGTAGGAGTAGCAATTTTGAAATTTTCAAGCTTAGCGAGCCATGAACGAAAGCCCATCCTGTTTAAGAAATCTTCAACGATCGGGGTAAGCTTAAGTTTGTAAGCAGTCTCATCATAGGTAAATTTAAGCTTGAGATCACAGACGATTTTAACTAATTCTTTGGAAAGAGTCGCCTTTTCAGGTCCGGCCATTAAAGCTGTTTGGGAGCGTTTATTTTTAATGGAAGATATGTTTTGTAAAATATTTTCCAGACTTCCGAATTCTTCCAGAAGATTCTGAGCACCTTTAGGCCCAATCCCCGCAACTCCTGGAATATTATCAGAGGTATCACCTACTAAAGAGAGATAATCTACAATCTGCTCCGGATAAACTCCCATTTTATCTTTTACATCTTCACGGCTGTAAGTTTTTTCTTTCATGGTATCGAGCATCTTAATCGGCCCATCCACAAATTGCATAAGATCTTTATCTCCTGAAGCAATCAGGATTTCATCAAAATCATTTTTCCACTGAAGTGCCACTGAACCAATTATGTCGTCAGCTTCATAATTAGCAGCTTTAATTTCAGGTAAACCAAGCACTTTAATTAACTCATCAACCAAAGCAAACTGGGGCACTAGTTCATCAGGCGGTTCAGAACGATTGGCCTTATATTCAGGATAAATCTCCTTTCGAAAAGAGCCTTCCTTAGTGTCTCGTGCCACCAGAATATGGGTGGGTTGGTATTTTACAATCAAATTATGCAGCATGGAGAGAACGCCATAGACGGCATTGACTGGTGTCCCATCTGGGGCATGCAGAGGTCTAATGGCAAAAAAAGCACGAAAAATGAAGTTCGAGATGTCGATAATAATTAATTTTTTCATTCTAACCTATTGAAGTGGAACGGGTGGTGTATCAAACCAAGAAGACTTAGTCTTGCGTAAATCCAATCTAGTACCATCATTAGCTATAACGGTGGTATCCGCCATGATGTCTCCTAGGCGGTGGGCCGAATCTCCCTTAAAGAGAAAATATACTTCCATCGCGGCTAGAGGCAAGGCAAAAACGGCCGAAAAAACCCATCCCCAAAAAGGGAATACTAAAAAGAATAAGGGTACAGTAAAAGGTAAATTACGAATGAAGGATTGAAAAGCTGAGCATGGAGAACCATCAATTAATGAAACAACCCCAAACCCCATGAAACGTTTTCCTATGCTTTGGCCGTCATAGAGTGAATCGGCAATGCAAAGATAAACGATTCCAAGGATTAATCCCATTGGGTAATAGAAAACGGCGCCCAGAATGACCAGGACAAGATCGATACTTTTAGCAATAAGTCGTGACCAACGGGCTCGTTGCATCGGCCCTGACATGAGAGACTTTCTATTCATCCGGATTATTGTAGCTAAAAATATGCAGGTTGAACGCATTTTCATTAATTCTGGAGTATGTTAATCGGATGATCTTCTGGTATACTTGTCTCAAAGCTGAGCTTAAGTTAAAGTAAGGCGTTGCTCGAAAAGCACGCCGCATAAGGAGTATATATGGCAAATCTAACAAGTGTAACTTCTGCTAATTTTGACCAAGAAGTTATGAATTCTGACAAACCAGTCCTCGTAGATTTTTGGGCTGAATGGTGCGGTCCGTGTAAGGCCCTCTCTCCAGTATTAGATGAAATAGCGACTGAAATGAACGGTAAAGCAAACGTTGTAAAAGTTAACGTTGATCAGGCTTCTGATCTTGCTCAGAAATACGGTATTCGTGGTATCCCTACTCTTATTTTCTTCAAGAACGGCGAAGTAAAGTCAACTCTTGTTGGAAATCAACCGAAAGCTGAAATCGTTAAAAATATCAATTCACTTTTATAATTCAGGCTGGCGGACCTTCACAGGTCCGCCTGTAACTTATGAGCTATATTCGTTCATCTCTTTTAGAAGCCCAATCCACTCTTAATAAATTTATTGATGATGAAAAAAATATCAAACTAATTGAGCAATCAATTGAGATTTTCGTTGATTCATTCAAGAGTAAGGGACGGGTTTTTAGCTGTGGTAACGGCGGCTCAATGTGCGATTCACTTCATTTTGCAGAAGAATTAACTGGACGTTATCGCAAAGATCGGGCCCCCCTACCTGCAACGGGAATCTCTGAAGCCGGCCACATTACATGCATTGCCAATGATTTTGGTTTTGATTATATCTTTTCACGTTTTGTTGAAGCCTGGGGTCAGCAGGGAGATACTCTGCTTGCAATCTCAACATCAGGCAATTCCGCCAACGTTATTAAAGCAGTGGAAGTGGCCAAAGCAAAAGGCATGAAAGTCGTAGGGCTTTTAGGGAAAGATGGTGGAAAACTTAAGTCCATGGTTGATGTCCCCCTAATCATCCCTTGCCCCATTACAGATCGAATTCAAGAAGTCCATATCAAGTGCATCCATATCTTCATTGAAGGCATTGAGAGACAGCTATTCCCTGAAAATTACCTGTAAAAATTACAGTGTAATTTCTCTAAGGTGGCCATCGATTTTAACGTTTCTTATAACGACTCCATATTATCCAGGAGTCCTTATGACCGTAAAATTATGGTTAACGTTAATTGTATCCTTAGTATTCTTCCAAAGACAGGCCTTAGCTGAAACCGTTTACACAACTGTCTTTAATGTCTTTGAATCAATAAAGTCAGAACGACTTTTTGTTCTTTCGGGCATTGATGGACGAGTTTATAAAACAACCAATAGTGAAGAAAACCTTAAGCGTCTGGCAGGAATGCTAGGACAATTAGTGAAGTTGGATTATTCGCTCTCAGGCAATGAAGCCATCATTACCAATATTAGAGTAGCAAACCCAGATGAAGTTGATACACGTACTCTTGACCTCAATCATTTTCAATATAATCAACTAAGATCATTTGCTCCTACTGATCTTCAGACTTATGAAAATGCAGTAAAGGTCTTTAATGACATGCTTAATGATGGGGATAAAAATCGTTCTCAATGCTTTAAGCGTGCTCATATGTGGGCATTTGATATGTGGTCAAAATCAAATATCTATTCGGAAAAGATATTTATGTTCTACACCAAACGGTATCAGATTCTGGAAGATTTCAATTGGTGGTTTCATGTTGCTCCAATGGTTACTGCCGGTGGAGTTGAATACGTCATGGATGGAACATTCATGAAAAAACCTACTCCAGTTAAAGAATGGTATAACTGGTTCCTTCATACAGATAAAATTACCTGTCCAGAAATCACTACCTATCAGGAATTTGAGAACAATCATTGGAATCGTCTGTGTTATATCATGAAAGTTCCTATGTACTATTTTAGACCACTCGATATGGAGAATCGTGACAAGATCGGTGAACAAAGAAATCACTGGGTTTTGGAGGAACTTCAAGACGCCAGGAAAGCTTTTAAGAATTGGGATAAGTCTTATGAGGGCCTTGATACTGGTAAAAAAGACAGAAAATTTTAAGGAATTATATATATGAAAAAAATATTATTTGGTTTGATGAGTCTGACATTAACAGCTGCATTCGCTCATACGATTGAAGGAACACAAGTTCTGGAAGGCTCGCTCAAAACGAAGCTGATTGTGAGTGGCATTGAAACCACCTGCAAAGTTAAGATAGATAAAGTGAAAAACCTCATGGAAGAAGATTCTTATGGAAATCCCGCCTACAACATTCTGGTAAGGATGGAACTTAGCGGGAATGACTATGAAAGAAGCATTAAAGTTAAATATGACAAACGTTCCTGGATGAACAATCTCTTTCAGGCCGGAAATAAAACGGAAGTCAGAGATTTTGAATATAAAGCACAGGATGGTTCGACTCTAACCATCAATCAGAGCGGACGATTGGTTTCTGCCAGTATGTTGTATCAGAACAAAAAAATTACCTGCACATTTTAATCAACTAAGTTTTCAGGGGCAGCAAACGTTGCCCCTTTCTCCTATCTCGCTGAATTTTCTTCCCCCACATTAAATTAGGCTTATAATGAGGTATAAATCTTTATTTTTCCATGGAAGGGGAATTTATGACGTTAGTTCAAGATGCTATCCGCTTTATCTCAGAGGGCGGAGTCTTCATGTACGTAATCCTGGCAGTGTGGGCCTTCGCACTAGCAGTTGCACTCGAGAGATTCAAAAAATTATCTTATACATATGATGTTGATGGTCCTTCATTTATGAATGAACTTCAGCGCTATATTCTCTCAAACGATATTCAAGGTGCCATTCGAGTTTGTTCAGGATCTATGGCCGCACTTCCGAAAGTATTAAAAAGCGGACTGAAACGTGCCAATCAATCAACGGAACAAGTTCAAAATGCTATTGATGCAACGGCATTGGAAGTCATTCCCAAAATTGAAATGCGCCTTCCTTATCTTCAGCTTGCTGCAAACCTTTCAACTCTATTCGGTCTACTTGGGACAATCCAGGGTTTGATTCAATCATTTTCTGCAGTATCAGCAGCTGATCCGACACAAAAAGCAGAAGTTCTGGCAAAAGGTATTGCTGTTGCCATGAATACAACAGCATTTGGTCTGTTTGCAGCGATTACAATTATGATGGTTCACGCTTTCCTGGCAGCGAAGTCTGAGAAAATTGTCTCTGAAATTGATGAATTCTCAGTGAAACTACAGGATCTACTTGGTACTAAAAAAGCCATAGACGAGTAAGGATTAGCTCATGCTAAAAGTCCCTACCAGCCGTAAAAGAAGAAAACCGGAAGAGAAGCTAAATTTAGTTCCAATCATGGATGCTATTTTTATCTTCATCTTCTTCCTATTAATGTCATCTACCTTTCTGAGGATTTATGAGATCGGAAGTGATGTTCCGATCGTTTCTGATGCTGAACCTCCGAAAGACCCGAAGGATCCTCTGGCGTTGACTCTTACAGCTGAAACGAATGAGATCACTCTGGCACGAGGCTTACCATCAAAATCTTTCAAGAAGTTTCAACGTCAGCCAAATGGTGAATTTAACTATGAAGAAATTCATAGTGTGTTGATTGATCTCAAAAAAGATCACCTGGACGAAAATACCATCATTTTTGAGCCGGTCGGCGATCTGACTTATGATGAAATTGTTAAAATCATGGATGCTGTAAGAGCTTTGAATAAAACTGATGAGGCGATATTCAAAAAGAATAAAGACGGGATTGATGAGAAAATCAAAGATCTGTTTAGTAAAATCATTTTCTCTAATTTAATGAGCTAAGAGGATATATGGCACGTAAGGCTTCACGATTTAGTGCGAGAAGAAGAAAGACTAAAGTCTTCGATATTGATATCACTTCTCTCCTCGATATTTTAACCATCCTGCTGGTATTTCTACTTCAAAGTTATAATTCATCAGGTGTGATCATTAACGTTCCTAAAGATATTGAGCTACCTCGCTCGGCTTCTGAATCAATGAATAACTTCGGTGTGAACATTCAGGTTTCTAAGTCCCAAATCTGGGTCGATGATACGGAAGTGGTTAACGTTGATAGCAGTGATAAAGGCCAGCTCTTTGACGAAGGCGGGCGTCGGATTGTTCCCCTCTATAATGAACTTGTTAAGATCAAAGAAACCATTAAGCAGTCTGAAAAGCTTTCTCCTGAAGCCAAAAAGTTCTCAGGAATTGCAAATCTAGTAGTCGATAAATCTCTGAAATATAATTATTTAAAACGCGTTATGTACACCTGTGCAGCTGCCGGCTTTAAAGAATTCAAATTCGTCGTCCTAACTTCTAACTAGAAAACTAAGTTCCAACACACTTTTACGTAAACGTTGTGTCAACCTATCACTTACACTGGGATCCAAACAGGATCCCCAGTGAATTCACACATTTTCGTTGCTGTAAAAATTAAAGACAGAAGAATTAGATAAGATCTAGCACACTTTACTTAAGATATTACACAGTGCTTACGTAAAAGTGTGCTGGAACCTTTTTGAATTATATTTTCTTGGGGTAGAAGTTCATTGGTTGTTTCACTTCTACTGTACCGCCACCCATAGGTTCAGGAAACGTTATCCCTCTTAAAACATTCACAACACAACCACTAACATCTCTAGGAAGTGGAGTTGATCCATCAATACCGGCCTTGGATACGTGTCCAGAAGAGCCGATCACAAAGTTAAGTTTTATCGTTCCGGTAGCTTCAGTTCCACGTCTTTCAAGTTCACGCTGATAACAGCTTCGAAACTGAGGCAAAAATTCCATCAGGCGTTGACGAATAATGTCAGGATCCATAGAACCTAGAACAACTGTTTCCGAAGGAATCCCAGCGGTATAAATCATTCGTTTGGCAGATAACCCTTCTGCCCCTTTTGATTCTCCCAATTGGCCAGTGGTTGCACCAACAAGACTTCCTTGGTTCGTTGCTATGTCCGCTGTCTTGATATTACCTGAACCAGTGCTCACACCAGAAGCGGCCCCCACCATCTCTCCACCAGTGCCTGTGACTGCTTTCGTTTGGACACCCGAAAGTGAACCACCCTTAGCTACCAGTGAACTAATAGAACTTTTAAAATCTGCTGATTTATAAACTTCAACATGTCCTGCCGTTTTGGCCTGAAATTGAGACTGGGCCGTTGGCGTTTTAGCAGAAGGCATTTTTTGATTATTATTGGCCGCGGCGGAAGGTGTTGATACTACCTTCGGACTAGGCTTTTTCACAGGTTGTGTCCCCTGCTTAACGATCTTCTTCTCGGTAGCTGTCTTCTTCCCTGGATCCGGCTTTTTAGTTTGATCCTTAGTCTGCATGATATCAGGTTTTTTGACATCCGGTTTCTTCTGGGTTTCAGTCACTTTTTTTACTGCGACTTTATCAGGAGCTGTTTGAGCGGCTTTCTCTTTAACTTCAGTTTTCTCGACTGCTTTATTTTTGGAGACTGTTAAAGGACGTTTATAAAGAATTGTTGCCAGACGCTCAGGAGCTAGATCTTCTTTCTTTTCGTCTTCAGGAATCTCAATGAGATTCATACCAATTGAAAACATCCCTACCAGGAAGAGAATCATTGCCAGATATTTTCTAAACTCCTGATCTCGCTTAAGGATTGGAGCTGAAGCGACTTTCGGGGGAGCGGCAACATTCCTCACAAAAATTTGCAAATTATCTTTTTGTAAGCGAAGCAGGTCCTGACCATTGAGTTCAACGCTCGTACCCACATGTCCAGTATCTTTTTTCTTATCAGACAGAAGGAAAACTCCAAATCCCGGTAGCGTATGCACAACAGCTGATCCACCACGCACTTCTACAAAAGGGAATTTTTCTGTTTTACCTAGATAAGGGAATTCAAGTTCTTCACTCTTAGTGGTAACACCTGATATATAATACGTGGCTTTACCTTCAGGTAGATAATCAACACTAAATACTTGATCATTAAAAAGAATAATGACTTCGACTGCTTGTTTAGCCGATTCATATTTGAAGATAGGATAAAGTTCTGCCTGGTCTTCAAATATATATTCAGAGAATTCAGCTTTAGGGTCAGAAGCTAGTGGGTACACAATTGATGGAACTTCTGAAGAAACCGCAGGGGCTGCTTTTGGTAAAGCCTTGGGAGCTGCCGGCAAGTCAGGAAGTGCAACAGGAAGGGCCTTAACAGAAGCTGAACCGTGGGCCGGCTCCAATGAATCCAGTACAGGAGGAAGAGCTTCATCTGCAGCGTAAATTTGAAATTCAAACTCGACATCGGCCAGTCGAAAGAAATCTCCGACATGAATTTCTTTAACGATGATCTTATCATCATTAACAAAAGTTCCATTGGTTGAGTTCATATCATAAATGACAGCCCGATCATCAAAGATCTCAAGGACCGCATGAACGGCGGAGACAGAATCATTATTTACAATCAGATCGCAGCTTTCTGTGCGCCCAAGTAGATGTCGTCCTTTTCGGAAAACTCCACCTTGAGTTTTGTAATGAGCTTTAGTTGGTCTTAGCTCAAACATCTTAGGCTGCTTATTTTTTTCTAATTCCACTGCTATCCCCTAGCGAATGCCTTCTATGGCTTTTTTCATTTCTTTATTAAAATTCTTACGTTCCGGAAGTTTATTTGCAAATTCTTTACGAAGTCGTGGTGAGATGGAAATATCACCAGGTGAACCTGCTTCCCCTTCAACTCCGATTTCTTCAAAATCAAACTTCTCGAATTTTTTGTATTCATAACGAACATTCCCTTTTGTCTGCGCAAAAGCACTCGAGATAAACATAAGACAAAGAGTTATGGCAAAAATTTTCATTCTGCATCTCCTAATTGAGACTTAATTGAAGCATAGTACTGCTTAAGATTTGCTGTTCGTGGTTTCTCAACCATATTAAAAACTCCGAGAGCATCTTTATTTCTTCCGAGCTTCTTTAAAGTCATGGCCAGATTTAAACCGATTTCGGCACGGCTCCATTCATTCTGTGGAATATTCTGATAAAAGCTCACCGCGCGAGCATAATCAGAAAGTAAGAAATAAGCTGAACCAACAGCATTCAAAAGATCAACATCTTGGGGAGCTTCATTTAGAAGACTTTGAAAAATAGGTAGTGCCTGATCGGCAAGACCATAGGTCAAGTAAAGTTTGGCCAGATTATAGCGAGGTGTTTTTGAAAACCTGGCCACTTTATGAGCACGTTCAAACGCCACCAGTGCTTTTTGATCCTGATCCTGGCGAGCATACATAACTCCAATATTATTTAAAGCAGGTACGTAATTGGGTTTAACTTCGAGTGCCTTATTATAAAAAAGCAGGGCCTTCCGGAATGAGCCTTGATTTAAATGGCAATTTGCCACCTGATTCCAATAAGGAGCAACTTTCTGATAACGATTGAAATATTTGGCAGCGATGGTAAAAGCACCGTTAAAATCACGCTGGGCACATCGAACAGAGATATCCATTAAAGGATCTGCCGAAGTATTTATCTTTTCAAGTTCACTAGTTGAAAGACGATCTAGAGTTTCATCCTGAAGTGCCGGACTCAAAGTAGCGGCATTCCCTTGATAAAAATCCTGAACTTGTGCATTTGATAAAGGCACTTCTTTTTTAAAAGATTCATTTGATATTTTCTCAGGTGCTTTGGATGTTTTCTCTTGCGTGGTAGAGCAAGCAACCATCAAGAAGAGAGGAAGAATAACATATTTCATCGACGACCCCCTCTTTCCATAAGAACAGCTTCTTTTTCAGTGAAAAAGCGCTTAAAGCCTTCAAGCTCTGAGTACAGAACAGAGAAATTTGAATAGGCCAAAATTTTATTCTGATGAATTAGTTTTTTTATTTCCACTCTTTGCTTCCGAGCATTTTGCAAGATAGGTTGATGGACTTCGGCCATCGCCTTTTTAAAACTTGTAACATACTCTGGGGCCTTCCCCTCAGGAGTAAATTCTTTTAATGCATTTCCAAATTCTTCATAGGCTTCTATAACGTAGCGATAAGCCTCGACAATGCCCTTCCCGGAACCGATCTTTTGAATGGCGTTTACGTCAGAAGTCATTTGATCCAGAATCTGGAGTTTTTGTTTAACAGCATTATTAAAAGTAGCTTCAGGAAATTTAAGCTCAACTTGCTCCAGCCGCTGTTTCTTTTCCAGCACTCCTGCCAACATTCTCTCCGCCATAAGATCCAATGCTTCAACGGGAACATCAAGCTTTTGAGTTTTTGCCAGTTGAAAAAAACGATTTTGTTTTGCGAGTATATCCCGGGCATCTTGAGCGCTGCCAATTGAGAGATATTGTAATCTCAGGTCCTCATAAGGACGGATCAACTGCGAGAAGTTTTTAGAATTCGTTTCAAGATCTTTGATGGTCTTTTCATAGGCTTCCCAGCGCTTTTCGCGAGAGAGGTCCTTTAATATCTCAAAAGAGACTTCCGAAAGTGCAACATCAGGAATGTCGCAGTTGCGACCAAAGTCTTTAATTTCAATGGCCTTATCCAGATCATTATTAGCAAGTGCAATGAAGACTGCATTTTTATAGGCAACGACTTTATTTGAGGAATTTTCCTTACAAAGCTTAGCGAGCATTCGATAAGACAAATCTGAGGATTGAGCAAACTGTTGTCTTAAAAATAAACCAGCAGCAATGCTCAGGAAGGAATCAGCAAACTTTGTGACATCTGAAACTTCCATGTCTTTAATCGCCGTAACTGACCATTGGTAACTTTGAGTTGTTTCACCTAGCTCATAATAGAGTGCAGATAAGTTATAAGCAGCATTGACTCGGGCCTTGGGAGTACTTTCCGGCGATTCAAATATCTGATGATAACCTTTTAAGGCCACACCCTTCTCACCTTTTTCAAGTGATTGTTGAACGCCTTCGATCTGAATTTTTGTCATCAGACTTCTTAGAGCGTTAGCATATTTCTTGGAAACCCGAAATTCACCATTATTAATTCTTCCGACATAAGCTTTGACGGTGCCATAATCTTTTTTCTTACGGTAATGCTCCATAACTTTGGCCAACATACCTTCCTGAGTCTTATAGTCTTTAGGAAATCTTTTCGAAAAATCGGCCATTGTCTTTTCTGAACCGTTAATATCACCCAATCCATATTGGGAATTGAAAAGTTTCACAAAAATTGTTTTGGCCCGTGGAGATTGGTCGTCTACCGAGAGGTAACGGGAATAGACCGGCACATAATACTTTTCCGCAGTTTTCTTGCTCAATTTTGACTGACCCAGGGAAGACAACATCCCTTCAAGGGATTGAGTCATGATCTTCTTATCATTATTGGCCTTAGCACTATCAAAAGCTGCCACGTAAAGCCCTAAAGCGGTACTGAAGTTATTAACAGCGTAAGCAGTTTCACCCTGAAAGAAAATCTTTTCGGCTTTTTGTCCGGGAGCTAGCTCGGCAGCTAATCCAAAGTAAGCTATGGCTTCTTTGGATTTTTGTCTTTTTAACTTCGGAACACTCTTATAAAGATTTGAAGTTGTTGCTTTTTGAAGTTCAGCAGCTTGTCGATTTACCTGAAAAGAAAGTCGGTCCAGCTGACTCTTCTCCAAAGGTGATCTTTTATGAATGGCGACAAGCTCTTTGGCCGTGGTCAGGTGATCCGAAGTTTTATTGAATTTATCGAAGATGTTCAACTCGGCTAGTAAAATTTCATTTCTTCGATTCTGATCTTTTTCGATTCTTTTAACTTGTTCTAAAAGTTTTTCGGCCTGTTCAAATCTTCCTTGTGCGACAATCGCGTTCGCAATTCGAATGAACTGATCCGTATAATTCAAACCTAGACCTTCATAAAATTTAATTGCTTCATTTATGCGTTTAGCATCCACATAAAAGATACCAATATCCCGCTCTACCATAGAACGCATGTCTACATATTTCCCTGAAGCACTCTTCTGATGGACTTCGCGCATAAGTGCAATGGCACGTTCATAATTTCTTACACGGTAGTAAGACCATGCCAGATTAAAAGCATCTTTAGTCCACCATTTCTCATCCATCTTCCCGACTGAAGCCTCGTAAAGTGGAATCGCCTCTTTATACTTTTTGTCATTATAGTAATAATCAGCAAGTGCGAGTTTTGATTTTGCGAGAATCTTAGGATCACGAGAAGAGCGAGAGGCCAACCTAAAATACTTTTCAGCATTTTTTTCATTACCTAGCTCTTTGTAATTATAGGCCAGAATATAATGAACATCGCCAATATTGCGGTATTTGGGAAATCGTTTTGCCACGACTAAAGCAGCATCATTGGCAGCATCAAATAATTGATTCGATCTATTGAAATAATCCCTTTTATTGACTGTTTTACGTTGCTCTACCGGAATCGCAAGATACTGCTCATTTTCCATTTCCCGAAAGAGTCTGGCCTTCTCAAGATTAAGTTCGGCCATTCTGAAAAGAGTATCAGGAGATTTAAAATTTTGCTGTTTGGCAAGACGAGAGACTTCAGCTAACTCCTCGTCAACGATACCAATAATTTTTCTACGCCTATCATCAATCGTAAGTTTTGCTGCAAAAGCAGTTTGAAGAATAATTAGGGAGAGAAGTAAAAACTTTAACATTCAGACCTCAAAGCAAATACATAATCTCCAAGCTCATCTGCCCAGAACTCACCATTAAAAGTCCAGAAATACTGCTTATCATTTCTTTCAATGTATTTTACGTCACCGCGTTTTTTACCTTGAACTATATCACTTTGATATAGTCGCTCTTTCCGTTGAGCAAGGACCTCCAGCTTAATGTAACTCATCCCCTGGAAAGAAGAGTAAAGTTCAGCATATTTGGATACAAGGCCTGCCCGGACGTAAGCACCAAGAGTTGTGCGGTATTCATCAGCAAGTGTTCTAACGTTTTTAATCAGGCTAGACGTCATGCTGCTTTTTGGCCGTTTTCTTAGCTGATTGTATTCGCCAATTGAAGCCATCAGGGCACTCTTCATCTCAATGTAAGCTGCATCTTTTCGGATAGATTTTAAAATATTGTCCAGAATATCAATTGGGGCAGGTTTATTATCTTCATGATCGGCCATTAAGGTGTAGTAGTAACGATAGTCTTTGCCACGTGAAAGTAAGAATTTCCTGAGATCTCTGGATGGCTTTAAGAGTTCATTATAAAAGTTATCGACTGTTTTGTTGGCGTCTTCATAAAGACACATTTTCATATAAGACAGGGCCTTTAAAACTTCAGCTTCCGGCTTAAAAATAAAATCAAACACCGGAGCTTTATATGAAATAAGTTTCCCAAGAGTTCGATTATAGTTTTTTAAGTAATAGCTGGTCCAGGCCTCTTCGAACAAAATCTCGGGCCAGACAAAAGACTCTTTAGGAATATCCAGATAAGTTAATTCAGACTTTTTATAATCATCTCTGGCAAACTGAACCCGTGCAATGCCGGCAGTACAGTAATCACGATTAGTAGCAAGTTGATCCTTCTGGGTTGCAGATTCCACTTTACCAATTCTTCTCTCGGATGATCGAACACAGTCTTTAAATTGAGTTTCAGCTTCCTGAGTATTATTCAAGTGCGAGTAAATCGTAGCCTTTAAATTGGCCACAAATGGATATGCCATATGATCAGCATTGATGCTAGCGAGCTCCCTTAGGGCCTCTTTATGGTGACCTCTCTTAAAGAGACGTTTTGCCAGAACATACTTAATGTTTCCCGATCTAGCTCTACGAAGAATTTCTTCAGGTAAAGACTCAAAGGTTTTCACCCCTGTATGATAGAGGATTTTATCAAGTGTTTCCTCCATTTCGGAATCAAGAGGCTTATTATTTTTAACAATATAATCTTTCATCCATGGGACTACTGAGTAGTAATAACCACTGTCTACCAATTCGATGATAGTTCGACGATAGCCGCTCAAAGAAATTGAACCTTTCCCATAAGTACGATCGGCCGACTCATAAGACGACCAGGCATTAGGAAGAATAAATAGTGAAGCTAATAAAATTTTCGAGAACATCCGTGTTCTCCTTTCTTAAAATGCGTAATTTAAACCAAGGCCCACATCGTAATTGTTATAAAGCTTGGTGGCTTTATTAGTTGGACCACTTGAACCAGTTCTTTTTGTTTTGTCGGCATTATAGGTCTGGCCGGTCAAATCCAGACGAAGGCTCCAGTTCTCATTAATGTAAAAACGGAAACCAGTATTCCAAAGAGCACCGATTGTACTTTCTGATGTAAGTTCATTTTGATTAGAAGCACTGGTGTCGAATTTATTTCGGTTATCCTTAGTGGTAATGCTTCCTACTCCAAGCCCAAACATCCAATCAAAATAAAACACTTTGTTGAAGGTGTTAATTTTAGAATAGAAGGGAGACCACATTACCATCGCTCCCATGAATGAATCGATTTCACGATAAAACGGAACCGTACCCTGTTCTTTTACCCCTTTAGCGGTATCATTCTCAGAATTAACATTCTTACCGTAAAGAAATTCCAGACCCCAATCTTCAGTCATGAAGTATCCCGCGCGAATTGTTCCACCGTAAGCGTCTAAAAAATCCTGACTAAGGTTATAGCCAAGAGTACCACCAACATAGAAGTTACCGTCTTTACGAAACTTTCTATTTTGTAGAACGTAAATCTCCTTGTCATTATCGAGCCAGGAAAAATTATAGAGAGATTTTTCATTAGCATAGACAAGGGTACTCATGATGAGTGACACCAGAATGAGAGCAATCTTTTTCATTTTCACTTCACTTGTTAGAACTATAGTCTTTATAAAATTCTAACATGCTCTGTAAGACGTGCAAGTATTCGGATTAACGAGGGCAAATGCTACCATAGGAACATTGACTGCAATGATCAAGATTAGTCTTCCAAGGTTCGTTTTGAGAACGCCAAATTGGGTACAAATCTTGCTCACATTTGGAGTAAGTAACAAATTCGGTCAGGTTTTTTTTCTCATCCACAAAGCATAAGACCAATTCCACTTCACTTGTTTTTGGGATTTTCCCCAATTCATACAAGGCATAAGCATAAGTGGAGAGCTGAAGCCAATAATGGTTTAAATTATCCTGAGTAATCCGACCGGTCTTGAAATCCCAAACCTGAGCCTTTTGATTAGTCTTAGGCATCAATATTAAATCAGGAATGCCCGATATCATGAAATTAAAGAATTTAAATTTTATTTGCTTTTCGGCCACCAACTCAAACTCAACAGTTTTATTTTTTAACAGATCCAGGGCCCACTCAACTGGCGCCTGCTGTTCAGTACCGAAACTTTCCCTCGGAACTACAAAATTCCTTTCAATGCCTTTGGCTATCTGAGCATGGATATAGGTTCCCCTGTCAGCAGAAGAACGTATGACAGTTGCCAGTTCCTCTTCACCATCTTCTACTTTTTCTTCTATATATCCGGGATGTATATTATCCAGCTCATTCAATTTTAAAATATTACTTAAATAAAATTTCCGAGGACAATCCAACAAAGCATTGAGTCGAGTTACGCTTAACTCAGCGGCTATCGCCAATTCACTACTTCCCTCTCCTTTGGAAAATATCCCCACCGAATCATGAAAGAACAGCGGTAATTGCGGCAGAGACTGACCGGCCAATATAGAACGCCAATCAAAATTTTGCACCTGTTTGACTTCAACATTGTGAGAGCTCATTCCTTGATTTAACCAGACGCTTAGTCCGTCAATCCAACTATTACGAGGAATATTGAAGAGTTCTTTATTTAAATGAAAATCAACCCAAAAGAGTTTTTTCTTTGCTCTGGTACAAGCAACATAGAATAAACGTTTTGATTCCGAGAAGCTTTTGTATTTGGAAAGCTCCTGCTCATAAGCATAATAAGGAGACTCTTGTTTTTGACGTAAAGAGAGATCAAGGTACCATTTGAAGCTTCCAGGAATATTCCCAAACAAAGGTCCATCCGATCGCTCACGACCATTTGTGTAAATCCCACCCAGATAAACATTCTCAAATTCAAGACCCTTGGATGCATGGGCAGTCATGATTTGAACCATGTGAGAATTTTCTCCAGATCGCAGATCCAGACTTATCCGTTGATTATCCCCTCGAGTGAGCTGGATCATAATTGATTCAGGGTCCTGATGATACAGTTCAGAGATAATTTCCAATACTTGGATATTTATATCTGAATTCTCATTAGTCAGGTGTAAATGATGAAGGAATTTACGATAGGCTTCCAACAACCCCCAATATTTAACATTATGATCAAAATCCTCTAAGGCCTTTGTGGAAACATCCACGCTGAGATTTAATACATTCAGATAACTCTTTAAGATAAAAAGAGGATAACGATCTTTTGTAATGGAGTTTGAATCAAACTGGCGCCTTAATAAGCAAACGAACATTCCAATGATAGGATCATCGAGAAGGTCAATTTTAAATTGAGCAGTAAATCCGATCTTGGCGTTCATAAGTGATCGAATGAGTTCGGCACTTGGTTTTAACTTACTATAAAGAACCGTACAAACATCTGAGGGGTTCGACTCTCTTTGAAGCTTAATTGATTGAGCAATCAGATGGGCCTCTAGTCTATTGATGGCCTCATTGGAGAACTTTTCTTCTTCCAAATCTTTTTTTAAGGGGGCAGAGATGATTTCAATGGAACCTTGTTCCTGAGAACGTTCTATATCCCGTGGAACATTCTGATCTTCCGGTACAACGGAAAAGGGATCTTGACCTTCAAAAGCTTGACCTAGTGGGAGGATTGTTTTGAATAATGAATTGTTAAATTCAATGACTTCAGGCAATGACCGGTAGTTATTGGCAAGAGAGCGCACCTGAGGAATCAGATCACCACAATCCTGAAAGACCGATAGTTCTCCACCACGAAATCCATAAATGGCCTGTTTTGCATCACCGACACAAAAAAGACGGGAATAGTCCTCACCAATTAATCGTTGAATAATTTTAAATTGTAAGGCGGATGTATCCTGAAATTCATCCACGATAAAATAATTATAAGTTTTCTGAATTCTTTCCCGATGTTCTTGCTGATCCAGCCCTAAGGCCACAAAATAGGCGATATCTCCAAAGGTCATTCCCTGATTGGGGTCCAACCCTTCATCAATCCAGTTAAAAAGTTCCTGGCACAATTTTAGCCACGGAAGAATTTTTGTCTCATAGTGAGCATTATAATCAAGGCAAATTCCATACCAACCCTTCGACCAGTCCCTGATGATCTTTAATCCTTCCAAAGCATTATCATGCGCCGGAGATTTTTTACTGGCAGTTCTTTCAGGATTTAAACGTTTGCCCTCAAAAAGTTTAAAATAAATTTCGAGCTTATCCACATGATCGACTTCCGGCAAACCGGTTGCCTGGGCTTCACCCACAAATTTTTCAAAGGCGCTTCGTTCTGTATCTGCCGGTAAGTCCAGTGCCTGTATCTTGAATAACGCATCCGAAACGCCGTTGAGCTTAAAGGAATGAGTCAACACCTCGCCAATCTTTTCAGGATGAGCATGGGCCAAAGAGAACTTTTTCCAGGAAAGACGCAGGCCAGGATCATTAAAAATACTACTAAACGCCTTTAGCAGGTCTTTTTTCTCCCGAATAACAATATCCAAAATATCCGTTGGGACTCTATCTGATCTCTTTTCAAACCATTTAAGAAGTAGTTCTTTAACCTGATCTATTCTTTCAGTATCAAATATAATTTTGGCTTCAGTTGAAAGATGAGGAAAATAACCAGCAGTAATGAGCTTTCGGCAAAAACCATCAATAGTAGTAACCATCAACATGGGAATAGCTTCATTGGCCACCGCCCAGAGACTTTTATTTTCTTCAGCTTCGGCAAGCTCAGAGAACCTTTCCGTTAAACGGATGCTCATTTCTCCAGCAGCTTTTTTTGTAAAAGTCATCATGACGACTTGCGAATACTTCTGGCGAAGATAATCTTCAAAGGACAGGCCTATCACTGAAGAATAATCATTCATCCATTTTCTGGTTAAATAAACAATGTGCTCCACCAGAACAAAAGTTTTACCAGACCCGGCCCCGGCCCTTAAAAGGACTCCACCTTCGTGTTCAATGGCGAGTAGCTGCTCAGAATTCGGGGTTCTACTCATGCTTAATCTCACTTTTCACACAAACCTTAGTCAATTCACAAAACCTGCAAGTAGTGGCCTTGCGAGGAAGAGCAGGAAAATCTTTTTCGGCCTGAATAGTAAGTACTAAGGAAGACATTTTTTCCTGAGCTTCCTTAAATAATTCCGGGAAAGGTCGTTCCAGATACTTTTGCTTACAAAATTTAAAGGTTTTGACTTTATTAGCTAGATCTTCATCTGTGACGAGCAAATTTGATTCAATAGGTTTATCCAATGATATATAACCTAGAATGATATTCTTCTGATCAAAATCTTTTATGGTATTTGAAGCGGCTTTGGCATAAGTCCATAGCTGGAGACTTTCAAAGTCTTCCACTTCCGAATTAGTAGAAGCGGCCGCAGCCGTGGACTTAAAATCCAATAATAGAACTGACTTAGTACTTACTCCCACACAGTCAATTTTTCCGGTTAACTTATACTCTTCAGTTAAGGAGAAATCCTGCTCCATAGTCCATTCAATCGATTCGCCCATAATTTCTTCTAGGCGTTTCAGGAATTGGATTCCGTTTAAGGCCCGATGATTGAAAACGATCTGATGTTGCAAATAAGTTTCACGGGAAAGCTGAAGATTTTTTTCCTGAATAAACTCATGCATAATTTCCTGAGTGAGTTGAGGTAAGTCCTCTTCATTCAGCTTACGCTTATGAAAGATTTCAATGATTCTGTGAGATATTGTTCCGGAAACTAGTGAATCAAAATCTTTTTCCAAAGAGACTTGAGGGAAAACCTTATCCACATAACTGAAATAAAACTTTCGAGGGCAATCCAAGAATGATTGGAATTTACTGGCCGAAAAGCTGCCAGTAAAATTCTTTCTTTCCAGGCTTTTGAAATGATCTATAATCTTTTTCTCGAAGAACACCGATTTATCCGTTAATTTTTCGAGGGTAATGTCCTGAAATAATCTCTTCCATACAAGACTATGCTTTAAAGTTGACTCCGACATCAAAACCAGAACTTCCGCTTGAGAAAATAAGTCGTAAAACTCCCAGCGCTTGAACTGAAGCTCTAATTCATTTCTTTTCAATGGGCCTAAAGCTGCCAATGCTTTCTGAATGGCCTCTGTATAATTTTGACCTAAGCTTTGAATTTCTTCAAAACGATCGTCAACGCATAACAAGACTCTCCGGTCCCGTTTTACATCTTCAAGACTAGACATATCCTTCATCTCAATCGTAAGTGCTTCTGGGGCCATAGGCACATATGATGTACGGGGCTGATTCAGAGTCACAACTTCATTTAATAATTTCAGGAAGAATGAATCTACCGCTATGTTTTCATCAGTTAGATCAGTGATGAGCTTTACTGCATCCTGATATAATTGAATGGCCTTAAACATTTTAAAAGCGGGCTTATTATTTAAACTTTTTAATAAATACTGTTCTAACGCCTTTAAGTTCCCTGCTTCCCGAAACTCATCTTTTAAAGAGTTGAAAAGCTCTTTCAGTTCAAACTGAATCAATTGATTTGGAATTTTATAGCTTACTTTTTGAGAAGGAATGAAATCCAAGTGCAAAGGGGATAATTTAGCAACTCCCAAGATAACCTGGTCATGATCCTTGAGCTGGCCCTGAAGATTAAGAGACAACTCACGAGAATTAACCGGTAACCAGGTCGCTTTCGGATTTTTTTCAATCAAAGGAAGTTCAATTTCTTTTACCTTTGCTTCTTTTAACCAACTAGGCCAATCAGATCGTTTTAATTTATCTTTAAGCGCCAAAGGAAATGGAATAATGACTTCGTAGCGAATGGAAAGTGCTTTTAACAAGTCTACTTGCTGACCATTTAAATGCTGAAAGCCCCAAAAGATGTGAATTTTTTGAAGACCAGGAATTTCCTCTGAAGATCGCAAGGCTTCGGTAATTTTCTGATAGGCCCCATGTTCATCCAGATCACCAGTCAATTCCAGCAATTGCCAGAAAAGTTTAACCGCCTGACGGATTTCCTCAGGCTGCTCTTCCAAAACCGAGGAAAGTGCATCCTCATTTAAGGTAAAACTTCTTAAATCAGAGAAAAGATTATAGGCCTGGGTGAATTGTTCAAATCCTAGTTGAGGCAAATACTTATTTTTGAGAATCCCAAAAATAAGAAGTAGCTCCGACTTCCTTTTGACTGAGGGCTTAGCTTGGCCTTCCCACAAATGTTGCATCAAATGAGAGGTAAACTTTGCAATAGTGATTACATCATAAGTACCGGTATGAGCTACTAATCGCTCCCGTAATCCATCGGCTTTGGCCGGACTAGGGGTAATGAAGATTTTCTCACCCGCATAGGTTTCTAAGTCAGTTAAGAACTGATTTTTCTGTGAGAAATAAACGATCTGCATCATAAGTGCTTTGATTCTACCTTTCTCAAGGAGAAAGATTAACAAAAAACAGAGGATAGGTTATAAATTATGGATTAAAGCCCCTAAGGAGAATGCCATGCTCGAAACGAGCCGTTTATATAGTTTTTTAGATCATAAAAATGGTTTCAACATTCATTTCTTAGAAGGTCAGAAACTCATTCATGATTTAGTTCTCTTGCACCCGATGCAAGCGTCTGGATTCGCTTATTTCAGGGATACTTTCCTTGGTTTACTACCGATTATTTTCTTTCTCAAGCCAGGTGAATCACTAGGTCTTTATATTGATTCCGAAGACCCTTATTTCAGATTAAAAATTGAAACGAATAGCTCAGGGCATACTCGTACGCTTTTATTACCTGAAGAATTTAATCTCTTTCCTATGAAAATTTCCGGAAAAGTTCGAGTAACCAAAATTTTTCACGGTCATCAGACTCCGTATACTTCCATGATTGAACTTAAAGAGGTTCCAACCAAAGAAGTCATTAATCAAATTTTCAACGAGTCCTATCAGACTAATTCCGAAGTTATTGTGAGTGAAATTAGTGACCAGTCGATTATGGTGACCAAATTGCCACCTTTGAATGTTAATTCAAACATTGATGAATCTCAATCTCGTAAAGAATTTGTTAAAAAACATGGGCCTTTCTTTCATGATGTTTTTGAAATGGCGATTGATGATATAGAAAAAATCGTGAAACTTTTTGAAGATCACGGCTTTTCTTATCTGGGAAGCCGACAAATCTCTTTCTTTTGTCCCTGTACCAAAGACAGGATGATCCTGAACCTGCGTGGACTTTTTTCCGGTGATATTGATGAACTGTTTCTTGAAGAAGATACGGTTGAAATCAAATGTGATTACTGCCGTAAAGTTTACGAAATCAGTAAGGCCGAAGTCATCAATAACTAATCATTTGAAAGGATTGATAATTTTTAGTTCCAGGCCTTGCTGCTTAGGACCTGAGAGGATACGCTCAAAAACCTGAGCATCATCATACATTCCACAGAAGTTTTCAGCTCGTGCACCAGATGCCAGAACCATATTCGTTAACTTCGTTCTTTTCATCGTGACGCCCTTGCTTTCCTTTTCAAACTGAAACCATTCCTTACCTTGATCCGGCATATCTACGAATCTGGAATCTCCGGTCGTGAGGAGAATCAGGTAATCAGAGTTGTCTGCATATTTCAAGGCTTCCCCATAAGAGCGTTCAAGATCACTAAGAATGATTCTAGCTTTTTTAAAGTCCTTTTTCTCCAAAGCCTTTAAGTAAGAAAAATCACGAACAATGATCAAATGCTTCTGAGAGACCTTTTTAAACTTCTCATAAACGGCCTTAAAGTCTTCAAGTAAAGTTGAACCACAATCATTGGCGCCGCAGGTTCTGTCGTAGACCAGCTGATTTGGTTTAATTTCCATATTTTCGGAATAATGAAAGGTAGCTGCTCCTGCTACTGGTTCATTCCGAATCCAATAGTAAAGTGAACTTAGAAAAACCAGACCCTTTTCTCCACACTGATTAAAGTTCACCAGACTTTGTTCACGGGAAGCTCCGCTTTCAAGAATTCCAGTATTATAGCCATTACTATAAATATAATTCCAAATCGGGCGCATCTCCGCATCTTCGCAATTATTTTTAATATTCTTTTTACCGGTCATTTGAGAAAGGAAGGTAGATTCTGCGGAATTGCGCAATTTATAGAGATTGTAATTCCAAGTTTGACCCACGCAGGTATTATCTTCAAAAGAAGTGCGTTTCTCACCAGTCTGCTGAAACCTCAGCATGGCAATCTGCTCTTCCTCTAACCCGGCCACCTGAAACCAAATGATTTTAGTAGGAAGAAGCCCGAACTGATGTTTTTTGAGGTTTAGGCTTGTGACTTGAGCACAACCAAATAATGAAAGAAGAACCAGCCACTTCATGGGGCAACTCCTGGACTCTCGATTTGATGCTGCTCAATCAAGGCGCTAATGCCGAAAGTCTTTTGAAAAATGGAAAAATAAAACAGTGCTGGGAATAAAAATAATTCGCCGGCCACGTATGTCCAATAATTATTAGGCAAGGTAAACAATCCAAAAAGGGCCAGAAATAATACCATCTTGAAGAACATCCGTTTTTGGTAACGGACTTTCCCTACTGAAACAGTAAGGAATATTGTTCCGGAACTTAGACACAGGATGAAAAAGAAGTCAGCTTTAGAGGGGAAGAAGGCAAAGACCAGTAGACTGGCGATTAATGGCAAACGAGAAAAAATCTTTTGTTGAAGGAGACTGAGCTGTCCCAAAGTTGAGATAACCTGTAGAAGGAGGGCCATGCTGCCCGCAACAATGGGCAAGGTTCTCCACTTCAGAAAGTAGACCGGCGCCAACCAACCTAAACCCGCCAGGCCCTTCAAGGAGAAAAAAACCGCAGCACAAAGGGTCACCAGGTACATGGTAAAGCGCCCGGGGTGGGTTGGCAGTCCAAACTGAATGGCCATTTTTAAAAAAATAACTACACAGTACAAACCTAAAAGAACATTTATTGTCGTGAGAAAAGAACTACCCATGAAGCCTTCTAGCGCATAAAATATTAATCCTAGTATAAACATTTTTACGTAAATGTCTTAAGATGTTTCTTGCATAAATGATTCGGCGCAATTTAGGAGGCCAGATGGAAAGTATTGAAGCTAGTCGACAGATCATGTGGATGATCCCGTCATGGATGAATATCATGATGTACCTTTCCCTGATAGTTGCGACTTATTTCTTTGCCACTGGAATAATAGCCAAATACCGATACGTCACGGCAGGTGGAAAAAACATAAAAGATCTGCTGCCGAAGAAAATAAATTTTGAGAATTTTCTTAAAACTATTTTCTTTCAGGGAAAAGTTCCCCGGGATTCTTTCGTCAATGTCTTCCATTCAATGATTTTCTGGGGCTTTTTGACACTGTTCATTGCCACTGAACTTGTTGCTATTCATGCAGACACTCCATTTAAAGTTTTTAAGGGCACGACCTATATTGTGGTGTCTTTTCTGGCAGATATTGGAGGAATTTTTGTTCTGCTTGGTATCGGCCTTGCCTATTATCGCCGTTACGTAGTGAAAAAACAGTTCCTTTCAGCTACTCGTCCGAATCAAGAAAAGTTCATGTACGGTATGTTGATTGCTTTGGTGGTTGTTGGGTACGTGCTTGAAGCCATTCGTATCTATGTAACAAATATGCCTGAGGGCGAACGCTTCTGGTCTCCAATTGGTTACACTTTTGCCGCTGTTATTGGATCACTAGGTCTGTCTCAGCAAACATTGGCCGGTACTTATAAAACACTATGGTTTTTGCACATGCTGAACACCATGGCCTTTGTAGCTAGTCTAGGTCATTCAAAGTTTTTCCATATTGTTGTTCTTCCGTTTAATGCTCTCATAACCCCTTATCGCCGTGGAGCCGTTCTTCAGCCGATGGATTTTGCTAATGAGAATGCAGAAACTTTCGGCTTAGGAAAGACTTCCGAAACTACAGTTAAAGAACGAGTTGATACTCTTGCTTGTGTAGAATGTGGCCGTTGTACTCAAGTTTGCCCTGCAAACCTGGCAGACAAACCGCTAGACCCTAAACTCATAGTTACCAAAATGCGTGACGTGATGTATGCAAATCCGGGAGTAGACGTGGATCTTTGGGGTGAGAATCCTATCTATGGCTCAAATGAACTTGATGCTTGTACAACTTGTGGCGCTTGTATGGAAGAGTGCCCGTCTAACATTGAGCATGTTCAATTAATCATGGATCTTAAACGCTATAAAGCTTTAACTCTAGGAGATCTACCTCCTGCAGCTGCCGATGCTGTCAATAAGATCAAAAATAATGGTAACCCTTGGGGAATTTCTCAGGAAGAACGATTCTCATGGGCCGATGGCGCCGAAGTTCCAGTCATTGAAGCTGGTAAAAAAGTTGATTATCTCTACTATGTCGGTTGTGCCGGATCTTATGACTCTTCCAATCAGAAAGTTGTTAAAGATACGATCGCTCTTCTCAAGAAAGCGGGTGTTTCTTTTGCCGTCATGGGTAAAACAGAAAAATGTAATGGTGATCCTGTCCGTCGATTCGGTGATGAATATTCATTCTATGAAATTGCCATCGAAAATATTGCAAACATGAGACAGTATACCTTCGATAAGGTTGTTACTCACTGCCCTCACTGCCTCCACACAATTGGTAAGGAGTACGGCAAGTTTGATGATGGCGTATTCGAAACTGTTCACCATACTGAGCTCCTTTCAGAGCTTCTACGTTCTGGTAAGCTTAAAGCTCTTAAAAATGTGGCCGATGAACTTACATTCCATGATCCATGTTATCTTGGTCGTCATCATGGCGAATACAATGCTCCAAGGGATATTTTAACTTCAATTCCCGGGATCAAATTAATCGAGATGCAAAAGAACAAAGACAAGGCCTTATGTTGCGGCATGGGCGGAGGTAATATGTGGTATGAACTTCCGGAAGGTAAGCATCTCGCTGAAAACCGACTGGAGCAAATTGGCGATACCAAGGCCCCAAAACTTGCCACATCGTGCTCATATTGTATGATTAACTTCAACTCCTCTAAAGGGACTGTTAAAACAACTGAGGACCTCCAAGTTGAAGATGTTGCCTCCATTTTGGCCAAATCAGTTTTATAAAAAATTACTGGGCACAGTCCTTGCAAGTGGACTGTGCCTTTCTTCATTTGCTCAAACGATTCCCCTAGCTACTCCAGTTAAAACCGATTATCCCGGCATTCTGCAGACTTTTGAAAAACTCATTCAAATTGATAACGATAAGTTTAATAAGCGAAAAGATATTTTGATTCGAAATGGACGAGTTTTTAATACGGCCAGCACCGTCCAACAGCTTGATCTGGAACCTGATTTTTTAAACTCAATTATTCTCCATTCTGATCCCGGCTATCTCAGACTGGCCTCAACTGACAAGTGCCGCTTTTATGAAGCCATCTTGACTGATTTGTTAAGAAGCGCCGAAGGAAAAATTACCAATGTGCTGATGACCTATGTGGAAAAAGATATCAGGCAATCAGCAATCATGAACAAAAAAGACTTCCTTAATAAAGTCGTGAACCTTGAATGCCCTGAAACTCAAAAAATGATTCCGCTGTTTCAGGTAAAGACCCTGGAAGGAACTCTCAAGGATATTAACTTTGATATCCCAACAGGAATTGATCAATGCCGAAATCTTCATTTAGGTTGGGTAAATAATCCTAAGACACCATTTCTTTGCCAGATTTATGAGTACGTCAAAGAAGCAAAAGCTGGGGGTGGCGATCCAAAAGATTTGCCCCAAAGAAGAGCAGTGGCCCGCATTCTGGAAGATAAACAAACCCTGATCCAGAAAGACTATATTGAAAATATTTGTAAGCACCTTGATAATGAGGAACTTTTCTGTGAAGAGTTTTTAAATGTGTCATTTTGGACAAAAGTATCTGGCGGTTATGAAGATAAAATTTATGCTGATGAAATCTGCCAACAAGTCGTTTCGGCAAAAGATCTAACCGCTCCTCAATATTCGGCTTGCCTGGCGAGGTTAAAAAAAGAAAAAGATCTTTGTCTTTATCCTGCAGGAATTAATTCAGGTCTAAGACCCCAACCAGATTGCGATCAGCTCTCCACGGCACTGAATCACTCTTCGCTGAAGGCCAATTATAAAGACTGCCCCGGAAATTCAGATCAGATGATTGCGACAAATATGGGGCGCATTTTGAATCATTTCGGGAGTGGTGAAGCCCTACCCTCTTTCGGTACCTGCTCGGCCCTTTCGGCAGGAGTCACTTATAGTTTTAATAAAAACTATGATAACGAAGAAAACTGGAATCTTGAGGCCTGTTATCATGACAAGTTAGTGGACAGGGAGATTTGCACTAAAACATTCTTGGGTCAATATGGAGTATTCCCTGAATCCTATACTTCAGTAGTGGCCGATATCCTTACCAAGACTCGCGGCGCAGACTTAAGTCTGAAATGTTCCATGCTGGATTCTCAGGATTATAATCCTCTTCTGCTTCAGTATAAATCTGGTTGCTATATTATCTATGAGCGTGAAAATTGCTTTATCTCAGAGTGCAAGCATAAAATCCTATATAACGACCGAACCATCGATTTTATCAAACTAAAAAACAAGGCAACTCTGGCTTATTTTCCACTGTCTGTTCGGGAAGAAAGATTCTCTCAACATTATCTCTTAACTCGTGACTTCAAAAAGACCGGAAAGATTATGAATACTCTTTCTGCCATTGGGACGTATTTTCGTAAATCCAAGAAAGGGATAATTCACGGGGTTGGTTGTGCTGAAGACCTGCTTCCAACTTTCTTCAAAGCCCAGGGCTTGAATCAATGTACACCTTTACCTTTCATAATAAATGGCATGATGAAAGATAAGGATAAAGTTGTTTTTGTTATACGAACAGGAGCAGATTCGGTTCAAGCACCAAGAATGATCAGCTGGAGCACGGTCTATTCAGGAGTTAAAAGCTATCAGCGCATGCACCCTTTAAAACTTTGGACAATGTATGCTTTGGATTAGTGCTTTATTCATGACTTTTATACTTAATGCTCAGGAACTTCCGAAGTTTCTGACCAAACATTCCAGTGATACACTACGTTTCATCAGCATGGATGGTCGTTATGCCTATATTCAAAAGAAGCCGGGAGTTCTGGGATTTGTCAGTAGTTTTAGAAGTATCGACTTTTTAAATGAGTCGGAAAAAAATTCTTTTCTCGTAAAAGCTTCCCGCTATAAAAACCGCATGGTGATTGAATCCATACCCAATACTCATGATGAAATGAGCCTGGTTAAAAACCATCGCCTTTATGTAACCGATTATGGAAACAGTAATCCTCGAGAAATAGGTACTGGCAAGAGTGCAAAACTTCATCTCAAAGATGAATGGGTGACATTCTATAATCCTATGGAAAAAACAATCCAGATTAAGAATCTACTGACTCAAAAAGACTATCAGATCAAGATCAGTAAGAAAGCGAATCCTTTCTTTATACCTGAAATTGAGATGATCGCTTCCAATCGGATTTATTATACTGATATAAATGAAAATGGTTATGCAGCCTTGGTTTCCTATGATCTTTCAACACAAAAAAGTACTGTTGTGTATAAAAGTTCTCAATCAGCTACGAGACTGGAACTCTGCCAAGCTGGAGATTACTTAGGAATAGGCGAATTCCCTTATGATGGAGTCATTCGAGGCAGTAAGATTCAGTATGCCAGGCTTTCTGCTCTTTTTGCCTCTGGTGGATTTAATACCGTCTATAACTCCATCGAACAGGATATCGGCAATATGGTATGTTTGCCTGAGGCAATCTACTTTGTAAAAACCATGAATCAAGATAAAGAATTAAATTTTAAAGTAACTGAAGCAGTTAAACTGACTCTAAAAACACAAAAGATTGAATCCAAATCCGACCTTAAACATGTGACTCAATTAATTGAGATGGATGGCCGGGTACTTATCCCTTTAAGAGGAGAATTTTATGTCCTTGAAGGTAAGTTTAATTTAGGGACTGACACGCTTAAAGCTTTCCCGACAAAAAGGGAGTTACAGCTTGATATCTAAATTCATGCTCATACTCATAATTTCGGCAAGCGCCTGGGGTTTTGATAAAGATTTTAAAACCATTAATGATCGGGTTCCATTGGAATTTAATCATCTTTTTGAATCTATGAAACTGAGTATTAAAACTCCTTCCGAGAAAATTCAATTGGTAGGAATTTGTAAGGAACTGGATGAAAATCTGGGGTTTCTGGCCAAAGAGCATATTTTTCTTCTGATGAAATCGGAAGTTATTAAGAATGTTCTTGAGTATAAGTTCAGCAAAGTCAGAAGCTTTGATATGACAACCTTTCTATTGGAACGTCTCGAAGAAGATTTTAAGAAGAAAGAGAAATTCCTAACACCTTTTTCACAGTGGATCTGGCGTTCTATCCTGGCGGAGTTAAATTTCAGAAAAACTTTAGGATTAATTAGTGCCAAAAGTTTTAATGCTGCAAGTTTTGGAGATGCCAAAAAGGGAGAGGCCCAGCGTTTTGCCCGCTACCTTACCTATCTGCTTCCATGGATTGATAAAATGGATAGCCTCGAAACTACTGAGTTCAATCAGCTGACTAAGGAAGTATCCTGGATTATTCTCCGACGACTTAATGAAAGATCCTTGCTGTTTAAACGTTATGCTTCTACTGCAGGAACAGGCACAAGGATTAAAATCTTCAATATTCCCGGCAAGCTTCTTGAGCTCCATCCTGAGGACATCAAACGCATGCAACAGGATACCACTCCTCTAGACCTTAAAGAGGAGTCCGAAAAAGAGAAAACCCAGGCACGGAGCGAGGTTCAGGAAGTCTCGCTCGATGATTTAAGCCCCCTCTCAGAAGAAGTCTCCAAAGAGTTAGAAGAGAAAACACCATAACACTATAAGTCATCGTGTCGAAAAGTGTATAATGGCTGGGCCTTCACCGCTCACAAAGGACAAGTATGGCACTCAACAAATCCCCTTACCGTGGAACGCGGGATTTTTTCCCCAAAGAGATGCGGCTTCGTAATTATATTTTTCAAAAGATGGCAGAGGTCTCAGAACTTTTTGCTTATGAACCCTATGATGGACCCTTATTGGAAGAAGTAGATCTCTATCTCGCTAAATCTGGTGAAGAACTTATCAACGAACAAATATACTCCTTCACTGACCGTGGCGACCGAAAAGTGGCCATTCGACCGGAGATGACTCCAACTGTTGCAAGGATGGTGGCACAAATTCATCGTGAAGTGGCCAAACCACTGCGTTGGTATGCCATTCCCAATCTCATGCGATATGAAAAACCACAGAAGGGTCGTCTTCGGGAATTCTGGCAATTTAATGCAGATATTTTTGGGGCCGGCCAGCATGGTGAAGTTGAAATTCTTCAGCTCGCAGTCACTTTACTCAAAAGTTTTGGAGCCAATGATGAGCATTTTGAGGTGCTGGTTAACGATCGTAGGTTTGTTGATTTAGTTTTTGAAAAGCTCATTGGTCTAGATCCGACTTCAACAAAAAAATTATATAAATTAGTAGATGCCAAGAATAAGATGGCCCCGGAAAAATTCAGTACTGAAGTCCGGGTCCTGACCAATGATGAAACCAAGGCGAAGGTATTTGAAGCTTTTGTAGGTTTGAAGTCTGTGGATGAAATAAAAACTTTTGCAGAGACTTACCTAAATGAAACGGAACAACTTCAACCGCTTTATGGACTTTTTGAAAAACTAAATCAGCAAGGGCTTACTGAGTATATAAAATTTGATCCTTCCATTGTGCGGGGACTGGATTATTATACCGGCATGGTATTTGAAATTTTTGACAAGCATCCTGAAAACCGTCGGGCGATTGCCGGCGGCGGATCTTTCGCCAATCTACTTCAGATATTTAATGAACCGGCACTTGAAGGTGTGGGTATTGGTCTGGGTGAAGTTCCGCTGACTGATTTTTTAAATACTCATAAGCTCATGCCTGACTTTTCAAGACCACAGCTCGATTATCTGATCGCCTATCTGGATACTGGCAGTGAAATTCGAGCTATGCAGCTTACTCAAAAATTAAGAGATAAACTTCAAAAAGTTGAACTCTATTTTGGGGAAGCCAAACCCAAAAAAGTATTAAGCTATTCAGATAAAAAAGAAATCTCAAAAATAGTATTCATCTCTGAAAGCGAAATTAAAATCCGTGAAATGAAGACCAGAACCGAAACGACGATGACTTTTGAAGAAATCATAGAAGGAACGAAATAATGGAAATTGAAAATAATCTCCCGAAAACTTTTGATCCCAAATCAGCCGAAGACAAATGGTATGCCAAATGGCTTGAGAATAAATGCTTTAAACCAAAACCCGGGAAGCAGAATAAGACCTTCACAGTTCTAATGCCACCTCCCAATGTTACCGGCAAGCTTCATATGGGGCATGCCTTAGATGCTACTACGCAAGATGCTCTCATTCGCTACAAGCGAATGAAAGGCTATGAAACTCTATGGATACCTGGGACTGATCACGCCGGGATTTCAACACAGGCAGTAGTGGAAAAACTCATCTGGAAACAAGAAAAGAAAAATCGCCATGACCTAGGACGAGACGAATTTCTAAAGCGTATATGGGAATGGAAGGAACAATATGGGACTGAGATTGTAAACCAACAGCAAAAAATGGGAATCTCTTGCGATTGGGATTATTCAACTTTCACTCTGGATGAAATTCCTAATAAAGCCGTGAAGAAGTTTTTTGTCATGTTATTTAATGAAGGTCTTATTTATCAATCAGATTATATCGTTAACTGGGATCCTGTCCTTCAATCGGCTATTTCTGATGCAGAAGTAGAACATAAAGAAGTCCGAGGACATTTTTACTTTTTAAAATACAAGGTAAAAGAAGATCCGAATTTTGAACTTATTATTGCTACCACCAGACCGGAGACCATTTTTGCTGATACGGCCGTAGCGGTAAATCCTAATGATGAGCGCTTCAAAGATCTGATTGGAAAGACCGCCATTATTCCAATTTGTAACCGCGAAATTCCAATCATCGGTGATGAGCATGTTGATATTGAAAAAGGAACCGGTTGCTTAAAAGTAACTCCGGGGCATGACTTCAATGATTTTGAAATTGGTAAACGTAATGGTCTGCCTATTATTAATATTTTAAATAAAGATGGCACTTTTAATACCAATGCTCCGGAGATCGAAGGCATGAAGCCAAAAGATGCCAGAGCTGAAGTAGAAAGGGTCTTAACCGAACTTGATGCCTTAATTGAAAAAAAGGATCACGTTCATCCGGTAGGACATGGTCAACGTTCAGATGAGATCGTTGAACCGATGGTTTCTAAACAGTGGTTTTTGAATACTACGGTCATGAGTGAAGTCGCGGTAGAAGCTGTTGAAAATGGAGAAATGACTTTCTTTCCAAAAGGCTGGGAAAATACTTATTTCGCCTGGCTCAAGAACCCAAAAGACTGGTGTATTTCTCGCCAACTTTGGTGGGGCCACCAAATCCCTGTTTATTACTGTCGCCATTGTAATGCTAAGTGGGCAGCTGAAGAAACTCCTGGTGAATGTATCGAATGCCGGGACACTGACATTTACCAGGACCCAGATGTGCTTGATACTTGGTTTTCATCAGGTCTGTGGCCTCTTTCAACCTTAGGCTGGCCTGATGAGAAGGCAATGGAGGAAAAAGGTTTCGATAAGTTTTATCCAAACTCAACTCTCATCACCGGTTTTGACATCATATTCTTTTGGGTGGCCCGAATGATGATGATGGGTATGAAAGTAACCGGTAAAGCTCCTTTTAAACATACATACATCCATGCCATCGTTCGTGATAAACAAGGCCGAAAGATGAGTAAATCTCTTGGTAACGGAATTGATCCGCTTGACATGGTTAACCAGTATGGAGCAGATGCCATGAGATTCACTCTGGCGGCCGGCTCAGGTTATAATCGTGATTTAAATCTCGACCCCGAAAGGATTGAAGGTTACCGCAACTTCGTTAATAAGCTTTGGAATGCCTTCCGCTTCATACATCCTTATCTGGATAAGGCACAAGATTCTCTTCCGGTTAAGTCCGAATGGCATCTTCATGATAAATGGATTCTGGCGGAACTCAATACAGTCGCTAAAAGCATGAATGAGTCTATGGATATTTATCGTTTTGATGATGCCAGCTCTGCCATTTATGCTTTTGTTTATGATAAGTTTTGCTCTTGGTATATTGAGCTTTCGAAAAACATTCTCCATGGAGATGATGAGAAAGCCAAAATAATCCGTGCGACAATGCTTAAATATTGTTTCCGAAAAATCGTAACTCTTCTTCACCCTATCATTCCATTCATCACAGAAGAAATCTGGTCTTATTTGGAAACGGATGAGAAGAAGCTACTGGTAGTTCAAGAGTATGTGGAGTTTGATCCAGGCCTTGAGAATGCCGAGGTTCAGGATATGATGAATAAGTTCATCGATGTTACTACGGGAGTAAGAAATATTCGTTCTTCGGTTAACATGAAACCTAAAGATGAAATTGATGTGAAGCTTTTTACCGATGATAAGAAGCTGGCCAAATTTATCTATGAGTCCCGTCACTTTTTAAAAGATCTCGCCAATGTGAAGTCCGGTACTATTCGAAGCAAAAATCAAGACCGACCAAAGAAATCGGCTTCTTTGGCCAGTGTTCATACTGAGATTTTTATCCCTCTGGAAGGCCTGATTGATATTAATGAACAGGTCAACCGGATTAAGAAAGATATGGAAAAAACTCAGAATGAATATAAGAAGGTTGAAGGGAAACTTAATAACCAAAACTTTATGAGCAATGCTCCGGAAGAAGTTCGCCTTGAAGTTCAAGAGAAAGCAAAACTCTTTCAAGAAAAGCTTCAATCATTAAATCAAATCCTGGAAAGCTTCCAATAAAGTGACCTGGCGAGTTAAGCAAACTTTGCTTACTCGCCGGTCTCTTACTTCATGCTATTATGACTAAAAGGTCAATTTATGAATAAAGCTCTGATAGCATTCATTATTTTTACTCTTAATCTTTCTGCATTTGCCCAGGAAATGACTTGTCTTGATAAGCTCCTTCCCTACAACAAACATTCGGGCCTGCACTTAATCACTCGTGATGAATGGAATGATGGTAAAGAGATGCTTGATAGCGAAGGCGCTAAAAATGTTTTAGCTTACCTCACTAACAGTCGTCTTTTGTGCAAAAGTCACGAGGTAGTCATCAAGGTATCACCAGTATGCACGCCTATTTTAGCAGATTTAATCCAATCTAATACATGTTTCATTTTTACGAACCTTGGCTACTTTATAGCAACCAGGGATAATGGCAGGAATGTAAATTTCATATTTAGTAAAGATAAGCGCTTTGCTGAACCTTAGATTTTAAAAAATTCACAGGCCTTCGTAAATACATCAGACATATTGAAAGTCTTTCGTTCTTTTAATATACCAGCATCAGGTGTGGAATTAACCAGTGTTGGATTGTTTATCCCCATAATATTAACGTCAGTTAAAAAGTAAAAAGGTCCTGTTCTTTGTGGATCTTCATTCTCATATAAAATAATCGTTCTGGTTCCAACATAGGCCGCCAGAGCACCTGCTGCTCCTGAATAGGTAATAACCCCACCGGCAAAGGCCAGCATTCTTCCCAGCTCAATCCAGTCGCGGTAGACAAACTTCACGTAAGTATTTTTAGGAGATAGACGGGCCATAAAAGCATCCATTAACATGTGAACTTTAACCACATCTTCAGAGGCAAAAAGCACAATTTTTTGACCCTCAAAATGTGAAATGAGTTCAATCCATTCATCTTCAATCGTGGCATTTCTTAAAGGAGAAAGATTAATGGCAATGTAGGGAGTCTCCGCCTCATCAACAATAATAGGAAGAAGATCCCGGGATTTAACTTTTAACCGCTTGTCAGCAGGAGAACCTGTAGCAAGTTCAAAAAGTTTAAAAAAATCTTCTACGATATGATGGCCGACTGGCCGAAGGATCTTGTCAGTTAATACCAGAGTTTTCCAGTTATCAGCAAAGCCTACTCTTTTGGTTGCCCTAAGACCCAACCCCAAACTGGCATCAGAAAATGAATTGGTTAAAGATATAAAAAGATCAACATTATAAATGCTCGAATTAGCACAGAACCGATGAACGTCCATGACATTCTGAAGATCATCCTCATTGTAGAGGTGATAATAAGCTTTAAAGGGTAAAAGGTTTAAAACTTCAACTTCATGACGAGAGGTGATGAAATTTAAAACTGCTTTAGGATAGTACTCACTGATAGCGTGAAGAAAAGGGAACGCTAAGATACGTTCTTGTAAGTCAGAAGGAAGCTTAATTGCAATAACCTTAACTTCATCTATTTCTGGTAATTTTTCCATTAAAGTATTATCGGTAATTCCAACGCAACTCTCAAGCCTCCACGCACCTTTTTTTCCAAACCTTATGTTCTTAAGATTCAGTTCTGACTAAGGAGAACAATGTGGAAACTTCATGGCCCAAACTAGACTACTCAGAATGGAAAGCAACCTATGAAACCCTTCATCGCTGGCTCCAAATTGTGGGAAAACTCAGGTTATGTAAGTCCCCTTGGACCAATCATTCCTGGAATACCACCTTTTATATAAACTCAAGAGGTCTTACAACATCGGCCATTCCACTTGATGACCGTGTCCTGACGGTAGATTTTGATTTTATAGATCATCAGCTGATCTTTCAGGACAGTATAGGTAAAAATTTTACCATCCTATTACAATCAGAAAGTGTGGCTTCATTTTACTCCCGCTTTCTTGAGGCCCTCACAGTCATGGAAGTAAAACCAACCTTTGATCCTCATCCCAATGAGGTCTCGGATGCCACAGCTTTTGATGAGGATACCATTCACGCCACTTATGATCCTCTTCACGTTCATCAATGTTTTCAAGTTTTAGTCAGGGCCCATAATGTACTTCAAGACTTTAGATCCAACTTTGTTGGCAAAAGTAGTCCTGTCCATTTTTACTGGGGAAGCTTTGATCTGGCAGTCACACGTTTTTCTGGACGTCGAGCACCAGAGCATCCAGGAGGTGTACCTCATCTTTCTAATGAGGTAGTAAGAGAAGCTTATTCCCATGAAGTTATGAGTTGTGGATTCTGGCCAGGTAATGAACTCTACCCGCAAGCAGCTTTTTATGCTTATGCTTATCCGGAGCCGCAAGGATTCTCAAAGGCCAGAATAACTCCATCTGAAGCATTTTATCATCAGGACTTGCATGAATTTATTCTACCATATGATTCAGTAAGAACTTCCTCAGATCCTCATTCGGCACTCATGAAATTTTTGGATTCCAGTTATCGAGCAGCAGCAAACATAGGTGGATGGGATCGTGACATTCTTGAAGTCAGCCCTCACCTATTTAAGCTTAAGGAGTTAAGTCGATTTTCTTTTGGCGATGAAGCCACAATACAGTGAAGTAGCTGGTCGCAAATGCTGGGACGAATGCATTCACTAACGGAATGGCCACCAACATGAGAAAAATGATTCCACCTATAGAATAAGGAATTATATTTCTCATCACGTCTTTCACACAACCCATGAAAGCTAGATCATGTCTTGACCATGAATAGTCTACAAACTGTACCGCGAGCAAAGTTGCTACCATTAAAAAGCCAACAGGATAAAGAGGCGGAAACATATTTAACACTAAGGCAACTCCTGCCATCAGAGCAATTAATATCAGTTTTTTAAACTCATTGATAAAAGTATGGGTAAGGCCTTTTTTAACTTCTGCCAGTGCTTTGGATTGATCTTCATCCATATAAATTTTTTGCACCAGTTTCGTTTCTATGCGGGAACTTAGTAATGAGTTAAAAGGAGCGGCAATTACTCCTACAATGATCACAAACGTCCAACTCATCAGGAAGAAGAAAAAGATGATTAAGATTCCAGTTAAGATTTTTGCCAATAAGGTGGCCTGGTCCGAAGTATAGATATAACCACGAAAAAAAGTTACAAACTGATCCGAATTTCTATAAATAGTCACCACTGAAAAAATATAGAGCGCCAACGCAATCAGTGTCGGAACGATCGAAAGAACCAGATTTACCGGATCAGTGAAAATCATCCTCAAAGCAACTGGAAACGACTTTAAAACACCATTCATATTTTTCCTTCCGAAGGATAATGCTTGAATCTGAAATTGAAGATATCAGCAAAATCTTTCAGCTGTGAAATTTTCCCATCGGGGATTTTCATCACAATCTCTTCAAACTCCTGCCAGTCCAGATAATCAAAATTTAATTGAGTGAGTATATGTTGATCCCGACATCTACGAAATTTTTCTTTCGCTTTTGCGATCATGCCTTGGGCACCAATCAGATTTGATTCGCGATAGTGGATACAAGCGGCGGCCACCTGAATGACCGCCCAATAAACGTTACGGGCCGGATCTTGACGATCTTCCATCCAAACATCTTCCAGAGCTTCATGGCATTCCCAATATTTCTGCTCATTGAAAAGGGATATGCCCTCTTCCATTTTTTTCAGATGTTCGGCCAAGAACACTAGAATCCGCCGAGAATGTTCAATCCTGAGTCAACGTATAAAACCTGACCTGTCACACCACCAGAAAGATGAGACGCCAGATAGACCGCTGCTCCCCCACAATCTTCCGGAGTTACATTCTTCTTCATAGGAGAGATTTCCTCCACCTGCGAAAGAAGCGTTCTGAATCCTGCAATTCCCGAAGCGGCAAGAGTCTTAATTGGGCCGGCAGAGATACAATTAACTTTGATTCCACGTGGTCCCAAATCATAGGCCAAATAACGAGTCGAAGCTTCAAGCGCTGCTTTAGCAACGCCCATGACATTGTAATTTTTAACTACTTTTTGAGAACCATAATAAGTCATGCTGATAATAGAGCCATTATCATTCATAAGTTCATGAAGAGCATCAGTGATTCCCACCAGAGAGAAAGCAGAAATGTCACAGGCCATGGCAAAACCTTTACGGCTGGTGTGAACAAATTCACGGGAAAGATCTTCTTTATCAGCAAAGGCTAGCGAGTGAACGATAATGTCAAACTTGCCCCAGTTCTTTTCAACAGTTTCTTTCATTGAAGAATAATGATCATCATTGGTCACATCCATTTCAAAGATAAAATCTGCTCCAATTTCTGCAGCTAACGGCTCAACACGCTTTTTGATGGCGTCATTCATGTATGACAAGGCAATAGAAGCGCCCTGCTCTTTGAATGCTTTGGTAATCCCCCAAGCAATTGAGCGATCGTTTGCCAAACCTAGGATTAAAGCTTTTTTGCCTTCTAATAGTTTCATTCATGCCTCACTTTTTAAGTGCGATAACTTTACCTAGCAGAGGCTAAACTTGAAAGCAAAAATCAGGAATTTGCCCTTCGCATTAATGAGTTGTAGGACAAAAAGTGCTGGCAATGTCTCTTAAAGCGAAAGAGTAAGGACCCTGGCGGATTTTTTTAGGTGCACCACAGCCACCAGTTGCATAAATAACAAGATCATCTGCTGCTTTTATAACTGTTGAAGGACCATCACATAAGTGATTGTCTTGATAGACTAGCTTTTCTTCCCGCGCAAGTTCAATCAATTCAGTTAATGTTTCTGGCGTATCCGCTTGATATGGGAATTGAAAATAGAGCGCTCTTTTACCATAAGTTCTGGTTAAAATAACTTCATTATTAAATACTTCACATTTTTCAGAGCGTGCCCAACGCTCAGGCATAAATCCTGTATGGCTGGTTTTTATTAATAATGGCGTGAGGAGGGCGAGAGTAAGCATAGACATAGTTTCTCCAAGTTGATTATTGGCTCGAGTTTTATTTTGTGTGCCCTTCTACGTCAAACACATCAATATGAATCTTTCCCTAAGATTCGACATTAGGTGTCTTAAATCCTATACTTTTGGCATGTTCAAGATCATTCTTCTCCCACTCTTTTTCATTTCCTTTTCGTCTGTGGCCTGTGACGGAGGCATGTTTAAACAAAATATTTATTCTATTTCAAGCAACACACTGACAGAGAAGCAATTTCGAGAAATTCTGGTGGATTTTCAAAAAACTTTTTCACCTGAAGTGAAGAAAAAACATAAAGCTGATCTTTTGGTCTATGGACAATGGGCTTCTGATTCAATCAATGCCTATGCTGAGAGAGATATGAATGCCTGGATCATCACCCTTTATGGAGGCATGGCCCGTCATAAACATCTCACTCAGGATGGGTTGAAGCTGATACTTTGTCATGAGTTAGGCCATCATTTAGGTGGAGCTCCCAAGAAAGGCACTAACAAGTGGTCTAGTGCTGAGGGGCAAGCGGATTATTTCTCTACAATGAAATGTCTTCGTAAATGGTGGAAGGAAGAAACCTGGGAAGCTCCAGAAGTTCCTGCTTCAGTCAAAAAAGAATGTGCCCACTCATACAGCAAAAGCCTTGACCAACGCCTATGCCAACGTATGGGCCTAGCAGGAAAGTCTGTGGCCAGAATGTTTCAAGATTTGCATCAGGAAGCTCCTGTTGATTTTGAAACACCTGATCAATTGCGAGTTACCATCACTAATACTCAGCATTCTGAAGCCCAATGCCGTCTTGATACATTCTTTCAGGGAGCTCTTTGTCCGGTTTCAGAAGACGTTGATTTTATCTATGCCAATCAAACCACTGGTGCCTGCCATATAGCACTGGGGGACTCCCGCGGAGTCAGGCCCCAATGTTGGTTTGCCCCTTAATATTTATTTTACCTCACTGGCCATGCCTCGGTTAGACTGGAATTTCTCCTGATAGAATTTATCAAAGTATTCTTTACGGAAGTTCGTAAACTTTTCAAATTTTTCAGGCTCCGGTATTTTTTCATTCAACCAACCTAAATGAGTCTTCTCCAGATCAGTAAGCTTTTTCATCCCGACATCAAGAAATTGAGGATGTAGATCTTTTCGGGCAAGAGATAGCTCTTTTAAAAGTGTCCCTTCCGAAGAAATGAAATTGATTGCAAGATCTTCAGATAACTCCAGCTCCTTAACCATAAAATCGTGAACTTTGAGAATCCAATCATTTTGAAACTCTTCATTTTCCATGACTTTCTCAAAATCTGTCGTATAAAGAATATTATCTACGTATGAAATTTTATATCCCAATGAAGTCTCAGGAGTGAAAGTATGTTTTTCCTTCCATTCGGTTTTCTGCTGATTGACATAAATTTCAGAAGCCGACTGCTGAGACTTGATGAGCTCTTTAGTCGCATCCACAATCCCGGTACGAAGGTTGCCAACGTCGGCCAGAAGTATTGTGGCCACTGCTGCCGGTATTCCAAATCTTAGTGCATATTTTTGCAGTACCGGTAGAACTTTCTTACGATTTTCAGGATTATAATCCAATACCTGATCCATATCTTTAAGAGCTTCCGCATTCTGTCCATCGATTGCCATCTCTAAGGTAGAGGAGATCTTGTCCCGCAGAATTGGTTCACGGTCAAAAGAACCTGTTTCAGCGATCAGGACATTCATTACGGCCTGGGTAGCATTACGTATTCGTTCCTTTTTAGTCCTTTCAAATAGCTCTTTTTCACGTCTTTGCTCTTCATGCCATGATTTCTGAGAACTAAATTTAGTCTGATTAATGTGTTCGAGGACCGTCTTGCGCTTGTCGGCCAGCTCAGCTTCCTGACGTAACTTCATCTCTTGAATTTCTCTTAAAGCTTTCTCTTTATGGACCCGCAGATCTTTTTGTACGATTTCTTTCATGTCATTTTGGCGAGAAAGTTCTTCTTCCCTGAGACGGGCGACTTTCTTTAACTCTTTCCGTTTAATTTCTTCTAATTTTTCCAGGGCCTTTTCTTCTGTTCTTCTAATTTTGGCCTGATGGAGTTCATTCATGGTTTTGATTGCAGAAAGACCTCGTTCTTGCTTTAAAGTGAGAAATTTTTTAATTTTTACCTTCCGCTTGGATAGATCCTCCAGAAGTTCGGCTTCCGTTCGTTTAATAAGATCGCGTGATTCAAGTCGCGAGCGCTGAATGATTATATCCGCTTCTTTTTCTTTTTCCTTAAAGTATTCCTGAGCTTCATTGATTCTGATATGAGCAAGTGTTTCCCGCTCTTGAGCATCTTTAGTGGCAGAACGTAATCTTTTATCCGCTTCTTCAGTGATCATAACTTCTGTTCGACGGGCCTCCCGAATAATATCTTCAGACTCTTTGAGCATGAGGATCTTTTTCTGGTGAATATCTTCTTCTTTCCTTCTGTATTCATTTTCCACTTCAATGAGGGATTTTTGACGAAAAGCTTCAACTTCGGCCAGATAAACTTCTTTTTCCGCCTGAACTTTAGCACGTTCTTCACGCTTGAAATTTTCCATTTCAAGATGCGCCTCCTCAAGACTTTCTTTTATTTTACTTTCACAGTCCTGGAGCTTTAACTTAAGTGATCCAAGCTCACGAAGTGCATGATCTTTCTCGTGGTGGAGACGATTCGTTTCATTTTTCAATGAAACAATCTGGGCTTCAACCTGAGTCTTGGAAGACTTGAGTTCAATCACCTCTGATTCCAGAGAAGATCTTTCTTTTTGATAAAGTCTTTGTTTTTGATTAAGTTCATCAAGTTGAACTTCCATAATATTTTTATGGGATTCGACTTGAGCTAGATTCTTCTTCTCTTCTTCTATCTCCCGACGGAGGCCAGTAAGCTCTTGCTGTAGCTTTGAGCGCTCTTCATCTACTGATTTGTTTAAACTCTTCTTATCCTCCCGCGCTTTCTGAGAAAACAAATGAAACTCATCCCGCAGGGCAAGAACCTTCAATTCCTGAGCTTTTTCTTCCGAGACAAGATCTTTTAATCGTAAGCTTGATCTCTCTAATTCAAAATTGACGGTTGAAAGCTTTCTCGCCATATCCTGATTTTGAAAATCAACCTGATTAATCTGATTCTTCTTGAGTGAAAGTTTCTCTTCAACTTTTATGAGTTCAGCACGAAGCTCGCTGTTTATCGCCTTAAGATTACTCTCTTCTTCATTTTGTCGCTGAATCTCTTCCCGTAATTTATGAGAATTATTTTCTTCTTGTTCCAGTTGAATCTTAAAATCAAGAAGCTTGCTCTGAGCATCTTTACGTTGAACTTCAAGTTTCAATACCAATTCCTGCAAATCTTTTACTTCATGATCCAGCAGAATCTTTTCTTTCAAAGCACCTGCTATGTGGTGCTGAATTTTCGCCCCTTCCTTCATGGCTTCTTGAGAAGAAGACAGTATTTTTTGAACTTTTCCACTTTCAAGATTTATTTCTTGTTCCTGAGCTTCAAATTCTTCTTTGATGTTTTTAAGCTCTTCTTCGGCTTTTAATGTATCCAGCTCAAGATTGGCCAGCAGGATACGCTGATGATCTACATCCTTACTCTTCTTTTCTCTTTCATCTTTTAAGTTGGCGAGCACTAGCGTTTGGGAAACGATGGTATCTTTTAATGTCCTTTCTTCAGTTTCCAGTCGTTTTACAAAATCTTTTAGTTGTAAGATCTTTTCTTCAGTATCTTGATTTTTTTCAGAATTTCTTCGTAAATCCTGACTTAAAACTTCTTTTTGCGTCTTGAGCTGTCCAACTTCAACTTCCAATCGTCCTTTTTCATGAGCATGGCGAAGATACTTATCCTCAATTTCCATTAACTGGTTTTTTTTCTTCTCTTCTTTGTGATCCAGTTTTTTAAGTTCGTTTTCTTTTTCCCGAAGCTTTAAGTCCATGCGTTCCATACGCTCTTTAAATTCACCCTCAAAAAAGGGAGGGGGTTCTAAGCTGTCGGTCACAGCTCCTTTTTGTATCGATACTTGAAGATCAGTTCCATGAAGCGAAATAATATCCCCTTCCCGGTAACGAACCTCTTCCCGAAATGGCAGAACAACAGTATCCAGATATATTTGAGCACGGGCACCAATCTCTTTGATGAAGATATTGCCGCCACTCACTTTAACTTCAAGTAGCTTGGGTTCCATTTGAGAATCATCTAAAGATAAGTCACAACGGGAATCCGAACCAATGATTATCGGGCCTAATTTATTGAATAAATATTCTTTCGATGACCCATTTCGGGTAATCTTGATTATAAGTGACACAATTCCTCCTAAGCAGCTTCTTTCTCTTCTTCAGCTGGCTTTTCTGTCATTGGTTCTGGTAGTGGCCTCTCTTTCTTACCCCACCATTTACTGATGGGTTTAATAAGAGTGACGAATCCAACTTCGACGCTCAGCTCTTTTGCGATCAAGTCTTCCGATAAAACTTCTATCGGATCGCGATCAGCTTCAAAGGTTGAAACCTGACTAGGAAGTTTATTATTTGAACTCATGTTCCAAAGTGTATCCAGTTCATTTTCTAAGCGTTCTACCGTTTCCATATAGGCCTTCTCGCAAGAGAAAAATGTATTGGCCAGGCTCATAGTTACTGAAAGGATGATCCCGATAATTGATGTCGACATGGAAAACGAAATTTTTAACAAAAAGTTATCCATGATCAGTTTAGAACCTTCCACATCAGACAAATTCATTCCCCCCAGCTCCGGCAGGGCCTTCATAATACCAAGGAAGGTACCAAAGATTCCACCGACAATAAAAAGTCCGGGGACGGTATTTAAAAAATCATTAAAGACTCCAACCGGAATAATTCCAAAGACACGGTTAAAACAAGGATTATTGCGTAGAACACTATTTGAAATTTCCAGAAACTTTGGACGCTCTCCCCATTTTAGATATTTGATTTGCTTTAAAATATCCGTCACCATTCTCGCCGAGCCCTGCTGAACTAAGAAAATGCGGTCGGTAACAGTCATGATAGCGTCAGGATTACGACGCTTCATAATGGCCCTAACTTCGAATACTTCATAATAAGTAATTTCCAGCAGCCGTTTACAAACTACATAGAAAGATTGATCGGCGGCTTCAGTTCGTGCATCCTGAAATTTCTTCACTCTTTTAGTAAACTCTTTGGAAAACCAGTCTTCACGCCTCACGGTATAATAGATGAGGCAGCGAAGAGAAATCGCCATGATGAAAAAGATTGCCATCACAGGCATCAGGAGATCGGTAGCAAAAACCACCACTCCATCAACTAGTCCTTGTACTAAATCCTGGCTGAACATACGTACCACCTTACTTTAATATTAATCTTTCAAGTTAAATCGAATGATAACCTTCTGAGATTTTTCACAGTTAAATTTTGCACAGTAATCTTTTATTGGCAGACCTGAAGCTATGTCCCGTCCCTTAACACCTTCTGCCAGGAAGCTTCGCCCGGTAACCTTCACCAAAGGAAGCATGTCTTTCTGGTGCTGATAGGTCATGCTGTTTTTATCAAACATGAAGGAGAAAATAGATTTGGCACGATTATAAGAAAGATCCAGGTTGTAACTTACGGCAGCTCGATCTTTATCGGCCAAACTTTGTGGATCAATATATCGCCCCTGATAAGTAGGAGAAGAAAATCCGATAATCTCTACCGAAGAAATTTCCTTGGCGACTTTTTCATCTTCTAAAAGAGATTTAGAATAGGTTGGTACAAACTGCTTAAGAATATTCTTCATATTCGGCTTGAGATCAGCTCTACCTGTATCAAAGTATTCATCACCAAATTGAATTGTCACATCCCCAGTTTTACCATCGACCCCTGCCTTGATCCCATTTTTGGCCAGGTTATCAGCAATTTTTTTCGCCAGTATCTTTTTAGCATTCATGACTTCTTGAGCACGCTTTAAATCCCCGGATAATCCTGCCTTATCCTTTTCCAACTGATCAATTGCTGCCATATATCGGCCGTGCTCTTTTTGGGCATTGGCCAATTGACCTTTCAGCTGGTCAGCTTCACCTTTGACTTTACCAACCTCACTTTTAAGATTGGCAAGTTGTTTATCCAGGGCAGCCTTCTCAGCGGCTACTTTATCTTTGAACTCTCCTAGACGTTTTATTTTTTCAGCTGCAGATGCCTTTTCCCCTTCTAGTTGTTTTTCCAGGGCTGTTTTTTCGGCATTCATTTTGTCATCGAAACTTTTTCGCATTTCTGCCATTTTAGCGGCATGGGCAGCATTCGCTGCCATCATTTCAGCTTCGAGTTTTTGCTTAAGTGCTTCTTGTTGAGCAATTTTACCTTTAGCATCGTTTAACTGACCGGCAGCATTTGCAAGCTCCCGATTGATTTCATTCACCGATTCCTTCATGCTCTTGGTTTGATTTTGAAGCTCACCAATTTTCTTAGCATTTTGAAGCTTCATAATGGCAATTTTTCGATTCAACTCAGCTTTTGAAGTATTGGCACTCTTAGACGTCTTTTGAAGTTCAACAATTTTCTGATTTAGGTCTGAATTAAGTACATTAATTTTGGCCTGATTATCAGCTATAGTCTTTGCTTTTTCTTCGACTTGAGATTCAAGCATTGCCACTTGTTTTTTCTTTTGATCGAGCACTTTTTGCTTCTCTGTAATTTCTTTTTCCTGCTGATCGATCTGCTTACGGTTGGCAGCTATCACTTCAGCTTTTTCATGAATATCCTGAGTCTGAGTTTGGATAGTCTGATCCATGACCTTAATGGCATCATTTTTCTTCACAATCATTTCATTGCGGGTTTTAATTTTTTTATTGGATAATAGATTCGTATTGATAATATTTCTGACCATTTGCTGATATTGGTTCAAGGCCCGCGCTTTTGCGGCATTCTCTTCAGCTTGTGCTTCCAGTTGACGTTTTTCTTCATGCGCTTCATCTTGAAGAAGCGAAAGTTTACTCATAAGTTCTTCGTACATTTTTGCTTCATCAGCAGAAGCTTCTTTTTCGAGGTAATCATCTTTTAAAGCGTTATATGCCTGAATCTGTTTCTTCATATCCTGCGACTCGGCTTTGAGCTTCTGATTCTCAATCATATTCTGCACAGATGAAGTTCCTGTGCGAAGAGAACCCACGACATATAAAAGTAAAAAGACCACGCTTAAAACCATGAACAAGTCAGAATATGAAGTCCAAAATGATCCGTCTTCCTGGTTTTTTTGCTTTAATTTTTGATAATCCAAACTCATTTTTAGATTCGCTTGTTAAATTAAATATTTTGAAAGTTTATTGATGAGAGAGGGTATCACCTATTTCAGGCCTAACATTAAAAAATCAAAAAGGTGATTACTCTCGCAGCCTTGGACGATTTTCTTCTATCAAGCAAAATTGGCACTTGTTTTTTTTAAGATGGCCGGGAAAATTGGCTATACTCTAAGTAGATAAAATTCGATGAAAAGCCTGGGTAACATTTAAGAAAATCTTTAAAAACGGAATAGAGGGTTAGCAGCACTGACTTTAATCGTACGTCCATTCATATTGGTACCATTCAGTCTCATAATTGCCACTTCAGCTTCGTATCCGGAACACATTTCGACAAAAGCAAAACCTTTACTTTGATTGGTTTCATAATTTTTAACAATCTTTGCAGAGCGGACTCTTCCAAATTTTGCAAACATGGTAGTAAGGGTCTTGTCTGAAATGGAAAAACCGAGGTTTCCAACATATATTTTTGGATTTATCATTGGCCAGAGACTACGGCCGGTACCTTAAACAGAACAAGTTAATTAAACTTACATTTTGCTTGTTTAATTGTTTTTCCTTCACTTGGAGAGAATGAGAGTTGATATTTCTCTTTAATCTTCATCCAATCTTTAATGTACTTACAAGCATATTCCTGATGGACAGGCAGCCAGGCATCAATTCCTTTTGCTCCTTTTTTCCGATTATAAGATCGATTAGTTATAACCAGATTATCCGGATCATTCGCAAACATTTCTTTTTGTTTTTTTGACCAATGAGCGCCTCCGTTGCTATGAGCATGCTTCAATGGAACGATGTGATCGATATCAATTTTCCTGGGAGTGCTGTGAAATTCCGGGTAGTAATAATCCTGCCACCTACCCGCAAGGACGGCACAGCCACGCTTATTCAATTTGACAGGGATTAAAGAACGAGATTTTAAAACTTCATTTCGGGTATTGAGACAATTTCGATTAGAATCAGTCCAATGCTTCCAATCTTTTCTACTATAAGGAATTAGAACCTGATGATGGGTACAAGAAGACACGAGGAGAAATATAAATATCCTGATCATAAATATACGCTACCTTGATAGCGCATTTTTTGCAAATCATATGGATTTTCTAATAGTCTAAGCTTGAGTTAGAATCAGGTTGTTCGTGCATAATCTCAACCAGAGCATTCAAAGCATCTGTTGTTGTAAAGATGCCAAAAAGATTTTCCTCATTATCCAAAACTATCGCCGAGCCAACCTTTTCATTAGAGAGCTGATAGGCAACATCCCCTAATGTATCATTTACATGAACACTGAGAAGGTTGGTACTCATCATATCCCCTACCTTCATCATGGAAGTCCAATTTTTTCCGACATGTAAGAGTAAATCACGCTCAGAGACGATTCCGATTACTTTTTCATCTCGAACGACAGGTAAGTGACGGATACCATTTTCCTGCATTAATTCAATTGCTTGATCAAGACTGGCCCCAGGATCGATAGTCACCAATATTGGGCTGGTATACTCTTCAACTGAAACATTCATGCTGATCTCCTTGATAAAATGAAAGCCTATCATGCAGTAATTTAAATGAAACCGAAGTAAAATTGTTTTTTTGAAGAACTATAACGAATGGATTAAGTCAGTCACACAATAAATCAGTGACCTATACTACGAAACGCTATATACTGAATTCTCTCTTCACGTTTTGCTTACTGTTTTCTCCCTTTTTATTAATTTGCTCTCAACTTTAAGGAATGATCATGAAAAATGCATCAGAGGATATTAAAGTTTTGATTGCTCATATTGAGCTGGATAAGGCTCGTTTCTCGCATGGCGAAGATATGGGAATTGAGTTCCGCAACGAAATTGATGCCTGGACTAAGATGGAAGTTGTCTTCCGTCAACAGATCAAGCTTCTGAAAGAGTGCAAGACACTTGACCGTAGTCGCACAAAACGTCCCAAGAAGAACAAGGGAGATCTCAAGCCTTTGCTTTATTCTTTCCGTGAGAAGCTGGAGTAACCTTCAAAACGACCGTCGAAAAGGTCATTCGCCTTTTCGACGGAGTATCTATATTTGATCTTTCAAACAAGAAATCTTAAGTCCAGATAATACTTCAGCTCACCGATAAGCAATATATATGAGTTTATCTAAAAGAAATGATGCTTTAGAACATTTCAGGCAGGGAAATTTTGCCAAGGCCATTAAGCTTTATCTGGAGCTTCGAGTTGATTACCCCCTCGATACAGATATACATACGGCATTAGCGAGGATATTTTATTTAAACCGACAGTTTGAGAAGTCCCTTCAATCTTATATGATGACCCTCCATCTCTGTGCTTCTGCCCATTTTCAAAATCGGCCAATTAGTGGGGAAGAAAAATCCAAATTTCTGGCAAGTTCATCTTTTACAACTCATATCGGTTGCTCACAAGTGGCCTTAGATATGAATAACCTGAAAAGCCGGCTTTCAAAGCATTTTGATGTGGAAAAGAATCTCAATATCTATAGGTCAATTCTCATGAACAAACCTGGTAAACTAGATGATGAATATCTCATTTTCTGTAATAGCATTGGCCATCATCTTTATGAACGTTTTATTGAATGGGATAATTTACAGTTAAAAAATACCAATGATGTAATGGCCATGGTGAAATTCTATGAATCATTATGTACAGAAGAAACAAACTTCACTCTGAGTTAAATTTTTGGACAATCTACTTTTTTAAAGACTTTTAAATCTTCTACCAAATGCACAGGCATTCCTTCTTTCGGGGGAAATTGTACAAACAGATATTTCCCTTCGTTTTCTCGAAGCAATTGCCAAACTTCCATATTTTCTCCCAAGACACAATTCCCCACCTTTAGCTTGGGTGCCAAGGCCGGCGAGCAGGCAAAAATGATAAGAAGGAGTAAAAACTTCATTCCTTAATCTTTCAAATCGCTTAGCTTTCTGTAAATCCGCTACGCCTCAAATTCATGCCATTTTACCTAAAGCTTCCTTCATTTCTCTCGTCTAAGCAGCATGATTTTCATTCCTATTCTCACAAGTGTTACCATGTCCTAGTACCTTACAAGGAGCCCCGTATGTCTCAACATTTTTATGGACCAGAAGACGTTGAAGATTGGGATTTGAAGTTTGAAGACCCTGACGAAGAAAAGCAAATGGATTCAAAAGAAAACCAGGAAGAAGAAGCTAAATCTAAGCTGCCTTCCGCGACGGTGACCTCTGCGGCCTGATTGTAATATCCGTTGGACAAGCAGTTTCTGGAATTTTTAATGCCCAATTAACACCGCTGGCTATGTCCTCTGGCTGGATCATTTTATCATGATCAAGTTTATCCTCGGCCGTCATGCTGGTGTTAACATAACCAGGGTAGATGGTAGTGACTTTAATGCCTCTTTCTCTTACATCCTCATAGAGGCAACCAGCATAACTCTTAAGAGCAGCTTTTGATGAATTATAGATCTCCCCACCACCCGTGGTAGTAAGACCTGATATAGAAGATATATTTATTACTGCGGCTTCGCGATTCTCTGGAAATATTTTTAGTACTTCCTGAGTAAGGTGATAGATCGCTTTAAAATTCAAATCCAGCGTTTTATCCCATTCTCTTAAATTGCTATTAATAGGGTCACCTTCTTCATAGCGACCGGCATCGTTAATCAGAATGTTGATTTCTTTGAAATCGTTTTTAATCTGCTCGACAAGCCATGGAATCTTAGAAATCTGAGTCAAGTCAAATGGATAATATTTTGCTGTGACCCCATACTGTTCACAGGCAAAAGCTGTAGCCGCTATTTCACGTTCTGTTCTAGCGATTAAGGCCAAATGAGTACCTTCTTGTGCCAAATTAAGAGCAATGGCCTTACCAATCCCTCTTCCAGCACNNGAACAGATTTAAACTAAATAGAACTTAAAGGTAATAACAAGAAATGTTAGTTTTTTGGTTTCATAAATTTAATCGTCATTCGATCACTTTCACCGATAGCAAGATACTTCTCTCGGTCTTCTTCACCTAGTCTTAAAGTAGGGGGAAGTGTCCAGACTCTGGCGGGATGATTTCTAGTATCACGAGGATTAGCATTGATTTCTGACGTAGCAACTAAACGAAATCCTGCCTTAACTGCCATTTCAATGACGTCTTGCTCTCTAACATAACCACTTCTGGCCAATTTATCATCTTGCTCAGGTAGAGCCCGATGCTCAACCACTCCCAATATTCCACCCGGTTTTAGAACTTTGTAAAAAGTAGCAAAAGCTTCTTTTTCTCCACCGTTAGTCATCCAATTATGTACGTTTCTAAAAGTTAAAACCATGTCTGCTATACCATAAGCTGGAAATTCAATACGAGCGGGAGGAGAGAAAATAGCATTTTCCATTTGAACCATAGGAAATTTTTCTTTCCATGCCTTGATCTTCTGTTCCATCACTTTAAAGTAAGGCTTATCGGCTACAGGAGATGCCATAATATAACGGCCTTCCATTGCTAAAAGGGGGGCCAGAATTTCCATGTACCAGCCAGTCCCTGGAGATATTTCAACCACAGTCATATCTGGAGTGAGACCAAAAAACTTTAAGGTCTCAATGGGATGACGATAGATATCTCTTTTCATATTCTCTGGTGTTCTAAAGGCACTGGCGACAGCTTCATCTATCGTCTCAGGCAATTCCAAAACATCTTTTTTAGAAGAACAGCCTATAAATATCAGAAGAGCGCTTAAAACTAGAAATTTCATTTTTAGTCCTTTGTTTGCCTAAATTATATGATAAATTTCTCTCATGCCTACCGATTTTAAAAAACTCATGATTGCCCGGTTTTTCTTTACATTTGCTGTGCAAATGCAGGCCATCGTACTTGGCTGGCGCATGTATGAGTTAACCAAGGACGCACTCTACCTGGGACTAATCGGTCTCACAGAAGCTGTACCGGCGCTAAGTCTTGCTTTATTTGCTGGCTATATAGTCGACCGCAGTCGTCCTTTGATTGTTTATCGCAGATTAGTTCTGGTTAGTCTGGCTTCAGGCTTAATGATGTTATTCTCGCAATTGCCTTATTTTGGCATTCCGGAGTCGACTCAAGTACCACTACTTTTTGTATCTTCATTCTTAACTGGATGTGCACGCGCATTCTCGCAGCCTTCAATGTACTCTATTGTACCCAAACTCATTCCCAGATTTCTTCTGCCACGTTCATCGGCCTGGATGTCTTCGGCCATGCAAACAGCTCGAATGTCAGGCCCTGCTGCAGGAGGAATTCTTTTTGGCATGATCGGAGTATCAGGGACGGCCTTTATTGTTTGTCTTTTTCTCTTCATCACCAGTTTATTTTTATGGCTAATGGAATTCAATCCTCCTGCAAATACTCCAGACGTAGGACGTTCAATCAAGGAAGATCTCCTTTCAGGGGCCAAGTTTGTTTTCAAGCATCCAATTCTCTTTCCAGCATTAACTTTAGATATGGTTTCCGTCCTATTTGGTGGAGTGACTGCTCTTCTTCCAATTTATGCTGCTGAAATTTTATTCATCGGTCCCACTGGTTTAGGACTTCTAAGAGCTTCTCCTGCTTTAGGTGCTTTTATGATGAGTACTTGGATGATAAAAGGGGAGATTAAAAAGAATGCAGGAAAAAAACTCTTCTGGGCAGTGGCAGGTTTTGGTATCTGTATTTTGATATTTGCAGTGAGCAGAAATTACATCCTCTCTTTTATTGCGTTAGTCGCCAGTGGAGCATTTGATAGTATCAGTATGCTCATCAGGACCTCAGCAGTCCAACTGGTTTCTCCCGATCATATGAGGGGTAGAATAGCGGCGGTTAATTCAATTTTTATTGGATCATCCAATGAGTTAGGAGAATTTGAATCAGGTTTAGCAGCTAAAATATTGGGTGTTATGCCGGCAGCCATCTTTGGTGGAGTCATGTGTCTGCTTTCCGTGGGGATTATTTCTGCTTTTTCACCTAAACTCCGAGCACTTGACTTAGAGGAGCTGGAAAAATAAATTTCCAGCTCCCAGAATTACTACTCTTCTAATTCTTGTTTCTTTTCTTCCATTGCCTGCATTTTCGTTTTTTTCATTTCTTCATGCATATCATATTTACAAGCCTTAAATTTATCCATGCTATTGGCAGCATTGATACAAGATTTGGCCGTCTCCAGACTCGACATCTTTTTATCGATATGCGAATTGGCCTTTTGTTTCATTGAATCCAGATCTTTCTGAGCAAAAGCTCCAAAGGAAGAAAAAATCAATGTAAGAGCTAAGATTAGTTTCATAAAAACTCCTTGGTTTTAGTCATTCCCAATCTTAGCTTTAAAAAATCAGCGGTAAATGTGCAGCGAAGACCGAGTTTTATAAAATACTATCGTAAATCTCAGTCTCAGTGTCCTTTGGAATAGATTTAATGTCGCCCAATGTAGCAGTGGTTGGATCAATTATATTCTTTACCTCAGTCACTTTATCTACAGGGAAACCACCAATGCGTCCGTGTTCTCGAATCAGATCTTCATTTTCGGCTAGATATACGCAATATATTTTATCACCCGTAATGAATGATTCATTCCATTGAATGCCAGGTCCTAGTTGTTCAAGGGCCTTATTGGACTTCTCGGCCATTTCTCGGTAATCCCCATTAGAACTAGATCCTACTCCCGGGACATCACGCTCAATAACATATTTTTTTAACATATACTCCTCCTGGTTAGAGGTTCAATTTATTATTCGCCTGTCCATTCTTTAACACAACTCAAAACATTCCTTGCTAAAACCAACTTAGATAGTGAGTTGGCAAAGATTCGGCAGAAGCGCAAAATGAGCTTTAAAAAGGAGGACAATATGGCAAACGTTTTTCATCCACATTCATACATGTCCACCGATTTCCACCGAGCTAAAGCTAAAAGCAGTCTATTGGCGGTACCAATCGGAAGATTTTTATTTTCGCTTATTTTTATCATGTCCGGTCTCAATCATTTCACCAGCGGAAGCATTAGCTATGCTGCCAGTCAGGGAATCCCAATGGCGGATATCCTTGTTCCAGTTTCCGGTCTCATTGCTTTAATGGGAGGATTAAGCGTTCTACTGGGCCTTCATGCCAGAGTAGGAGCAGTTCTCTTACTCATCTTTTTAATACCGGTGACTGTCTTAATGCATAACTTTTGGTCATACACGGATCCCGAAATGGCACAGGTGCAGATGATTCATTTCATGAAAAACCTGGCCTTAATAGGTGGCGCCACCTTAATTGCCTTTTATGGCGCTGGACCAATCAGCCTGGATCATCGACTTGCAAGACGTAAGAAGAGTTAACCTAAAGATAAAAAATCTTTAGATAAGCTTATTTTTGAGAAGACGGCGCATTAGGCATATAGTCCCGGCCGATGAAATGGTTATTAATAATTCTACTAAGTATATGCGTTTCTTGCGGGAAGAAGAGTGATGGCACCACAAAGAAATCTGGTGATTCTCCTCTTCCTCCCGCACCTGTCATAACCCCTTCTCCTCCCATTCCTGAAAAACCAGATGTCTTCATGGAAGAAGAAGAGATCCTTGAAGAATCAGAAGAATTTGAAGAAGAAAATGAAGTCATCGAGGTTACTGAGAATTCTTCCTCCGCTCTGCCATTGGCCTATTTAGAAGAACGCGGTATCCGGATCGAACTCCAATCCAATTTCAACAATCAACCACCAGTTGTGATCTGTATCAACACTACAACTCTCAATAGTGAAAAAGTCCTGGAACTTAGAGCTCTAACTGAGCTTATAAAAAATGATTCTTTGGTTGTAGAAATTGTTAAGAAAAAAGATTTTTTATTCTTATTAGAGACATCCATTACCTCTTTAGAGGTAACTTTGCCCGGGTCACGTCTTTGCCCTAAAATATTCCTCGCTATAGGTACTGACTTCCACTTAAACTAACTATCATGACAAAACCAATTATCTGGATTGATGCTGATGCCTGTCCAAAGGTTATCAAAGAAGTGATCTATTCTATCTCCGCGAGACTCCAGCTCGAGGTCATAATGGTGGCCAATAGCTCTATGTTTACTCCTCACAGTCCTTTAATCAAGCTGATCAAAGTTAACGCCGGAGCTGATGTTGCCGACAATTATATCGTTGAACATGTTTGTGAAAATGACATCGTGATTACCGCTGATATTCCTTTAGCTGCTTTTATAGTTGAGAAAAATGCCATTGCCCTAAATGTCAGAGGGGAAGTCTATACGGAAGAGAATGTGAGGGAACGCCTTTCAATGCGTGACTTTATGAAGGAACTCAGAGACTCAACCGGAATGGCAATTGGCGGACCGGAAACTTTCGGTCCAAAGGATAAAGAAAAATTTACAAACTCTATTAATCGGATTTTGGAGAAGAAACTTTCTGCTTCAAAGCGTCCTGTTCAAAAATAAAAATACCGGCACAGGTCTTGTTTTCTAATGCCGATTCAAAAGAGGCAAATGTCTTTCCAATGAGAAACTTTATCTTAGTCCCCTTGATACTTTTTAATTCGGCTTCACCTAAGTCACTTCCACCCTTATAAGTTTCCGATACTAGCTTTTTATTTGAAGATCCCTCAAATGTGTCACATTTAAATTCTAACTTATTTTCACGTGTTTGATGACAATGCAAATCAAAAGCAGGGGCCACGGTTACATTTAATCTTCCCTTCTGAAGGTCTACAGACAGGGTTTTACAGCTTTCAAAAGCAAAAAGAATATTATCTTTAAGAGGAACGACTCCCGCATAAACAGAAGTCGTCATAAACAAAAAAGAGAAAAATAATTTAATTGATCGCAAGTTCTCTTTCCACGGCATTAGTGATTATAGAATCCATCGGATCTATATCGGGAGAAAATCTTTCAACAACCTCTCCTCTTTTATTGATCAGGAACTTTTCAAAGTTCCATTTGATATCATTTGATTTACCAGTTAATAGGCCCTTTTCCATTAAACGTTCGAGTAATTTGCCATTTTCTTTCAAAGTGGCTTCAGGCTTGGTTTCTGTCAAATACTTATAAAGTGGATGCTGACCCTCGCCTTTAACTACTATCTTTTCAAACATTGGAAACTCAACTCCAAAATTCATTCTACAAAATTCCTGAATCTCGGCATTAGTCCCTGGCTCCTGAGCAAGAAATTCATTCGCCGGAAAACCCAATACGGCCATCCCTTTATCCTGGTATTCACGGTTTAGCTTTTCTAAACCTTCGTACTGCGGTGTGAGTCCGCATTTAGAAGCTACATTGACTATAAGGAGCACTTTACCTTTGAATTCTGATAGATTAATACTTGAGCCGTCGATCTTGTTAACATTGTAGCTGTATATATCTTTTTCCATTTTTTATCCTTTTATTTTATTAGTGGTAATTCTACATAAAATGTAGAGCCTTTATTGATTTCACTTTCAACCCAAATTGTTCCATGTTGCGTTTCGACTATTTCCTTGGATATAAATAGGCCTAATCCAAGACCGCTGACTTCCGAAGAATTAATTGCTCTTTCGAATCGGCCAAAAATGCGTTCGAGATCCTTTTCCGCAATTCCGTATCCATGATCAGTTACTGAAAGCAGACCTTTATTTCCATTTTTTCTCATTTTGATTTCAATTGATTTTCCCTGACCGTAACGAATGGCATTGGTAAGAAGATTTCCAATCACCTGCTCCAAGCGAAATCGGTCCCATTCTCCATGTAGCTTTTCCGTCGCTTCTATTGAAGGTAAATTAAGCCCAGCAGCTTCGAATAATAAACTCATTCTCAAAACAACTTCGCGGACAATATCACCTAACTCCTGCTCACTCTTATCAAGTTTAAGCTTACCGGTGCGAATTCGGGAAACATCCAGCATATCATCGATCAATCGGGTTAAACGCCCCACCATATCACTGGTTTGATGGGCCATGGCCATTTGTCTTTCTACCGGTATTTCTTTATTGAGTTGAAGAGAGCGTAAAGTTAACTGAGCTTGAAGCTTTAAGGAAGTAAGCGGAGTTTTTAATTCATGAGAAGCAATAGATAAGAATTGGTCACGAGCAATTAAAGCCTCCTCAAGTTTTCTCTCTTTTTGTTTCATTTCTGTCAGATCACGGGAAACGGTTGCGAAGCCAGTAACTTCTCCGGTCTTCTCATCATGGGTCACAAAGGAATTATAATGAACCCAACGCTCTTCTCCCGTTTTTGAATGTTTAAAGCGAAAATCTCCTACCCATTTCCCCTCTTTAAGAGTGGTTGGAAGAATGACATTCTCAACATAGGGGACATCTTCAGGAAAAAAGAGGTCAATAATTTGTGAATTTTCTGATTGGTCAATTCCTAACATTTCCTTTCCAGCAGTATTTACGTAGATGCCCTTGCCATTAGAATCGGCCATTCCAATAAAATCAGAAGAACTCTCAAGCACTTGTAGGAGTCGAGCCTGCTCACTTTCAATTTCTTTTTGAGCATGGATATCAGTATAAGTCCCCACCCATTGGGTAATATTACCCTTGGAATCCCGTAAAGGGACCGCACGACCAAGATGCCATCTAAAAATTCCATCTGCCCGTTTGAGGCGGGTTTCATTTTGATAGGGTTCTGATGTTTCTATCGAGTGTAGCCATTTCTTTATTACTTCCTCAGACTCTTCACTTAAAAGGTATTGAGTAGGATTTAATCTGGAAGTTTCGAAATCTAATCCAGTATAATCATACCAACGCTGATTGAAATATGTTGGAAGGCCACTTGCATCAGTAATAAAGGCCATTTGAGGCATGGATTCAGCATAAGTTCGGAAAAGCTCTTCACTTTCTTCCGCACGCTTCAAAGCTTTCACTTGCTCGGTCACATCCACTGCCATGTTTAAAATACCAGTGGTGAGATTATTTTCATCTTTAATTGGTTCATAGAACAAATCAAAAAAATGTTCTCTATAAGTTCCATCTTCATTTTGTAGACGAATAGACTGGGCCTTGAATTGTTTCCCGTAACCTGAATAATAAATTTCATCCAGAATACTCATAATCCCTTGTTCTTCCAGTTCAGGGAAAGACTCTCTTAAACTAAGACCAGTAAGATCTTGTCCAGTCACGAATTTTTGACCGGCAGGATTAATCAATTCTACCAAATGGTCGGCCCCACTCAGCACCAGAATAACCACTGGAGACTGCATGAATAAAGAATAGATTCTTTTTCTTTCTGCGACTGCTAGATCTTTGGCATTTTTTTGAGCTTCAATGTCTGTAGTCGTTCCTACCCAGCGTTCAGTCTGACCCTGCTCATTTTTAATGGGTATTCCCCGGGCCATATGCCAGCGGTAATTTCCATCGGCCATACGAAGGCGATACTCAGCTTCAAAAACATCACCAGTTTTCAGAGCATCTTTCCAGGTTAAAAGCATCGAAACTCGGTCTTCGTGATGAACAACATTTATCCAACCATGTCCTAAATTTTCTTCCATCGAGGTATTAGTGAATCTAGGCCAGTTATGGTTGAAGAAGATCATTCCGCCGTCAGCATCCGCAATCCAAACCAACTGAGGCATAACTTCAGTTAAACTTCGAAAGCGTGCCTCATTTTCCTTAGCAACTTTTTCAAGTTTTTTTTGTTCAGTAATATCGTATGCCATTGAGATGAAGCCGACCACATTCCCATCTTCATCAATATCTGGATCATAGATCTGCTCAATTTCTCTAAGTCCTAACGACTTGTGGTAACTGACAGCATTGAATTTGACCTGTTCACCATTTAAAGCGTGATCCATGTACACTTTTCGACTGAGAAAAAATTCACTTCCTATAACATCTTCAACGGTTTTACCTAACATTGAAGATGGATCAACCCCAAACCATTCATGGTAGTGCTGATTGGCAAACTGATAGCAGTAGTCATGATCAATGTAAGTCACGAGCCCAGGATAGGCGTCGGAGATGA
>DFXY01000067.1 GCA_002381945.1 Bacteriovoracaceae bacterium UBA4096
TCCGAACTAGCAGTATCTTCAACCCCAAAATTAATCCGAACAATTTGATCAGCTTCTACCGGCTTCGAGGTCAATTGCCGTCCACTCGCTTTAAGCATCCCCTGAAATAATGGGTTGAAACGACGCCATTCAATGCTATCAGGATTTATCTTAGATCCTGCCGGCCCGTAGGAAATCATCTTCCCAGGTCCTTCGAGCTTTAAAGTTTTGACGGCCACCTCATAATTAAGCGGCTTTTCTATGTGAGTGAGGGATTTGAGATATAAGTCGTCTTGGAACACATTCGTTTGATTTTTCCATTGGCAGTATTTATTGGCCTGGATGTTCAAACACTTCCCTTTCGACCCTTTGGCCCTGGCCACATCTTGATAGGTGGTAACACCTTTTTCCAAGACAAAAGGCTTGGATGAATTGGGATCATGGTAAGAGGCGCAGCCGATTAAAAATAAGCAAGGTAAAAGTAACTTCTTCAATGTTCCTCCAAAGACTTTAGTATGATTAAAAAGCATATCTTAAATTTGATTTTAGAAAAGTTCGGAATGATTGCTTCTTTAAAAATCAAGAAATCTTAAGTTCCAACTCTTAACTTCGCCAAATAGAAAGCGCCAAGAATAAAATGCTCAAGATCATGTCCAACAAGCCGATATGACATCTATAAACTGTTTTTCCTTAGGGATAAATCTATGAGATTCGTTACTGCTGTTACTCTCATGTTATTAGCTACAAATCTCTTTGCAGCAGATGCTGATTGCAACGAGGACTCAACCTCAGCACTTAGACCAGTAATCAAAGTAGCTCAGCTTGCAAGTGAAGAATTGAAATGTTCCAACCCGAAGAAGCTTCGAGGTTTGTGCATGTACATAGGTGATATGGAAAAAGACCCAAACCCTCAAGGAAGATTTGTCTACAAGTATCAAAGAAAAATCCTTGAAGCGGCCTGTGTTGATGTTAATAAAGATGACGAAGCCACCATTGCTAAAAAGATCGCACGAGTCTGGAAGGAAAATGAGGATCAACTTACTTGTGACAATATTCAATTTGATGTTGTTCAAGGAAGCATCATAAAATTTGCTGTAAGTTTAAAATTTGATTCCTTTATTTTGGATATGGCTAAGTGGAAGGTAAATTTGAATAAAGTGGATAAGTTCGATGACAGAACCGTCTTGGATTATGTGGAATATCAGATGGAAAGGATGAAAGGAAAACCTTCAGAAATAATTCTCAAAAACTACTATAGGATACTAAAAGATGCTGGGGCTAAACATAAAAGAGAATTATGATGAAGTGGTTTGTTATTCTCTTATTATTGTCATTTAATTCTTTCTCAGAAGAGATCTGCGAAGAAGATAAACTTACAAGTTTTGCCAAAAAGCTTTCTCTTCCAAACTGCTTTAATACCACAAATATTGATGCGTTGGCGCTCAAAGAAAATAAAGAACTTTGTAATAAATGCAAACCTCAGTTTGAAACCCTCTATAATGAAAAGATCAATGAAAACATTCCTGAGCTTCAAAAAGATTTTTTGGAATCATCTCTAAATGAATATAAGAAAAATCTGACCAATAATTTATTAAGCTCTGCCAAACTAAAAACTCTCTTTAATACTCAGGGTTCATTTGAAAAGGCCATCTCCGCCTGTAAAATGAAAACAAATCAGGATTTGCTATCTGGATGTAAATCTGAAGCCGCGAAGAAACTTTTGGAAAATAACAAGTTCTTTGAGAAACTCTCCCATGAACTGTCCAATGATCTGGCCAAGTTTCTTTCCAGAAACGAAGACTTCAATCCAAGGGAAACTCTTCTCAGTCGGAATGAAACCCAATGCTTCATCCCTGAAAGGGACATTCTCTTCTTCTCTACTTTAAGTATCGAAGAGGCCCTGGATAAAGATCTCATTTCACTCATTCAAAAACTAGACCCTAAAAAGTTTGATTCCGTAAACGATATCTTTAACTCAGATGATATTATAGAAAATTATGACGGAGATATCGCAAGCTTAAAACAAAATCTTTTCAATCATCCCCTGATCGCTCCACACCTAAAATCTTCCGAGAAGTTTGTGAGTTTTATAAAAAAGATTTCTGCTCCTGGAAATCTGGATAATCTGAGAAAGGCCCTTTATAGTCCGGAGAATGCAAAGAGTTTTGATCAAAACCTCGCCGACAGTTGTGAAAAGTCATTCAAGACATTGAAGGAAAACATCTGCTCAGATGAATTCCAAAAAGGTCGTCTTTATAATGATTATGCTGGGAACTTCTCCAAACTTTCTCTTTCAAAGACACTGCCCGACAAACAGGAAGTAGCTTCAACTCAAGAACTCATAAATAACAATCTTAAGCTTCTTGCGACCTGTGAAAATAAGGATGAAAAAGGCAAGAGGCATTTGTCGAAAGTAAATACTGATGTTGGAGTCTCATTAACTCCAATTGAATCATCTCGACCACTCGAGGCCTACAGAGGTGAGAAGTATAATAATGAAATTGGAAACCTGACAAACACGCTATGTAAACTGACCGATGATACTTGCGTTGAAGGAACTATCACTTGCTCTATCTTTAAAAAATACCAGGAGTCTAAGAAACCGGGAACTCTTCACAGTAAACTTGCTTCATCATCCAATACAGAAGTTGATGCCCTTCTTCTTTCTATGATTGGTTCTCCGAAAAATCTTGATCCAAAGACAAAAGAAATTCTTGTTCTAAACGGGATTCTACCTAAAGATGATGGAACTCTGGTTGCCCAGGCCGAAATTCCGGAACGACAGTCACAGGTCTATACCCAACAGGACAAAACTCCTACTCAATCTTCCCCTGTAGTAGCTAGTCTTGATAAATCACTGAAAAAACTTGCTCCATCAGCGCCGGCACAAGGCCAGGCATCTACACCCAGTGAATATTCCAGCTCAGCATCTTCCACGGATTCTGCTGTGGATAATCTCTCCGAAGTTTTTAAAGAAAATAATAATGAGTTAAAAGAGATCCAGGATGAAATTCGTCGCAGGCTACAGGATATGCCAAAAAATCGTCCTGTCACAAAAGATGAAACGAAAAAAATAGTAAATAATGTAACAAAAAGCAAAGGCCGCAATCTTAGTCCTTCTCAAACAGAAGCTTTGACTGAAAGAATAATGAATGAACGACCTTCGGCAAACGCAACCCCAACTTCATTCAATGATCAATTGGGTGGTTCAGAGCTTAATCAGGCCTCCGTCTCCAACTCCGAAACCCAGCTTTCCAAATGGAAAAAAGCTCAAATGAATGCGGCCCTGGCCGATATGCAGGGGGCCCGACGCATTGCTACTAAAGATATTATTGATGCAAAAACCGATTCCGCCANNAATGATAAGATTTCGCGCAATGATTCTGAGACCCAACTTCTTAAGGTTCTGGTCCGAAATCAGAAGAATTTCATACTTCAGGTTAAGTCGGTAAACTTTAAAGTCATCTTTGATGAGAAAAAAGAGCTTCGGATCCTACTTGAATCCGGAGATAAAAAAGAAGCCGAACGGCTGCGCCCTCAACTAGAAATGTTTCTTAAAAAGCTAAAGTCAAATACCCCCCTTCGTTACTAAGATCAATCTTCACAACGCATGAGAATCATGGTGTATTAGTTCCTTTTTGAACCAAAGGAACTCCATGCAAAAGAAGGCCCTGACTTCTCTGACCGTTCTCTTTTTTATGATGGGTTTCATCACCTGTCTGAATGATATTCTGGTCCCCTATTTGAAAGTTGTTTTTCAGTTGGATTATGGGCAAGCGGCCTTGGTTCAATTTTGTTTTTTTGGGGCCTACGGTTTAACTTCAATCCCGGCCAGTAAGATCATTGAAAAAATTGGTTATCATAAAGGCATGGTTCTGGGATTTATTGTGACGGCCCTGGGCTGTTTACTTTTTTACCCGGCAGTTTCGCTTCATACTTATGGGTTATTTTTATTTGCGCTTTTCATTCTCGCTGCCGGAATTGTACTTCTGCAAGTTGCTGCCAATCCTTATGTGTCTGTCATTGGACCTAAAGAGACTGCTTCATCCAGACTTACCATGGTCCAGGCCTTCAACTCTTTCGGAACATTTCTGGCTCCCTTTTTTGGGGCCTACTTCATTTTGTCTAAGTTAGATCAAACGACTAATGCAGAAGGAGTGAAATATCCTTACCTCTTCATTGCCGCCGTTTTAATTGTCATCGCCATTCTGCTTTCTCGGCTTCACCTTCCAGAGATTAAATCTGAAGAGAAAAGCAATAGTTCATGGAAAAAAGTCTTCAAAGAGCCGGGACTCATCATGGGGATGATCGGGATCTTCACCTATGTTGGTGCCGAAGTTGCCATTGGTACATTTTTAGTAAACTACATTGTAGAAACCACCACGACCTCTGAAACTCAGGCCGCAAGTCTGGTTGCTGTCTATTGGGGATTTGCCATGGTGGGAAGATTCTTTGGTATTTTTACCTTGAAAAAATTTGCTCCAGGAAAAGTTCTCACTGTCCATGCCATGGGTGCCATCGCTTTGATTCTGATTTCTATCAACTCGCGTGGAATGATATCGGTCTACAGCATGATCCTGGTTGGTCTTTGTAACTCCATTATGTTTCCGACAATTTTCACTCTGGGAATTAAAGGCCTGGGAATGGGTGAAGAGCATAAAGGTTCGGGACTCATGGCAACGGCCATTCTCGGCGGTGCCCTAATCCCGGTTCTCACTGGTCAGATGGCAGATACCATGGGACTGAGAACCGCTTTCCTGCTTCCAACTCTTTGTTATGGCTACATAGCAATTATGGGTATAAGAAGCCGTTAGAGAACTTTCCACTGGAAAGTTTTCTCGCTTCGATTGCCCACAATATCTTCAGCAAATACCTTTATCTCATGTTTACCCGCAGGAAGCTTCCAGGTTTTTCTGGGTGCTTCCGGGGTGAAATTTAAGTTAATGAAGAATTGACGGCACTGATAATTTCCACAAGTGCCATTCATGTAAAAATCTTCAATAAAATCCCGGTCATTCTTTCCAGAGGGAAGATTCACAAACTCCCAAACAACTTTCTCTTCTCCCCCATTTAGCCGGTAAGAAATTTTATGCGGAGGAAGAATAAATTTATCATGCAAAGTCAGATCGGAAGCTTCCACATATAAGGCGTGTTCACCCGAAACCTCTTGACCCTTAATTGGGCGATGATTTTTAGCTATCCCAATTTGTTTAATAAGAGGTGCATCCCTATCTGCCAGAGGTTCCATTAAAAGATAAGGGTTAATATATTTTCCATCTTTAGCAACGATGAGAAGATGCAAATGGTGATAGCGCTCACCGAATGTTGTGACACTCCACTTGACGACATTACCGATAAAAGTTCCTGCCGCAATTGGGGAACCGTCTTTATAGGCCTGAAACAACTCTGCTGGCATACTGCTGCGATCTACGTGGTGATACTTCCAGACAAGGCCCTCAGCATCTAATATCGCAACTTCCCAATAAAGCGGGTTCCCCCTTTGGTAGTTTTCGATATTAACAATTTTCCCACCAGTCGAGGAATAGATTGGTTGATCACTGACTGAGCGGATATCCAGGCCGTCATGCCAGTATGGATAACCTCCATAATTCTGAAATGATTGCATGTTGTGGCCAATAGACAGGATTGGAAAAGGCCAGGGGTGATGCCTTTGAGATTTATAATCACCATATGCAAATTCATCTGCACGGGTTTTAAGTTCTTTTTCATGCGCCCAGACGTTCCCTAAACACAGGAGAAGAACTAAGAGTATTTTCACTATGACCTCATTGAATAAATTTTTGGAAGACTTCACATGGAAATGAGCCTGAAACTTTCAGGCCCACTTTGAGATCCCTTTGCTTTCTGACCTGATATTTTGGTTCGACCTCATTGTTGATATAAACAACTTCGGCCAAAAGTGGATACTCTAATTCAATTTCATCTAATTTAGTGACCCATAGAATGCGATTATTCTTCAGAAAAGAGCGGTTGCGCTCTGAAACCATAAGACCTAACCCATTAACCGAAGCATCCAAAATTCTCATTTGTAGCTCAGTACCTGAATCCCTTGTCCCAGTTGTAAGTGAGGGTCTAATACTCACAACTTTTTCTTCATTGGGTAAGAATTGGTGCCGAGGCAGAATCCTCAGTTCTTGAGTTTTAACTTCTGTGGGGAATGAAAAATGAATGGTGCTTTGATTTTGCCTAAAATCCATTACTTTAAATACGCTGATCCGGTAATCAAGCTTTACATAAAGCGGTAGTTCAGGGGCGAGCTTAAAGCGCTGAGGATCAATACTCACCACTACTTCCCGGGCCACAAAATCAATCTCAAAATGCTGAACGGGGATTATATTTCTCCCCAAGGCATGAGACTGCCAGAGAAAGTTCTCCTGCAGAAGAGAAGCTTTTTGAAGAATACGAAGGATTTCCCGGTAGTCTTTACTCGACCGGTAGTTTTCTGGGTTCACCATTATAATAGATTGCAAAACTTGTCTGGATTTGACAAATGATCTGGCGCATACCTGCGCATTAGTGTCAGGTAATCACTCTGTCATTATCTTCTGTTTCAATCTGTGCAAGTATATATCAGGAAGATAAAGGTGAATCATGAAAGCTATCGTATTTCTAATGCTCCTCTTATTAGGTCACGGCTGTGCCCTAAAAAAGTTTGCCATTGATCACGCCGATAATCTGATTACCCATCAGGTAACCAAGCGTCTACCCTTAAATACTGAACAAGAAGATCAATTGGGCAAAGATGTTGATCGCTTCTTAAATGACTCAAAACCTTTGGCCCGTGAAATTCTGAAGATATTAAAAGAAGTAAGTTTTGAAGCACCTGAAAAACGAGAAGATCAATACTCCCAATTAGAAAAAGACTATGTGAGAATCGCGGCCGATTTTTCTACCATGGTGTCACGTCCGATGGCCAGGTTAGATAAAGAGCAACAAAAATCTTTTTTCAAAAAACTGAAGGAAGAACAGAAACGGGTGGAAAAACAGCAAAATGTGGATGATCGCAAGAAACGCTTTCAGGAGCGCTTCGAATTTTTCTTAGGTTCCATGAACTCTTCCCAGAAAAAACTTTTATCAGAATATGAAGATTATTTTAAACAAAGAAGTGGCCTCAGGATTTCCAGAAGAATGGACTTAAAAGATAAGCTAAAGGCCATCCTTGAGAAAGAAGTTCCATCAGAAGAGAAAGAAGAACTGATTACCGAAGCTTTCAAAAATTATCAAAAAGAGAGTTTAACTGGAAATAAGAATCTAGAGATGCTCAAAAAACTAATTCCTACCCTATCCACGGAGCAAAAAGATCACTTTAAGCAAAAGAAAAAAGAAATCCTGGAACTGTTGGAATACTTTATTCAAAAGACCTATTAAGCTGATTTTTTTCTTTTCTTGGCCGAAGTTAGAATAGAAATTTTTTGCTTAAGTTTTAGCATTTCCTCCCAAGGATCTTTCTTTCGGGACTTTATTTTTTTTCGGGCCTTATCCATCGTAAAGTCATGAGGTCCCTTTATTTTTCTCAACTCTTTCCAATCCACAGGAAGGGCCACTGCACTCATTGGTTTTGCCCGTAAGGAGTATGGGACGACTGCTGTTGCTCCATAACCATTTCGCAGATAATCGATAAAGATTTTATTCTTTCGAATTTTCTTAGACATGTTCGCGACATACTTCTGAGGATGCCTGGCCACAAGTTCTATCGCAAGTCCCTGGGCAAATGTCTTGATTTGATCCCAGTCATAGATAGGCTCTACAGGAATATGAAGATGAAGCCCCTTTCCACCCGTGAGCTTAACAAAACTCACCAGCTCAAGATCTTCCAGCATCTCTTTTAATTCAAAGGCCGCTTCGATGACATCTTCCCAAGGAACACCAGGCCCTGGGTCAAGATCCATGACGATCTGATCAGGCCACATATAATCTTCCGCTTGGCAGTTCCAGGCATGAATTTCAAAGGCATTGAGCTGAACCAGCTCACGCAGTCCCTCTGCAGAATCAATGGTAAGATAGGTTCCTTCACCTTTACCCTCTTGTATGGGAAAGGTGTGAAAAGAATCAGGAATGTTTCCAGTAATGTGTTTTTGGAAAAAACAATGACTTTCTCCTCCATTAGGACATCTCACGAGTGAAAGGGGCCTTCCGGCCAGATAAGGGATCATATCATTAGCTATTGACTGATAAAAATCCGCCACCTGCTGCTTGGTGATCTTCTCTTTTTTAAATAGTATCTTATCCGGTGAGGATATTTCCCGGACAATACCTAATTTTCTTTTTGAAAGAGTTTTTTTTGCCTTTTCCATATGTATATCCTTAGCAGGTTTATCTTCCCTGAGTCCCTGAAAAACCGGAGTTCTGAGGATCCCTTCATCCGTCCAATTACCGAAGGAAACTTCACACACTTTAACCGGTTTNNTCTTTTTTTAAATCCTTTAGTATTTTATTATTAAAACCAGTTCCTACTTTTCCCGCATATCGTAATTTACCCTTTTCATAAATCCCTAAGAGTAAGGCCCCAATTCCGGTCCTGCCACCTTGAGGATCGGTCCATCCTCCAATTACAAATTCCTGCCGGGTAGAGCATTTTGTTTTGGCCCAAAAGTCGTTTCTGCCAGAAAGATAGGGACTATCGGCCAATTTTGAAACAATACCTTCCAATTTATGTTCACAAGAGACTCGGTAGAAATCTTCACCTTCTTCAAGAATATGCTCGCTGTAATGAATAAAAGAGGACGTATCAGAAAGTATTTCTTTGAGTTTCTCTTTTCTTTCTATCAGTGGGAGTCCTCTTAAATCAAGTCCATTTAAATACAAGAGGTCAAATGCATAGTAGAGCAGGTTTTTATCATTTTTACTTTTCAAGGTATTTTGAAGTCTTTGAAAATGAGTTTTCCCTTCCTCATCCAAAGCTACAATTTCTCCGTCAATGATGGCATTTTTCACTGGTAATTGTTCGATAGAATTGAGTAAGTGGGGAAAAGTATTGCTCCAATCAAGAGCATTTCGGGTATAAAATTGAGCGATGCCATTTTTTAAATGTGCCTGCATTCGATAGCCATCAAATTTCATTTCATGAACCCAGCTACCATTTTCTTCAGGTACACAGGTGACAAGCCGGGGTAATTGAGGCGGAATAAAACCGGGCCAGGGATCACGCCCTAAGGTTTCGGCTTTTTTTTTGACGGTCTTTTTCTTACTCACCTTTCTTACTGCTTTTTTACCTTTCGATATTCCTTTTAATTCATAACCAGGTACTTCCTGTTCATCATGATGTTTTATTAGTAACCAGTTCTTCTTATTTTCATCTGCTTTATAGCGAGTCCTGACCAAAACAAAACTGCCGTTTAATTTTTTTCCCTTAAGCTTAAACTTTAAATGCCCCTTCTCCAGTGCCTGAGCAGGATCTTCATCCTCCGATTCCCAGTTACCATGATCCCAAATGAAAACTTCACCACCGCCATATTCTCCCTGAGGAATGGTCCCATGGAAGGTGGCGTACTCTATTGGGTGATCCTCCGTCTGAACCGCAAGCCTTTTATCGGCCGGATCAAGTGAGGGCCCTTTAGGAACCGCCCAGCTTTTTAAGACACCATCCAGCTCCAGCCTGAAATCATAATGGAGGCGTCTTGCATGATGTTCTTGCACCACGAATATTAGTTTAGAAGATTTCTTACGTGTTTTTTTTCCACCAGGCTCTTTAGTTTTTTTAAAGTCTCTTTTTTTATTGTATTCCTGAAGTGGGTTTTTCTTCATCAGACTCCTTAACTGGCCTTCTTACGGGCGGAGACCTTTTTAGTGGTTTTTTTCTTAGTCGTACTTCCAGAAGCACGTTCTTTTTTCTTTTGTTCCAGAGATTTCCTTAGTAGCGGCATCAGATCAACCACGTTTCCAGTATTACCTTTTTCCTCTTTAGGTAATTCACCATAATCAATTTCATGACCTTCTCCGGCCTTAACTTTAAGATTAATTATTTTCATGATGTCATCATTATAAGTATCTTTATACTGCTCCGGTTTCCATTTGCCTGTCATCCCATCTATGAGTTCCTGCGCCATCTTAATTTCTTTAGGACTAAACTTCGGTTTATCAGAATCTTTAATGTAATCAACCTCATCTGTCTGGAGAACTTCATGGGCAAAACGTAACATTTCAAGCACAAGATAATTATCTTTTGCCATTATGCAGGCGAGATGCATTTTGGTTCTGATTACGATCTTGGCAATAGCGACTTTATTCGTTTTCTTAAGGGCCTCACACAAAAGGAAATATCCTTTTACACCATTTTTTTGAGGTACCAGATAATAAGGTTTCTCAAAAAACATAAGATCAATTTCGTCAAAACTCACAAAGTCTTCGATATCAATTGTCTGAGTGGCCTTAGGATTGGCGGCCTTAAAATCTTCCTTATTCATGATGACGTACTGGCCCGACTCATATTCATATCCTTTTACAATACGAGGCCAGGGAACTTCTTTTCCATCTTTAGCATTTACTTTTTTGTATTTAATCGGAGAAAGGTCTTTTTGATCGAGCATTTTAAAACTTAGCTCATGACCTTCTTGGGCCTTTTGTAAGGTGACAGGAATATTTAGCAATCCAAAACTTATCGAACCTTTCCAGATGCTTCCGGCCATAAGTGCTCCTTTGGAAGAATGCTCATTGTTAAATATAGACCTATAAACTTCTCAGTCAAACTACCCCGCTCCTGAGCATTACTTCACTTAACAGAAATGTTTTAATCAACACTTACAGATGGCATAAGCTTTGCTTAATACCTTCCTTGAAGAGGTGTGTTTATGTTTTCAAAGCCTAAAGAAAAGATACGCTATGCCGTAGTGGGATTGGGTTATATTGCTCAAATTGCTGTACTGCCTGCCTTTAAAAATGCCCGCAGCAACTCATCATTAGTTGCTTTGGTATCAGGTGATAAAGAAAAACTCAAACGCCTGGGGGATAAGTATCATGTAGAGAAGCGCTACCTCTACTCTGAGCTGGAAGATTGCCTGAAACGCGGAGAAGTCGACGCTATCTACATTGCCACACCAAATTTCTATCACCGTAATATTATGGAAACGGCCGCGAAGTACGGAGTTCACGTATTATGTGAAAAGCCAATGGCGGTTACCACTGAAGATTGTCTCTCTATGATCAATGAGGCCCAGAAAAATAACATTCAACTAATGATCGCTTATCGTCTCCACTTTGAGTCTGCCAATCTGGAAGCAATTAAGATTGCTCAATCTAAAAGAATAGGAGATTTGAAAGTCTTTAACTCCGTATTCACCATGCAGGTAAAAGATCACAATAATATACGTCTGGAAGAAGTTGAAAAAGGAGGAGGACCTCTTTATGACATCGGTATTTATTGTATCAATGCCGCCAGATACTTATTTAAGGCCGAGCCTGTAGAAGTTTTTGCTATGACCGCAAACAGTAAAGATTCGCGTTTTAAAAAAGTTGATGAACTCGTAAGCTGTATCATGAAATTCCCTGAAGGAAAGCTTGCAACTTTTAGCATCAGCTTCGGTTCTTTCCCGTCGGCGGATTATGATCTGATTGGCTCTAAAGGCCGTGTGAGGCTTGAAAAGGGTTATGAATATGCCAAGACGATGACATTGAAAATCTATGAAGAGAAAAAAATAATCTCTAAGAAATATCCAAGAAGAGATCAATTTGCTCCTGAATTAATATATTTTTCTGATTGCATCCAAAGAAAGAAAAAACCTGAACCTTCCGGAGAAGAAGGTCTTGCCGATATAAAAATCATCGAGGCCCTCTTGCTCTCAATAGACCTGGGGGCCCCAATCACTCTGGATGAGATTAATAAAAAGTCCAGGCCATCAGAAAATCAAAAGATCACCCGTCCTTCCTTTATCAAACCACGATTATTTAACGTGATTGGTCCGGGAGGAGAAAAACATTAAATGAGGTTTTATGAAAATCTTATTGAATTTGTTTCTCGTTGGAATTTTTCCTTTTGCTTATGCAGGAAGTCCTGATGTTGCCATTTCGATGGTCCCTCGAGGGAAAGTTGTCGATACAATCGGTAGAGATTACAGGATAAGAACGATTGCTGGCACCAAAATCGAGCTTGAGTTCAAACGCAACGGCATCTTGGAAGAGGCCAAAGGTATGAATCTCAACAAGGGAGATGATCTTGAACCCGGGTATGGGCTTATCTCTTTAAGTTCTGCCGCCCAGATTCTTCAATCCATGGGGAAGAAGCCCCAGGGACTATGGTTACTGGAAAAGGATGAAAAAATGGGTTGGATCTATGAGTTCCAGGGAACCATTATTTCGGCCAAAGATGGCAGTATTCTTAGCCGATAATTTACTGAATATGATTTTCATTGGCCGAATTTGTGTTCACCGAAATACTTGGAACGACAGTCACTTTGGGTAAAGTGATTTTAAACTTGGATCCTGTTTCGTCAGAAACAACTTCAATCTTACCGTGATGTCCTTCAACAATTTCTCTTACAATAAATAGACCCAGTCCAAGTCCACCTATACTTTCATTTGAACTAGCTCTTTCAAATCGATCAAAAATAGTTTTAAGTTTGTTCTGAGGTATTCCTTTACCATGGTCAATGATTTGCATGATCACCTGGCTTTCCTCTTCTCTGATAATAAATTCAATTTTGCCTGGAGCATATTTAATGGCGTTTGTAATCAGATTGGTAAGGACCTGTTCAATTCTAACCTTATCCCAAACGACTTCAATATTTGGGCCATTTTTAAACTCTAAACTACAATTGGAGTTCATTAGAATTTCTTTGTGCCGATCCATAACCTCTGTTACGAGCTCGTGAATTTCAAATTTTTCAAAGCTAAAGTTGAATTTCCCTGATTGAATACGGGAGACATCCAGTAATATCTGAATCAAGTTAATTAAACGGTCCACTTGTTTAACAGAAGCCTCAACTGATTTAGTGAAGCGTTCTACCGGAAAAACTCCGTCTTTACTCATTTGGATGGATTTTCTCACCATCTGCAGTTGTAATTTCAAGGATGTAATCGGAGTATTAAGTTCATGAGAGGCAATGGATAAAAAATCGTTCCTTATTTCAATCGCTTCTTGTGCCATGGTATAGAGTCGGGCGTTTTCAAAGGCCAGGATGACTCTACGTGAGAGTTCCTGAGCTACTTCCATAAAGTACTGATCATATTTCACTTGTGATTGTTGTCTCACAAAGGTCATCACTCCAATTACCTCTCCATTAAACTCTAAAGGCAGTATCAAGGCCGAGGCTCCGGGAACTTCTTCCTGATTAAGAATCCTGGCAGAATGTTGCTTCATTAATGCAGCTAAGCCGAAATCATTAGGATTATCCTGAAAATGTTTTTGGTAAAAAACACTGGCCTCATCTAACAGTTTAGGTTCCCGATGAGAGAAACTGATTGTTGTGAGCTTCCCTTCTTCATTTGCAATATCAATAGCACACCAGTCAGCAAGATAAGGAACTGCCAGTTTGGTAATGCTCTCTAGAGTTTTATGGTAATCAAGTGTTGCCACCAGGAGTTCTCCGGCCTTTGCCAGGAACTGCTGTTTGTCTGAGTTCTTTTTTCGGTCTTCAACATCAAGGGCCGTACCGAGCCAGGAGTTTATCTCTTCAGGATGAAAGTACTTTTCAGGTCTGACTTGGATTAAATGCCAGCGGTAAATACGATTTTTATTCAAAATCCGGCATTCACACTCCAGCCCGTTTTGATTGATTCTTTCATTGAACAAGTCAGTTAGTTTACTAATATCTTCAGGATGAATGACATCTTTCCACGCCAGACCATAACTATCTCTGAGTGAGAGACCGGTGTAATCAAACCAGACTTTATTAAAATATTCATATTGACCGTCAGGCAGGAGCCTGAAGACAATTTGAGGAATTGAATCTGCCAGATACTGATACCTTCGTAAGTTTTCAATCTCAAGCCGGTCAATTTTCTGAGAATGCTCTTTAGCTTCCGCATCCAGAAGCTTTTGGGCCTGATCTTTGATCACCTGGTTTTTGCGGTAAATGTCGGCAAAGATACTGACTTTTGATTTCAGGATATAAGGATCAAATGGTTTTAGAAGGTAGTCAATGGCGCCCACTCCATAACCTTGATAGACATATTGTTCATCCTGATTGATGGCCGACATAAAAATAATAGGAATATCCCGGGATTTTTCCCGGGTTTTGATTACTGAGGCTGTTTCAAAACCATTCATGACCGGCATTTGAACATCCATTAAGATGACAGCAAAGTCATTCTGAAGAAGATGCTTTAAGGCCTCATTCCCGGAACTGGCCGAAATAATATTATAGGCCGGTGATTTCAAGACCGCCTCAATGGCCAGAATGCCTTCCGGACGATCATCAACGACCAGGATATTAACCTTATTCATTAATCTTCTTCGTCTTGTTAGTTTTAGTTAACCATTTATGCATAACGGATAATAGATAGTCGGTATCAACCGGCTTAGTAATATAATCACTCGCCCCTGCTTCGAGACATTTCTCCCGGTCCCCTTTCATGGCCTTAGCGGTTAAGGTGATAATAGGAAGATTTCTGAACTCATGCATTTTACGAATGGCCTGTGTCGCTTCAATCCCACCCATTTCAGGCATCATGACATCCATGAGGATCATATCCACATCAGGATTTTCCTGCAATTTCTCCAGCCCTGTGCGCCCATTATCAGCGTACAAGACTTCTATTCCCTTGCGTTCCAATACGACAGTGAGAGCAAAAATATTTCTCATATCATCATCAATCAATAGAATTTTCTTAGCATTAAAATCAGCGTCGCTGGCCATTCTAGGAAGCATCTGGGCTTCTTCTATCGAAGATCCTGCTGTCTCTTCCTGATAGTGATATTTGAGAGGTAATTCCAGAATAAAAGTACTGCCTTTACCTGGTTCGCTCTCTACATTAATACTTCCACCTAGAAGCAGGGCAATTTGTCTGGAAATAGTAAGACCTAGTCCTGTACCACCATATTTCCTGTTGGTTGTTCCATCCGCTTGCTGAAACGCCTCAAAAATAAGTTTCTGCTTGTCTTTAGGTATGCCAATTCCCGTATCTGTCACTGAGAAGACAATGCTAGGTTCTCCTCTGAGAGTTGATTTTGAAACTTTCAGGCAGACTTTACCTTGTTCAGTAAACTTAAAAGCATTTGAGAGTAAATTTTTTAAAATCTGCTGAACTCTTACAACATCTGTGTTGATCGTGAAGTTTGCGAGTTCTGGATTAATCTCAATGTTAAAATCAATCCCTTTATGATTAGCGACTGGGCGAAAGGAATGTTCTAAATATTCATTGATTTCAGGTAATTTGATATCTCTAGGGATGACAGTCATCTTACCTGATTCTACTTTAGACAGATCCAGAATTTCATTAATTAGGGCCAGGAGGTCACAACCTGATGAGTAAATGGTCTGAGCAAACTTAATCTGTTCAGATGACATATTGTTCTCCTTATTCTCGGACAGCATTTTTGAGAGGATAAGAAGACTGTTAAGTGGTGTTCTGAGTTCATGTGACATATTGGCCAGGAACTCAGTTTTATACTTCGAAATAAGCGAGAGCTGCTCGGCCTTCTCTTCTACCGAGTGAGAGGCCTGCTCGACTTCTTGGTTCTTGATTTCCAGGAGTTTTGCTTTTTCTTCAAGTTCTTTTGCTTGGGCCTCAAGTTCCGAGTTAGATTTCTTCAACTCAATTAATAGAACCTCAGTTCTCATGCTGCTTGAAATCATGTTCAAAACCACACCAATGGAAGTCATCAGCTGATCCAGGAAGTTAAGATCATTCTGAGTAAAGGAGTAAATGGAAGCAAGTTCAATGACGGCCTTAACTTCACCTTCAAACAAAATAGGAAGGACAATAATATTTAAAGGTTTAACTTCTCCTAAGCTGGAAGAAATGTAGATGTAATCATTTGGTGCATTGGTAATGAGAATTCGTTTCTTCTCGAAAGCACATTGACCAACTAAACCTTCACGCAGTTTGTACTGATTTTGGAAATTCTTTCTTTCGGTATAAGCATAGCTTGCAATCAAAGACAGAGTCGATTCCGTCTCGGATTCACTATCCATGATAAAAAAGGTTCCTTGTTGAGCATCAATCAAGGGAGTCAACTCAGACATGATAAGCTGGGCCACAGAAGTAATTGAGCGCTGCCCTTGCATCATACTGGCAAACTTAGCAAGGTTTGTCTTAAGCCAATCTTGTTCATGGTTCTTATCAGTTGTATCCTTAAGGTTAGCAATCATCTGGTTAATGTTATCTTTAAGTGCAGCAACTTCACCTTGGGCCTCAACCTTAATCAACTGGGTCAGGTCACCTTTGGTCACGGCCGTCGAAACTTCACCAATGGCACGAATCTGAGTGGTAAGGTTTCCTGCAAGCTGGTTCACGTTATCGGTCAGATCTTTCCAGGTCCCAGCAGCGCCTGGAACTTTCGCCTGGCCGCCGAGCTTCCCTTCAATTCCCACTTCTCTTGCCGTCGTTGTCACCTGATCGGCAAAAGTACGAAGTGTATCAGTCATTGAGTTAATCGTTTCGGCCAGAGCTGCCACCTCACCTTTGGCCTCAAGAACAAACTTTTGATTCAAGTCACCGTCGGCAACTGCTGTCACAACTTTTACAATCCCTCGAACCTGCTTGGTAAGGTTTGAGGCCATGAAATTCACATTATCAGTTAAATCTTTCCAGGTTCCGGCAACACCAGGCACTCTTGCTTGTGCACCCAGTTTTCCTTCGATCCCCACTTCTCTGGCAACGGTTGTCACCTGATCGGCAAAGGTTCTCAATGTATCAGTCATGTTATTGATGGTTTCGGCCAGAGCCGCCACTTCACCTTTAGCTTCAAGTACGAACTTCTGGTTCAAGTCACCGTTTGCAACTGCTGTCACAACTTTTACAATCCCTCGCACTTGTTTGGTCAAATTTCCCGCCATGAAATTCACGTTATCAGTCAGATCTTTCCATGTTCCCGAAACACCTTTAACGTCCGCCTGGCCACCCAGCTTCCCTTCTGTTCCAACTTCCTTCGCCACTCGGGTAACCTCGGCAGCAAATGAGTTGAGCTGATCCACCAGGGTATTGATGGTATTTTTTAGCTCAAGGATTTCACCTTTAGCATCAACCGTAATTTTTTGTGATAAATCGCCATTCGCAATGGCCGTTGTCACTTTCGCAATATTTCGCACCTGAGCGGTTAGATTTCCTGCCAGACCATTCACATTATCCGTTAAATCTTTCCAGGTTCCCGAAACACCTTTCACATTGGCCTGACCACCAAGTTTTCCTTCTGTACCCACTTCTTTTGCCACACGGGTAACCTCGGCCGCAAATGAGTTGAGCTGATCCACCATGGTATTGAAGGTATCCTTAAGTTCTAAAATTTCGCCTTTGGCATCAACAGTAATTTTCTGAGACAAATCTCCCTGAGCAACGGCAGTAGAGACTTTGGCAATATTTCGAACCTGCGCCGTCAAGTTTCCTGCCAGGACGTTCACATTCTCTGTCAAATCTTTCCAGGTTCCTGAAACCCCTTTTACATCTGCCTGTCCACCGAGCTTCCCTTCAGTTCCCACTTCCTTTGCCACTCGGGTAACCTCGGCCGCAAACGAGTTGAGCTGATCCACCAGCGTGTTGATGGTATCTTTTAGTTCCAGAATTTCGCCTTTAGCATCCACGGTAATTTTCTGTGATAAATCTCCATTAGCAATGGCCGTGGTGACTTTGGCCACGTTTCGAACCTGGGCAGTAAGGTTTCCGGCCAGACCATTCACATTATCAGTTAAATCTTTCCAGGTTCCTGAAACGCCTTTCACATCGGCCTGTCCACCAAGGCGTCCCTCAGTTCCCACTTCTTTTGCCACTCGGGTCACTTCTCCCGCAAAGGTGTTCAGCTGATCCACCATGGTATTGATGGTATTTTTGAGCTCTAAGATTTCACCTTTAGCATCTACCGTAATTTTCTGGGAAAGATCCCCCTTGGCCACCGCTGTAGAAACCTTGGCAATGTTTCGAACCTGATCAGTAAGATTTCCAGCAAGAACATTCACGTTATCCGTCAGGTTCTTCCAGGTTCCTGAAACACCTTTTACATCTGCTTGTCCACCGAGTTTCCCTTCTGTTCCCACTTCCTTCGCCACTCGGGTAACCTCTGCAGCAAACGAGTTGAGCTGATCCACCATGACGTTGATGGTATTTTTCAATTCGTAAATTTCACCTTTAGCATCAACGGTAATTTTTTGTGAAAGGTCACCATTAGCAACCGCAGTTGTAACTTTTGCAATATTTCTCACCTGGTCTGTAAGGTTATCGGCAAGGACGTTCACGTTATCTGTTAAATCTTTCCAGGTTCCAGAAATCCCTTCAACTTCAGCTTGTCCACCGAGCTTACCTTCTGTTCCCACTTCCTTCGCCACTCGCGTAACCTCGGCAGCAAAGGAATTGAGCTGATCCACCATAATATTGATGGTATTTTTAAGTTCTAAGATTTCACCCTTGGCATCAACTGTAATCTTTTGTGACAAATCCCCTTTAGCAACTGCAGTTGTCACTTTCGCGATGTTTCTCACCTGCGCGGTAAGATTACCTGCAAGACCGTTCACATTATCAGTTAAGTCTTTCCATGTTCCAGAAACACCTTTTACATCGGCCTGACCACCTAACTTCCCTTCCGTCCCCACTTCCTTTGCCACACGGGTAACCTCTGAAGCAAAAGAATTTAACTGATCAACCATCGTATTCACGGTTGTACCGATGCGGGCAAATTCACCTTTTAAAGGATTGCCTTCTATTTCCATCGCCATTTTTTGAGATAAATCACCTTGGGCAACTGCCGTAATCACCCGGGCAGCTTCTGTTGTTGGTTGAACCAGGTCTGTGATGAGATTATTAATTGAATCAATACTGTTAACCCAGGCACCTTTGACTGACCCGACACTCATCCTTTCAGTCATTCGTCCTTCTTTACCTACGATTGTTCCCACCCGGACAAATTCACTAGCGATATCTGAATTTATTTCGTTAATATCATTGAGTACTTCAGCAATGTCACTAATTACGCTATCGCTATCTATGTTAAGTCTTTCACTAAAATCACCGTTGCGAATGGCCTTAACCATGACAAGAATTTTTTTAAGTTGCTCACGTTCTTTGGATTCTTTTAATCCCTGACCGGTGTTTTTTATAACTTTGCTTTTGGCACTCTTGACAGGTTTCTTAAGGAGCTTTTCAGAACTAACATTTATCATCCTGTTTTTTTTTGATGCAGGCGTTTTCGTTCTCACTTCATTATCTCCTGAGCAATTTGTAATTTCATTTTTAATGAACTAAATTAAGTGTGCACCTATCTATAAAGATTTAATGTTCTTTACAAGGATGAAACTAACTCGATATATAATTTTTGTGATCGTAGGGAGAAGTTAATTTGCCAACCTCAAGACTGCCTTTAGATATTAAATCCTTTTTAATGGAATCAATCGATTCTGTGACTCATCTTGAGGTTCTCTTAATGTTATATCAGAATCCAGAAAAGCAATGGGATATAGAATCAATTCGTAAAGAGATGAGAAGTAGTCTTAGTTCTGCTAGTCAACAGCTCACAAGTTTAACCGAAAAAGGTTTACTGAGATGTGAAGGAAATTATTATTCATATAGCCCTTCCTCAGCTGAGCTTGATAATAAAGTAAAAAAACTTCATCAACTATATCATGAAATGCCGGTAGCAATCGTCACATGCATTTATGAAAGACCAGCAGAAAAATTGAAAAATTTTTCGGACGCCTTCAAGATCAAAAAGGATTAATTATGGCGGGATTAGTTTATATTTTATGTGCCATTACAAGTTTGGTCTGCTCAGTGATGCTTTTGAAAGCTTATTTCGCAAACCGATTTCGCCTTCTATTTTGGTGCGGTTTAGGCTTCATCGGTTTTGCAGTCAATAATGTCCTGTTATTTCTGGATCTAATCATTGTGCCCAATATCGATATCGTTAACTACAGAACATTACCAGCGCTTTTAGGCATGGTGGTTATGATCTATGGTTTGATTATGGAAGAGGTTTAAACATGGTTTACGAAGTATTATCCGGTGCTTTAATGCTTGCCTGTTTTGTGGCAGGTTTATTTTTTTATAAGTTCTGGAAGAAATCCCATGATCGCCTGTTCATGTTCTTTTCCTTCGCTTTTTTTCTACTCTCATTAGAAAGATTGGTTTTAGGTTACATAGGCACTAACAATGAGCCAAGCCCCTTCATCTATCTCATCAGACTTGGGGCATTCTTGCTCATCATTTTTGCGATTTACAACAAAAACAAACAAAGACGTTAATATTTTTGAAAATATTTAGGAGGATATTTTCCAAAAACATCATCAAACCCCATTAACTTATGGCCCTCTTCTGTATACTGAATAATTCTGTTCGGGCGATAGTCAAAACGTTTGATGCCAACATTCGCATGCACTCCATCCCTACTCAGCTTGTTCTTATTTACGACATATTTAGGAACATTCTTCAAACGATCCGAGTTCATGTCATAAAAAGGTGCCGCATACTTATTATTCTTTAAAAATGCTTTTGCCTGATTTTCCGGAAGATAAGGTTTTATCACATCTTCAATCGTTTTGTTTTTTGGAACAGCTATGGCCGTGGGTATATTATAATATTTCACATCAATCGCCTCTGCCTCCCCATCCTGATCCCAGTCTACAACATCAAAATAGTCCAATACCGTGATTCTAATTTGTCCTGCAGCTTTCTTCAAATCTACAGGCATAAGCGCCCTTAATTCAAGGATATCACTTCCATCCATACGGTGACAGCCATGGGAAACATAGCCGCGACGAAGAAACCAAACATCAAGAGGAGAAAAATTAGTGATTGGCCCATGGAAAGCGACACCACTCCAGTTGATTAAAAGGAATGGGAAGCCGCCAAACTCATCCTGCCATTTATCCGACCACCAGCGGGCCTCAATAGACTCAGCTGTTTTAAGATCAAGTGTTGACTCTTTTGGCTGATCGAAAGGACCTTCTACTGTGGCAGCGATAGGATAGACAAATGTCAGGAAGCCGACGTATCCATCTTTTTTAGAAGTATTGGTATACAAATGACCTAAATGCTTTTTAAACAGTCTACGAGAATTTTCTACTGAAAGTAACTCTTCTAACTTTTTATTATCATCAATAACGTTATCAGGTGAATCTTCTGTATCAAAAGCATATCTAAAGTAGGCCGTTGCGATCACGGATTTATACTCATCTTCAGCTTGATTACTGACATAGTTACGGGCATTACGCTGGTCCTTGTAAATATCCAGACCAGTTGTTTCCAGAATATGTTTGGAATACTGCTCAGCGATTTTTGTCCATGCCTGAGTGTTACTGGGCTTACCTTCGGCCAGCTTAGATAATTTAACCAATGGATGCAGGGATAAAACTGGATCCATTAAAGCATCATTTATATTCTTCCAGCGCTTAAAAAGCTGATAAGCATAAGTATCAATCCTACCCTGATTAACCTGTGCAGTGACACGGGCAGTAAGATTCATTTTCGATATCGTGATATCCAGTTCTGGTCCCTCAAATTTTGGGACATCTCCAACATACAAATATCGCCCATCTGTTGCATTCTTTAATTTAGGAGTATCTGTTCGTTCATGGGGTAAAGGTCCCTTGGCCATCAGACTTAAAGACAATAGTGACAAAGATAGTGATGTTAAAATCATTGTTTTCATAAATTGCCCTCATTGAATAGTATGAAGGTATATACAAAAAACATGCCAGCTTAGCTCAATTTTAAGAGATCTGAGGTGTTTACTTTTTAGACACTTCTGCCAGGGCCGTAGAAACTAATGACAGTAAGGCCTCCACATCAATCGGTTTTGGTAAAAAGCCAAAAGCTCCCGCTTCTATTATGTTTTTTTTAGTTGCCGTCACATCTCCTGACAGAATGATCACTTTGCAAGGATGGATTAGTTTTTGTAATTCTGTTAGTAGCCATCTTCCATCACCATCGGCCATTTGTAGGTCAGAGATCACAAGATCAATAGGATGCTGGGACAATTTTTGGAGAGCGTCCCTTCCCGAGGAAGATTCCAGGACTTCTCCAAAATGTTCATGGAGAAAAAAGATCAACAAGGACCTAATCTCTTTTGAATCATCAACGACTAACAATCTTTTCATACATCTAAACTAACAATTTAAGAAAAAAAAACAACTCAAGAAATATTAATAACTGGAGAAAGAAATTTTAAATTACTTTCTCGATAGAAATTTCCAGGCAGCTACCCGATACCTTTTAGACCTTTATCATTCTCTCAATAGCAGATACTCTTAAATCAATATTAAATAATTCTGTAGTTATCTTTTTTATAAAATGGACACATACTAAAAAAATGGAACTTAGTAAGAATATCCTCCAACTTTGTAAGAAGAAAAATATTACAATTGCCGCTTTGGCAAAGCTAAGTGGTGTCAAGCAACCTACTCTTCACGGATGGACCACAGGGCGCTCAGTTCACAATCTGGATGATTTAAAAAAAGTTTGTGATGTGCTTGAAGTGGGTCTGCATACCTTGTTGTTTGGGAAGTCCGATCCCCATGAAAGTCCTGGGAAAATTGTAAATGAAATATTCAAAGGAGATATTACAGTTACGATTCATCGAATCGAAAAATCTGAGACATAGATAAAGGAGTGAACAATTTTTATCTCCTATCTTCAGAAAGATGCAAGATTTCATCCTGTGAGAAGTTGCCTAAAATGAAGTATCAAAAATCCTTCCCAAGGAGATGTCATGGATACGACTCAAAATGATTTACAAAAGTTGGCCTCGATGATCAAAGACATTAAATTCACCATGCTAACAACAGTGAGTAACGACGGTTCCTTACATAGCCGGCCAATGGCAACTCAAAACCTTGAGGAAAATCAGTTCGATGGTACTTTATGGTTCTTCTCCCGTAAGAATTCTCTAAAAAATCATGCTATCGAGAATGAGCAGCATGTGAACCTGGCCTATGCCAATCCCGACAAACAGCAATACGTCTCAGTTAGTGGGAGGGCCCATATTTCTTCTGATCGCAAAAAGATGGAGGAATGCTGGAACCCCATCTTCACCGCCTGGTTTCCGGAAGGTTTAGAGGATCCAGAGCTGACCTTAATTGGGGTAACTGTCGAATCGGCAGAGATCTGGGATACACCCCCTAGTAAAATGGTTCAACTGGTAGGATTTGTGAAGGCCAGCATGACTGGAAAACCATTTGATCAGAAAGTAAAAAGTCAGCACATCGATATACAGAATAATCAATAGCGAGGCCGTCATGAATTTTATCAACGAAGTGATACTTAAATTCAGGGATTTAATTAAACCAAACGAAAGAAATCCATATCATCCCGAAGCAAAAGATGACCAACAACATGTTATGTCGGATGATGAGAAACTTGACGAAGCCATTGAGGAATCTTTTCCTGCCAGTGATCCTCCTGGACACATCTCTAAGTCCGCGGAAGATTTAAAACAGTACTAGAAGGGTTTTTCTGACTTTCACCTCTTGACGACCCGTGTGGTTTTGCATGAAATAGGCTCGCTCACATTGAGTTCGAGCGAGCCCCGGCCTCTTAGCCGGCAAACCAAGAGTCAATCATGACAACTAAAGGTCCTATTACCCAATTTATGAATCATCATTACCGTCACTTCAATGCAGCTGCAATGATGGACGCGGTTCATGCCTATGAGGCCCATCTTGCTAACGGTGGAAAAATGATGATTACCCTGGCAGGGGCCATGTCCACTGCTGAGCTTGGCCTATCCCTGGCCGATATGATTCGGAATGATAAGGTTCATGCTATTTCTTGTACTGGTGCTAACCTTGAAGAAGATATTTATAATCTTGTGGCCCACGATCACTATGAGCGCATACCAAACTGGCGTGCCCTGACAGCTGATGATGAGCAGAAACTTTATGACCGTCATTTGAACCGTGTGACTGACACCTGTATTCCGGAAGAAGCGGCGATGAGAAAGATCTGGTCTATCATGGCCCAGGAATGGCAAGAGGCGGAAGCTAAGGGTGAACGTTGTTTCCCACATGAGTTCTTCTACCGCGCTCTTAAAAAAGGCAAATTCACTGAGCATGCACAAATTGATCCAAAAAATTCATGGATGCTTGCGGCCGCTGAGAAGAATCTTCCAATGGTTGTTCCAGGCTGGGAAGATTCCACTCTAGGAAACATGTACGCCTCATTTTGCATGCGTGGAGAAGTCAAGAACGTTCATACAGTCAAAACTGGTATTGAATACATGACTTCGCTTGCCGAGTGGTACATGAAAACTGCCGAAACCAGCTCTATCGGGTTCTTCCAGATTGGCGGTGGTATTGCCGGTGACTTCCCGATTTGTGTTGTTCCAATGATCCGTCAGGATTTAGAAAAAGATGACATCAAACTTTGGGGTTATTTCTGTCAGATCTCTGATTCAACAACCAGTTATGGTTCTTATTCAGGTGCCGTGCCCAATGAAAAAATCACCTGGGGTAAACTGTCTAAGAATACTCCAAGCTATATTGTGGAATCAGATGCCACAATTGTCGCTCCACTCATGTTTGCCCATATCTTAGGTTACTAATACATAGCTTTATTCTTCCCCTGATTTTAAGTCAGGGGAAGTTTTACCGTAAAGGTTGAGCCTCGTCCTTCTTCACTTTCAACTAAAATAACACCCCGATGGGAATCAATAATCTTCTTTGAAATATAAAGACCCAGACCTAATCCATTGATGTGTTCATTGGACTTCACCCGTTCAAATTGATTAAAAATGCGGTGTTTATCTGCCTCAGTCAGACCTGGCCCATTATCGGTAATAGAAAAATTAACGTCATCATTTTCAACGAAAAGACTAATGGCGATGGGCTTTTCTGGTGCATATTTAATAGCATTTGAGATGAGGTTAACCAGGACCTGTTCAATACGGCCTTGATCCCATGTCCCTTCCACGTCAGGGGCCACGTTCATCATCAACTCGCACTTTGAATCAATCAATAATCCCTGGAAACGATACAATGTATCAAGGAGAACCTGAGAGAGATTGAATTTTAAAGGGACAATATTGAACTGGCCTGACTCTAAACGGGTGACATCTAATAAATTATCAATCAGGAAAGTTAACCTATCTGTTTGTCTTGAGGCCATATCCAGCGCCTTGGAATGTCTTTCAAAGACATCTGGAGATTCATTTTTTTTAATGTCCCTCTTAATCAGCTGCACCTGAAGTTTAAGTGAAGTGATCGGGGTTTTGAGTTCATGAGAAGCAATTGATAAAAATTCATCCCGTACCTTTAAGGCCGAACGCAGCTCCTCTTCATATCTGACTCTCTCTGAAATATTTTCTACCATACAAAGGTGTTTCATGTTTCCAGGCTCATCAGAAAAGAAAGGTACGACCGAAATTTCTACCCATGCAATTGATCCATTAGAATGGAAATATCTTTTGATCATTTTAAAACTGGAGATTTGTCCTGACTTTAGGAGTTCCATCTTTTCCAGATCCTCACTCAAATCATCGGGGTGAGTGAATGACATCCAGTTAAGGGTTTTAATCTCTTCCAGTTTTCTTCCAATAATTTCCAGATACTTTGAATTAATTTTTTTAAAGTGTCCCGTTTGAGAATCAATTAAGGCAATTCCCATAGGAGCTTCTTCAAAGATGGTACGAAAACTCAGCTCACTCTTAACCAGAGCTTTTTCCCGATAAATCACTGTAATGGCGTAAGAAACATTCCGAGTGATTTCTTCCAAAAGAGAAACTTCGGCAGCATTAAAATAATTAACTCGCTCCGAATATATATTCAGGGCCCCTATGATTGTTTCATTAAACTTAAGTGGAAGGGAAATACTGGAATGAAATCCTCTTTTAAGGGCCTCTTCCCGCCAAGGCAGATAATCAAGATTATTGCATGTATCATTGTTGACGACGACCTTACCTTCTCGAATGGCCCTGGCCGTTGGCCCCATCCGCTGCTCGTCACCGGAAAGAAAAATGGGGGCCATGCTTTGGATATAGTCTGCTTCCGGCCCATAACATTTGGCGACCACAAGTGACGAAATGTCTGGATCTATCAGCCCTATCCAGGCCAGTTTAAACTGTCCGTCTTCAACCATGATCTGGCAGGCCTCTTCAAAGAGTCTTTCATGATCTTTAGCATGGATGATCATGGAATTTATTTTTCCATTGAGAAGATTCAGACGACTGACTTTTATTAGCTCCTCTTCGAGTTTTTTCCTTTGAGTGATGTCCTGAAGGAAACCATGCCATAATACGCTTCCATCGGCCTGGGCCTCCGGTCGGGCATACCCCTGAAGCCAGCGTTCCGCTGGAGTTGGGTAATAAAAACGAAATTCATGGTTCCAATCAATTAACAACCTGGCCGATTCAGTAATTGAATTTAAGAGTTTTTCTAAATCATTAGGATCAACAACCTCAAAGACCCGGGAAGCATCATGGAGGACTTCACTAGGAGATAAACCACAGATATCTTTTAAAGCTTCGCTGGCATAAGGAAAGCATGACCGGCCATCCGGAAAGAGTTGATACTGGATAATAACCCCAGGAACATTTTCCGTGATCCTTTGCAGTAAACGAGCTTTCTCAGGTTCTTCCATACAACGTGCATCCATATAAATTTATTCTGATTAAAATAAATTAAAATTTCAAAAACGTATCCTTAAGATTTGCCCTCCTACCACCTAACACATTAATTTCTGTTCAAATAACGTGGGATAAAGTAGCTTAATTGCATGAAAAAATATTCAGAAGCTTTTATTAAAGAGATGCCAAAGTCCGATCTTCACCTGCACCTTGATGGGTCCCTTAGGATCCCGTCGCTGATCCAAATGGCCAAAAAACTAAACTTCAACCTTCCGTCATTTACGGAAGAAGGTTTGCGTGAGCTTGTTTTCAAGGACTCTTACGCTAGTCTTCCTGATTACCTCCATGGTTTTCAGTACACCTGTTCTGCCCTAAGAGATCTGGAAAATATTGAACAGGCCTCTTACGAGCTTGCGGTGGATAACCAAAATGAAGGCGTTTGTTACATTGAACCAAGATTTGCTCCTCAGCTTCTCGTGGACAATGAAAATGGTCTCACAATGGAGACGGTGCTGGATGCCTGCTATAAGGGTCTTGAACGCGCCAAGAAAGAGTATAATAACAGCCCTGCAGTCCTTAGTGGCTCTAAGCCAGAGTTCCATTACGGGATCATTAGCTGTGCTATGAGAAAGTTCGGCCCTAAAGGCTATTCCCCTTTCTACACTCGCTTTTTTAAATCCATGGAATACTCCAAAGAAATGGAAGTCCTGAAAGAAGGCGCCCTGCAAATGGTTAAGGCCGCAGTTAAAATCCGGGATGAAAAAGGGATACCTATCGTGGGTATCGATCTCGCCGGCCAGGAGTCAGGCTATCCACCAGGAAAATTCAAAGACGTTTATGCTTATGCTCACAGGAATTTCATGCATAAAACGGTCCACGCCGGCGAAGCTTATGGGGCAGAAAGTATCTTCCAGGCCATCACTGAGTGTTATGCCGATCGCTTGGGTCACGGTTATTACCTCTTTGATGAAAACAAAATTGCTGATCCATCAATTACTGATAAGAAAAAATATATCTCTGATCTGGTTTCTTATGTGGCCGATAAGCGCACAACGATTGAAGTTTGTTTAACTTCAAATCTTCAAACCAATCCGGAAATTAAAGATATTAAGCATCACTACTTCAAGGAGATGCTGAAAAACAGAATGTCAGTCACGATCTGTACTGATAACCGTTTAGTGTCAAACACAACGGTCAGTCGTGAGTTCCAATTGGCAGTGGATAACTTTGATATTCCAGTGAAACACTTAAAAGACATCGTGGCCTACGGCTTTAAGAAAAGCTTCTATCCCGGCAATTATATCGATAAGAGAAACTGGGCCAAGAAAGTGGTTATGCATTTTGATGAAGTTGCTAAGAAGCACGGGCTTACTGATCTTACTTAATACCAATTTTTTTGCGATGAGATGGTAGCTTTGGAGTTACCATCTCTTCATAACAATCCATTCTTTCAAATACGATTTTAAATAGTTTATTGGTTTTCTTTTGAGTTGATCGACTTTGTGATCAGTTGAGTTTTCCATGCTGAGGAAACTTCGAAGTTTAATGAAAGTTCTGATGATGGAGATGTTGACCTGAATGGCGCGTTCGCTTCTTAGCACAGTCGAGAGCATGGCCACGCCTGGTTCAGTAAATAGAAGAGGTAAGGTTCTTCTTTTGACATTCCAAGGGGTTGAAGCATTTGCAGTCACAAATTGTGACCGCAAATCCACTAAGTCTTTTAAATCACATCCAAACATAAAATCATCCGGGAACCTCGGTTGATTCCTCCTGACTGCCTGAAGTAACACCTTCACTTCAACTCCATAGAGTTCAGCGAGATCCGAATCTAGCATCACTCTTTGACCACGAATAAAGTAAATAGATTTTTCGATCTGTGATTTTTTTAGATTTTCCATGCTCAAGTTATAAAGCATGGAGAAATATTTCTTCTAGCACTCATCCAAGCACTCGAAGACATTTATCATTACTGAATATTTCTGAGCACTCCCAACGCAGCTCCAAAACTTGTCTCAAAGCAAGGGTTCCCCCAGTTATCTTGATTGGCGAAATGAATACAATTATCAATCGACTGACTGGCAGCTTCAAACAATCCACTCTTCACACCATTGGTTTGAGCAACTGGAAGAGCGTGACCGTAACGAACTAACCGGATGCCACTGACATCATTCCAGGTTAGCCCCATGCCTGGCAAGGCAGGAGTGAGCTTCGCTTTAATGCGTCCAAGGTACTTGTTATAAAGATCAGGATTAAAAAGATATTGCTGGGCCATATCGTAAGGCAGAGGCATGTAGAGAGTCAGAACACTTTGATTGGCGACGTCTTTTAGCGCCCAATCAGAAAAAACAATATCCGCAAAAACCCGGTTCTTACTATCCTCATACTCACTCCTTGGAACCTGGCCTTGAAGGGCGAAAATATCATAACCCAGTGACGGGATTTTTTTACGAAGGAAAATATTGGCCACAAGATAGGCCCGGTAATGAACATTACCCATCGCTTTTTCTTGAGCGGATGAGAGGCCTGTGATGACTTTTTTCATCACCATCTTAGGTGAGGCCACAATACACTGACGAGCACTCACTGTAACAAGCTGGTTACTGCTATTTTTGAAACACACCACGGCCTTGCCACCTTCACTTCTCAGATCAACCGCGAAGGAATGGTTGAGCATGGTCACATTATTTCTGCGAGCAAGGTCCTGGAAAACAGCTTCTGAAATTAATCCGTTTCCGCCTGGAAGAACTAAAGTTCCGGCCAGGTCACAAGAAAGGAAGTTCAAACCCTGGGCAGCTGAAATTTCATCAGGAGAAGCTCCGAACGAAGACCAGCAGTACATACTAATGTATTCCATGATGTGCGGATGAACCGTACCCAATTCATTCTGAATCCATTTAGTAAAAGGGACACCATCTAATGAATTAAAGTGGCTTCTTCCGGCCGAAGAGGAATCCCAGATAGGAAGCTCTGGATAACTATTCTCATAAACATCAAGAAACTTTTTATGAGCATAACGAAATTCATCGGCCCAGGCCGGATCAGTCGCTCCATCCCAAAAACCGTTAATGTAGCGACCGTTCATATAAACGGCTTCTGCTTCATGCTCCACTTTTCTAAAAGACTGTTTTAAGCGAAGGGATCCTAAGAACTGATCAATCTCATCCCCACGCTCCGGCATGGTGATATAGGCCGCCCCTTGAGAGATATAATTTTTGCCATAAACCTGTGATTTAGAGTTTCCCCCCATACGAGTGTGGCCATCGATAATAAGAATCTTTTTTCCCTTTAAATAGTAAGCACTCGAGAGTCCAGCGATACCACCACCGATGATAACCACGTCATACTGAGCGCTAACAGCGGGAATGCCACCTTTTTTAGCGAGGTAGGAATCTTTACTCCAGAAAATTTCATGGGCCTCATCAAAGAGATCCCCTTCAACTTCAGTGCTTCCGCCGAAGCGAGAAAGACGTTGAAGCGGGGCCATCTCCGATAGAGCATTTTGTCCAAATAAACCCTGGATAGATTTTTCTCCGGCCCGTGCCCAAGGAGGTAGCATCATGAGGGAGCCAGCGGTTAAGGAGCCAAGGACAAATTCACGACGGTTCATGCAGGTCACTTTGGTTAAGAGGGAATTCGGGGAGTTTGATATACCATACAACTTAAGGTGGTCAATGATATTGTTGCTTTAACGCCTAGCGCGTTATTGACAGAATTATTCAATTCGTCGAAACTCTTAAAACTTCAAAACGCTATGGAGACGTGCCCGAGTGGTCCAAGGGAACGGTTTGCAAAACCGTAAAGCCTCCGGTTCAAATCCGGACGTCTCCTCCAAATAAAAAAGCCCTGATTGAACGATCAGGGCTTTTTTTTTACCAAGTATTCAAAACTAAACACTCGAAGAATCAATCAAGTAGCTCTCACACTCACTCTCTAACCTGTCACGGACTATCGCTTACTTTCACTCATTGGCTAAATTTTGGCTTAGTTGTGGCTAACTATACAAACGCCAATTTCACTAAGCCAAACTAAGGTAAATGACTGAGATCAAAAGTGTTTCTAGCTTTACATCCGCTTTACACAGACGTGTTTCTTTCGTCGTCACCATATGAATTTTCACCAACACTTGGAGGGATTTTTTATGAGTCGAAGAAATAAAATTATTAAGGTCAGCTCTGAATCGGCGGCCCTAAAAGAGATGAGAGAAAAAAAAGGTCTCTCCTTACGTAAGCTTGCAGACTTGATGAACTTATCATTTATGAGAGTCCATCAAATGGAATCAGGCAGAGAAAATGTGAACGAGGAATATGTCCGAAAATTTCTTAAGGCCACATCCCATTCATGGGAAGACTGGAATAAAAGGACAGCTAAAAAGAAGCCGCAGGACGACCTGAGAATCAAATGTCATGATGCCTTAGACTCAATAGAACCCAGTAAGCTCCAGTTGATCTATGGTCTACTGAAAAGCATTTAAAATATGTGGGAGCTTATAAAAAATACTGTCCTACATGGAATTAAAAGCCTAACTCTAGAAACAATAAACACCGTTTGGTTTTTTGTTAGGCCTTTCTTCTACCTGTACCTAATATGGGTGGGGATGAGATTTGTTGATCTCTTTTACTAATCTGAATTAGCCTTGGGAATTTGATTAGTTTCCAAGGTTAATTTTAATCAAATGTGGTTATCGGCTCCCGAAAGAGAATTAAGATCTTGAACTAAATGTGAGTTTTTCAAATTTGCTATCTTACGCATTTTAAAGTTAATTAAATTTCAACTTAAGACGATTGGAAGAAAACAGTCAAAGACGATAAGGATCATTGAAATTCATAAATGGGCTTTCGAGGATAAGCTCAGCTTCTTAAGTCTGTGTTGAACTGTTTTTTCTTATTTAATTCTTCCTTACTATATTATTGAGATAGGCAGTATTACAAGTTTAGGGGATTCACATTAGTTTGAAAGTACATACTAATAATTTACGCCGGCGGAAGAGAAAGATTTTATTATAACTAGTCACATATTATTTTGGATGATAAATCTCAATCAGTCCCGTTAAGACAAAAGCTAGAATCGCAAATATTAGGAATAAATAAAAATATTTATTCTTTAAAAAATCCTTCAATTTGGTTTATCCTTTTCAATACGTTGAAAACAAGCCTGCTATATTTTTTTATTCTAATATTCAAAATTGTTCGAGGAATAAGACTGTACTTCAAATTCTGAACAACTTATATCTCAATCGAACAATATGTTTTTCTAAGCTTTCTTAGTGAAATACATTAAGCTTTGAAGTATATCTGTTTTAAATCTTCAGGAATCTCCATTGTTTCAGTCAGTTTCACTGTCGCCCATCCAATATTTCCAACTGGAACTTTTCCAAAAAGATGTCCAGGTATAGTTACAATTAACCTAAGGACCTGACCACGTACTTCTTGGTAATTTTTATTCTTCAATGAGTATTGAAACATTAACCAGTGAGTTCTTAAGTGCAATCGTACTGATTTTTGTGAAAGAATATGAGCACGACTTAAGAAGTAGAAACATTCTTTGTGATTCTTATGTTTAAAAGCCAATTCAAAACTTTTAAGCTCTATATTAAACTGATCCAATAATTCTTTATTCATGCCACATACTTATATTAATTTACTGTCATCAATTTTAAGTAACCTTAAAGCATTGAATGTGACTAAAAGGGAGGCACCCATATCAGAAGCAACAGCAAGCCAGAGACTAGTTAAACCCAAAATTGCCAATATGAAAAAGACGATTTTTATCGCGATTGCAAAGGCGATATTAAAGCGAATAACATTCAAAACTTTTTTACCATGTAGAATTGCTTTAGGAAGTTCCAAAATATCATCTTTCATCAAAGCAACATCCGCTGTTTCAATAGCAGTATCACTCCCCGCTACTCCCATAGCGATACCAACGGAAGCATGGGCCAGAGCTGGGGCATCATTTACTCCATCACCAACCATACCGACAAAATGATATTTTTCAACTAAGCCTTTTATCTCTTCGACCTTCTGATCAGGTAAAAGAGCCCCTTTGGCATAATCTATACCTACTTGTGTTGCGACTGCAGTGACGGTCTTTTGATTATCTCCACTAAGCATGGCCACTAACTTAATCCCCGCTTTGTGGAAACGGTCTATAGAAAGATGGATATTCTCACGAATCTTGTCTCCTACAGCGAAAACGGCCAGAATTTCTCCAGCACAGCCTTCATGAGGTCGATGGCCCAAAACAATCACAGACATAGCTTTTGATTCAACAGTATCAAGATAAGCTTCGATTTCAGGGGTACAAATCCCGAATTCATGTGCCATAACGTGATTTCCAACAAAATACCAATGCCCATCAATAAGACCTTCAGCCCCTTTACCAGGAACAATTTGATAGTCAGATGGATGTGGGTATTCAATTTTTTTTGATGAAGTATAATGTAAAACAGCTTTGGCCAAGGGATGGGTTGACATACTTTCCAAAGAGGCTGTGATTCTAAGTATTTCTTCTTCACTTAGTTTCGAGAAAGACTTTACTTCAGAAACTCTCGGTGTTCCTTCAGTAACCGTTCCCGTCTTGTCTAAAGCGATGGCCTGTAGCTTGCCTAGGGATTCTAAATGAACACCACCCTTAACAAGAACCCCGCGTCTGGCAAGTGAGGTTAGTCCCGAGACGACTGACACAGGTGTTGAAATAACCAAAGCACAAGGACAGCCAATCACTAGAAAAACAAGAGCCTTATAGAACCAGTCTTCCCAATTCGCCTGAAATAAGAGAGGTGGGACAATGGCAACAAGGAACGCTAAAATTAGGATGCTTGGCGTGTATATTGAAGCGAACTTATCTACAAATCTTTGAGACGGAGCTTTTTCATTCTGCGCTTCTTCAACCAAAGAAATCACTTTGGCAATTTTTGAGTCTTTGTATTCCTTTTCTGTCTTAATTTTTAAAACTCCTGATTCATTAAGAGTTCCGGCCCAAACCGATTCACCTATATCCTTTGAGACCGGTTTAGACTCACCAGTCAATGAGGCTTGATTAACATTCGACCGACCTTCCAAAACTGTGCCATCAATAGGAATATTTTCTCCTGGTCGGACAAGGACGATATCGCCTAACTTGAGAGATTCAATGGGTACATCTCTTAGCTTTGTCCCTTCGACTATAGTGGCTTCTTTAGAAGAAACTGAAAGAATATCTTTGATAGCGCGTCTAGCACGGGCAACACTCATTGCCTCAAGAAGTTCCGCTAATGCAAAGAGGAAGACGACACTCGCAGCTTCAGAAAATTCTTTGATGATAATTGCTCCTGCGACGGCAACAGTCATCAAGACGTTCATGTCTAAACTTTTTTTCAGTAAGGCCCGCCAAGCCTTAGGAAAAATAATTATTCCAGCTAGAACTATGGACACGAGATAAAGAATGTTCGGAACGTTGGAAGAGGTTAAATTAAACCAATCCAAAATTAATCCAATCCCAAGAATTAGCCCTGATGCAGAAACTAGAATTATCCTTGCTAGATTAATCTCATAAAATGAGACTTCATCACTTTTAACGACCTTCACGCCAGCCTTCTCGATAGCCTGACGAAGTCTATCTTGCGTGACTGTGCTTTGATGTGTGATCGTTACAGTTTCAGTCATGATATTGGCCTCTACGCCAAAAATACCATCAAAGTTAAAAGCACGTTGTATCGCTGAGACTTCGTCAGAGCAATCCATTCCTTTTACCTTAAAACAACTTTTTAATCCTTGATTATGAGTATCAATAGCGTTTTGTGAAACCGCTGTTTTAGAGCTAGGTTTGCAACATTCCTGGGACATAAAACATTCCTTTTATAGATGTCTCAATTCACATAAAGTGCTTATTAAATTAATAAGCTTAAGGCTCGTAGGTTCACTCAAAGAAAGACTAAAGTATTCTGCCTGACCTGAATCAGGATTGAGTGCGAAGTGTTCAGAAGATAGACTAGAATCGTTTCTTGCATCAAAGGCATCTTTGATAAGATATTTGAAGTCTTCAATTTGATAAGAGATTGTTTTAGAGAACTTCACTCCTTGACTAATTCTTGTGATCTTAACAAATTGAGCTGAAACATCACACTGAACGAAAGGTTTCTCTCTGCGAAGTTTTAAAAGCACCTCTTCCCCAGCATAGGTATTGATCGTAAAGAATATCGTTAAAAACAAAAATTTAATCATACATTTCTCCTTATTGATTATTGCTTAAAAGTAACAGTTTGTGGTGAGGGTATTTTTTCAGATTTCGCGAACCAAATGCCTAATATCACCATTCCCACTCCAAGGAATTGCATTTCATCAAGATTTTCCTTAAAGAAAAGTGCAGCAAGTAAAATCACCATAGGTCTTTGCAATAGACTGACAACTGAAGTTTTTGTAGCCCCTAGGACATGGATCGCAAAAATAAATCCAATGTTAGCGAACGCCCCCGCGAGTCCAAGCCATCCAACAATAGGCAAAATCTTCAAGTCAGGCTCAGGAATAAAAGGAAGTAAAAAAAGTCCAATTATTCCATTCATAGTGAACATATAAGTGGAAATCTTAATTGGTGCAATATCATTACAAAGTTCATCCACCCTAAGTCGATAAAGGATCGAGCCCATTATAGCTGAAAGTACGAAAAGGATACCCAAGACGCTCAAACTTTCTGCATCAATGCCACCATTTTTTCTAACGGATAACATGACTCCAACTAATACTGTAAAAAGAGCAGGCCAAAACTGTTTCTTTAGTATGACCTTTCCTTTTAGAGTATGGATGATCCCAATGAATACTGGTGTTGTTGAGATCAAGGTGACCACAGCAGTTACAGAAAGTTTCTCCACTGAAAGAAAGAGGGAATAATTTGTAAGCAAAGCTAACAGCGAAATCAAAAAGATCTGATTTAGCTGTTTCCCGCTCGGACGTTCTAGCCTCCAAAGGAAAGGGATAAAGCAGAGGCCACCCATAATGAGTTTAAGCACCATTAGCTGAGAACTCAAAAAACCACCTTGGTGCGCGTATTTAACGACCAACGGTTCAATTGAACTCCCTAGTAACGATAACACAACCCAGATTGTAGCTTTTTTACTTTGACCTATATCCACTGACAGTCTTCCCATTGTCTTAATGATTGTCCGCTCTTATTCTTAAGAGCATTGCTATATACTCGGTGTGCAATAATCGCATCAGCAAATCCCATTCCCGTAGGGCAAAAGAAGATGTTCTGATCAATTGAGGCTCTTCCTTCGACAACCCCATTTATAATAGGACTTATATTCTCAATAATCTCCTCAGAAATTATATTCTTGAAGAAAGCTTTAGCATGAGTTTGTGAAGCTCTATTTTTCGCATGCTCCCAGATATCTGCAATGACTCTATCCATTCTGGCCAAGGCAGTCTCCTCTACCTCATGGCCTCCAATATTAAAGATTGTCATTCCTTTATCGGAAATCCACTCATCCTTAACGACAGGATTTACTCCATTTGGAAGACAAGTAATGATGAATTTTTGCCCGACAACTGCTTCTTTTGCCCTAGAGACAGGAATAATTTCTAAACCAGTAAGCTTCGACATTTTTTCTACAAAGTCATATTTAGTATCGTATCGTGAATGAACGAATACTTTATTCAGATTCTTCAAAACTTTGGAAATTCCTAAGAGCTGGGTTCTCATATTCACTCCTGCACCAATTAATCCAACGGACTCAATATCGCTAGGAACTATCTTTCTAGCCACTAAGGCAGATATAGCACCTGTTCTGATTGCAGAAATTACCTGTCCATCCATTATGCAAATTGGAGCTTTGGTCTCTGGACAAAAAAGAGTGATAAGTCCAACGGCTCGAGGCAGACCAACCTCCACATTCGATGGCATTGCACCTAAGAGTTTACAACAATAGATCTCTTTGACCTTCCCCCATTCTTTACTCC
>DFXY01000066.1 GCA_002381945.1 Bacteriovoracaceae bacterium UBA4096
AGTCTAATATTTTGGATGGTGCTGCGAAAAGTGGTTATAACCGCATGCTAGCTGCCATATCTACGCAAAATCTTTCAGCAGAAGAAGCTTCAGAAGCTGCGATGAAGTACATGGAGAAAAACTATAAGCAAGGTGTAGGTTTCTCCGGCGGTGGATCAGTTTCTTACCGAAGAGTAATGATAATTGCTGGAATTATCATTATTGGTGTTGTGACTTATTTAATCATCAAACACAGTCGTGATGGCCATGATGGTGCGGACGGCAGAGACGGTTCTGATGGTAAAGACGGTTCAGATGGCAAAGATGGTTCTGATGGTAAAGATGGATCAGACGGCAAAGACGGTAAAGATGGTTCCAATGGCAAAGACGGTAAAGATGGTAACAATGGCAAAGATGGTAAAGATGGTAAAGACGGTAAAGACGGCTGGGGATGTGGATTCTTCTGTCACGACTCTTAATTACTAATTAATTATGGCACCCCTTAGGGGGTGCTTTAATTTACTTCAGTACTATCTTACCTTACATTCCATTCCTGGTTGAGGTGAATCACTGAAAACGGTTTTACCCTCCCCCTTACATACATAAATAACTTTCTTCCCTGGTTCTGTCGGCTTCAAAGGGGTTGGCACTGAATTGATGGGATTTCGTTCTGGTTGCACCTGAGTATAACTTCCACTTGAGATATCCCAGCAGCTTTCATTGCCAAACAGATCTTCCTTGCCTTTATTTGAAAGACTAACCTGATTTGAATTTCTGCTCACGGGCGAATTGGAATATAGAGGAGTCGCCAATGCCATATCTAATGATTCATGATCGGGGAGTATCGTATTTAAAGTCATTGAATGATCGGCTATGAGACTGGAGAGATTTTCCGCATCAATCCATCCATTATCGTTGTATTCTTGCCAACTTTTCCCGTAACTATTCTGAAGACGAAATTGAAGCCGGCAATCCTGCTGATTGCAAATTTGTCTTTGACCCACAATGGTCGAAGAGTGATAACCACAGATGCCGTCGCTGTCTTTTTCAGCACAGAATGAAGCTTCTACCGGATAACCTTTCATTAATGAGCGGTAGACATGGTCACGGATGCCTTTGAAGTCTCTCTTCTGTTTTCCCCTGGGATAAGTGATGATTTTGTAATCGGGATAACTAATAGTATTTTTAAGACAACTCTCTGGTACAAGGATTTTGTATCTTAACTCTTTCCAGCTCATCTCTTTGGACTTATTTAAGATGTTCATGATCTCTTCAGTATTGAGCTTGATTCCAGTTCCAAGAATTTCGTCCGCGAAGCAAGTCTTATCTTCATAGGAAACATTCCCTTCCAAACGGGATGAGAGGTACATGAAGTAGTCTCGATCACCTTCGAGTTTAGAGGGAAGATTGAGTTTATTTAATTCTTCTCTTCTCAGGTCATCGAGCTCAAACCATTTACTGTAGGGGGCACATTCTTCTTTTGCGAGCTTGCTTTTATGGTATCTGAAATTACTGAGGACGTTGCCGGGAATCCCACCAATTTCAATTTCCTGGCCCATGGCCTGATCGAAACGAGCAAGATGGAGGACAGAGCCTTTATCTTGATAGCATGAAGTGGGAGAGGATGTTTTTGAGCATCTAAGATAATCCAAAAGTAGCAGGGAGGAGTGGGCGTAGCACAGGCCCTTGCTTCCCTGATCCAATACGGGAGGAAGATTTTTAAGTTCAAGATACGATCGATCACAAACAGGAATCATGCCATTGGATTTAGTAACGTAGGCCACTTCAAAAGCATGAATAAAATTAGTGAAAAGAATCAGGGCGATGAAGATGGTAAGCTTCATTTCTTCTGCCTGTTCAGGTAGAAATAATCCCAGCTTAGAATGAAGGATTTATCGGGGAATAGACATAATCCATCTTGATCTCCAGTAGGACGAGTGACCGTAATGTGCTTACCTTGATTTTGCTCACAAAAAGCTGCGGCCGGGTGTGAGGCCCACTGGGAAGTGGAAGGATTCTTATTCTTACCTTTGGCCTGATTCAGGGCCTGGCATTTAGCTTTTAGACACGTTTCAGACACCCAGGCCTTGTTTTTCCGATGTAAAACGTACTGATTCTCGGGGCTTTTGAGAATGAGAGGCCTATCTTGACTCCACGATAGACTCGAAAAAATAAGAGTGAATAGAGCGACCAAAGTACTCAACATAACTTCATTTCGGTCAGGAGGTCGAAAAACCTAATTAATAATTATAACAATGTCGATTAGTCCTCTATGACGTTGAAATCGTTCATCCTTCTATTAACGTTATTGATGGCCTTGAGCTGCCAAAATAATAAAATTACTATTACGGATAGTAATGTTTTAGAACAACCGCTGGTCGCAACACTTTCAAGCACCCCTCTAACTCGTCACACGTCTTTAAATATCTTGGTGGGAGGAACGCGAGTTTCTTTTTATCAGTATAAATTAGGGGATAACACTCTCGATTGCTCAGTTCCAACTGGATATTCAATTTTTTATCCGATCTCTACGCCTATCACTGATTCTTTAGGTTCTGATGGAGCAAAAAAAATATGCGTTTTAGGTTCCAACGCAAATGAAGAGCAGGAGCTAGACTTAGCGTCTGAATATTCCTGGATAAAAAATACCGCCGTGATTGTTTCGATCGATTCTCTGGCCAGTGGTGCTTATGTAAATTCCCTTAATGAGTTGAACTTCACTGTAAGTGGGAGTTGTAATGTCGATGGTCTAAACAATGTAAGTATTGAAGGAGATGTCCCCACAGTCACAACCAGTTGTACGGCCGGACTGTGGAGCCGAAGTATTGACTTTTCGGGAGCAGCAGAAGGTGGTGTTAGTGTTACAGTTAAATTGACTGATCCTGATACCGCCATAGAGGGTCAAGATACTCGAGGGTTTGTAAAACTTACGACCATTCCTTCAATTGCTATTACTTCTCCCGCAGTGAACTCTTACATTAATAATGCGAACAGAAATGTTTTTACGGTCTCGGGAACTTGTGATGTTCTTGGCCTCACACCTAATATNNACAATAGAGGCGAGGATTACTGATGTGGCAGGTAACTATCAAAGTGCATTCCGCGATTTTACTCAAGATACGACTGATCCATTAGTGGCCTACTCTTCACCAGCGGCTTCGGCCTATATCACTGCCGCCAATGCTTCTTCGTTTCCTGTTACAGGAACCTGCACGGAAGAAGGCATTGGAAATGTTATTATTGAAGATGCTCTAAATAATGTAATGGCATCGGTTGATTGTACCTCGGGAATGTGGAACGCAAACCTGGATTTCTCAGGATTTGCCGAAGGACCTCATACGATCAGCGCTTCCCAAACTGATGGGGCCGGAAACATTCATGCTCCTACCCGAGCTTTTAATAAAGATACCATTATTCCTGAAGTTGCTTTTGTCGATATCATCGACGGAGTTTGTGTGAGTAGCTCCAATGCCGGCAGTTTTACCATTGCCGGTTCCTGCACGGATGGAGATAGTACTGTCACGATTTCTTCTCCGCAACTAAGCCCCTCAGTGACTGCAGCTTGTTCATCTGGATCATTTACTTCAAGCTTAAATATTTCAACTACTGGACTGGCCGATCGAGAAGATTTTAATGTGACTATTACTCAAACAGATCTTGCCGGACAAGCAGGCAATTCCATACTCTCGTTAAGACATATAAATACTCCGCCAGTTATCAGTTTTGATGGTTGGGATGATGTGTATGCTGTAGGAGATAAAACGTATGCGGACGGTACTCCAACTGAAAATGGAAGTCTTCGTTTAAAATGGAAAGTTTGGGGGCCGGGTAATACATGCCAGCCTCAGGCAGTAAAAGTTCTTCGTGCTACAACTCCTGGATTAGGAGTTGGCCTCAGGACTTTGGTTTCTTCAACTGATGGTATTCCTCCGACGAGTCGAAGTTTTACAGATACAACTCTGCTTCCCACGGACTTTTCAAAGGCCTGGTACTACTCGGTAAGGTTACTCATTGCTGGCCAGGAGTATGATGTAGTGACTCCTGAAGAGATCAGCGAAATTAGAGTGATTGCTCCTCCTGAAAATATGGCACTCGTGCATAGATGGATTTCTAATCAGGAAGTCTGTGGTCTCATGAACAAATCGACTGATGCTTTAAATCACTACCGTTGCGAATTTGCTGGCCAAGGTAAAGTGAATATTTCTGGAACTGATTATCATGATCTGCAACACGATCTGCTGGTGGACCGATTTGAACTTGGTTGTAATGTAAGTGCAACTTGTGGCGCCACTGGTGATCAACTTTGCATTTCACAAAACTTTTCGAATTTGGCCAATCCGAGTACAAGTACTGGAGTTGAAGCTCCCATCGGTGCTACTTACTATGATAACCCAAGTAGTAATGGTGGATCTTGCTGGGTTAAGCACGGGGCGGCCAATACTGATTGGACTGCTTTAACTTATGGAGATGCAACTATTTTAGGCTGGGGTTCCACCAGCGCTGCCCACTCGCCACCACTCGTTCAATTAAGTCGAGATAAGTTTTATGAAGCTTGTAACACTCAATTAGTGCCAGTTGATCAGGTTGTTGAATATTCGGGGAATACGGTTAATGGCGCTTCCATTTTTAAACGTCTTCTCCGTTTAAAAGAGTGGAGGGCCGCAGCGGCCTGGAGTGAGGAAGTTTCAACTTTTCCCGATGTCTATACCAATGCGGATGACTGGATTTATCATGTTGAAACAAGTGGTTTCAAGGTTGGAGATGTTTCCCTAAAAACGGGAAAATGCAATTCCGACATGAATAAGCCAAATCTCTCAAAAGAAGATAGAGAATATGTAAGTGGTTTCGAGATTCATGACAATCTTTTTGAAACGGGTTCTAAAATTGCAACCAGCGATTGCCGATCACGCTATGGCATTCAGGATATGGTGGGGAATGTTCAGGAGAGTATTTCTGATGAATTAAGCTGTCCGGATGGTCTAAGTTGTTACGGGATCACAAGTTCAATCGATACGGATAATACTGATTTGAATGGATTTGCCTTTGATGGTACCCAAGGGCCTGGAGGTTCCGCAGCTGTGGATGGATGGCTCTTTCAGTTTGGAAATTTTTCGACTGCCTATTTTAATGTCTTGTTAGGGATTCCACTCGTAGCGAATGATGGGGATTCGGTTACGATTAGCAGCTGGGCCACTGCCAGCAAGTTTCATAATGACCGCTTTAATCTATTCACCGCTAATGCAAGCACCACTCGTTATCCCCATATTGGCGGCTTCTATATTTATGGTAACAGTAGTCAGTACGGACGTTGGTCAATTGATTGGCGTGACGGACCAGCGGCTTTGGCCCACCACATGGGTGCTAGATGTATGGCACCGATTAAATAGTGATATTAGCGTAGAAAGAACTCCGCCTTCCATATTCCAATAAGACTCATTCCTGAACTCATGGAAGTAATCATTCCATTATCCAGAAATAAAGTAGTAGGGGTGGCCTTGACATTAATTTGTTTGGCGACTTCAGGGGCACTGATAAAAGTGAAAGGATAACTATTTTGGGCAAGAAACTTCTTAATAACTTCCTGATCTTCAAATAAATTCACAGCAAATATCTTTTCACGAGGGATGTTTCCGTTTTCCACGGAAGATTTTAAACGGGCCATTTCTACTTTGCATGGACCACACCAGGTCGCCCAAAAAATAGCTATTCCTCGGGAATCTTTAGGCGGAAAATGTACCGAGGCAGAGGTATTACTTCCAATCACTTCATACTGCTGCCCTGGTAAAATGGTTCCTGCCTGTCGGATATTATTAAAAAAGGAAGGGGCCTGCAGGATTACCACGATTGTGACAACCACGAGAGTAAAAATATTGCTGACACTTAGCCATTTTTTCATAGAGCTAATTACATCAGGATTATTTCCAAATTAATACAATTATGTTTTGAAAAAAAGATTTTATTAATATAATGCGAAAATGTTCATTTTCATTCTTTTTTTCTATTTTAGCTTTCTTTCCGTAGAAGCAAAAATTCTGGGAGAAAGTCTTGCCGTTAATCCCTACGCGCTTCCCGGGGATTCCGAGATGAACCATTTAACTCTTCCTGGAGTTCGCTTCCATGAGGCCAATGATTATTTTGGCAAAACTGATAAACTGATGTCAGGCATCGGAAGTTTGAGCATAATGGAAGTCTGGAAGCATTATAGCACTTCCATTAGTCTAAAGGGCCGTTTCATTCAACCCATCTTGCAGACCAGAAATGATCAGCCAATGTTAACCGAAAAAATAGGCGTGTATGCTGATAGCCTTGAGACCTTCTGGAATAATTCAATAATTTTTTATTCTCAAGATAGTGTCGGCTGGAAGCTTAATTTTGGGATGGGATATACTGATGTCGGAAACCATGGCCTAGTGAATTTATATCGGCAAATTCATGAACTCGTTGATTCTCCGATTCAAGATAAGCTCTTTGGAAAAAAACTAAATGAATCTTTTTCCTCAACGAGTTACGGGCTTAATATAATTTTCCCCTTACTTGAAAAAGTGAACTTTTTAATTGGCGCTTCCACCTTCAATTCAAGACCTTTCCGAGAAGATGCTTTTGAGACTTCCTTGATCGTGAGTCCTACCAAGTCTTTCGCTTTATCCATGAAGTATATGTATATAGATCAAAAGCGAAGTGAGTGGTGGTATTTAAAACCAGATAGGCAACAGTTCATTCTGGCCGTCCGAGCATTCACGATTTGGACACCTTCTTTAATGTATGTTTCTTCCTTTGTTAATAAAGATGATTATGGGCAATTATACCTGAGTCCAATTTCATTCACTTTTCCTTTCTAACTCAGAGTGTCCGGAGATTCTTTAGGAAAATTTTAATCAACATCTACCACACTTAAATGCTACTAGGCTCGCAGCAAGGTGGAACAATATGATTAAAAGTTTATTCAAATTAGATTTACGCTCGCTCGCATTAGTACGAGTACTTTTTGGTGTACTCACTTTCTTTGACATTGCGAGACGTATTCCAGACTTGGAAGCATTCTTTACAGATGGGGGAATCTTACCCCGTTGGATATTGCTGGAACAATTTGAATTAAATTATCGCATGGGTCTTCTCTCATTAAATGGGACATATTCCTTTGCGTTTATGCTGGCCGTGGTTGGTATGCTGGCCTCAATTACTTTTGCACTAGGTTGGAGGACGAGACTTTCTAACCTCATCGTCTGGTTAGTGATCATTTCTTTTCAAGTCAGATTTCCCGAGGGGGCCACTTCTGGTGGCGATATGTTGATACGGATATTTTTATTCTGGTCACTCTTTTTGCCAATGAGTGCGAGATATTCAATGGATTGTGCTGTTGCTGAAACGAAGGTTTCAGATAATGAATTTCAAAGCATTTTTTCTGCCACTTGGATCGTTCAGATCTTCTTACTTTATTTTATGACTTTCTTATTCAAGTGGGGACCAGTTTATCATACGACCTTTGATGCTGTTTACTACATGATGCAATTAGATATTTTCACAACTCCACTCGGTAAGTGGTTAAGTCAGTATCATGGCATAATGAAGGGACTGACTTTTGCAGCATATGCGCTGGAGATCATAGGACCTCTTCTTCTCATCATCCCGTTCAAAAGAGATCTCTTCCGAGGAGCAGCGGTTGTTTCTTTCTGGTTATTCCATTTAGGTATTGGTGCTACCATGCATTTGGGTAATTTTGTGCCTATTTGTCTCATCATATGGGTGGGACTCATTCCTACATCCTGGTGGAATTACCTCAGCGTGAAAGTGCGCTCTTCTTCATTGGCAATGAAAACCTTGTATTATGATGGCCAGTCGGAACTTGCCCGTAAGCTGGGACTTATCGCAAAAGAGATGTTGTTACTTGATTCTGTCCGCGTCTTGCCGGCCAGCACTAATCCCAAAGCAGATGCTCTCATCTCTGGACATAATTTTGTTTTTGAAGACGAAAATCAACAGCTACTGATTACTTCCTTGATACCGAAACTTTTACTTTCGTCTCGCTTGTTTTTTATTCGGATATTGGGGCGAATATTTAACTCAGAGATAAGTCTTTATTTAAATGAGGTGAAAGAAGTAGGGGAAGTAAGTATGTTCTCTGATAAAACAGTCACAACTCCTGGCAATGATACCTCATCTTCCAAATTTAAAGATGTGATCAAGGTTTTATTTGAAACTATCGGTTTTGATAAAATCAAAATGCATCTGAATAAGTTTGAAAAACTTGTTGGTGCATTTCTCCTGACCTTAGTTGTCGCCTGGAACATTGAAGGCTATATCACCGAACGAGAGTGGTCCATAGGGTCACCCTTTGATGAGGTTATGTTCACTCTGCACCTAAATCAGGGATGGGCGATGTTTGCACCACATCCTCAAAGAAGTGATGGTTGGTGGGTTGTGGATGGTACCTTAAAGAGTGGAAAAAAATGGGATGTGCTGAATAATAAAGAGGTCCAGTTTGATCGTCCGGATGACTTTTACGCAACATATTCTTCAGAAGATTGGAGGAAATTTCTTGATAATCTTCAAGCGACCAGAGATGAGGCCTACCTTCTGTTATTAGGAAAGCATCTATGCCGTAGTTGGAATTCCCAGAACGGTGGCGAGAATACCCTTCAGACTTTTAAGATCTATTTCATGCAGGAATTTACCAATGGACCAACTGAACCCCCTGCCAAAGTTGAAAAAGTTCAGCTCTGGAACCATAGTTGCTTTTAACCGACTAATTTTATTGATTTAAAGGGATAGGTTTTCTATCCCTTTCCCATCTTTGCACTTCACTGGCCATGATCGAAATCGTATAATCCTACCTATGAAAAAAACAATTTTGAGCGGTAGTACAGTCACTGGTGATTTAACCTTAGGCAATTATATTGGTGCCATCAATAACTGGACCAAGCTTCAGAACGATTACGACTGTCTTTATTTCTTGGCAGATCTTCATGCACTCACAGTATTTCAAGATCCAGCTGTTTTAAGAGAAAGAACCTATAGCTTTTTTGCTCAATATCTCGCCCTGGGATTAGATCCACAAAAGAATATCATCTTCGTGCAATCCCAAGTTCATCAACATACTGAGCTATCGTGGATATTAAATTGTTTGACCCCAATGGGGTATCTCAACCGTATGACTCAGTTCAAGGAGAAATCTGAGAAGTACGTTAAAAACATCAATACCGGTTTGTATACTTATCCTGTCCTGATGGCGGCCGACATCTTATTGTATCAGGCCGACCTGGTACCTGTTGGAGAAGATCAACGACAGCATTTAGAGCTTACTCGAGATATTGTGGGCTTCTTTGAAAATAGATATGGCGAAGGTATTCTGAAGATGCCAGAAGCCTACGTTGGCAAAATGGGTGCTCGTATTATGTCTCTTCAAGATCCTGATAAAAAGATGTCTAAGTCAGACGAAAATGACAAAAACTATGTTTCTATCATTGATGATGCAAAAAAAATTGAAAAGAAAATAAAATCTGCGACTACCGATTCCGGAACAGAAATAAAATTTGATCCTGAAAACAAAGCTGGTCTTTCAAACCTTATGACTATTTATTCAGTTTTAAGTGGTAAGAGTACTGAACAACTTGAAAAAGATTATGCGGGTAAAATGTATGGTCATCTTAAAGTAGACCTGGCAGATCTCGTCGTTCAAACTCTTAAACCAGTTCGCGAAAAGTATGATGATCTTATGAAGAATAAAGATTATCTGGATCAATTGATGAAGTCAGGAGCTGAACGGGCCGAAGAACGTGCTCGTCCTACGCTGGAAAAAGTGTATCAAGCTGTTGGACTCTTACGTTAAATTCTTCTTCAGAAAAAATTTAAGTATCCTGAAAACAGCGTTATCTTTGCTTTAACTCGCCTTGTGTTCACATTGCAATAGCGTAATAATGAATCTTAATTCTTGAGGCGGTCTAGCCTCATATTCAATGACTTATTTCGAATTGACGTAGTTGAGTTTTTTTTCACATCTCCCCGACATTAAAAAAAAATAAGGAATCATCTGCTTTTTGAGGAAGCTCTTAAGAAAATCTTATCATGACGTAAATCATGTTTTTTCAGTATTTTCCCTCCGTCAGAAAATATTAACCGAAAAAGGTGGAAAAAATGAAACTGAAAAAAAATGTAAGTATGCTCTTGGTTTGCTCGATTTTTATGACGACGACTGTTCCTCATAATGTCTACGCGATTACTATGGATGATTACAAAACTGAAGCTCGACCTTCGCAGAAACGTGTTGCTGAGGCTTTCGATAAGTTCCGCTATGATATGACAGTAGAATGGGATCAAAGAGATCCTTATTTTAGAGATCATGCTCAAAAAGAACTAGAAATCGCTTTAGAGTCTCTAAAAGCTGAAGGTGTAAAAGAATCAGAAATCCTAAGCTACATGCAGAAAAATATTCTGGATGAGAAAGCAAGAAAAGATTATGACCGTTTATTGGCCGCCCTGCAGACTCAAAATCTACATGAAGAAGAAGCTTCACGAGTGGCCATGAACTATATGGAGAAGAACTACCAGCAAGGTGTCGGTTTTTCTGGTGGTGGTTCTGTCTCTTATCGTAGAGCAATGATTATAGTAGGGATCATTATTATTGGAGTTGTTACTTATCTAATTATCAAGCACAGAAAGAAAGGTGATTCTGATTCATCAACATCTACATCAACAACAAGTGATGACTCAACTACAACTACGGATTCATCATCTGATTCTACAACAGTAGATGCTTCTACGACGACAACAACCGTAACTACAACAACAAGTGCCGCTACTGTTGATGCTTCAACGACTTCTTCAACCTCTGACACAACCTCATCCACTACTGGTGACAATGGCCACAATGGTAAGAATGGTCGAAATGGTGATAACGGCCATAATGGTAAGAATGGTCGCAACGGAGATAACGGCCACAATGGTAAGAATGGTCGCAACGGAGATAACGGCCATAACGGAAACAATGGCAACAACGGTAATAATGGGAACAATGGCAACAACGGTAATAATGGGAACAATGGCAACAACGGCCATAACGGAAACAACGGTAATAACGGGAACAATGGCAACAACGGCCATAACGGAAACAACGGTAATAACGGGAACAATGGCAACAACGGCCATAACGGAAACAATGGCAACAACGGCCATAACGGCTACAACGGAAACAACGGAAACAATGGCCGTAACGGAAGCAATGGCCGCAATGGTAGTAACAGTATTTTCGGCTAAGAATTTCGCCTAATCCTTTTCCTATTGGGGCACCTCTTCTAGAGGTGCCTTTTTATAATTCACTCTGATTTGTCACTCATCAGCAAAACTTAAAATAATCTTAAAGTTGATTTAATTGAATTGTTTCTCATAGGTCTGTAATGATTAGTAGATTTTTAAAAACATTTTCATCAAAGGTTTAGTAATGAAAAGGATACAGGGTTTTTTGAGATTATGTATGACTATTATTCTGGTCTTCCCTTTTGTACTCGAAGCTCAAGTCCAAACGTTAGATGAATTCAAAAGCGATTTAGAAAATCATTGGGATATTCGGGATACAAAATTTGAGACTTATGCTCGTGAAGAACTCATGAAGTTTCTCACTGATAGATGCCGGGAGGGAGATAGTCCTCTAGACCTGTTAAAAGCGATGAAGACCAGTTTATTTACGAAAGAGGCTGCTTTGGAGTATCGAGAACTCTTTGTTTCGTTAGATAAATTTGAAACATCAGCTCTTGAAATTGATAATAGAATTAAAAGTTTTGTTGATAAATACTTCAAGAAATCCCAAATTACTTCTCTCATTGTTGCCGGAGTTACCTATTACATTTACCGAAATCAATGCTCTAACATTGGCTTCCATATTGATTCAAATCCAATTTTAAATTCGATCTCACCTAACCAATCCATACCGAGTGTTAACGATAAAAAGAACCTGCGACCTAAGTTGGGCCAGGATTATATTGTTCTGGACTTCATAAGGGAAACGTCAGGGGATTTAAACTTGGAGGATCATAAATTCTCGAATGGATCAATCCTACAAATGGCAACTATTATGCCACCTGGTCTGACCATAACGATGGAACTTTCAGGATTGGTAGTGACAATGTATCCAGTGGAACAGTTCGTTAAAATTGCAGGAGAGGTGAAATGATTACTTAGACAGTCTTTAGTAATGCAATCTCAAGCTAACAATGAGTTCTCCTAAAGGTGCATAACTCGATAGTTTTTTTTAGCAATTTATTCTAAGTTTAGCTCCCCTTGTCGGGGAACTTAATAACAAACTCAAACCAAATTACGAAGGTTCAAAATGAGCAGGGTAAGAAAGATCTTCATTAGTGGATTTATAATTTTAAATTTTCTCTCCATGATTAGGGTTCACCTTCCTATGGATAACAAAATTGTAAGTGGAATTTATAAACCTGTTGATTCTTATCTTTCCTTTTTTAGTCTTTATCAAAGTTGGACTATGTTTGCTCCTGATCCTTCAAGGGCCAATGTCCATTTGTCTGCTGAGGTGGAGTTTATGGATGGAACAAAAGATACATACTACTTTCCACAAGCATCCACGATGAACCTTGAAGACAAATTTGCTTTCGGAGAAAGATTTCGGGTTATTTCAGATGTTATTAGAAAAGATCAAAATGATTTTTTGTGGGTAGATACAGCTAAATTTGCACTACGGAAATTAAGGGCAAATAATTATCACAAGATACCCTTGAAAGTTAATCTCATCCGACATTGGAATGAAATATCGGATGTAGAAACTATTTTTGTTCCACATTTAACAAAAAACACGAATTTTAATAGTTACGAATTTTTCACCTATGAGGTTCTGTAATGAATACGTTTGGAGAATACTGGAATAAATTTTTTTTTGAGGAAAAGCCGACTGAAGGGATGGCATTGTTTCGAATCATCTGGATAAGTCTGATCTTGATGTATTTCATCGCTGATCTGGGTAATGTTCAGGACTTTTATGGACCTCACGCCCTGATTTCACTTAATACGACCAGAGAGCAGTTTCCCTACATACACGCAAATCTCTTCCATATGTTCAATTTAAGTTATGAATTCACATATGGGCTAATCATTGTGTATGGCATTTCACTAGTAATGTCGCTTGTAGGTTTCTTTACCCGGCCGGCACTGATCGTTGCATTATTGTGTATGACAAGTCTTCATCAGAGAAATATTTGGCTACTAAGCTCTTCTGAATTATTAATGAGAACCATTACGCTATTATTGATTTTTTCTCCTTGTGGACATTCATTATCTATTGATTCCTTCTTGGGGAGATTTTCTCCAGGATTTCGGAATAAAAGAAACTGGCCATTGTGGTCACTACGAATTATTCAAATTCAGATATCTGTTATTTATTTATGGACGGTCTGGCATAAGCTAAAAGGGGAGACATGGATTGAGGGGACAGCGGTTTATTACGCCACTCGCTTAGAAGACTTAACCAACTTTACTATACCTTTCCTGTTAAATTCTTTGTTTTTCTTGAAATTTATGACTTGGGGGACTTTGTTGATTGAGTTTTCTCTCGGGTTTTTTATCTGGTTTAAGAAACTGAGAAAACCCATCATTATTACAGGAATGATTTTTCATCTTTGTATTCAGTATCTGATGAGTATTCCATTCTTTGAACTTTTTATGATTGCTCTCTTAGTGAATTTCTTTACTCCAGAAGAATTGAAAGCTTTTGTAGATAAGGTAGTCAATTCATTTATTGAAGGGATTCAGGAGTCAACTCTAGGGACAGAGATTAAGGAGAAAATTATCCGAACTCTAAGGGGGCAGCATGAAACGGCTAACTAAGTATTTCTTGAATACTCTCATCCTTATGTATCTTGGGATCATCTATTTTACTGGAGTACCTGAAACCAATACATTAAATTCTCGAATGAAGCAAAAGGCGATGAATGTGGCCTTTGCAGTGGGCATCTGGCCTAGTTGGTCAATGTTCGCGCCCAATCCAATAAAATTCGATTCTAAAAGTTTTGTAGAAATTACTTATAAAAATGGCGAGATAAAAGAATACGATGTTGAAGTTGAGCCTAAAGGAATTCTTGCTCCCTTTCGAAAGGCCCGATGGATGAAATATTCCCAGGATAACCTTCGTAACCCAAGTCAGAGAGCTTTGCTTAATCCTGCTATTCAATATTTTAGAAAAAAATACGAAAACAAGACTAATCCCATTGTGAGTTTACAGATTAAGCGTAAATGGGCCGAAGTTCATCCTTTTTCTGACCAATCAATTCCTTCAATTTATAAAACACCTCGTGTTCAAAAGAATGAAGTTTTAATTACTAAAAAGATGGAGGACTAAAACATGATTTCTTTTAAAGCTTTTTTACGAGGATGGGACCATTTCTTCTATAAAAGAACAGATGCCAGCGCCCTTTGTATTTTTCGAATAATGTTTGGCTTCTTCCTCTTCTTAAACGGTATCAGCTTGGTAGAAGACTTCCAGGCCTGGTATGGAATTGGAGACAATGCCTTGATTCCTCTACATGACTCCTTGAACTTTTACAGCAATTTTAGAATTAATATCTACCGTTGGCTCTCACCAACTGAAACTTCCGCCTGGTTGGTCTTAATCGCTTACATTACAACCTCTGTTTTTGTCATGGTGGGTTTCAAAACCAGGATATCAACCATTGTTTGTTTTATCCTTATGGTTTCAATGCAAAATCGTAACTACTCCATCTTAAACAGTGGGGACACATTAATGAGATGCATGCTTTTTCTCATGATGTTTGCACCAGCTCACGTTAAGTATTCAGTTGATGCGTATCTAAGTGAAAAGAAGGGGCTACCTTATCGGACTGATATATCACTACTGACGATTCGTTTGATGCAATTGCAATTTTCTCTGGTCTACCTGGCCACAACGCTTTTTAAGCTCAAAGGTTATGACTGGGTTGATGGTACAGCAGTGTACTACACCTCAAGACTAGTCAATTTCCAACGCATTGTTCTCCCTTTTGTCTTTGATTTTCCATCTCTGATAAAATTTGCTACCTGGTCCGCTTTATTTATCGAGTTCGCGATGGGATCTCTTGTTTGGATTAAAGAATTCAGGCTCCCTGTATTGTTTGCAGGGCTTTTGCTTCATTTAGGTATTGAGGTCTCTATGAGTATTGGCTTTTTTGAATGGGTGATGATCGCCGCCTATATCTTGTTTCTTGAACCCAAAGAAGTTAAATGGCTTCAACAGAGTCTCCCGCTAATTGTTCGCAGGCAACTGAGGACAGTTTCCAGTANNATTAAATTCACAGGATAACCCCTCGGAACATTGGCCCCTTTTTCTCATAGTCTGACGTCAATGACTAAAACGCCTGATCAATTACAATTGATCCCCCCATAGTGCCCAAATTCTCGATGCTTGTTTCACTTTGGAACAGAAATGAAATTCTATGTAAAAAATGGTTGGGCGATTACTGATAAGGCCCCTTATAAGAATCAGCGCTTCAAATGCAAAACTTGTGGCGAACAATTCTCGGCCAATACTTTTGCTCTGGACTTCAGAAAAAAAACGGCAAACTTATCGGAAAGAATTCTTCATTATTCCATGAATGGCATGAGTAATAACTCGATCGCGCGACTCCTTAAAGTCGCTGAGGGGACNNGTTCGTGACCGCTTAAAAACGATGGCGAGACAATCCCTGATTTTTGAAAAAGAGCACTACCCAAAAAGCTTAAATGAAGATGTGGCGTATGATGGGTTTGAGACTTTTACTTATTCGCAGTACTCACCCTGTTACATCAGTACTCCAGTCGGCTGTCGCTCGATGTTCATCTATCACAACACTTTTTCCCCGCTTAATCGAAAAGGTCGCATGACGGAAGAACAAAAGAAACGCAACCAAGACCTCATCATGAAGTATGGACTTTACCCTCAGAGTTCAGTCTTTGAAGAGAGTGTTTACATCTTTAAACATTTATCAAGCATGGGTCCAGGGCGAACGCTTTATTCTGACGATCACAGATCCTATGATCGAGCTGTTCGAAGTATTGATTTTCGAATGGAACACGTCACGATCAACTCCAAAATAAGGCGTGATCCATCCAATCCGCTGTTTCCAATCAATCGTCTGCATAATCTTTATCGCCATTTCTTTTCATCTCAAAAAAGAGAAACCATCTCGTTTCAAAAGCATGAGGCGGCACTGATGGAGAAAGTTCAGCTAATGAAAATCTATCGCAACTTTATGAATCCTAAGTTTGTGAAGAAAATAAAGTTTGATCCCAATGCCCATGAATGGTCTCCCGCGATGTATGTGGGAGTGGTCTCAAAGGTTCTTGATTTTGACGAAGTTTTTGGAATACGAAAGTTAAAAACCCAGATTAAGTTAGACGAGAAAGAGACCTGCTTTATGAACCGCGTTTACCCTTTCTCAAGACAAGTTATTTCTGCATAAATGAGAAAGTCCCGACAAGCGGGACTTTCTTTTAACTTTTTTATCCTCAGTTGCCTGCGAACAATTTTAGAATCCCTTTCTTCCGAAGGTGCTGTACAGTTTCAGTTTGTCTCTTCTTGGGTACTCGCATACATCATCACACGCCTTTAAAATTGCTTTTAATAAACCATGACTGATTGTAGAGGTGCTGGTCGTAAGATACTTCCTTGCCTGATAAACAACCTTATCTCCCACTTCTTCTCCAAGAGTTTCTCTAACATCCCAAAGTACGGAGAGCGTGAAATCGGCAGTGGCATAGCGGTTTGATTCATCCCAGTGACTATAAAGACGCTTTTCCTGAGTGTCTTTGGGAGCAGAGTTACTAAAACCGGATACTTTGCCGTAGATTTTGCGTTTTTTAGACTGTACGGCGGCAAAGTAATCTGCCATGCCTTCGTTCACTGGAGTTGAGTGAGACATGGCCAGGTAATCACTCAAAATCAGGTGTGAATATTCGTGGTAGGCAATTTCCGGAATCATAGCTGTATCAAGATAATAGTATTTGTCTATGAATAGACTGTCAGCGTACTTCGATCCGTACATGATAACTTTCATCAGCGCGAAAGTTCCTGCGTAACGGATCAGGTCTTCATGCAGTGGTCTTGCTACATATGCTGGATAGAAAAACTGTTGCATTAAGCGCTGGTTAAACTGATTCTGCATGTAACTCAGAAGCGGTTGCTCCAAGGCCATTAATCCGACTGTTAAAGGATTTGGTCCCATTGGCCCCAGTTCTTTAGTGGAAATGACTTTTTTAGGTCTGAACCAAATTTCATTGCCCCACTTATCCTGTCTTTCACCCGGGACCCAGGCCGGTGTTTCACCTTCTGGAACAGAAAGGGCATTATTATATTGAGGATTGCGGTTATCGTGAGCAAAGTGTCCAAGTTCATCGTATTGGTTAAAGATATCAAGTCTCACTGTGACTTTAGGAAGGGTTTTGGCCTTCTCTGATTGTATCTGGTTTACCCAAAAATCCCGGGCCTGATTTAAGTGATAATAGACATTGGCAGCTTTTAGCAACAAGAGTTCATCTTTCTCATCGAAAGAGACAGCTTCCTTATCTTTACCTTTTACTACTTTAAAATATTTTCCATCAAAAGAATTGTTACTTTCAAGATCTGGCATTTCAACCTTTGTATAATAGGTCTTGTAAGAACCATCTTTTCGTAACAGAACCTTAAATGATGGTCCGACCTCTGCAAAAGCAGAACAGGCCATGAATGATATAAGTGCTAAGCCTAGTTTCATTTTCATATAATTTTCTCCTTAAGTTTAAATTATGACGTTCCAGTTATCATCCGGATCAGCTTCAGGATCCCCATAAACATACTTACCTTGGGCAAAAACTAGTCCAATTGCACCAATGATGTTCCAAGGAGGCGGAAGATAGAAAGTTGCTGTTCCTGCTAATGAGAAAGCGAAGTTCGCGTAAGTCTTCCACTTGGGAATTTTTGGATTCCAGAAATCTTCAAACTTAAGGATATAATCCAGTTCTTCTGAGCGAATGTAGCCCGTCTCATAAGCCGCTGCGATCAGGTGAGAATACTCAAGGCCTGTTCCTTTGAAGGCATCTGAGCGCATGACTTCTGCCATATCTTTTCTCAGCATCTTAATAGCGGCTCGGTATTGTTCCATGGGAGAGAAAATATAAACTTGCGTTTCCCCATTTGGGTCGTCGGTATATTGCCAGTTGAGTGTAACAAGACGGGAATCCATTCTTTTAGCAGTCTTCTCAATAATCTGGGCCAGCATCATCACCTGAGTGCTGTTATAAGTGGCGTAGAGATTTCCTCTTTGAGTTAGTCCTTGTTTCCTTGAAACATATTCGGCGGTAAAATCATTAGTGGCCTTTAGTTCCGGATTTTTAGTTAATTTATCTTTAGCGTTGTTAATGACATCAGCATAACGCTTAAAATAGATTGGCCAGGATAGAACTGAACGCTTTCTTAGAATTTCAAGCTTGTTGAAAACCTGAACGCTAATAACTCCCTTGGTAACCGCTTGATAGTTTAATTTTTGCATTTGGAAGTAGCGATCTTTTGGGCCATTCCACTTTATGTCCTGAGTTATATGATAATAAGTATCCAGAGAACATTTTTTTATATCATCCGGCCATGTCTTTACTGGAGCGTAAAGTTTTTCTAGATCAACGCCTGAGTTCTGTCTGGTATAAGTATTTCGTACATGCCCAGATAATCTGGTCTCTGAAGCTGCAGCTAGCTCAAAGCTGATTTTAGCTGAATCACGCATTAACTTATAAAGAATGTCGTCGATTAAATCATGCCTTCTTAGATAAGTGATGAAAGTGACCACTTCTTTTTCTGAGGTGATAATTTCATGCTTAATTGCATCAGTCTGCAGCCTGGCAATCAATCCTACTTCACAGTTGGTATCAATCCTCTCCATTTCATTGAAGGTTTCAGAGAGTGATTTGACTGCTCTTGCCTTCAGTTCTTCTTCTCCTAATGGATGACCATGACTCCACTGATCCACTTGGGTTTCATCTTGTTTGCTTAACTCTCTTGAGAAAGCTTCCTTGTTATTGGCCAGTAAATTAACATCAAAGGCATTTGCGTTTGCAATGAGCACTATTGCCCAAACAATCAACACTACAAATTTTTTCATTTTTCACCTCGCGAAAAGAAATTTGAAAGGGTTATGCCTTAGTGGATTGAAAAAATAATTCCGAGAAGCTTCATATTAAGCATCATTTTAAAGAATTTAGGTGCTTCGGAATTATTCAGAGGGTTTTAGTCGGGAACTTTAAGAAGAGCTTAAAACATATTATGCAGTGAATTTCAGTTAACAAAACGTTGACGTTCTTCTTCTGAAGGAAGTCTACAGGTTTCTTTCTTTCCAAAAAGGCTGTAACGGTTTTCGGCCACCATATCGTAAACCTTATTTGACAAGGCCCGAGGAAGAATTTTTCCGAGGTTGATAACTTTCCAAATGCCTCCAATTTCACTCATCACTTTAATTACCGCTTCTGATTTTGTATGTAATTTTCCTTCAGAGAGTAAAACGACAGATTTAAGGTCCTGAGTCATTCCTGGCGGTAGGTGTGTTTTGGCGAATTCACTTTGAAGTGGTGAGAAAAGAAATCTCTTCTTGTGATCTATCGACATGATAAAATCCACAAACCCATTGCAGAGTCCACACACGCCATCAAAAAAAATAATTGGTTGATCTTTTATATTCATGTGGCTTTTTTAATTCTTTTTGAGGGAAAAGTCAGGGCATATGAGTCAATTATGTTCCTTAATTTTGGCCTCGCCCTATTGTTTATAATCCCATGTACGTTATTATTTAGCATAGCTTAATTCAAAGAAGGCAATATGTTAGACGACAAAAATAATGAAATTGACCAGGAGCTTTTAGCAGCTTTTGTGGAAGAATCTTTTGAGGTTCTGGAAAGCCTTAAAAGTTTGATGGAAAACTTCAAAAGCCCTTTAGATAATTTATGTTTTGAACAGTTTGGCCAACAAGTGGATCGGATAATGGGTGCCGCATATACCTTATCCCTTGGTGAGCTTGGTGATCTTGCTAAACTTGGAAAAGAACTAGGTTATAAGTCCAGCCAGGTTAAAGAAATCGGGAAACTACTTGCCGTTCAAAGCCTTCTTTCGCAATTAATTAAATCAATTGAGATTATCCTGATTGGTTATCAGAAGAATCAAAAACCGGTTGCGGAGGATGTTTCGCTTCTATTGAATCGACTTACTGGTGCCAGCAATCAGTTGGGTGATCTCAGAATATCCGTCAAAGTTTGATTATGATTGATCCAGTCTGGGAAGAAAAACTTAAGTTCCTGGTAGATCAAGATCATCAAATGAGAGAGGTACTACTTCAGCGCGGGATCCTTTCAGATACCTATCATCCGGAACTCGAAAAGATTCATCTGGCAAACGCCCATAAACTTGCCGCTTTCATTGAAAAAATGGGATTTCCTGTTTTAAGTAATGCCGGAGAAAAAGGCGTTCGTTTAGCATGGCTTATTATCCAACATGCCATATCCTGGCCTGATTTTATGAGAGAGTCTCTAGTGCAGATGAGATTAGCAGCTGCCCAAAATGATTATATTTTGGAGCTGCTGGCCTATACAGATGACAGGATTGCTTATTTTGAAGGCAGGCCCCAGCTTTACGGAACAAACATGGACTGGATAGAAGGGGAGCTTAGGCCTACACCAATTGAAGATGTAGGTCGTTTGGACGCCAGAAGAAAATCTTTAGGGCTTCCACCTGTTTTGCAAACTCCATTTTTTCCTGCAATTGAGCGACCTCCTAAAGACCCAGTCAAAAAGAAACGGGAATTTGAGGCTTGGCTCATTCGAGTTGGTTGGAGAAATCCATAACTCTTTGATTTCTTAGCTCTGTATTTTTTACTTCGCTTGTCTCGCTCGATCCAAAGAATGCTATATTCCACAACCTATGAAATGCATCTATCTATTACTGGCAATACTCTTTAGTCCTTATTCGTTGGCAAAAATGCAACAGGATATTGTTTTTAAAACGCGTTTTGATCTGGAATCTTCCGAGGCATTTATAGATCAGCTCCGTATCTTTCTTGAAAATAATAATTTTGGTGATCCCTATTCTCAAAAATTTTCTAGGCCAGTTATCATTGATCTTGCAAAAGCTATTGGTGAAACACCTATCAGTACTCAGAGATGGGTTAATGACTTGCAAAATATTTTAAAGATTCGGATTTTTGAATCCAATTACCGATTGGTGATTGAAAATTTAGGATATTCAGTTCAGCACTTTAATTCAGAATTTAAACCAGGAAAGTCATTTGAAGATCGGGTTGAGTATGTCACGGTCAATTATGTTAAGGGTCTCCATCTCTTTGCCGAAAAACTGGCTTTTGAAGTTGAATTAAAACAAAATAATTCTCCTCATCCCATCATCTTTGAAGTTGAAATCCTGGAACCAGAATTTTTAGTCGATCCAGAGGTTACGGCCGAGACATCAATGGGATGGTCAACGGCCATTCTGCCGGAAAATATTCTCCTCTCTTTAGAATCAGTCGATATTAGAAAGATTATGGAAGCCGTGGTAAAAAATCCGGATTTAATTAATCTTCGATATTCCGATATCATTATTCCAGAAGTATCAGTAAGAGTGGGTCATAAAACGGTAACTTTTGATAAGAAGAAAATCAAAACATTCCTGGTAAGTCGACAGGATGAAATGAAACGAGGGATTCTTGATTTACTGAATGTAAAGATGAATGATCGGTTTTCTAATGTGATCAAAAATAAAAGTAAGCGACTTCTTTTGCCACGAACTCTAAATCTTAAGAGTGAAGTCAGCGGTATGCTGGACCTTCAAAAGATGGAAGTCAACAATACCGGAATCGTACAATTTGATATTGATGGGCTTTTTTGTGACTCTAATAACATACTGACAGTTTGTTCGGATAATGAAATTCAGGCCAAGAAAAGACGGACGATCACTTTTGATAACTATGAAAGATCCCTACGAGGAATGAACCGTAGTCTCATTGAACGGCAAACGAATCTTTCTTTAAGTGTAAGTGAAAATTTTCTCAATCAAATGGTTGAAGCAACGATTAAGACGGGCCTTTGGGATGGACCGTTACAAGAAAAAAATCTGCGCTTAGGTCCCGAGAAAGCTTTCGTTCTGGCCGATCAAAAGGGAGAGCTATTTTCTCTATATATGGATGTCATTCATAAACTTCCTAGAAGCCAGAGAATCCTGGTAGGGCGATCAGAACTCAGATTCCCCATAAAATTCATGATTGCTTTAAAAATTGAGGAAGTTGCTGGGATCCCGCATTTCTTCATAAAAGTAAAGGAAGTCGCCACAGACCATAAACTATTATTGGAAGGTATACCGGAGTATGGTTTGCCCTCAATCTTGAAAGAAGTCCGTTTCAAGAATAAAGTCCTGAAAACTATCATGAACGATGTTAACTCTTTTAAAGAGAAGATATTGGTCGATTTTGAACTAAAAGACCTCAAAGGAACCTACTTGCATGACCTGAAGTTTCAATCAGATGGTCTGGGTAGAGGATCCGCCACAATTGGTTTTAAAAATAAAGGAATAAAATGAAAACGCTTTTTATTGCACTAACTCTGTTGTTCTCTCTTTCTGCTTTTTCTGCCACCCGGATACATTGTGAAGCCGAAGGGAACCGTTTTATTATTGAGAGTTCATCTCCTTCTGATTTACGGGTCACGTTTAAGAATGAAACTGTCCGTGCTGACGGCTACCTTGGCAGTGATGAAGTGGATTTAGTGGCCAGATTTAACTCAATCGGTGAGATGACCCTCTTTGCCAAAGTAGGGAAAGTTTCTTCTGATAGTTATATCTTTATGATGGGCCGAAAATTATCAGTGGTCTGCCGTTAATTTGATTCACTAACTTCTCCTCGTCGATTAAACTAAGCGGGTTAAAGGAGATTCTATGACCCGTATTACCGTTTTACCCGCAGAGCAATTGGCCGAGCTTAAGAGGGGAGCTTTTGAAATTCTTCCAGAGGAAGAGTTGCTGAAAAAGCTTACGAAGTCATATGAAAAACAAAAACCATTAATTGTAAAATTTGGGGCCGATCCTTCCAGACCTGATATTCACCTGGGTCATACTGTGGTCTTGCAGAAACTGCGTTTACTCCAGGATTTTGGCCATGAGATTTATTTTCTTATTGGTGACTATACCGCCCAGATCGGCGATCCAACCGGGAAAAATAAGACTCGCCCGATACTGACAGCTGAAGATGTTTTGGAAAATGCCAAGACATATCAGGAGCAAGTCGGAAAAATTCTTGATATGGCGAAGACCCATGTGGTTTTTAATAAAGACTGGCTAGGAAAGTTCTCAGGACTTGATCTGATCCAATTGATGAGCAAGGCAACAGTAGGTGCCATTTTACAAAGAGATGATTTCTCCAAACGATATACAAATTCAGAAGCGATTTACCTTCATGAAATGGTTTATCCAGTTTTGCAAGGATATGACTCTGTTCATTTGAAAGCTGACCTTGAACTAGGTGGAACTGATCAGACCTTCAATCTCATGATGGGTCGGCAGTTGCAGTATGCCTATAATCAGGAAGCCCAATGTATCCTCACAATGCCTTTGATCGAGGGGACTGATGGAGTTAATAAGATGTCCAAGTCGATGGATAACTACATCGCCTTGACGGATACTCCGACCAATATGTTTGGTAAGTTGATGTCGATCTCTGATGACCTCATGAAAAAATACTATCTTCTTCTTTGCCGTAAACCTGCAGTGGAAGTTGATGCCATGATCACTGGTCTAACGGTTGGCACTATCCATCCGATGGAAGCGAAGAAGGCCCTCGCTTCTGAAATTACCGGCTACTATCACGGTGAAGCCGCGGGCCGGGAAGAGCGTGAAAAATTTGAGGCCCGTTTTTCCAAAAAACAGGTACCGGATGATATTCAAACCATCGCTCGTCCTGCTGGTACAATTGCCTTGTTGGATTTTTTCCTGGAGTTAGGCCTTATTAAGTCTAAATCTGATGGGCGAAGACTCATTCAACAAAATGCTGTGAAAGTAAATTTTGAAAACCATTCTACTGACACTTTGAATCTTGAGAAAGGTCAGGAGTTGATATTAAAAATTGGTAAGCTTCGAATGGTTAAACTAATCGGCGAGTAATTAATAGCTCGCCGAAGAAGCCAGACCCTTAACGATTTCCACTCCTGCACTAGTACCTAAACGAGTCGCACCTGCTTCAATCATTTTTCTAGCGGCTTCTGCGTCCCGGATTCCGCCGCTGGCCTTAACACCCATTTCGCCAACGATAGAGCGCATAAGTCTTACATCTTCCAGAGTTGCTCCTCCAGTAGAGAAGCCGGTTGAAGTCTTAACAAAATCAACCTGGGCCTTCATGGCCAGTTCACAGGACTTTATTTTTTCTTCTTGCGTGAGAAGACAAGTTTCCAGGATAACTTTTAAAAGTCCTCCTTGCTGATGAACAACTTGAGACAATGAGGACATATCATCCAGTACATACTGCCATTCACCAGATTTAATCGCTGATAGATTAATGACCATATCAATTTCTTTGGCACCTTCTGCCATGGCCTTCATTGCCTCAAAGCGTTTAGTCTCCATGGTTGAGGCCCCCAGCGGAAATCCTACGACCGTACAAACTTTGACTGAGCTACCGTCAAGTAGGGCCACTGCTTTTTTGACATAATATGAGTTTACACAGACCGAGAAGAAATCATATTCCCGAGCTTCACTGCAAAGAGTTTCGATTTGCTTAAGATTGGTATCGGCTTTAAGAGCTGTATGATCGATGTACTTATTAATATTCATGTTAAACCTTAGGTATGGCCGTTTGTTGTACAATGGCCTTATTTTTATAATGTTCTAAAAACTTGTGGCACTCAGGTCGTAAGTCCAGATTGAGAATGCCCCTGTATACGCCCCAATCAAGAAAAGAGTAAAGAGTCATTGTTATAAAGTTCCAATCATTCAGGGCCGGACCTTCAAGATATGGCCTTAAATAATCTAAAACTGAATCGAGTCTTTCCTTCTGACGATTCACAAACATGTAGGGTTCATCGATTTTCATGCCCGATCTTTTCATCAGCAGCAGGTTGACACCAGAATTCATCGCCCCTTCAATGATGGTGAGCTGATTTTCTTCCTCCCAACCTAATTCCTGAAACTTATGTATCTTATTGAGGTAGTTAAAAATATGACGAGAATCAAGGATTCTGAATTCTTCATGAATTAACACTGGGACCTGGTTAACAGGGTTGTACTTATTTAAGGTCAGGGCATCGTCAGTTTCAAAAATGTTAAGCTCTTTAAAATCAAAGGGAATGTTCTCCATCGCCATCCGAATACGGCGGACAAAGGGTGAGGTCTGAGAACCAAGTAAGGTATAGTTCATATCAACTCCGGGGATGGAATTATTCTAAAAGCTGGTCTATCCAATTTACAAGGAGTGTTTAAAGATTTGACACTTTTCCGGGAATCGCTTGAAAAACTTACAGTTTGAGCCTTGCAACTAACCAAAAAGACACTAGTCAATTTGGCATGCTTCTTGGATGTAGAGAGTCAAACAATTGGTTCCTTACAAGGGGTAAATTATGAAAGCATCTTTTTTCAAGATTCTGTTATGTGCTTCACTTGCAGTTTTTGCCGTAGGATGCGGTAAAGATAATAAGAGTAGTGGCGGTACTGGCACAGTCCCTGCCGTTAATCCATATACTGGCTCAGTTCCAGCTTCCAGCCAGCAGGCGCTTAAGAATTTCCAGACCTGGTATGCTTCTAAAACTGAAGGAAAAATTCCTAGTATCGGACAAAGAACTGAAATCCGGAGAATTACAACTTATAGTCAAACTGATGGTTGTGAACAAAAGCCCATTTCAATTTTTGGAGTTGATTTAGGTAACCTTAACTATTGTTTCAATTCTTCATCTCAATCTGACTCAGATGATGTTACTAGAGTGGTGAATGTAATTGTGAATCAAACTAAGTCACAAAATACTAAACTGGCCGCTGCTTATTCAGGCGCTGGCATGAAACTGGCCAGTGTGATTCAAGGCCAAAGCCAATTCGGTACCTATTATCAATTGGAATATGTTAAGACCAATGGTCACCGAGTAGTTTACATTGTTGATACTGGAATTAATTCGGCCTTCAATCCGGTTCAGATCACCAACTCAGAAGCTCGCTCAGTCGAATCAGTAATACACATTCAATAAATATCTTCAGGGCAGCTCCGGCTGCCCTTTTTAATTCAGCGTTTCGGTCAACTTCTCTTCACTTTTTCTCATCTAACCCTTCAAAAAAATCAGTTCTAAGGTATCCTTATAGAAAATAATTATCATCTCATCCAGGACAAGGAAGTACCTATGGGCCATTACAAAGCTGATATTCGTGATGTTGAATTTAATCTTACAGAACTTTTAAAAGTACAGGATTGGAAAGAGTTCGGTCTTGAAGAAAATGATGTGAAAGGCATTCTAGCTGAATATAACAAGTATGTTGAAAATGAAGTATTCCCAACTCGCGAACCTTCTGATCAAGTTGGCGTGAAGCACGTTAACGGTAAAGTGATTGTTCCGGAAGTTCTTCATGGCGTTCAAAAATCTTTTTACGACAATGGATGGTTCGCTCTTGGTATGCCTGAGGCCATCGGTGGAACTCCTGTTCCAGAGAGTTTATATGTGGCATGTATGTCACTTGCAACGGGTGCTAACTGCGCATGGACCATGTATCCAGGTCTCTCTCGTGCCGCGCTTAACGTGATCAATTTAAAGGGTGATGAATTCATGAAGACTCACATCATACCTAAAATGATGCAGGGAACTTGGGGAGGCACGATGTGTTTAACCGAGGCGGGTGCAGGTTCAGATGTTGGTGCTCTTAGAACAACAGCTAAGCCTTTGGGTAATGGTAAGTATGCCATTCAAGGGACAAAGATTTTTATTTCATCCGGTGAATCTGATCTTTATGAGAACAATATCCATCTGGTTCTTGCCCGTACTCCGGGTGGAGAAGAAGGCACAAAAGGTATTTCTCTTTTTGTTGTTCCACGATTCAAGATAAACGACGATGGATCAATGGGTGAAAGTAACAATGTAGTATGCTCTAAGATTGAACATAAAATGGGAATTCATGCTTCGGCCACTTGTGAGATTCAGTTTGGTCAGGACACTCAGTCTGAAGGCTGGCTGATCGGCGAGGAATTTGAAGGCATGGCAACTATGTTTATCATGATGAATGAGGCACGACTTTACTGTGGTATTCAAGGGGAATCACAGGCCAATCTGGCCTACATGATGGCCGAAAAGTACACCAAGGAACGCGCTCAGTTTGGAAAAGAGATTATTCACCATCCGGATGTTCGCCGAAATCTTTTAAAGATGAGGGCCTTGTCTCGTGGAATGAGAGCTCTTTGTTTATATACCGCAAATCTTTTTAATAAGGCCCATCATGATCATAAGCATGAGGCAATTATTGGATTATTAACTCCTATCTGTAAGGCCTACTGTTCTGAACAGGGCTTTAATGTTTCTTCGCTTTCTTTACAGACTCATGGTGGTTACGGCTACTGTACTGAGTACGGAGTAGAGCAGTTTGTTCGTGATACTCAGATTGCCATGATTTATGAAGGTACTAACGGCATTCAGGCCATTGATTTTGTCATGAGAAAGATTCTTAAAGACGGTGGCAAGGCCTTGACAGCTTTAACTCAAGAAATTGTGGCCTCCGTGCAGGCGCTGGATGAATCAAAATTTAAAAGAGAGAAGGATCTCTTTAGTAAAGTCTTGATGAGTGCTCAGGGTGTTATGCAGCAAATTTCTGGTTATGCCAAAAATAATCAGTACAACTTGATCCTGCAAAACTGTACAGAATTCCTCAACTTTGCTTCGCAGATGGTTATTGCATGGCAACTTTTACAGTCAGCTGTTTTGGCCGACCAAAAAATCGCTTCTGCATCTGCTGAAAATAAGAAGTATTACGAAACAAAGGTGACTGATTTCAAGGTGTATTGTGCCCATTATTTGATCCACAATCTATCAATGGCCAAGACCATTTCTGATTTCACAGAAGATATGACTTCACTAGAGATTTAACCCTTATCATGTTAATATGGATGTAATTTAATTTAAAAGGTTACACCGTGTTAAAAGATAAAGTCTTTGAGTTGGCCCAGAAGTTCTCTGGGTCGACTCATGGCAGTTCCGACTATGACAAAGATCTCATTTATGTCAGAGGTAGTAGTGATAGGGAGTACATCCCCTACAGCTATCTACAGAAAGAAATGCCTTCCATTCAATCCATCAATCAACTTAAATCTGAAGGCTTTGTTTATAGCTCCTATGATTTTTTAGAAATCAGCGAGTTTGATAAATGGTACTTGTCTCAGTTTAATAAACCGCTTTCCGCCAAGGTCATGAAGAATATTGGTATTCTCCACTTACCTGATCAGAAGGCCATCTTTGATACCGTTGAAATTGTTCATCAAACTTTCCAGATTCTCAAAGATCATAAAGTTTTGATGAATGGAAAGAATCTTCCGATTCAACTGGGGGAATGGTACTCAAAAATAATTTTCGGGCTGCATCAGATCAAGTCTTCTTCTCAAAGAGGCTTCGACTTTAAGACTGAAAATGGCAGTACCGTTGAGGTGAAAGTTCACTGGCATGACTTGACTTCGCCCAAGGGTGTCAAGATAAAGAAATCTTTAGCTGAATTATCAGATTTTTGCATTATCATGTATGTAGCTAGGAATTTTACCATCAGGGACATTCTTTTTTTAGATTCTGAGTTCATTCTTCGTAAGTTCGATACGAAAGGGCACACAATCTTTTTAAAAGATCAGGATGTCGCGGGTTATTTCTTTAGTAAGTCTGATAAGCATTTTGATAAGGTTGTGAATAAGACCGCTCTTTTAAAATTTGCCAGTCCGACTTTAGCTATGAAATTGGAAGACCGACTTAAATAATGGCCACTTTTTTGGAGATAGCGTGAAGGCTGAAGTTGCATACATCGATGACAATAAGCTGAATCTTGAATGTATTAAAACAATCCTGAATGAGGATTTCGAGGTACAAACTTTTCAAAAGCCTGAAAGCTTTCTTAAGAAGTTCGATTCGAATTCTTATACAAGCATTCTTGTCGATATTCACATGCCAACGCTCAATGGGTTTTCTCTCTATGAGAAAATCATCGAACACCCTCATTATAACGGCTGCCCGATTCTATTTATTTCATCTGATGATTCCGATAGTGCCCGCATTCAGTCTTTTGTCCTGGGAGCGGTCGATTTCTTGAACCGTTCAATTAATCCTGAAGAGATGATTGCGCGAATAAAATCAAAAATTCTTTTTTTTCAAAAACACAGAAGCATCATTGAGTTCTCAAATCTGAAAGTGAACCTTACTTTGCTTAAGGCCTATATTAATAATAAAGAATTGCCTCTGACTTTTATTGAATTCAAAATTCTATGCCTGGTTTTAAGAAATTATCCTGATTATATTTCTAAGAACCAGATGATTGATCAAGTATGGAGAACTGACCACGTTCTGGATGCTACCATTTATACTCATGTTTCTAACCTCAATTCGAAATTGGATGAATGGGACTATGAGATCAATGGACTTAAAACGAAAGGCGTTCAACTGATGAAGAAAATTTCGTCATGAAATGGACATTGATTTATTTCGATGATCAAATTCAAAACATAGAATGCTTTTCAGAATTATTATCTGAAAAATTCAACGTTATTGGATGCCATGATGCCACTGCTTTCTCGGACATCCTGCAAAACAATTATCCCCATGCTTTTCTCTTAGATGTCCATATGCCAATTATTGATGGGCATGCCCTCTATAAGAAAATCATTGACCATCCTCTTTATAATGATTGCCCGATTATTTTTATTTCAGGTGATCAAAGCGATGAAAATAAGATCCGCTCCTACCAAGAGGGTGGAATCGACTTCCTTCCGCGAGATATCAATGCTGATGAAATGATAATCCGGCTGGAGAATAAGATTAAGTTTCACCTTCAAATGTCGACTAAGCTTGAATTGGGTAACTTGCAAGTGGATGTTGAAACTTTGAAGGCAACGATTAAAAATAACAATATTGATCTGACTTTGCTGGAACTGAGAATGTTGAGCAGTATTTTACGTGCTTATCCCCAGAATATTTCTCGTCAGGAACTCATTCTCAAAGTATGGGGAACCAACTCAGTGAAGCCGGGAACAGTAAATACCCATCTGACAAATCTCAAGCCGAAAATTGTGGGCTGGAACTTTCAGATTAAAGTTCGAGAAGATAATATTATCATCCAGCCCAACGATTGATTAATAGAGTGAGTATTCAGCTAGTCGACATTCGATATCCCCATTAAAGAGAATATGCCGCTTAGATGTTTTTAGGCCCACCACTTTCAGCATTTCAAGATTCCCGGTAAAAATTGCGGCCCGATGCCCTTTGAAAGCATGTTTCCAGTGATCTCCCAGACCTTTATACAAGGCCTTAAGTTTCTCGTCCTCGCCATATTCAAGACGTTCTCCGTAAGGAGGATTACAGATGAACAGACATTTTTCTGAAACTGGTTGAGTCGCTAAAGCATCTTTATGAGTGAGTTCTATAATGCCGTCGAGTTTAGCTTTCTTAAGATTTTCCCTGGCCGAGATGAGACTCATTTCTGAGAGATCATTACCTACAATCATACCTCTGTGCTCTCTAAGGTAGGCCAGACCATTCTCTGTTTCATCAGTGATCTCTTTCAAGAACTTATTGAAGTTCTCCATAAGATGCTCATCCTTGGTTAACCAAGGATAATTCTGGAAGGTCCATAATTTAAAATTGGGATTTTTTAAATAACGTTCAACCTTCAAATAACTAGGAGGAATATTGGCCGCCATCAAGGCCGCTTCTATTGTGAACGTGCCTGAACCACACATGGCATCCAGGAGACCTTCTTCTTTAGGATTCCATTTTACAGTTTTTAAGATGGCCGCAGCGAGATTTTCTTTTAGAGGAGCCTCTGTCTTAGCAAGACGATATCCACGCTGATTTAGTGGATCTCCACACAAATCATACATCAGGGTGACGAGATAGGGCTTTTCAACTCCACGATCAATTCGCGCCAGGAATGTGACATCAGGATAGTCTTTGGCGACACTTGGTCGAATACCGTCATGATGACGGAAATAATCCACGATAGCATCTTTTAGCTTTAAATTGGCGAACTGAGAGTTTCTGAATTCTTCACGCTCTTGTAGTAGGTCCCCAAAGATCGTCGTGAGACGAAAAGTGTGATTCACATCCATCAAGCTCTTCCATTTGATGTCTGTGGCTTCAAGATAGTAGTCTTTTTCGTTATTTACCTCGAAAGCAAACAAGTATTTGAAGACCCGGCTTGCCAGGCGGGAGTATAAAATCACTTTCAGGGCAATTTCGTGGAAAGATTCGAATTGGACTCCTCCGCGCACGGCCTTTGCCGTTTGGGCACCTAAATCCAGAATTTCCTGTGTTAAAAGCTCTTCTACGCCACTTGGGCAAGAAGCGAAGTACTCGAAACGGTATTTTTTCATATTTTGACCTTAAACAAACCCTTGATATGCCCTTGTTACACTTGAGACCTTATGGAAAGAGTGTTAGTTTTTAGGGCAAATTATTGTAATTTTCGAATATTTACCAGACCCATTGGGTTTTAGGAAAAGGAATTATAAATGAAGGCAACTTTTTCAGAGGGTACCTACGGGAACTCTACACGTCTTAAGTACAAAGTAAAAGACATCTCTCTTGCAGACTGGGGTCGCAAGGAAATTAAACTGGCGGAAGCCGAAATGCCAGGACTTATGGCCTTAAGAGAGGAGTTTGGAAAATCTAAACCTCTTAAAGGTGCTCGCATTGCTGGTTGTCTCCACATGACTATCCAGACAGCTGTTTTGATTGAAACACTGGTTGAGCTGGGTGCTGATGTTACCTGGTCATCATGTAATATCTTCTCAACTCAGGATCATGCTGCTGCCGCTATCGCTGCTGCCGGTATTCCGGTTTATGCCTGGAAGGGAATGAGCGAAGAAGAATTCATGTGGTGTATTGATCAGACCGTTTTCTTTGGCGAAAAGAAAGAACCTCTGAATATGATTCTGGATGATGGGGGAGATCTTACTCAACTAATCCTTGATAAATATCCTGAGCTTTATAAAGGCATCAAAGGTATTTCAGAAGAAACAACTACTGGTGTTCACCGTCTTTACGATCTTGAGAAGCAAGGCAAACTTCCTGTTCCATGTATCAACGTAAACGATTCAGTCACGAAGTCTAAATTTGATAACAAGTATGGCTGTCGCGAATCATGTGTGGATGCTATCCGCCGTGCAACTGACGTCATGATGGCGGGTAAAGTTGCTGTTGTTGCTGGTTTTGGAGATGTTGGTAAAGGATCAGCTGAATCACTTAAAGGTGCAGGCGCTCGAGTGATCGTAACTGAGATTGATCCAATTTGTGCTCTTCAGGCCGCGATGGAAGGTTACGAAGTTAAGAAAATGGATGATGCTGTTAAAGAAGCTGACATCGTTGTAACAACAACTGGTTGTAAAGATATCATCACTGGTAAGCATTTCCTTTCAATGAAAGATAAGACGATCGTTTGTAACATTGGTCACTTTGACATTGAAATTGATATGGCCTGGTTGAACAAGAACTACGGTCACACTAAAGACACTGTGAAGCCTCAAGTGGATCTTTATACTCTTGATAATAACAAACAAGTTATCGTTCTGGCCGAAGGCCGTCTGGTAAATCTTGGCTGTGCCACCGGTCACCCAAGCTTTGTTATGAGTAACTCATTCACTAACCAAACCCTTGCTCAGTTGGAGCTTTGGTTAAATGCCAGTAACTATGAAAATAAAGTTTATATGTTACCGAAGCACTTAGATGAGAAAGTAGCTCGTCTTCACCTTAAGAAAATCGGTGTTGAGTTGGATGTTTTAACTCCAGCACAATCTGAATACTTAGGGATTACAGCTTCTGGCCCATATAAGCCTGAATATTACCGCTATTAATCTGACTTCCGGGCTTCACTGAAAAGTGAAGCCCTTTTTTCTTGTTTCATCACTGAGGTGATAGGCGTCATTACTCAATAATCAGAATTTGCTAATATTAAAAAATGAAAATTTATATTGCTTCAGATCACGCTGCTTTTAATGAAAAAAATCTTCTCGTTTCACATCTTCAAAAAGAGCACGAGGTCATTGATTTAGGCACCCATAGTCTTGAATCCACTCACTATCCTGAGTGGGCAAAAAAACTGGTGGAAAAAGTCCGAAGTGAGATGGTTCCCGGTATTTTATTATGTGGTTCTGGTATTGGTGTCTGCATGACTGCGAATCGCTATAAAGGCATCCGAGCGGCCCTTTGTCGTGACGAAGATGATGCCAAGATGAGCCGCTTACATAACAATGCCAATGTCCTTTGCCTTTCTGGCAGGAAAACATCACCTGAGATGATTATGAAGATTACGGATGTCTTTCTGAGTACCCCTTTTGAAGGTGGTAGACATCAATTGAGAATTGATCAATTCAATCAATTAGGCGAATAACTACTTTTTTTCGACAGTTTCAGTTTCCAGTTTTCCCCAGCCTGATCTGCGGTAGCGATTGGAAATGATGTCAAAGATAGGGGTCTGAGGTGTATTGGAAACATCTGCTTTACTAATGGCCTGCTCGGCAAAGCTTATGACTTCTGTTCCACTGGTTTCTTCTACCGCTTGACCTGGAATTGGAAAACTAAAATCTGGTTCATCAGAATCTTTACTGATCGTGCCGCTGCCTTGCTTGTAGTTGACATTGATGGCATCTGCTAGCTTGGCCTTAACCGAAGGTGAAAGCTTGCTGATAGCAGCCGAATTGGTCCCAGAATCTTTAATACCACCACTATAAGAAGAGGGAGAAGCCGCTGCGAAATTAGCAAGCTCCGTTGGGACGTATGGTTTTAAAGCATCTGCGATTTTCTTTTGCTCTACAGTTAGGTTTGGTTTAGGGATAGTTTTAGTATCTAGTTTACCTTTGATTTTAGAGGCCATGGCCCCTGCACCGGTGGTGAAGGCCGCAACTTTCCCTTCATCAAATTCGCCACTATTTAACATATCAAAACCCTTATTGGCCTCATTCATAAAATTATTGGCGACGGCAAATTTAGGGTTATAGGATTTTAAATTACTTTTTAAACAGGTATTGGTTTTTTTACATTCACAATTTTTGTCATATTGAAGTTTTTTACCCACTACTGAGCCGCAACCCAAGGCGACTTTGGGAGTCTCAAAATTTCCTTTATTAAGAACGCAGACTTCCTGATACTCACCTGGATAATTTGTTTTCGAAGTGGGTTCACTGCAAAAGCACGAGGTTTTGGTCCATGGATTACATTCACCGGTTTTAGGAAGGGAATCAATCACCAGTTGAACTTTTTTAACCGCATCTCCATGCTTTTTGGCCTTTTTAATATACAAGGCCATAAGAGTTGTTGCCCCACCCAGTTTTGCCCAATATTTCCAGTCCAGAGCGATCTGGCCGGTATAGGCCATGGCCCCATAACAAGCGGCCACAGCACCGTAGATCCCTGATTGCCAGGAAGCGGTTGTTTTGCGTGCTTTATGAGTTTCTTTTAAATTCACCAGTGACTGCAATTGGGCATCACTCTGCTGGGCGCTTTTATTTTCAGCTTTTTTCTGAAGACTCTGCTGAATGAAACCACCGACGGTTTCATAGGCCATTGCGACCATCATGCAGTAGTCATTTTGAGTTTCACTTTTGCCTTCGGCGCCTTTTGCAGCAGCACCTCCGGCGTCTGCTCCTGATTTGGCATCTGCTGCTACAGCTGTCGTACCTTCGGTGGCGCCGGCCGTTCCACCCGCTGCAGCTTCAGGTGCAGCTTTTTTTGTCAGGGTAGGCATTAATCCGCCACCACCACTGATAAGGCCAAACATGGCATAGGCCTTACCTATTAGCATTTCCAGAGGGAATCCATCCTCCTCATCCTTACAGTCATTAATCTTGGCACAACCTTCTTTGATAGTTCTTTCTTTAATGCCGCTGTGTTCGAAATTTTTAGCATCATCCATTTGTTTATCAGTCATATTAGTCGGAGTTTCAAAACTCTGATCAATTGATTGGCCGATAACTAACGAAGGGAGAGTTAAAAGAATCAAAAGGAAGAGAATGGTATTTTTCATAATAAAGCCTTAGATATTCTTATTTTACCACGCTCTGGCCTCTCTCCAAGGGAGTGAAAACTTACCCTATCTATTTAACACCTTTTTTCAGTAGCTTACAGACCAAGTCAGGATTTTTCCACTACTCAAGGGCTGCAACAAATTTTTATCGTTTGACTGCTATTAAGGGGATAAGTAACTTATAGGCATGTCAGACAAAAAGATCGCCATCCAACATACTCACGATAATGACCTTACTCATTCCATGGTTCACTACCTGTTAGCGATCCATAAACTAAAAGAGTCAAAAGGCTATGCCAGGGTAACTGATATTGCCATTGAGATGGGCCTAACCAAGGGGTCGGTTTCGACTGCTCTGACAAACCTTAAAAAACGTGATCTGGTACTGGAAGATGAAAGTAAATTCTTATCTCTATCACCTTCAGGCCACGAAGCCGTTCATGGTATTCTTTCATCTAGAACTCTTCTTTATTACTTCTTGAAGGATATCATTGGCGTTAATGAAGAAGTGGCCCATAAAGATTCATGTCTTATGGAGCACCTGATGAGTTCTGAGACTCGCGAGAAATTTTTTAATTTCATGAAGAGCCTGACGAATGATGATTTCAAGAATAATCACTTCACGACCTCTTTTGATTTTTCGCAATTCGAACATCAACACGACTTTGAAGAAATCCAGAAGGGTGATACTTACCTTAAGTCTGAATGAAAATAATCGAGCTGCTTAAAAGTGATGACCCTCGTTATAAAGGTCATCTTTGGTTCTTTTTAGGGGCCTACTTTTTTGTTCTTTTTAATTATCCTTTAGTCCGGGCAGCTGCCACTACCATGTTTTTTGAGGAATTCGGGGCCAGGTCTTCTCCCATTGCCTGGTTATGGACCGTCCTATTTCTTTCTGTTTCCATTTTTATTTTTAACAAGTATCAGACTCGCCATACAGTTCAGAAAGTTTTTCTTTGGGCTTCGGTTCTTTCAATGTCCCTCTTGGGACTGAGTACTTTAGGCTTTGTGCTGAAAATAAAATACCTCACTTATGTTTCCTTTATTTGGAAGGAAATCTATATCGTTTTGCAAATTCATCTACTGTTGGCCTACGCCAATAACTATTTTCACAAAGATGAGTTCAAGTTAATTGTTGGACCGGTAGGAGCTGTGGGGAGTATCGGTGGAATTTTGGGAGGACTCCTGACCACATATATTGGGCGGGGTTGGGGTACTACTTCAGTTGCCTGGTTTTCATTATCGTTTGTCATTTTACCAGCATTGCTGTTTCTCTTTACACCCGTTCTCATTAGTACTGAAGAAAAAAAGAAAGGCCCTTCGCCTGTGGCCAGTCTGGATAGTAAAGATCTCAAGAGATATGTTTTTTACATTGCTTTAGTGGTCATGCTTTCCCAGTTTGTCATTAATATTGCAGATTTTAAGTTTAATCTTTCTTTTGAAAAGAGCATTGGTCTTTCAAATGACAGGACGGCCTATTTGGGCCATGTCTATACTTGGACTAATTTATTAACTTTTATTTTACAGTTTATATGCCTGCCACTGATTCTTCCGAGAATCTCTGAGAAGGCACTACATTTTTTTATTCCAATTTCCTATATTGGTGCAACTGTCGGCCTGATGTTTATTTCCGGCAACCTCCTCTTGCCGCTTGCGGCTTTTTATATTTATTTAAAAGCTGCTGACTATTCCTTATTTAGTGGTGGAAAAGAGCTTTTGTACCAGCCCTTAAGACCCGAACAAAAATATGGGGCGAAATATCTCACTGATATGCTCGTGTATAGGTCATCTAAGGCCTTGATTGCTGCGGTCTTGATTTATCTGCAAACCTCTTTCATCCTTAATATGATGATGATCATTTTCCTCCTGCTATGGCTGATTATGGTCGTTAAAATTTTCGGAATCCACCGTAGATTATTTAATTGAGGAATTTATGCAAAATCCACTACTCGAAAAACCATCGGCCAGTCATGGGGCCTATCCTTTTGATAGAGTTCAGCCTTCAGATTTTCTTCCGGCCTTAAAAGCTGCTATCGATACCGCTAAAGGGCGGCTTGAAGTCTTTAAGAAAGATAAGCGAACTGATTTCCAACATGTCATAGTGGAAAAAGGGGATATCACAGAAGAAGTGGATTACATCGCCGGGATTTTCTTCAACCTCCATTCAGCAGAATGCACAGAGGAATTGGATAAGATCTCTCCTGAAATGTCAGAGCATCTGACACGTTTTGGAAATGATATCTCGCTTGATCCTGAGATTTTTGCCAAGGTCAAAATTTGTTACGATACCCGTCTTGCGCAAAAACTAAATAGTGAAGAAATGACGATTATTGAGAAGACTTATAAGTCTTTCGTTAGAAATGGTGCACTTCTGGCGGAGAGTGAGAAGAGCAGAATGAGGGAGCTAGATGAGAAGCTGGCCAAACTGACTCTGGCCTTCTCACAGAATGTTTTAAAGGCAACCAATGATTATTTGATGGAGATTACTGATAAGGCCGATCTCGATGGATTGCCAGAAGGTGTGATTGAAGCAGCTGCTGAGCTTGCCGAGAAAAAAGGAAAGGCCGGTAGCTGGTGCTTTAGCCTGGACGTGCCATCCATGCTGCCGTTTATGACTTATTCAAAACGCCGTGATTTACGTAAGCAGTTACTGACTGCCAGCTCTTCGAAAACTTTTAATACAAAATTTGATAATCAGGAAAACTTAAAAGAAATTCTGAAACTCCGAACTGAACGTGCCAAAATTCTGGGATTTAACACTCATGCAGACTATGTTTTGGAAGAACGCATGGCCATGTCGCCAAAAAAGGTCATGGATTTTCTTGAGGAACTTCTTGCGAAAGCAAAACCTCATGCTGAGAAAGATATTAATCGCCTTAAAAAACTTGCTCAGGAATTGGATGGTATCACTGATCTGCAGGCATATGACACTGCTTACTATTCAGAGATTCTGAAAAAGCGTGAACTGGATATGGATGATGAAATGCTAAGACCCTATTTCAAGCTTGAGAACGTGGTCGATGGTATTTTTAAAGTGGCCAATCTTCTCTATAGTCTTAACTTTAAGGAAGTTTTCAATATCCCAAAATATCATGAGGATGTCAGAACGTTTGAAGTCTATGATGAAGAGACTAAATCTTTCGTAGGTCTTTTTTATACAGATTTTTTTCCACGTTCTACCAAGCGTGGTGGGGCCTGGATGTCAGGGGTAAAAGAGCAGGGGATGTATCAAGGAAAAGTTGAACGCCCCCATATTATGATTGTTTGTAACTTCACCAAACCAACCAAAACCAAGCCTTCACTTTTAACATTAGATGAAGTGCTGACTCTTTACCATGAATTTGGTCATGCTCTCCATGGGCTCTTGTCCAACGTTAAATATCGTGACCTTTCAGGCACAAATGTTTATTGGGATTTTGTAGAGCTTCCATCTCAAATTATGGAAAACTGGGTACTGGAAAAAGAGTGCCTCGATCTTTTTGCTGTTCACTATGAAACTGGCGAGAAAATTCCAAATGAGCTGGTTCAGAAAATCAAAGCAAGTGGGAAATTTTTGGAAGGTCTTGGAACATTAAGGCAGCTCTCTTTTGCTTTTCTCGATATGTCCTACCATACGGTTAATCCAGATTCCATTAAGGATATTGCTGAATTTGAAACTAAAACAATTGAGAAAACCACGTTGCTACCAAAAATTCCTGGTACCAGTATATCTACCTCGTTTTCACATATTTTTGCCGGAGGTTATTCGGCCGGATACTACTCTTATAAATGGGCCGAAGTTCTGGATGCAGATGCCTTCGAGTTCTTCCAAATTTCCGGAATCTTCAATCGGGAAGTTGCCAGGAAGTTTCGTGAGTTTATTCTTGAACGAGGTGGAACTGAGCACCCCATGGAACTGTATAAAAAATTCAGAGGTCAGGAGCCGGATGTTGGGGCCCTCCTCCGAAGGGCCGGACTTCATTAAGCCAAAGGGACGATTTATCGTCCCTTTTATGACCTGAAGAGAATCTAAAGTTTTATTAAGTTTACTCATAGATTATTCAAGGTTAGTTTGCGAAATTCCTATGAGGTCTGCAATGCATGATAAATTTGAGCTCTATCACACTGCTCTGAGCTGGTTTGCAAAAAACCCTGAGATTTATCGGACTAGTCGTTACCAAGCGCTGGAAATTCTCTGTAAAAAAATTTCTGAAGTGATGGAGATCGAGCGCGTAGGTGTGTGGTTCTTTACTGTCGACAAAGAGGCCATGTACGAAGAGATGACCTATATTGTAAATGGTAAAAATACACAGGGTTCGATCATTAAGAGAAATGACTTACCTATATATTTCAAACATATTCGTGAGGAAAGAGTTGTTACTTGTGAAGATACTTTCAGTGACGAAGCCACATCTGAATTAATTGAAAGCTATATGCTGCCCCATAATGTTCATGCACTACTTGATGCCCCAATCTTTTCTGATGGAGAGATGATTGGAGTACTTTGTTGCGAAAAAGAAAGTATCCCCAAAAAATGGGATAATCCGGATAAGAATTTTTCAGTCAGTTGTTCGGATTTCATCGGAAGATTGATTGAGGGTGAAAAGCGACATACCTATGAAAAAGAACTTCGACACCGGATCAACTATCTTGAAAATGATCTAAAAAGAAAACTGGATGATTTGAATGAAGCTAAGTTAAGTCTTGATCTTGCTTTAGAAGGGGCCCAGGTTGGGAAGTGGGAATTAGATATCAGGTCTAATAAACTCTCACTTAACAAGACCTGGTATACCAAGCTTGGCTATTCATACAATGAATTGCCTCAAGAAGTTGCTACCCTAAAGAAGGTTCTCCATCCTGAAGATGCTGACCGGGTTTTTGAGGAGATAGATCGCCATATTAGAGGCGAGACCATATTCTATGAATGTCGCTATAGAATGATCACTAAGTCGGGTGACATTCAATGGTGCCTGGACCGTGGTTGTATCATTCAAAGAAATAATGATGGCACTCCTCAGAGAATCATTGGAGTCAATGTAAACGTGACGCCAATTCTAAAGTGGGAACAAAGTCTCATCATTTCTGAGCAACAACTCAAATCAATGATTCAATCACTACCCACTCCCGTGGCGATGTTTGATAAAGACTTCAATTATCTTGCGTTTAGTTCTCGTTGGCTTGAAGAGTGGAAGTTCATGAGTAATGCCAAGGAAGGGGAGAATGTTAAACAAACATTCCGCCCTGAATGGATTGAGGCCATGAAGAAGGCCATGGAAGGAAATATCCTTTCTAGGGATGAAGACTTAATCGAATTTTCTCAAGGTCAGGAGCTGTGGCTAAAATGGACCATTCAACCCTGGAAAAACGTAAACCAGGATGTTGGTGGAGTCATTGTCATGGCGGAAAATATCACGGGCCGTAAAGAAGCTGAGATGCGGCTCGCCCAGGCTTCAAAGCTTTCGGCCTTGGGTGAAATGGCGGGTGGGATTGCCCATGAGATTAATAATCCGCTAAGTATCATTAAAGGTTATATTGATCTTTTAAGACGACATTCCTCACGACATTCTTTGAGCCCTGAACTTCTTATTCAGTACATTGATAAAATGGATAGTACTGTTTCCCGTATTTCAAGAATTGTGAACGGTATGAGACGATTTTCAAGAGAATCATCAATGGATGAGAAGGTTAAATACTCACTTAATAAAATCGTGGAAGAGACATTGGATATTTGCCAGGAACGAATCAACAACAACGGAACCGCTGTTGATGTGGAATACTTACCGCATGATTCTTATATCTTGTGTCGTCCGGTTGAGATATCCCAAGTGATATTGAATCTGATCAATAATTCCTACCAGGCAACTTTTAGTTATCCTCATCCCTGGATTAAAATTATAATGAAAGATCTGGGCGATACCTATCGTGTTCAGGTCATTGATTGTGGAGAACGAATTTCTCCGGCCATCCGCCAGAAGCTATTCCAGCCTTTTTTTACTACCAAGGATATCGGTGTTGGTACTGGTCTGGGTTTAAGTATCTCAAGAGGGATTGTAGAGGAGCACCATGGGAAACTCTACTATCAGGATGAAGCCCCTAATACGACATTTGTGATTGATCTTCCAAAGCTTGACACGGCAAGTACTCAAATTTCGCATTAAAGTCCCACTTCCCTAAGTCAGCTCTTTTTTCTACGGCTTCTTCGACGTCATCTTTTAAGAATTGAAAAAAATCAAAGCCGCTTAAGTCTTCAACCTTATCTATGGTTGTCGCATAAGCTGCAAGATCCTTGTAAGGAACATCAGTATGCATTAGGAATGCCATACCTTCATAAGTTGAACCATTCTGTCTAAGAATGACCTTATAGTATTCATCAGGAACTGATATTTGGTTTTGTTTTCCTATGACAGGGAGATTTTGATTCAGAATAGGACCTGTTACGATCCAGATCTTTTTGTATTTAAGCGCCCATGATCTCATAAGATGTTCTAACTGCCCCCAGCGGCCCTGATTAAAGGGTCCTGGTTGAGGAGTCATATTGCTGAAGAAAAATGTTTCCTTCATGGCCTGTGAAGTAAATTTCATGTCTCCGGCCGGAACCAGATGGCCGCGATCAAATCCGCTCCCCTTGTAATCACTGGCAACGGCAGATCCGGTGGAAACCAGTGGATCTGCTCTAAAGCTATTGGAACGTTTTACGCAATTTTGAATTTTTGCATGATCAAGTTCGTATGAGACCCAATTGGCCACTTCATGTTCTTCATTATAATTGAGCGTGTAAAATTTATGCTGAATGATCTCTTCAGAAGAATAAGCGTTAAGGGAAAAGAAAATTGTTAAAAGAAGAAGTGGCCTCATCCTTATTAGGATAAGGGATGAGGCCATAATCTCATAGAAAACTTTTACAAACTGTTCTGATCAGTTTTATTTTATTTTGATGTAACCTGTAGGGGCAAAATCTTTCGCCTTCAAATCACTCTTTTTGTTCTGAATGAATTCTTTAAGCAAGTCTGCATCGATGTGACCGTATTTTATATAGGGGACTGTTGGATATTTATCTCCGCCTTTAGCAATAAACTCTGGTAGCGCCAGGCTATACTTTTGCGTCGCAACAACTGGTTTCCCATTAACCTTCAAAGATTGAATCTTTTGAGATTTTTTATCCAAGACAACTTCGATGCCACTAAACTGCGGAAAACTTCCCGAGCCAGGAGTAAGCTTAGTTACAACATACTCAATATAATTTCTTAGATCTTTTCCAGAAAATTCCGTAGTCACAACTTCTCCCCCGAAAGGCAGTACCATCATGACAGTTTCAACTGAGATTTTTCCCGGATAGATAGAGTCTCTGATTCCACCGGAATTAGTAAGACCAATGTCTGCATTAAATTTTTCACGGTAAGATCGGGCCACTAAATTACCCAGATTGGTTTCCTGGGTTCTTACCAGATCACGTCTTCCAATGAATTCGACCTCGGCTGAGCCAATTTCTATGGCAAGCGACTTATCACCTTGTTCTTTATATGGCCTAAGGAGCGCATGGATTTTTTCATCATCTTTAATTTTGACGGTCGAATCTTTAAGGTTTACCGGAATCAACTGATAGCTCTTGAGAGTAACTTCGCCATCTTTAAACTCCAGATCAACTTTTCCTACATATTTACCCCATTCAAAAGCTTGAACGATAATCGTCCCATTCTGAATATCCGGTTTAAAGAGCGGCTTTTGAGTATGGCCCCCAATGATCACGTCAATGCCATCAACTTTGCGGGCGAGAGTCACATCTCCAGGAGCATCTGCCCCATGTTTCTCATCCGGATAGTGTCCAATATGAGTAAGTGCAATCAGGACATCTGATTTAGGTCTGAGTAAAGGAACCAGCTTTTTGGCCTCTTCCACTGAAGGTATAAAAGTTAGACCTGCTGAGTTTTCAGGTTTTGATTTTTTTGGAGTGTCTTCTGTCGTGAGACCAAAAACCGTTACTTTCAGCCCATCTAGATTCTTCGTAACATGGGAAGGAAATACTCTCTCGTTAGTTTTATCATCGTAAATATTTGCCGAAATAAATGGGAATTTGGCCCATTCTCTTTGTTGCTTCAAAATGGTTTTAAGAGGCTTATCAAATTCATGATTTCCTACCGCCATGACATCATAACCAATCGCTGCCATTCCTTTAAAGTCTGGTTCAGCATCCAAAAGATCAGATTGAGGAACACCAGTGTTCACATCTCCCGCATCTAAAAGCAGAACTTCTCCTCCCTGATTTTCAACTTCTTCTCTAAGTTGCTTGATCAAAGTTGCACGTGCTGCCAGACCATATTCTCCATCCTTATTTGACCAGAAACGCCCATGATGGTCGTTGGTGTGCAGGATAGTGAGCTTGTAGGTTTTACCCTTGGTGTAGTTTTGGGCGCAGGAGATTAAAAAGACGAAAGGAAGGGCTAAAAAAAGTGACTTCATGATTCCTCCAGGGGTTTCTGCTTTGTATCTAAAGACTGAAATTCTGGCCAGAACCAAGCGTGAAAATCCAAGCGAAGTATCATCAAATGAGGCTTTTTATGGGCAGTTTTATAATGAAGATTAGAATAGAAAGGGAGAAGGGGATATTTAAGAAATCTTAATAATTGCTCAGTGATTTAAGATGGTTAGTAGTTAAACCTTAAGAAGGTCTTGATTTTACTAAAGAATTCTTAAGAAAACTGTGGCTTTTTTTCAATTTGTACCGAGAAGAAGTTCGCCTGAAAATTAAAAAAAATTTAACAAGGGGAAAATATGGAAGCCTTAAAGACTGTGCGCACTGAAACAAATGAGAAAGATCTAAATGGTATTTACCAGGCACTTAATCGGGTTCAGGCCTTAATTGAATTCCATACTGACGGTACGATCATTGAGGCCAATGATAATTTTCTGACAGCTTTAGGATATTCCCTGGACGAGATTAAAGGCAAACACCACCGTATGTTCTGCGAAGAACAATACTCTTCAAGCCTTGCTTACCGCCAGTTTTGGGAGAAGCTCGGAAAGGGTGAGTTTGAGGCCGGGGAATATAAGCGCATTGGAAAAGGCGGAAAGGAAATCTGGATTTATGCTTCTTATAATCCGATTTTTGATGAAAACGGCAAAGTGATTAAAGTCGTGAAGTTTGCTTCTGACATTACCGCAACCAAATTGAAAAATGCTGAGGTAGATGGAAAGTTAACTGCCATAGGTAAAGCTCAGGCGATCATAGAATTTGATTTAAATGGAATTGCACAGACAGCGAATGAGAATTTTCTTAAAACTTTGGGGTATTCATTAGATGAAGTCCAAGGAAAACATCACAGAATATTTTGTGAGGAAGCCTATGTTAATAGCGCTGCCTATAAAGATTTTTGGTTAAAGCTTGGACGGGGAGAGTTCGATGCCGGCCGCTATAAACGCATCGGTAAAGGTGGTAAAGAAGTTTGGATTCAGGCCAGCTATAATCCCATTTTTGATACTAATGGCAAGCCTTATAAAATTGTTAAGTTTGCTACCGATATTTCTCTCCAGGTAGAGGTAGAGGAAACTGTTACTCGCATGTCTAATGAGTTTTCAGCTAATGCTGTGGATATCGCTGAGAAATCCCGTGGTGTTGCTCAAGGAGCACAAGCACTTGGTGCCACAACAGAAGAGATGAATGCTTCGATTGAAGAACTGACAGCTTCCATTAACTCCATTGCCCAAAACTCTAAGAGTACCGATGCTGTTGCCAAAGCGACTCACGCTGAAGCAGAAATTGGCTCTAAGGCCATCACAAAAGCAATTGAAGCAATGGAACTGATTACAAAATCTTCTGAAGATATAAGCGAAATCGTAAAAGTTATCAGTGAAATTGCCGGACAGACTAATCTTCTCGCCTTTAATGCCGCCATTGAAGCCGCTCGGGCGGGAGAACATGGTCTAGGCTTTTCGGTGGTAGCGGATGAGGTTCGGAAACTTGCCGAAAGATCATCTCAGGCCACGAAGGAAATTTCCAAACTGATTAATGAATCAGTGAAACGTGTCGCCCAGGGAAGTGAGATTTCTAAACAGGCCGGTGAAGCTTTTGAAAAAATCGTCACAGGAGTCAATAAAACGACTCAGGCCATTTCAGAAGTTTCTTATTCTGCAGAAGAGCAGTTGGTGGCGGCTCGTGAGATAAGTTCTGCCATTCAGCAAGTGGCCGAGGAAACTGAAAAGTCCGCTGCGGCGTCAGAGGCCATTGCCAATGCAACTAAGGGACTAACTGTCGGGGCTGAAGAGATGAAGAAAATGGTAGCTAAATTTAAAGGTTAATATGAATTTAAGTTTAGAAATTCAGGAACTGGACCAGACGACATTAGAAAAGATGTTGAAGTTAGTTCATAAACACACTGGTATTACCATGAACAGCAGTAAAAAGGCCCTGTTACAGGGCCGTTTACGCCCACGTGTTCGTGACCTGGGTCTTCATACCTATGATGACTACATAGAGTATCTTTCTTCTCACAAAGAAGAGGTTCAGGAATTCGTGAACATCATAACCACGAATGAAACTTCATTCTTCCGGACCCAGAGAGTTTGGGATTTTTTCAGCAATGATTTTCTACCGAAATGGGTGAGTGAAAATCCTGGGAAAACTCTAAACATCTGGTCGGCTGCTTCATCATCCGGAGAAGAGGTTTATACTATCGGTATTTCTTGTGAGCAATTCCGGCAAAAGCATCCAGGTTTTGAGTACCACATTTTAGGAACAGACATTTCCACTGAAGTTTTAAAAGTTGCTGAAGCTGGCGAATATAGTGGTCGGTCAATTGAAAACTTTAAAACTAATAACCGACCATTGTTTGATAAGTTTCTTATTCCAACAGGAAGCAGATTTAAGGTGGCACCTGAAATCAAGTCAAGGATTCGCTTTGCGGGTCATAATCTCTTTACTGTTCCAAAGCATAAAGAATTTTTTGATATAGTTTTTCTCCGGAATGTGATGATTTATTTTGAAGCTCTTGATCAGGAAATAGTTCTGGGTAATGTCAGTAGAGCAATGCTTCCCAATGGTACTCTGGTGATTGGAGAATCAGAATCATTGAATAACTTGAAAACGTCATTCAATTTTAAATCTCCACTTATCTATGAGAAAAGCAGGAACCAGTGATACTTGAAATAAAAGAGCTTTATGTGAAAATAGGTGAGGTTAAGACAGGACATGATCCCACAATCTTGAAGGCGACTTTAGGATCTTGTGTCGGAATTGCCTTCCTTTGGAAACGCAAAGGTCTGTATGGACTGGCCCATTGCCTCTTACCTGAATCTCCCCTGGCCACAAACAGCATTGGGGCCAAGTATGTGAGTCAGGCAGTCCCTTCTCTCGTTGCCATGATGAGGATCAGACCTGAAGACATAAGTGAAATTGAAGTTGTGATTGCTGGTGGCGGGAACATGATGACTCAACTTTCACGTGTTAATTCTGATCATATTGGATCTCAGAACACTAAAGCCGCTTTGAAATATCTTGCAGCTCATGGGCTAAAAATTAAAAAGATGGATGTTGGTGGGGAAGAAGGCACCCAAATCGTTGTGGACTGTTCAACTGGTACTGTATCTGTTTTTAAATTACCAAAATTTGAAGTTAGCGTTTAAGGGGTAAATATGGAAGAGTCGACAATGAAAATTGAGACGGCAGCAGAAGAAATAACTCAAAAGCCTATTGGTCCAGAAACCTATGGTTCATTTTTTGTAGGCAAGATGGAAGTAGCAATAAACGTAAAAGATATCCAGGAAGTCGTCAATTTCCCCGAGCACATAGTCGCAATGCCATTGTCTCCCGATTTCTTGTTGGGTGTTTTCAATCTTCGTGGAATGATTATTCCCATTATAAATCTCAAAGCATTGCTTAAACATGAAGAATGCGGAAGTCTGCCTTCACAGAAAGTTGCAATCCTGGAGTATCAAGGAGCGAACATCGGTATTTTGTTTGATTCAACCAGTGAAATTATTCGAGTTGCACGGAATGAGATCAGTGATTTCACTTATAGCTCAAAAACTGCTCACAAGGTCATTTCTGGCGCCATCAAGCTAGAAGAAGGCTCAAGAATTCTTCAGATCATTGAACCATTTTCATTGATTTCGATAGCTAATATTCCACAAATCCTGGAGCAGCAAAAAAGGAATCCCAAGAGGAAGACTCAACTTGGTTATCAACATGAAAATCTTAAGAAGTGCATTTCTTTTAAAGTGTTTGATATGAAAATGGCCTTTGATATTTCAGGTATCAATGAAATCGTGAAAGTTCCTGAAATTCAACATTCGGCTATCGAAACTGATTTGTGTAAAGGGATCATTAATCTCAGGGGACAAACTGTACCGGTGATTGATTTCGCTGCCTTGTTAAATGTTCCAGGTGAATCTAAGAGAAGCATTGAAGATAAAAGAATCATTATTTTGAGACTTGGTGAGGAACTTTTTGGATTATTGGTGGATTCCGTAGAGAGTATCAGTAGTTATCTGATCAATGAAATCATGGCAATTCCACTTTTGAGTCAAGATCGGGCCAAAATGTTCGAAGGATGTATTTCAGTTAAAGATGAAGGAGAAGTCATCCTTTTGAATCATGAACACGTTCTATCGAGAAAAGAAGTGCTGGAAATAACCCAAGGCCATAGTAAAATATATAAGTCAGAGAACGGTCAGCAGATAAAGAAAAGAAAAGGGACAAGAAGAGAAGCCTACATTTCTTTTAAACTGGAGCATCTATTTGGTGTATCCATTTGTGATATTCGGGAAATCATCAATTATTCAAAAGAAATGTTGAATGCTCCGGGAATGCCGACATTTGTTAATGGAATGATGAATCTTCGTGGACAACTGGTAACGATCATAGATACCCGGAAGTTATATTCGATGAAACCTTCCGAGGCTGCAACATCCGAATCGAAAATTTTAATTTTCGAAAATGGTGATGAAAAATTCGGGCTGGTAGTTGATTCCGTTGAAAGCATTATAAGCATCGATGAAGAAAATAAAATGAAACTTCCCAGTATGGTATCACAGATGGCCACCAGTAAATTTGAGAACGATGTCAAAGAAGTTGTAAGTATTCCGACAAGTGAAAATAAGGAAAGCGCCATAATTATACTCAATATGGAACCTGTAACTAAAAGGATTAAAAAGGCACTTGCAGCCTAGGGAATGGGGTCTAGAATATTTGTAGGTTCCAGTGGCCAAGTCTCAAGGGGTTTGATATACCGAACAAATGACTATTAATCAGGCCCCCATGAATACCCGACTAACAGTAAGATCCTTTGCTAACCATGAGGTGAGGGATTTTTCAGATATTGAATCAAGACTTATGCATTTAGGTTTTGTGCATGGCGAATTAATTAAAATCACTAAAAAAGCTCCCATCTTTAAAGAACCACTTCTTGTTGAAGTCAGAGGCAGATCGATTGCTTTGTCCTTTTCTGAAGCTGAAATGATCTGTGTCGAGGTCGCTCAATGATTCCAAGTATTGCCCTGATCGGAATGCCCAATGTAGGTAAAACCGCGCTTTTTAATAAAATGACTGGGAGTTTTCAGCGGGTGGCCAATTTTCCCGGAGTCACCGTCGAGAAGAAAACCGGTTGGGTCTCTGAAAATGGCCATAAGGTTTTGGAAGTGGTGGATCTGCCAGGAATTTATTCTCTGGATGCCACAACTTTGGATGAGAAAGTAACAAAAGACTTTTTACTGAGAAAGGAAAAGGAAGCTTCGGCCGATCTCTTCGTCCTGGTTCTTGATGCTACTAATTTAGATAAATCTCTCTACCTGGCCTTTCAATTAAAGCGGCTGGGTTATCCTTTAATCATTGCCCTGAATTTAATGGATGAGGCCAAGAAGAGAAGTTTTTCCCTTGATTTGAAGCTCCTCTCTGAAAAATTGAATGCAATTATTATCCCTACCAGTGCTTCAACCGGTGAAGGTACTAAAGAACTGATAGCGACTTTAAAAAATGAATTACAGAAGCAGGAAAAGCCTACTCTCATGGTTCCTGAAAATTCACAAAAGGTTTTCAGATCACCTGCCTATGTAAACGGTATTTTCAAAGAAATTGATCAACTTCTTAAAGAGGTTACGATCACCAGTTTGAAGCCGGATACATTTTCCGAGAGAATTGATCGAATCGTTCTTCATCCTGTTTGGGGAATCGTGACGCTCTTTGTGACATTAATCCTGATTTTCCAGACTCTTTTTACCTGGGCATCACCCATCATGGATTTAATTGAGGCCATGTTTGGTGCCATGGGTGAGTTTGCTTCCACTTGGATTTCAAATGAGCTACTTAGAAGTCTTGTAGTTGACGGTATTATCAGTGGAGTCGGCGGCGTACTTGTTTTCTTGCCACAGATTGTACTGCTTTTCTTTTTTATCCAGTTTCTCGAAGATTTAGGTTATCTCGGAAGGGCCGCTTTTTTAATGGACTCCGTGATGAGAAAATTCGGTCTTCCGGGAAAATCCGTGATTCCGCTCTTATCTTCTCATGCCTGTGCAATTCCTGGAATCTTATCAACTCGGGTCATTGATAATCACCGTGAAAGACTAATCACCATGTTGGTGATTCCGCTAACAACTTGTTCTGCCCGTCTACCTGTTTATGCCATTTTAATCGGCGCTCTTATTCCAAATATTGCTGTGGCCGGAATGCCTTGGCTGAAATTACCTGGATTGGTTTTGTTTGGACTTTATATGTTGGGCTTTGGCTCAGCTTTAATTGTCTCTTTGATTTTTAAAAGGACTCTACCTCACTCATCTCCTTCAATGTTGCTTATGGAACTTCCTCCTTACCGCATGCCTAAATTGAAAAATCTTTTATTGGTTATGAAAAACAAGGCCATGATTTTTCTGAAAAAAGCGGGGGGAATCATTCTTGTAGTAAGTGTTATCATTTGGGCGCTTATGACATTTCCACAGCAAAATGGTGTCTCTCAAATTGAACAGTCTTATGCTGCTGATATCGGCCGGGTTTTTGAACCAATATTCAGACCACTTGGATTTGACTGGAGAATCACTACTGCCTTGATTCCAAGCATTGGTGCCAGGGAAGTCGTCGTAAGTGCTCTTTCAATGGTTCTTTCAATGGAAGGGACTGAAGAAGAGATGTCACTGGCCTTAGTTCAGCATTTCGGTTTAGGAACTTTGGTGGCCTTACTCATTTGGTTCGTCTACGCTCCACAATGCATTTCTACCTTCGCTGTCATGAAGCGCGAGACCGATTCATGGAAATGGCCCATCATCATGGTTCTCTATACTTTGGCACTGGCCTATTTCTGTGCGTACATCGCACGCTTGGCCTTTAACTTTTGGTTTTAACCTGTTCCCAGTTTTTTAGCTGCCAGACGGTTGTCACGATGGCCACTTCCTTACCATTCAGATCTCTAATGGTGGTGATAAGTTTTTGGGAATATTTACCGTGGGTTTCCAAACCATCTCTTATCGCTTCCACATCAATTTGATGAGGAGAACAAATGCCTTCCAGATCAACTCTTCCTTGATAGGAATAAGTCACGTTCATTTCAGACATGATCAGCCGATATTTACTGATTCCAAAAGATGATAGAAGGGATAGTCCTGCACAATATTCACCGACCGTTGCCATAGCGCAAGCGTGAATTCCTGCGAGATGATTATGATTAAGTTTACGGTTGGGGAGGGATACAATAACTGCATCTTTATTCAAAGTCTTAATCTTGAATCCATGAGGTGCATTGAAAGGGATACCTATCCTTAGAACTTTATCCAGCGCCATCAGATTTAAGGTAGTCGGGTTAGCAAGTAATTTATCAATGATTTTATAAACGGCCTTCATATTATCCCACTACCTTGTTTAAATTTTCTTTAGCAGTTTCAAGCTCATTCTTTAAGCGAGTGATGATCTCCTGAATTGGTTCAATTTTCTTGGTGAATTCGATTGAGCTACCAGCGCACCAGACGGTTTTATAAGTAGCTCCAAAAGCGGCCTTCTCGATCATTTTCATGCCCTTATAGTAAGTCACCATCTTGGCATATTTTTTAAGCTGCTTGTTCTTATTAAGGAATGATTCAAAAAGGTTTTGGTCAGTACCTATTTTCTTCAGATAAGGCGTGTTGATTACAGTGCAGCGACTGCCGGAGAGCTTGGTTGTAACAACAATATCTTCAGCATCATAATCTATACAGGCCTGCTTATATTCGGGAGTAACACCTGATTCTGTACTCGCAATAAATGGTGATCCAATGGAGAGTCCATCAGCACCTAAGGCCAGCATGGAAAGGATTCCGGCCCCACTGCCAACGCCACCGGCCGAGATCACAGGTATTCTACATTTACTCTTAAGTGTAGGCACCAGAACACTCGCCGGAATATTACCAAGGTGTCCTCCGGCCCCTGAATTAACTGCAATAACTCCATCGGCCCCAAGATCTTCCACTTTCTTGGCATAATTTTCTTCAATGACATCACAGAAGACTCTGATTCCATGTTTTTTTGATTCCCGAATAACTTCTTCCGGACTACCGAGAGAGGTAATAAAAAAATTTACCCCCAGGTCTAAACATTTATAGAGCTGTTTCTTGGCCAGGACATTAGACTTATTGACGATTAAGTTGATGCCAAAAGGCTTATTGGTTCTGGATTTTATGTCTTTAATACCGGCCTCAAGCTCTTCAATTGTTCTGAAGTTCAAAGCGGGAATACAACCGGCCACTCCATTTTCAGCGGCCGCGACTATCATGTCAGTGTTAGTTACCAGAAACATTGGGGCCATGATGATAGGAAGTTCAATTCCCAACATTTCAGTAAGTGCGGTTTTCATATAACTCCTACATGGTTATTGCGCAAGGTGTCTCTGTAAGGCAAAGTCACGGAACTTTTACTTTCCAAACAAGTTTAATCTATGGGTTAATTATAACAGTCATTTTTATTAGCAAGGATGGAAAAAAATGAAAAAAGTCTTTGGAATTATTGCCCTGACGCTTTCTGCGGCCACGATGGCGGCACCGTCACAGTGGTTAACAGTTGATAATGAGATTCTTTCAAAAATTCGCCCAAAATTGAACAAATCTGTCCATATTGGTTTTTCCGCTCAAGGCGCTTCAGTAGTTAATTTAACTACTCCTGAAATCGAGCAGCTTTCTCATATGATTCATGATGAGCTTCACCGTTGTGGTGGCTTTATTCAGCATGATACTGAAGAAGAGGCCATTAATGCTCTTACCTCTCAAGGAGAGATGTATTTTGCAAAGAGGGCGATCTTTTCAGATTACTCACTTGATCAGGGTCATCTTGTCAGGCCAATGGTAAGTCAGGTTAAAGAGCAGTCCATCCGAGACATGATTATCAAGCTTTCTGATTTCAAAACACGTTACTATAAATCTGAAACCGGTGTTGAATCATCTGAGTTTATTCGTAATAGTTGGGCGGCCCTTGCCAAAAACCGAAACGATGTGAAAGTTGAGCTTTATAAGCACGATAGATGGCCTCAAGCTTCAATCATCATGACGATTGAAGGTTCTGAAAATCCGGAAGAAATTGTGATTGTTGGCGGCCACGCTGATTCAATTGCAGGATTTTTTGGCGGCGGTGGTAAGTCTCCTGGAGCGGATGATAATGCTTCAGGTATTTCAACCATTACTGAAGTGATCAGAATTCTGATGGCCAACAATTTTAAGCCAAAACGTACTATCCAGTTCATGGGCTACGCTGCTGAAGAAGTGGGTCTTTTAGGCTCAAAAGAGATTGCATCGGTCTACAAACAGAACTCCCGTAAAGTCGTAGGCGTTATGCAGCTTGATATGACGCTTTTTAAAGGAACGATTGATAAAGACATCGTCCTTATGGCCGACTATACCAATGCTGCTCAAAATGAATTCCTCGGCCGTATTGTAGATGAGTACGTAAAAGTTCCTTGGGGCTACTCACGTTGTGGTTATGGTTGTTCGGATCATGCTTCTTGGACCGCCAATGGATTCCCAGCTTCAATGCCATTTGAGTCGGCCATGAACGATGGTAATAAAAATATTCATACTGCGAAAGATACTCTAGAATCAGCAGGAGGCGATGCTAAGCACGCTGCTAAATTTGCTAAGTTGGCCACGGCCTTCGTAGTAGAACTTGCTAATTAAGGAAGTAATCAGATTTTGAGTAATGAATTAAAGTCCTTGTACGAGGACATCCGCAACAGCCTAGAAGTTTCACGTAAGGCCCTCATTACGACGAGCATACTGGATGATGAATCCTCCAGTATGCGACCTCTTGAAGATTCCCGAACGATTTTAGATACTCTTGAATCAATTGCAGTTGATACCAGAGGGCTTTTGGATGCCTTTCCCTCTTTAGAATCTCTTTTTGAAAGATCCTTTGGACGAGTCAGGGAAGTCTTTGATCGTGAGGCCATCGTTGAAACATGCCTGGTAGAAGACTTCATTTTCCCGGTCACTACAACTTATCCCATGATTGTAGATGGTCAATTCAGTAAAGAGCTGGTTGAATCCTATAAAGATACGTATAAGGCCTGGACTGAGGAGAAGAGTGCTAATCACACCGCTACTCAGGATCTATTGAAACTTAACTTTGATATTAAGCTCAATGATAAAGATCTGACCTGTCAGTGTGTTCAGTGTCTGGGTGATTTCCGGACTCAGGTTCGCGAAGCTGTTTTTGCAACCCAGGCCTCTTTAATCGATAAGGCCGAAGAGAAACTGCATGACTGGGTTTTAGTAAAGAGAATCTCAGATATTTCTAATGCTGTATTTGATTTAAAAAAGAATCTGGATAAGAACTTTCATCAAATGCGAAATAAACTTAAGCGTTCATCCGTGAATAAGCTTGAGAATGAAGTAAAGCACCACTTTCGTAGTAAATTCGGTACCAAATCTGATCTTGGTAAAGTCTATAAAGAAAAACTAACGGTATTTTTCAATACACTCTTAGTGGAACAAGGGCTTAAGCCGGAACTTGTTTCTGCGGAAGAGTATGATCGCTTTTATCTTCAGCTTGAGACGAATATCTGGAAGGGCGAAGTTTTCCTGAGAAAGGAATTCGAACGTTTTACCCAGGCGATTTTGGCGCTAAAGCGTAAAGATGTTTCTTCTACGATCTTAAGAGAATATCTTGGTCAGTTCTGGTTGCACACTGATGCCCGAAGAATCAATCGTAAAATTATTTATCATATGGGTCCAACCAACTCCGGAAAGACCTATCATGCTATTGAAGCTCTTTGTCAGGCAAAGAAGGGGTGTTATCTCGCACCTTTAAGGCTTCTGGCCTCTGAGCTCTACGATACGATGAACAGTAAAGGGGTTAAGACCACTTTACTCACTGGTGAAGAAGTCATAGAAATTCCGGATTCCACACACTTTTCTTCAACTATCGAGATGGCGAAATTACAGACCCGTTTTGATTGCTGTGTGATTGATGAAATTCAAATGCTGACTGATCCTCAACGGGGATGGGCATGGACACGTGCTCTGGTTAATATTCAGGCCGATGAAATCCATATCTGTGGCGATCATTCAGTTTTAGAACTGGTTAAAAAGATTCTCGCTCTTTGTGGTGATACACTAGAAGTTAAAGAGTACACCCGCATGACAGAACTAAATGTTCTGGATCATCAGATTCCTCTGACTCAATTGCAGAAAAATGATGCCCTTATTGTATTTTCACGCAGAAATGCTCTTCGTTATAAGGCCGATTTAGAAGAGCTCGATTTCAAAGTTTCGATTGTTTATGGACGTCTGTCTCCGGAAGTTCGCCGTGAACAGGCCCGAAAGTTTGATGAAGGTGAAACCGATATCATGGTTTCCACTGATGCTATTGCCATGGGGATGAACCTTCCGGTGAAGAGAATTGTTTTCTCGGCCCTTTCAAAATTTATCAATGATAGAGAAAATCCACTCACATATTCGGAAATCAAACAAATCGCCGGCCGGGCAGGACGATATAAACGTTTCCCAGTGGGTGAAGTGACCACTTTGAATAAAGTCGAAGATGGTCTTAGAACCCTGAAAAGTGCCTTGGCACATCATTTGGGTCAGAGTGATAAGGCCATGGTAGGTCCGGATCTGGATATTTTCAGTTCTGTGAATAATGCCTTATTGTCTAACTCGTTACCAACCCTTCAGCTCTCCGAGTTTTTGCGTCTATTCAACACCATGACTTTTCAGAAACCATTTTATTGTGTGGATATGAAAGAGATGATTGAACTGGCCGAAATGGTGGAAGCGGCCGATGAAGACAGAACACTTTCAAATGCTGAAATCTTTGGTTTTGCCTGTGCTCCGGTAAATCTTGGTCTTATTGAACATGTTCAGTACTACCTTTGGATTTTAAACCACTATGTGGATAACCAGGAAATTTACAACGAACCGATTGATGATAAATCAGACAATATTGATTATCTTGAAACTTCCATTAAGTGCGTTGAACTCTATCAGTGGTTGTCCCGTCATTTTAATCAGAAGAATTTTGAATTTGATCAGCGCCAGCTTCTTGAAAATAAGACCAAGGCCATTGAGCGCTTAAATGAACTTCTCTCTGATAAAATTGGTAAGACCTGTTCTAGTTGCGGATGTAAAATGCCCGCTAATGCTCGCTTTAACATCTGTGATGAATGTTTTTCCAAGCGCCGGTTTGGCCGGCGCCCGCCTCGTTCCGCTGAAGGTTCTTCAGAAAGAGGGGATAGAAGTCGGGATCACCGTGGGAAAAGAGACCAGGGTGAAAGAGAAAGACCTGCTCGTTCAAAAGCTGAGGGGCAGAAGTCTTCCAACTCTGGAAAACCCGCTGAACATGGTGTAAGAAGACCACGACCGGCCGGAAGTAAGCCAGGCGGTGGAGGTAAGAGTGGAAACGCTGCCAAAGCATTCAGAAAATTCCGATAAAATTTCATATTTTGATTTTTCCCGAGAGATCCTTTTGGGAAACAATTTGGAAGCTAAATTCTTAGCTAACTCTGTTGATTGGAGTGAGTATAAGACTTTTGAACTTCCTCATAAACCTGGTAGATCAGGCCGCATCAGCTTTTCTTCCGAAAGAATGAAGTTTCCCAAGGCCGTCCACCTGAATGAAAATGATATGAAGGCCATGGCCCTCCATAGCTTTGCTAATCATGAACTGCTGGCAATTGAAATGATGGCCGCAGCGCTATTAGTTTATCCCCACTCAAGTGAAGAGCATCTTCGCTTTAAGCGCGGTATTTTTTCTGCGTTAAGAGATGAGCAAAAACACCTCTCACTCTATATCGGGCGTTTAAATGAACTCGGTTATGAATTTGGTGACTTTCCCCTGAATGATTTTTTCTGGCGTCAGATGGAGAAGCTTAAAACTCCTGCTCAATACACCGCTATGATGTCACTGACTTTTGAAGCTGCAAATTTGGATTTTGCTCAACATTATGCCGAAATCTTCAGGAACTTTGGAGATCATACTACCGCCTCAATTCTTGATACTGTCTTGGAAGATGAAATCACTCATGTCGCTTTCGGTGCCTATTGGATGAAGAAGTGGCGTGCGGATAAAACTCTTTGGGAGTACTACCTGCAATCTCTGCCCTGGCCTTTAACTCCTGCCCGCAGCAGAGGTATCGGTTTTGATCCTGTTCTGCATGAGCGGGCCATGAATGATGCTCAGTTTATGGAAGAACTGAAAAATTATGATGATGACTTTAAAATTACTAAGCGTTCCTAATGAAAGCGATTAAAGTTAACGCTGATTATGAAGCCGTGCTTTTCGGTAAAAAAGAATCTCTGCCGGTTATTAATCAGGCCTTGGAGTTTTTGGCACTTTTTATTGATGATAGACCTCTACTGAGTCAGAAAGCTTACAGTGAGGAATATTTAAAGCATGTGGAAAATTTCACAGGTAGAAGACCCACAATTATAAAAGCTTCTGGTTGGGAGAATTGGTGGGGAAGCCTTGCAAACATTGAACTTGAGCGAAAGCTTAACTCTAAAGAGATGAGTGCTGAGCTTAATCTTAAAGAGGGCTGGTGTCAGGATACCCATATCATTAAAAGCTCTAAGGACTTTCCTGAACTTCGTGAAGGTCAAAAATATCTGGCCAAAAATCCTCATGGAATGTCAGGGCAAAATTTCTATTTAGTCTCGAAGACCGATCTAAATTCATTGATTAAGTCTTTCCCGGTGATTTTGGAACCTCTGCTTAATCGAGTCGCTGATTTTTCCCATTACGTTTTTCCAAATGGAATGAGAGTTTGCTACCAGAATATCGTGGATAAAAGATACCAGTACCGGGGAACAGTTTTTAGAGATTTCACCAATCCAACACTTGAGAGATTGAAGTTTTATCAAGAAATCGATCCTGAGGAATGGAAGAAATTCCAATTGGCCCTGGATAAAATTGTTGAAGTGTATGAAACGGCAGAGCTCAAAAGTGGTTTTTCTGTGGACTCATTTATCTATCAGGATCAGGGTGAACTTAAGATAAGGTATTTAAGCGAGGTCAATTACCGCAGGACGATGGGCGAAGTTGCCTTTGAGCTATCCCTTAAGTTTGGTGGGTTAAGAAAATGGTCGGCCTTCATTCTTACTAAAAAGTCAGATCTTGATTTTAGCAGTCTTAAAAAGAAAATTTCACCGATTGAATGGGCCCCTGAATATTCACGTGGGGTCATTTTACTTTCACCTGATGACGTCAGATATGACATGTTTTTTCTGTCTGCTCTGAATGAAACAGAGGGTGTTCAATTACTAGAAGAATTGAAGAGTTTATTGCCTGACAGCGAGTTTCCGATAGAGCTCTAGAATGATTCTTCCTGCATCTTCGGCAGTTGTTCCGTAAGAAATAATGCCATCTTCATGACCTTTCATAACAAAAATGCCTGATGTCTTATTCCATAGGAGTGCACTCGCTGCCTCTGCCATTTCTTGAGTCCCATAGGCCACATCTTCATTGATGAAATCATAGGGGCCACTTTTCAGGAGTTCCCAGAGTTTTTGATGATGAACATGGAAAACATACTGAATCGCAGGATTGGCCTGATAAATTCCATAATGAGTGAGTGACTCGCTGGAAGGAGGTATCAGTCCCTCAGCGGTAACTGAACCTTTCTTTAAGTCACAATCAATAACTTTGGTGTAATGATGGGCCTGCAAATGGGCCAGGTGCCCGGTTTGACTACCAGTAATCAAAAAGGAAGTCTTGGCCAGACGTGAAGACAAGTTGCCATAGCCGATCTTGTCGATCGGGTATTCACCTATCAAGCTTAGCTTAAAAAAGAGCGCTCGCCACTTTTCTAAGGCTATAACCTGATTCATTTCAGGTGCAGGGGCACGTTTTAGTGTCAGTTTGAACTTAATGACACCTTCATCACGATTAATACTCACAGATAAGTCCTTGATCTCCTGTTGGATTTGATTGCAAACTCCACAGGCTCACTTATAATGAGAATACTGGATAATATAGGGCATGGACAAGACCCATTTCATCAGGAGTCGTTATCCTCGATAAAATTATAAATGACTTGAAGGCAAGGCTTCCGCTGGGAAAAAAAGCGAAAGACGAAGATGAAGAGTTTGAAGAACATGAAGATGATTCTGATTCGTCACGCAATGACGATGCGACTGATGCTACTGATCTTTCCGCATTGGAAGACGAAGAAGGCGAAGAAGAAGAAGAAGAGTTATCGATTGTTGATAAAATAAAAAAGAAAATTAAATCATTCCAAAAAAAATCCTCTAAAGATGATGAAGATGAGGAAGAGTCTGAAGCTTCTGCTGAAGAAGATGATGAAGAGGCCAAGAAGAAGAAGAAAAGTAAAATTATTCAGATCGCTATTGGGGTCGCGTTAGTCGTCTTCTTACTTTCTGACTATATATTCCCTCCGGAAGAGCCGGTCACTTCGGAAGGAACTGAAGAGATAATTCAGGAGCCTAAAGCAGAAACCCCGCAAGTGACAGATGCTAAGTCTGAACCTGCAACAGAAGAACCAGTAACAGCTACTCCGGATACTCCTGCTGATCCATCGGATGAAACAGAAACCCCTCCTGATTCTCCAGTTGAAGTGACTTCTATTGAATCGCCTGATCAGGTTACTGAACCTGAAACAACACCACCTGTGACTGATATATCGACAACGACAGATACAGAAACTGAGCCGCAACCTGATCTCTCTCTTGATTCTCCAGATACTGTTTCAGACATTCCAATTGAAGAGACACCAGGCGAGTCGGGGGAAGATATTGTTGGTGAAGATATGTCTCAAGGCACTGATGAAAATCTTACTGATCAGATTCTTCAGGATTTAGAAAAACAGGCCAAGGGAACAACTAAAGCTGAGCCTAAAAAAGAATATGTTGCCCCACCTGATTATGAATACCGAGGAAGAGGCCTAGTCTACAACTGCACCGGAAAACATTGGGCCTGTGTAGATGCTCCAAGTTACAAAACCTGTGAAGACAATGCTTCGTCTGTGAGGTATCTCAAGAAAGCTGTTGAATGCCATCCCTTTAATGTTTATGAAACAACCAAGGGCTGTGAGAGCATGCAGAATAGAATGGTATCTTCCAGTGCTAAAACGACTTTCTGTAATGAATAATATTAAGCTGCGTTCTTATTAAATCTTCGATCCATTAACGGAATGAAAAATTCATCTTCGCCTTTCAAGGCTTCTTTTTTCATTCCTTGAATAAACATCTTAACCAAATTGGGATCAAACTGTGAACCGGAGAACTGTATCAGTTCTTCAAAGGCCACTTCATAGGGGAGACCTTTACGATATGGTCTGGTGGAGGTCATTGCATCAAAAGTATCAGCAATGAGTATAATCCTTGCCGCTAATGGGATTTCTTCTCCCTTAAGACCGAGTGGATAGCCTTTCCCGTCATATCTTTCATGATGGAGTCGAGCATTAACAGCAATTTTTTCAAAGTAGGGATAGTCTTGAAGAATCTCGTAAGATTTTTCCGGGTGTTGCTTCATAATTTGAAACTCTTCCTCGGAAAGTCTGGATGGCTTATTTAAAACAGCGTCAGGTGTACCAATCTTACCAATGTCATGGAAAATGGCCGATAGTTCAAGCTCATGCATTTCTTCCGGTGTCAGGTTAGCTTCCATTCCTGTTACTAACGAAAAATAGGCCACTCGCATGCTATGGCCAAATGTGTAATTATCTTTAACGTCGAGGGCCTTAAGAATAGTGCGTGCAGCTTGCTCACTGATTTTTTTGTTTTCAGATTTAAGAGCTTCAACTTGAGATGCCATTCCCAGCAGGGAAAGTGACATATTCAAAGAGGGCAGCTCAAAGACATTGTTTTTTTTCATAGTTCTTCCAACTAAAAAGCAGTGAAAGTTGTTTCACTTGATAGATTCTCTTCGGTTGTTTTGCAGAAAAATAAACTGTAAAATATGAAATATCGAAAATAGTGGGACAACTCACTGAATAAACTAAGATTTTGACCCCTAAAAGGCACCGAATGATCATCCTGGATGAGCGCAATTTCCTTCAAAAAGAACTCGAAGCAAAGGGATTTGATCTCTTTGATTTTTATGACAATTCCCAGGTTCTTTCGTTAAAAGCCTTCAATTCACTTGAATTGAAAAGGCGTGGAGAGTTTTTATTAATCGATACCCAAACCTTATTGGATCATCCCGAGGCCCAGGAAAACTTCAAGTCTGTGATGAACACTTTTTTGGGTGCAGTCTTCTTTCATGAGCACAGTAATCAAAAAGCCCAGGAATGGGTTAAGAATGAAGGAGCGTTTCTCACAAAAATTATCGGAGAATACTCTCTTCCCATGCCTCAATTAAGTTGGACAATGCTATCCAACCAGTTGCAGTTCTACTGGAGTCTGCTTGAGGATCAAAAAAAGCTGCAAAGACATATGGTCCAATTTAGCCAGGAATTAGATCAAGTTCTTCAGAATGCTGAAGTTGAAATGGTGAGGGCCAAAAAAGTTCATCATGCTTTAGTTCCGAGAAGAAGTGAGGACATTAAAGGTGTCATTTTTACCAATCGTTATGCTGCCGGTGAAGGTGGAGGTGGAGAGTTCTACGATTTGCACCAAACCCCTTCCAAGGTTTTCCAAATCCTTCTTTCCAGCCAGTCATACTTAATTTCCAGCGCGATTCTGGGAATTCTGGGGCAACACCGGGAAAAAGACTTTAATCCTCAAAGATTTTTAGCGGATGTGGAGAATGAAATTGCCACCATTAATGAGATGAAAAAAAAACAGTCATCGGTTGATATTCTGATCCTTGAACTCGACTTGAACACTTTAAACTTGAAGGCGCTATCGAATTCAAAAGCCGAGCTATACAGTCAGTTGAATGGAAGGCTTGAACTTAAGAAAGATCAACCTTTTCAGCTTGCTAAGGGTGAGAAAGTCATTGTGTTCTCTACCGGTTTCATCTTTAATTGGAATGAAGGACATCCTGAAAGAAATCTTTCTGAATTCATAAAAGCAGAAAATAACAGACCTGCCGGTGAGTTGATGTCAGAACTTTTCTTTCAACTTAAAGACGGTAAAGAAACTCAGTTCTTAAAAAAAGACGCTACAGTGGTGATGATGGAGGTTAATAGACATGGCATTCATAAAGTATAGTATTCTTTTTCTCCTGATAATCTCCACGGCAATGGCCCAAAGCAGATTCAGTTCCAAGAGTTGTCTGGATGCTTCTTATAAGATGAAAATGACTCAAAGCGGACCGCTCTTTGGTCTTTTGAAGCAAGAATTCATCATTAATAAGAGCTCATGTATCGTTCACATCACCCATAAAAAATATCTGCCAAAAGAATGGTTTGTCGATGTTTGCCGGGAACCCGTTCATATTAAAGTCACGTCTGCCACGGGTGTGGATGTTGCAAAGAAAGAAACTGAATGTATTAATCAGGATAAAACTAAAAATACATCTGACTTCTGCTCCCAGTATTTTGATTTAATGGATGTCATTCAAGACGATGGTCTTATTTTTGCTGAGGGTGACAGAGATAATCTCAATTCCCATCATGGTAAGACTTATTGCACTTATCTTTTGCTGAAAAAATATTTAAATGATTCCGTGGTATTTAGTCGTTATACGGATGTTCCGGATATCTTCATTGAAAAAGTTAAAAAAGAACCGGCCTCTGATCTTTTGCCAAAAGACGGGATGGAGATGAAGAAGGAAGATCAGGAAGCGAAATTAAATCCGCTCCCTGAGAATGCACCAAAAAACTCTTTCTAAACGTGACTAAATGCTTTTTCCAAATCCTTCATAAGGTCATCTGAATCTTCAATGCCCACTGAAAGACGGATCAGGTTATCAAAAATCCCAAGCTGTTCTCGAAGGGGTTTAGGAATCGAAGCGTGGGTCATGATCGCCGGATGATCCACCAGACTCTCAACACCACCTAAACTTTCTGCCAGTGCGAATAATTTTAAATTCTCCAGGAATGCCCGAGATTCTGCAATTCCACCTTTTAAGAAGAAAGTAATCATCCCACCGGATCCCTTCATCTGTTTTTTTGCGAGTTCATACTGTGGATGAGATTTAAGTCCTGGGTAAATAACTCTCTCAACCTTAGGATGAGCTTCCAGGAAGTCCGCAATTTTAATGGCATTCTGTTCATGGGCCTTCATCCTGACAGCGAGAGTTTTAATCCCTCTTAGAACCAACCATGAATCAAATGGTGAGTGGCAAGGACCGATAGCATTTTGATAGAAAAATAATTTATCTCTTATTTCCTGAGAATTCATCATCATGGCGCCACCAACCACATCGGAATGGCCGTTAATGAATTTTGTCATTGAATGAAGCACGATGTCCGCGCCGTGATTAAGCGGGTTCTGAAAATAGGGACTCATGAAAGTATTGTCGACAACCGTCAGGGCCTTTACTTTTTTTGCTAAGGCCGAAATGGCATCAATATCTGAAATCTTAAGCAAGGGATTAGTAGGAGTTTCCAACCAGACCAAGGCCGGCTTGAAATCATTAATTTCTTGCTCAAGAGTTTTTAAATTAGTTGTATCAACGAAACGATACTCATGGATGTCAGGGAATACTTTTGAAAAAAGACGATAGGTTCCGCCATAAACATCATCACCACACAGGATTTTAGAACCTTTTGGTAACATGTGCATGATGAGTGAAGAAGCTGCCAAGCCGCTGGAAGTTACCAGACAATGTTTTGCATTTTCTAATGAGGCCAGGCATTCTTCTAATCTTGATCGTGTAGGATTGTGAGAACGTGTGTACTCATAACCTTTATGTTCACCAGGAGAACTCTGAACATAAGTAGAAGTCTGATAAATAGGGGGCATGATGGCGCCAGTCGTTGGATCAGGTTCACCACCAACATGAATAACTCGGGTTTCAAATTTCATTTCTTTCATTTTAACTCCATTAACTCTTTCATTTCATATGATGCGGCCAGGGTAGAAAGGCGGGCAATCACGGAATAAACAGCTTCTTTTATAGTATGATCGCAATCTTGCTTAATATCTGAGAGGCAAAGTTTTTGATAAATCATTCCCTGAGAATTGAGGTTGGCCTGAGTTCCTTTCAGGGGATTAGTGCGAATAAATCCGCCTGAGCTTCGTCCATTGATCAAATAGATGGTTACTTCAGCTGGAGCATCATCATATTTTACAATTGTCTCAATTCCTTCCTGAATCAGGACAGAAGTAAATTTTAAGTTCCCTTTCCCTACATCCATTTTATTTCGGATTTTCCTGTTCATGGAAATGATTTCTTCTCCACTGGAGACTACAGAAATGCCCATTCCGTAAGTCCCTTGTGAAGCTTTAACAAATACGGAAGAACCCTCTGGAAGAGTTACGAGCAGTTTATCAACTTCTTTACCCAGTTCATCCAGACCTTCTTTCGTACTGAAATCCACATTGTCCATGGAAGAGAAACGCGCTTGGATAAGATCAGGATTTATACCGAAATGCTCGCAAAAGCGGTTTGCAGTCTCATGGTAGCATTTGAAGTGGTGAATCTTTTGACGTTTATACCAACCAGCATAGGGCGAAGGATAAACAGGTGTCTTGATAGTTTTCCAATCAAGATCAAGTGGAATTGATTGATCATTATTTAAGAGAATCAGCTCAAAATCAAATTTGAGCTTAGGATCACAAGAAATAAATTCTCCATCCTGAACCTGGGCCCGGTGAACAATGATTTTATATCCAGAGAAAGATTCAAGCTCTACGACATTTCCTGAGACTTCAGCAAACAGATTTGGATCTGGCGAAAACAGGACAACTTCGGTCTCTGCCATTTCAACACTTGATTTCAAGTGATGGAGGTGATCGAGATAGTATTTATTCTTGGTATGAGATTCGGGAAGTAGACCAATTCGTTTGAGATTGGGCTTAATCTGATCAAATTTTTCTTTGAAATGATCACCACAATGAAGCAAGTCTTTGCTGCATAGATTATTAAATCCCGCGGGGTACATGTTCTGATCGACCGGAGCAAATTTAGTTTTGCTTTCTCTGACGTCAACGCTTGAAGTAACTGGCTGAGGAAGTTCAGACTGGGCCTGATCAATCCATGCATTAATTTCATTCCAGTTATGGCAGAAAAACAGTTCCAGTTCCTGTTTGTTATTAACCTTGTGGGGCATATGATTTCCATCTCTCAGTTAGGTGTTGGATATGATCCGTAGGGGAGAGACTGATCACTTCAGGAAACTCCAGCACCACGGGAAATACTTCGTTTAATTTTTTCTTGAGTAGCTGCTCTTTTCCTTCCAGTGAGGCCTTGACTTGAATCAGATGAGATTCATCAGGATTCCAGGATTTAAGTTCTTGCTCAAGACACTTATTCAAAACGAGATAGTGATCCTCGTGGATAAAATGACTGGCATGAGAGCGTAATTCGACTGCCTCCTGGGCCTTACCTTGTTCTACTGAAGTAACCAAAAACCAATTGCATTCGGATCGGGATTTTAGTCTATCTTGTAGTGAAAGTCCTTTAAGGAATGCATCCCGAGATTGATATATAATCTGAATCGCCTGAATAAAGTCATCAATGAACTCGGCACCGGTAACATTTTGAAGGTACCCGAGGAGTTTACGTACGCCGGTTGAAATAAAACGATTGATGATCCCCATGCCGAAAACTTTTTTTCCTGCCTTGGCAGTTTTCTGTCCCAGATAACTGAAGATCTCGATGAAGTTTTGATCAAAAAAAGAACGTATTTTTCCGAGGCTTTCAAGAAAGTCGAGGAAATGGGCCCCCGGAGGCGTATCGAGAACGACTACATCGTAAGATCCTGAATCAAACTGCATTTGCACCTCAACCATGGAGAGGATTTCATTCATTCCTCCGTATGGTTTCGATAAGATCTGCACGATTCTATTATTTGCAAGGTCAGGAGTATTATATTTTTTTGCCATCCTCTGTATGGTCTTCTCGGGCGACATCAATAAAGCATGGAGTTTAGAGCCTAGAAGTTCCACTTCAGTGACTTCTCCTACAGCATCTCCCTGAAGCCCCAGAAGGTCTTTTAATCTCCTGGCCGGATCAATGGTGATAAGAAGAACACGTTTGCCATTTTGTGATAAATTAAGAGCGCGGGCCGTCGCCAGAGTTGTTTTTCCAACCCCGCCGGTGCCACAGAAAATCTCGAATGATTTAGTGGAAAGAGTCACATACGCCCTTTGAAAGTCTCACTATTCTATATGAGTTTTGAGAGAGACCCAACTAAATCCGCTTCAATCGCAGTTGCTTCACGACTTAAAGAGTGGGGTAGGATGCATCGCATCTCTGACAAGTTCTCTTGAATCAACTGCTTTTCATTTAGGGCTTTTTCGCGCAAGCCTTCAGGTAATTTTTCCAGATCATTTTCAAGCAGGGGAAAAAGGCAATTATTTACCGTAATATCAATATTTACAGGAGTGCGTTCTTTAAGCCCAGCGCGGAGTTCAAGGGCCTCCTGCCAAGACATCAAGCTCGGTAAACTCACCACGTGAATTTTTGTGTACTCAGGGTCATTTAGTCGCGCCAGCATTTTACCAGTATCCTCAAAAATAACACCGCTTTCAAAGATCTGCTTAAAATTGGTAGTTGATTCAACCATGATTAAAGCATGACCCGAAGCTGGCGCATCAAGCACAACAATGAGCCGAGGATTTTCTTTTCCCATTTCCAAGATCTTTCCCAAATAAATGAGATAGCTAAAGCCTGGAACCATATTAATCAAGGCCCGAAAAAATGGCGTCTTCACTATCCAGGAAGAAATGATTTTAGAGTTAAGACGTTTTTCTATGTAACCTCGGGCGCACTCTTCCAAGTCCAGAGAAATTTCCCTGATACCATTGACTGTCTTCTCACTTGTCCCTGTATGAACTTCGCCAAGAGATTGATTTTGAAAAGTTAAATAAACGGCTTCGTGATCATGTTCTACGAGGTAGCGAACGAATGATTTACTGAGAGTGGTTTTACCTACGCCGCCTTTACCAGTAAAAATGTACAGGCGACGTGTGAGTGATTCCATTAGAAGAGGTACATACCGGTGATGAGAAGTTTCATATAATAACCTTTCACATCGCTCTGATCGTCCTGTTGAATTTTAAACGGCCAGTGCATTTGTCCCATTACACCTACAACATAATGATCATTGAGACGAAGATCAACACCAGCACCAAAATTTAAACCAAAGGTTACTTTCTGATCTGACCATTTTGTGCTGCCATTCACGTTTCTTTTAACTTTTGGCGCATAAAAACCTAGGCCACCCAAGAAATAAGGAGAAAGATTATCGTATTCAACTAATCGCCCTTTAATGGAAGAGGTAAGACCCATCACTTTAGTGCGCTCTTTCTTGTCTTTGTGTTCTGACATGTGGGCGTCAACTAAGAGATCAAATGAATAGCTGGCAGCATAAGAATAGAGAAAATCGAGAGTGATCTTATCATTTCCATGTTTGCCATAATTTCCGAAAAGGAACGTCTGACCTAATCCTAAGCCGAGTCCATGCTGCTGAAGTCTTCTGGGAGAACCGGAATTCATAGAGGCAGAATGAGAACTTTTCTCTTCCACTTCGTCCTCAGATACGGATTTTTCCTCTGATGAGAGTTCTTTACTCGTCTCTGGTGTTTTGATCTTAGGGGTAAATGCTTTTGGCTGCGAAGCCTGGGCAAAAGAAAAGGAAGGGGTAAAAAAACTCATGGCCACAAGGGCCATGAGTATAATGCTGAAATTTTTGTTACTCATGAACCTTAGATTAGTTCAAAGTAGTAGAATTTTCCATAGAAGAGTTAAGACCTGCAACAAATGCTGGTTTGAAGTCTTCGGCCATAACAGCAGCTGCTGGCATTTCGAAAGTAAGGTTCAGCTTGCTTTCAAGTCCACCGATGTAACCAGTAAGAGTGCCTTCTTCAGAACGAATAACGCGCTTAAGAAGTTCAGTGTTTCCTGGCTTAAGAGATTTACGCTCTTGATCGAAAAGAAGCTGGATTTGAGTCATATAAGTGATGTCATTTTTTGACTTATTGTCGATAACCTGGATTTCATGGCCTTCACGGATGATCTGAGCGATCTCTTCGAGAGTCACATAGCAGCTTTGGAAAGTGTCGTAGAGCTTGCGGTTCTGGTAACGCTTGATGATACGTACGTCTTTCATGTTGTTCCCCTAATTTGTGGTTATACCCTTGTAATTCATTTAAAGGTACTGTCGTTAATAGTTTCTTTATTTAGAGAAAGGAGCAGCGCACTCAAAGAAATCTGTTTTTGCGCGCTATTACTTTCGAAAACGGTTGGGTTTTACTAATACCGCCCTAGGCTGTCAACCCAGATGGTCATAAATAATCCTAAAGATGAAAAAATATCACAAAAAAACGGTAAAAATTTCCTATCTCACTTAAGTTTAGACCTATGTTTTCGATGAGTTACAGGTTTATCCTGAGGTCGTAAACCTTCCGCGTTAAATTGAGCATTAGCTAATAATCCCTTAACAGCAGCCGATAAAAGAAAAGAGCGAGGATCGATTGATCGGTCTCGCTTTAAAGCACAGGACGTTTATGAAACTGCACTCTTCTTTTATTCCATTTCTTCTTATTGCTCTATTCACACTCAGCTGCGCTCACAAAACACCAGCACCTAAACCCGAGCTATCGGACTTCACTCCGGAACAAATCGAAGAGATGAATCGAGATGCTTTATTAATTGCTTCAAAACGTCTGGAAGAGATGGTTATTCAGGCCCGGTCTAGTCAATCAACTGTCAATTATTTGGCCACTGATCTTTTCTTGAAGGGAAATATGTCCTTACTGGAAGGAGATTTCGCGACTGCGGCCGTCCTTTTTAAACATCTGGTAACTTTAGTTCCAGATGATGAGTTCCTCCAAAAAAAATATGCCATTAGTTTAATCCGGGTCGGTGACCTTGAAGGTTCAATGGTGGTTTTAGAAAAGTTGTACGCAAGTTCAAAAGAAGAAAAAGTCGGCCTTATTCTTGCCGGTGTTTACACTGGTGTGGATAAAGAAGAGCTGGCCAAGAAAATTTATCGCCAAATTCTGGCAGTAAATCCTAAAAATGAGGATGCCTGTGTTTTTTTAAGTAAGTCTTTGGCAATGTCTAAAGAATCCGGCAAGGCCATCTCTCAGCTTAAAAACTGTGCTAAAAATGATTCAAAAAATGGGATGTATGATTATTATGCCGGAAAGATCTATCTGGATATGGGTCAGATTCCTAAGGCCATTTCCGCTTTTAAGAAGGCCAATCTCCGACAACCTGACTTGGGACAGGCGGTAAGTGCACTGGGAATCATCCTGGAAGAAAGGGACCAACACGAGCAGGCAATTAAAATCTACGAAAAGTATCTCAAACAGCAGCCAAACGACTCGTCTATTTTAACCAGAATGGTGCAGACACTTTTTTTAAAAGAAAGATTTGATGAAGTGATTCCATATGCTGAGCGATTAAGTGATATTGAGCCAGAAAATCTTAACTTAAAAGTTAAGCTGGGAATTCTTTATACTGATGCTAAGAAGTTCCCGGAAGCCATTTCGGTTTTTAAAGACCTACTGATAGCGGCTCCTCAGTCAGATAAACTTCTTTATTATCTGGGGGCCATTCATCAGGAAATGAAGCAATACCAGGAATCGATTGAATACTTCAATCAGATACCTTCTGACAGCGGGCTCTATACTGATAGTTCCGTTCAGATGGCGAACATGCTTTCGACTCTGGCACAGGAAGAATTTCATTCCCGGGAAACCAAAGAATGGAGAGAGAAATTCCTTAAGCATGTGAATCAAAAGCTCGCCGAATTCAAGGAAATGCGAGTTGAATTCAGTGTTATCAAATCCGGCTTTTATGAAGGTGTCGGAGAGTATAAGGATGCCATGGAATCCATGATGGTGGTTCAGGACGAGAAGAATTTCTCCACACAGCACAAGTATTATCTGGCCAATCTTTATGAGAAAGAAAAGAAATTTGAAGAATCCACTGCCCTTATTATGAGTATCATTGAAAAAGAGCCAAGAAATGCCCATGCCTGGAATTTTCTGGGATACTCCTTACTTGTCCGTGGTGAGCAGATGGACAAGGCCTTTGAATACATTCAGACGGCCCTCAAGATCAGTCCGGATGACGGATACATACGGGATTCCTTGGGGTGGTATTACTTCAAAAAAGGTCAAATTAAAAAAGCTCTGACTGAGCTTGAGCTGGCCTTTAAAAAAGTCCCCGAGGATCTTGAGATTTTGAAGCACCTTGCAATCATTCATAAGGAACTTAAAGACTATTCACGTGCAAAAGGTTTCTTAGAGTCGGCTTTGAAGCAAGTGCGCTATCAGTCTGACAAAAAAGAAATTATGACTCAAATGGAAGAACTTGATAGTGATCGTATACCTGCATCTGATCAACTCGATTGAGCTTGCGTTTCAATAAAAAGAATTTCAATATGAGGTCATGTTTTTAAAATGCATGGCCTTTTTATTATTCCTCTCATCTTGCTCTCATTTCAAGGGCACGAGAGGATTAGAAAATGAAAATAAAGAAAGACTTCTGGATGCTGTTCAACTGATCGGTGAAGGTCGCGGACGTTTAAGTCTCAGTCAAAATCAGTATGTTTTTAGTTTCGATAGTCTGCTCAAAGAAAACTATGATTGGATTCTGGCAGTATCGATACCTCTTCAAGGTGAAGAAGTGATGTCTCTGGTTGATCTCAGAAAAAAAGAAGTGCTTGATTCGGAAACCGAATCTTTTGAGGCAAGAATTGATCACGAGTTTAAAAACTTAAAATTGAACAAGATTTTAACTTCCAAAGAATTCTTGAATGAGCTTCGTTCAGTGATTAGATTTAATCTTGCCCATAAGTTAGGGCTAAAAAGAAATTGCATGGAGCAGCAAAAGGACTTGGTCTGCACCCTGGATGAAGAAAAATTCTTTATAAGTGTTTCCGGCAAAGAATTTAACATAATTAAATTGCTGGGTAAGGGAAGAAGAGTTGTTCTGGAAGGAAGAAATCTTACCGAATCTTTCTTTTCACAGACCAATATCCGTTTATACTCAAATGAAGTCGATTTCGAGAAAAAGAATTCGTCATTTTCGCTAGAACTTTTCTGGAAATAATATTCTCCGACTATTCTGGTTGCAAAATGCACCTCTTGTCAGGAACGCACTGTTTTTATAAAGATTAATCACACGTAATAGCTTACAATTATTCTTATTTTTAAAGGGGAGCGGTAAATGAAAGGTTTGGTTCTAATTTTGAGTGTTTTGCTCACGCTTGTCTTTGGATGCAGTAAGCAAAATAACTTTGATGAAAGAGAAATTAACCTTGTGTCTCCAGAGAAGATCTCTGGTTTTGACCCTATTAATGCCTCTGATAAATATTCTGGAAATGAAGCTGGGAAAGTTTACGAAGGCCTATTTGAATTTCATCCATTAAAACGGCCTTATGAACTTATGCCAAACCTTGCGGCCAGTATGCCAGAAGCGAGTAAGGATGGTTTAACTTACACTTTTAAGATTCTTAAAGGTGTTCTATTTCATGATAGTCCGGCATTCAAGGATGGCATTGGGCGAGAAATGAAAATTGATGACGTTATTTATTCCTATAAGAGACTGGCCGATCCTAAGCTAAGTGCTAAGGGCTGGTGGGTTCTTGACGATAAAATCGTCGGTCTTAATGAGTGGAGAGAGAAGTATTCTCAAGCTGAAGCCACTAATTATGAAGAGGCGATCGAAGGCTTAAAGAAGATTGATGATTATACACTTCAGATCAAACTGAAAAAACCATACCCTCAATTCCTTTACGCATTGGCAATGCCGTACACCTTTATAGTAGCAAAAGAAGCCGTTGAGCATTTTGGAAAAGAGTTCCTTAATTATCCGGTTGGAACAGGTCCCTTTGTGCTTCCAAAATTCGATCAATCAAGCATGATTGTTTATACTCGTAATCCGAAGTTTCGTACCAAGTACTATCCTTCAGAAGGCGAAGAGGGTGATGATAAATTAGGTCTACTGGCCGACGCCGGAAAGAAGATACCACTGGTTGATAAGATCAACGTTTATATCATTGTTGAGTCCCAACCAAAGTGGTTGTCTTTCATGAAGGCCAAAAATGACCTGATTGAAATCAAAGACGTAAATATTCAACAGACATTAACTCCTGAAAATGAACTCAGACCTGAGCATAAAGAAAAAGGTATGCGTCTCTTCATGCTGCCTATGCTTGATGTGGCATACTTTGCTTTCAATCATGAGAATCCAATTTTTAAGAATTTGAAATTAAGACAGGCCATGAACCTGGCCTATGACAGGGATGGTGCTAATAAGCTATTTCATGAAAATACAGCTTTTATTGCCCACGGCCCAGTTCCTCCTGGATTGGCCGGAAACCGTAAAGAATTTAAAAATCCTTATTCTAAATTAGATCTTGAGCAAGCCAAGAAACTATTGGCCGAAGCCGGATATCCTAATGGTAAAGGCTTACCTGAAATCACTATCCAGACAAGAAATGAAACAGTTGCTCGGCAGCAGATTGAATTTTTTGCCAAATGCATGGACAAGATTGGAATCAAGATTAATGTTGGAATGAATACTTGGCCTGAGTTAGTGAATAAAGTCACTAAGAAACAGCATCAGATGTATACTATGGCCTGGGGGGCCGATTACCCGGATGCAGAGAACTTTCTAGGTCTTCTATACTGTCCAAATCAATCACCCGGATCCAATGGTGCTAACTATTGTAACCCTGAATTTGATGCTCTATACAGTAAAGCAACTATCTTGCAGGATTCACCTGAAAGAACTGCCATGTATGAAAAGTTAAATGAGATGGCGGCTTTGGATGTGCCATGGATTTATGGATTCAACCGCACCGACATTTACTTAACTCAGGCCTGGCTGAAAAATTATAAAGTCATGGAATTTAATCATAATCAGTTTCAATATCTGAATGTAGATCTTGAAGTTAAAAAACAACTCAGTAAGAAGTTTTAGTAGGGAAAATGATCAAGTACATCGTTAGAAGGCTTTTATATCTCATCCCGGTTTTGCTCGGGGTGAGCTTTATTATTTTTGTTCTGTTCAATCTGGTCTCAGGAGACCCGACAGCGGTTCTTCTTGGTAAAAATGCAACGGCCAGACAGATGGCAGAATTACGAGAACAGTTAGGGTTAAACAAACCCTTACTTGATCAGTATTTTGACGTCGTAAAATCAGCTTTTACTTTTGATTTTGGACGATCCTGGGCCACCAAGCAGGAAATCTCCCAGATGATTATTCAAGGTGCCTATCCGTCGCTGACATTAACTGTGCCGGCCTTCGTTTTTGCCACCATTTTGTCTCTCATTATCTCGCTGGTGGTGGCTTTTTACCGCGGTAAAGGGATTGATTTATTTGTTCGTTTTATGTGTATTGCTGGCGTGAGTGTATCGGCCCTGGCCTATATTCTTTTCTTTCAATACTTCTTTGCCTATCAGTTAGGGTGGTTTGAGATATCAGGCTTTGAATATGGTTTCCCGGATTTTGTACCTTTCATCGCTTTGCCGGCGATTATCTTCGTCCTTTTAAGTTTGGGCCCGGATGTCCGTTTTTTCAGAACGGTTATTCTGGATGAGATCTATCAGGACTATGTTCGTACTGCCCGCGCCAAAGGACTTTCTGAAGTCGTTATCTTGTTGAAGCACGTATTAAGAAATGCTCTGATTCCTATCATTACTTATGTTGTGATTCAGATACCAACGCTTATTTTAGGTGCCCTTTTACTTGAGAACTTCTTTAGTATTCCCGGTCTGGGAGGTATCACCCTGAATGCGCTTAACTCATCAGATTTTCCGGTGATTAAGGCCATGGCGATCCTTTCCAGTGTCCTTTATATAATCCTCAGTTTAGTGACTGACGTACTTTATACGTTTGCAGATCCTAGAGTGAAATTGAAGTAGAAGTAGAGAATTATGAAAGAAAATTCGTTATGGAAAGATGCCTTTAAAAGATTGATTCAAGACAAAATGGCCTTGGCGTCTTTAGTGGTTGTTGTAATTTATTCATTAATTGCTGTATTGGCCGCAACTGGACTTATTGCATCTGATTGGGCCAAAGAGGTTGGAGCTTCCAATTTACCGCCATCAGCTGAGCACTGGTTCGGAACAGACATCTTTGGAAGAGACGTACTTGCCAAGGTTCTTCATGGAACTCAGATTGCTATGTCCGTGGGACTCTTTACTTCTTTGATTGCCATTCCAATCGGCGTAATTCTCGGAGCTCTTGCGGGATATTTTGGTGGATGGGTGGATGATTTCATCACTTGGCTATACACTACTTTTTCTTCGATCCCGAATATTATGCTTCTTATCTCTATTACCATGATTTTGGGTAAGGGACTTTTTGCTGTCTATATTGCTCTAGGAGCGACCAGCTGGGTGACTCTTTGCCGACTTATTCGTGGAGAGGTCATGAAGCATAAGGAGCGTGAATATGTGCAGGCGGCCGGTGCAATTGGCGGAGGACATTTTCGTAAGCTCTTTTTACACATTCTACCCAACGTCACTCATATTGTGATTATCAATACTTCATTACAGTTTCAGTTTGCGATTAAATCAGAAGTAATTCTTTCTTATTTGGGCCTTGGTGTACAAGGTGAACCAAGTTGGGGAACAATGATTGATGACGCCAAACTTGAACTGGCCCGTGGAGTTTGGTGGCAACTCGTTGGTGCAACAGCTGCCATGTTCCTCGTTGTTCTCGCATTTAATTTACTTGGGGACGCTCTTCGTGACTCCCTTGATCCAAAGCTAAAAGGAAAATAGCAATGACTTCACCACTTCTTTCAGTAAGAAATCTCGTGGTTGACTTTCAGACCGGTGAAGGTGTGACTCGAGCAGTAAATAATATCTCATTTGATATTCCTGCCGGTAAGACTATCGGAATTGTTGGAGAGTCAGGATCAGGAAAATCTGTTACCTCTTTGGCCATCATGGGTCTTCTTCAGAAGCCTGCCGCCACTATTCCACAAGGAGAGATCATCTTCAATGGTCAGAATCTCCTGGAATATAACGACGCTCAGATGCGCCAAATTCGTGGTGATAAAATCTCCATGATATTTCAAGAGCCAATGACTAGCCTTAATCCGGTTTTTAAAGTTGGTGATCAAATTGCGGAAACGATTCGTATTCACAGAAAAATTTCCGCTAAAGAAGCATGGGACCGCGCTGTTGATCTGATGAATCAGGTCGGTATTCCTAATCCGTCGGCAAGCGCTCATAAGTATCCGCATGAGATGTCCGGTGGTCAAAAGCAACGAGTGATGATCGCTATGGCCATTGCTTGTGAGCCAAAGCTTCTTATTGCAGATGAACCGACAACTGCTCTTGATGTGACCATTCAAAAACAAGTGCTGGATCTCCTTTTTAGTCTTCAGCAAAAGTACCATATGAGTATGTTATTCATCACTCATGATTTAGGAGTGATTGGGGACATTGCTGATGACGTGGTTGTTATGTACCGCTCAAACGTGGTGGAAAAGAATAACGCCAAAGAAATTTTCTATACTGCAAAACATCCATATACCAAGGGCCTTCTTGCTTGTCGTCCCAAACTGGGTGCTAATCCAAGACGTCTTTTAACTGTTTCAGACTTTATGGATGAGGCCGGTGTTGAAAAACATGTTTCACCGGAAAGAGTTGTGGTTTTTGATAAAGAAACTGAGCGAGAAAAATCGAGCGATATTCTTCTTGAAGTAAAAAACCTGGTGACTCAATTTCCAATTAAGGGCGGCTTTTTTGGTCGTACTGTGGATCATTTTAAAGCAGTAAATGACGTGAGCTTTAAACTTAAAAAAGGCCAGACACTAGGACTTGTAGGGGAATCTGGTTGTGGTAAGACTACTCTGGGGAGATCGATTTTGAGATTGGTCGAGCCTGCTTCTGGAAGCATTATTTATGACGGTAAAGACATTACTAATGTCTATGCTGAAGAGCTTCGTCTTCTTCGCCGTAAGATGCAGATTATTTTCCAGGATCCTTATTCTTCACTTAATCCAAGAATGACAATTTCGGAAATCTTAACTGAACCACTTAATATTCATAATGTTGGAAATGGACGCAAAGAACGTCTGGATATGGCAAAAGAACTTTTCGAGAAAGTTGGTCTGAATGTAGCTCAACTAAATCGATATCCTCATGAGTTCTCAGGTGGTCAAAGACAGAGAATTTGTATTGCTCGTGCTCTGATGCTTCGCCCGGAATTTGTTGTCTGTGATGAGTCCGTATCCGCTCTGGATGTTTCTGTTCAGGCCCAGGTCTTGAATCTACTTCTGGATCTTCAGCAGGAATTTCATCTCACTTATGTTTTCATTTCCCATGACCTTTCTGTGGTGAATTTCATCGCTGATGAAGTTGGTGTGATGAATGCAGGGAAAATTATTGAGATGGATAAGGCCAGTAACATCTATAAGAATCCGAAAGAAGAGTACACAAGGGCCCTTCTTTCAGCGATTCCTAAAGGTTTGGTTAAGTCGGATCTTTCTGCATTGGTTTAATAGAGGCGTAGATTTTCAAGAAAATCATGCTCAGGATGCAGCCCCAATAAACATTCAAGTTCCAGTCCCATTGGAGGATTTGTGTATTCAGATACACTCCTCCAATGCCAAAAGCATAAGCACCTATCACATTCATGGTATTTAAACGGAAAACAAACCATCGTTTGAAAATTACTTTTGCCATGAAGATTCCCAATAAGGCCCCTCCGGTCCACGATTGAACTTTCAGACCTAGCATGAGCAATCCATCATTGGTTGATGCAACGACTGCAATTATAAAAAGCAATAGAGTAATAATGGCGGTATCCATTAAAGAATAGAATTTCATTTTCTCCGGGCTGCGATTTGGAAATATGTCATTGTAGACAGTGGCACAAAGAGCATTAATAGTGGAATCCAGCGTACTCATGGTTGCCGCTAGTACTCCGGCGACCATGATCCCTCTAATGCCTGCCGGGAAATGATTCACAATATAATAGGAGAATAAGTGATCTGCATTGGCCACATTTGAAGGAAAAGATGCGCCTTGGTAATGTGCCCATAGAAGTGCACCTACGCCTAAGAATAATAAACCAACTGATATTGAGATAAATGACGAAAAGAAAATTGCCAGCTGAGCATGTTTTAAGCTGCGGTTGGCAGTTAGTCTTTGAGCGAAATCCTGATCCACTCCATGTGTGGACATATCAAATAAAATTCCACCAAAAATTCCAAAAATAAATGGCCAAGGGTTATCTAAACTGAAGAAAGAAGTTTTACCTGCTGCCTGGGCCATTCCCATGAGTTCTGACCAGCTTTGCCCACTGGTTTGGGGAATAAGGTAGTGGGCGAGAATGCCGCCAAAAATAAAAAGCCCTAGCTGCATAATATCGGTACGAACAACTGCTTTAAGTCCTCCAACCAGGGTATAAAGAAAAGTCACAGTCGTAACCAAAGCAAGACCTAGATAGACGTGCATTCCAAGAAAATGAGATACCAGAATCGCTCCAGAGAATAATCTGACACCTACTGAAAGAATTTTCGAGAAGGCGTAAAAGATAGCAATCATGCGCTGGCCAGATGGCAGGCCTGTGTCTTTGGCAATGACTTCATAAATCGTTAACCCTTGATCGTAGACCTTAGGCAGGAAAACTTTCGCAATCACCAGACGTCCAATGATGGCGCCCATGTAAATTTGAATGAAAGAAAAATCTTTATTAAAGGCAAATGCCGGTATTCCTAGAAAGGTCAGGGCCGAAACTTCGGTGGCGATGATTGAGCAAATTGATTCGGTAAATGTAAGTGATTTGTTGGCAAGATATTGTTCAGTAGCTCTTTGTCTGCCGACAGAATTGGCCGACTTCGTTTGTCTGCCTGCTCGAATGGCCAGATAAAATACCAGAATGATGTAAGCAGCTATCACCATCCAGTCGATGTACAGAAATTCCATATCAATTCTCCCGAAGCTGAAAGTCTACGATAGCAAAGTAAAAGAGTCCATTAACCTTAGAAGAAATCTTAAGCTTAAACTTGCTCATCTTACTCTGGAGACAGCCGATAGGTATTGGGAAGTATTAGGATTTAAATGAAGCCTCAAAAACAGATGATGACAAAACTACCGGTTAAAGACCTCGCGAAGAAAATTATTTGCGATGGTCATCTGTTTTTAATTTCCGGTGAAAGAAAATTTTATCTGATGAAGCCCGGGGTGCTAGTTGATCCGGATTTTGTTAAAAAACACGCTCCAATTAATTCCACTTTTGATTTTGAATGTGTTGTTAACCAGGAATTGAAAGACAAATTCACAAATCATTTTAGGGAACTTCGTTATCTGCAGTTTGAAAAAGATCTTAGATTGAAGTGTTCGGAAATTGTTCATGATTTTTATCTTCATTACTCTGATTCAGAACATTTCCTGAGTTTTGCTCTGGCCTGTCATGAAGCTTTCTGCGGAATTTCACTGGATGACCAGTTAAGAATGCATGAAACAGATATGCATCTGTTCAGAAAAGCTCTTTATTCATCGGCCTTTGCTATCATCACAGGGATGACTAATGATTTTTTTCATTATCTTATGCTGAAAGATTTTTATAACTTAACTTTTGCTTTAGATATTGGACTTTGTGAATCTAACTATAGTTACTATGTGTCAGAAGCTTGTAATGCTGAAAATCGAAACCCGGGCAGTGGAAGAAAATATCTTTTGAAGGAAAAGGCTTCCGATTTTGAGTCGGCACTTTTCCTAAAGCATCCTGAGAAAAGTTATCAGTACATAAAAGAACGATCGATTCTGGCATTTCCAGAACTGGCAGAAGTCACTCTCTATCAGCATGAACTCACAGATGGATCAGGCTTCCCAAGAGGCGTTATAAAAGGTCAAATCTCTAGTTGGGAAGCAGTCGTGATTTTTTCTGATTCGCTGGTTGAAATTCTATCAGAATATAGTTTTGAATATGAAGTCGTTTCTTATCTGATAAATTTCGAAAATCAGAAACTAAAAGATCTTCCAGTAAACAGAGTTTATAAAAAACTGTGTCATGCTTTCAGTCACTTTCAGGCAATGAAGGAGACCGGATCATAATGGGTAAAATGAATAGGCAACTCGCCATTCTCAATCTTACCGGAGCTCTGTTACCAGAGCTCAAAGAATACTTTATTTCCAGAAATATTCTGGTGGTTGATCCTTTGATAAATTCAGGAACAGCTGACTGGACTCATATTATTACAAAAGACATTCATGACTTTAACCTCATCAATGACACTTATGATTTAACCCGAAAAGATCGTCATATCATTTCGCTCTCACAGGTAAGTGATCTTCAGAATTTTACGATCAATAATGGGAATATCATTCTTGACGATATTTGGTTTAAGGGAAATCTAGGCCCATTTATCATGGATAAGTATTTTCAGGGTTATGGTGGAATTACACTAGGTGATAATTATCCTTCATTCCAGGAAATGGGATCCTTTAATGTCACTAATCCATTCAATACCGGTGAATATCTGGATAGGATGGTCCAAAAAGCTTTCGAAAGTGGTATAGAAGCGCTTACTTTAAAAACGTACTTTGACCATCTCGTTATGTATGTTGCAGGCCTTAAGAAAAAAGAGAAAGCGGGACTACCGTTTGAAATTACCTACGGTGTTTATGAGGACGTTTTCGCTCTCCAAATGCATTTTTTCTCCCAACGACTGGAGATCCTTGATGTGACAACCAGTCTATCCTCCATCATAACTAAAAAAGCCGATGAATATTTTCTTAATGTAGCCGTTCAATCGGCTGACTTCTTTGACTTCTCATATATGCCTGAAGTTAATAAAGTGATTATAACTGGCCTATGGACTAAAGATGAAAGGATCAAATTTGAAAACAGGGGGTTGATGTTCACCGCTCTGGAAGCGGGTCGCATCTTCCATAAATATGAAAATGAAGGCGCCTCTTCTTCTTTAGTTACTGATAACGAGATTCCGGATTTTACAGATAAATTATCTTTTTCACAGAAAGATGAATTAATTGCTACTAGTACTGTCTTAAAAGGTAGTTCTGGACAAGAAGAATCATCGGCTGTGGTTAAAGGTTCTGAAGAAGAGGCGATGGCCTCTACAGTGGTGGCGGGAAGTGAGGCAGAGAAAGAGACACTTACTAAAGTAAGCTCTGCTGAAGAAGTTGAGACAGAAGATGAAGTCAGGATTATTAAAGGTGAAATGGGGCTGGATGAACTGGTCAATGTCGTAAAAAGTAAATTTGAAGAAGAGAAAAGCGTCATAAGAGTTTCTGGAAATAAGCTGGATATTGAAAAAGTGGCCTACCGGATTGCTGCCTCTGTAGATGAAAGCACCAAAGAAAGTAATCTAAAAGTTCGTTCACTAGGAAATAAGATACCTGATCTCATTAAAACGGGATTGTTTGATTTTGCCAAAAATTTAAATAAATCTGTTGATGACCTGGGCGATGGGGATATCGATCAATTCCAAATCCAAAAGCTACCGGAAATCATTCGCCAGGGAATCTTAAAAAAGGAAGAGAAGTCAGCAGCAGGAGAAAGTACTCCTCAGAATTCTACCAGAATCATAGAAGCGAAGCTATTAAATGCCACTCAAGAAAATGATAAGTTGAAATCACAATTAAGAAATCTCGCTGCAGAAGTGCGGATTCTTAAAGAATCCCGGGCGAAAGTTGCTGAAATTCAGATGAAAGCAACTAAAGCCGCTGTGGAGGTGGTCGACCAAAAGAGTGATGATCCGGATGATGAACTTCGTAAGCAGTTTCAGCAGAAAATAAATGATCAAAAATTGCTGAATGAAATGGAACTAAAGAAACTTGGTGGCCTTCTGGAGCGGGAATCTAAACTCATTGCGGAAGTAAAAGCGGAAGAGATGAAGACCCGCAAACTCCATATTGAAAATATCCAGAAAGAGACTTTTTATTCACAAGAAATTGAAAAATCTCAGCGCCAGTTAAAGGCCAAAGATTTAATGCTGATAAAAACTAAAGAATCTTTCACCAAGCTAGTGGAGAAAAAAGAAAATGAATTATCGGAGCTTCGACAGAAAACGGAACAACTTAGCAGAACTCTAGCGACCGCTCCTTCCCAGACTCAAACCAAAACTATTAAAGATCTTGAAAAACAGAACGCCAATCTTTTCAAACAACTTGATGTTTATAAGATTAAGCTTTCAAGCCTTGCCTCGAAAATGCAGACGACTAAAGACGATGATAATAAGGATGATGCCCGTAAGCTTCAGATGATCAATAATCAGCTTAAGAACCAATTAGACATTGCCAAGAAAGAATCGGAAAAATGGCAATCCAAAGCTTCACAGGACCATGGCCAGATCCTCGCCATGAAACAGGAAAAGGTTCGCCTCGAGCAGGTCATTAAGAAATTGAATATTGAATCATCAAAAGAGAGTTCAGCTCCTCAGCAACCAACCGTTAACGATCAGGAACTAAAGCGGTTGCAGGCCCATAATCAAATCCTTGAAAATCAGCTTAAAGAAAATTCAACTAAGGTCATGGCACTTGAATCCAAGCTCCAGGAAGCCTTGAAACTGCAAAGGACTGGTCAACCTACCGGTGACGATGGGTCGAAAGTAAAAGTTACTCAGCTTGAGAATTCAGTGAAAAAACTCACTCAGGATATCGTGGAGAGTAAAGGCCTTCTGGCCGAAGCTAAAAAGGAAACCAACAAGCTTCGTCAGGAGAAGACTGCCCTTCAAAATATGGTGGATAAGCTCAAAAAAGACGCGGTTAAGGCCAAGGCTGCAATGCCCAAAAAACCAAATGGAAAAGCTGCTTAATTATTCTTGCCAAAATCTTAAGACTTCGTCATAATCGATTCCTCTCACATACCTAGATGCCCGGTTGGTGGAATTGGTAGACACGTTAGGCTTAGAACCTAATGCGCGAGCGTGGGGGTTCGAGTCCCTCACCGGGCACCAAGCTTTCGGTGAATAGTCGTAAGTTAAAACACGTGTGAGTATTTTAAAAAGCCAGGTCTCGCGCCCTGGCTTTTTTTTTGCCTTTTTTCAATAACTTCCTCAATGCAACATGATCCAGGTCATATCTTTTGCTTCGGCATTCATTGATAATCCTTTCAAACTAGTTAATTGTCGTAAGCAAAGGATAAGTTATGAACTTCGATAAAATTGTTGTCGCCCTGGATATGGATGAAAACAGTATTGAAACTCTAGCTCAATTAAAACAGTTGAACATTCCAACTTCAGCGGAAGTTCATTTGATTAATGTCTTTGAGTATGTTGCTAATAATTTTGATTTTACCTTCGTCATTCCGCCATCTCCAGAGGATTTGGCCAAAATCCAAATGATCATGGTGGAGAAGATGGAAGCTCTGAAACCTAAGTTGGGTCTTGATAAGCACACAAATGTGATCATCAAGTGTTTTATTTCCGGCAATGCTAAACAAGAGTTCCTCAACTATGCTGATTCTATAGATGCTAAATTGATTGTGGCAGCATCCAAAGAGAGAAAAGGATTCTTGGGTCTATTTGAAAGTTCGTTCACTAATTTTTTGACTAAATTCAGTCGTTCGAACCTCATTATCTTACGACCTCAAGCTGTTTATAACGTAGGTTAATTCAAATCCTCTTTTGCCAGAGCGGAATTTATGCCGAAGGCGGCCTGGGCCCCTTCGGCGGCAGCTACAATTACAAGTTGAACTTCTCTCAGAATATTTCCGGCCACATACAAACCAGGAATTTCAGTTTTTTCATATTTACCTCTGGCCACACCATCTTCATCAGAAAAATTGCATGCAAATTGTTCAAGTAAGCGTGAACGAATATGAGATTCCGTATTAAAAAACATGGCATCACATTCGCTTAGATCTCCATTTTCAAAGATTATTTTTTTTAGTTTACCATCTTCTCCTTCCAGTTTTTTTATCTTGTGAATAACCAGTTGAATATTATTTCTTTTTAGTTCCTCACATTCTTTCGGTGTCAGACCCGACGGTCCATCAGTGCACAAGAGAATATCCTTACTCCAGGTTTTTAAAGATTTAGCAAGTTTAAGACCTCTCTCCGCTTTCCCATAGACAGCGAGCTTTTGGTGTCTGACTTCCCAGCCATCACAATAAGGACAATTAAAAACACTTTTTCCAAAAAAATCCATAATGCCATTAATTTTGGGAATAACGTCCACCACACCAGTAGCCAGCAAGAGTTTTCGTGATTGAAAGACACGACCGTCAAGTAGAGTCACTTCAAATTGGCCGTCACATCCGGTTGCTTTAGTGACTTCGCATTGAACGACACTGACTTTTTCAAATTGTTTTAATTCATCTCGGGCAGTTTGTAGAAAGTCCAGAGGGGAGATGCCTTCACGTGTTAAGTAAGCGTGAAGAGCCTGGGACGAAGCATTCCTGGGATGACCTGCATCACAAACTAAAACGCTTCTTAAGCAACGTCCAAGAATAAGTGCAGCACTAAGGCCGGCCGGTCCTCCTCCAACAATAATGGCATCATACATAGGTGGCCCCCTCTATCTACTGGCTTAAAGTAGCAAAATCAGGGCCAGAAAATGTCTAACTATTAGACGCTCCCATGTAAGTCATACAGGGCCACTCCAAAATGGTTTAATATTTGAGATATTGAGAGAGATATTATTTATACAAAGGAATTAATATGAAAAAATTAGTTACAGGGTTAATGTTACTTTCCTCTCTCTCAGCGTTTGCTGGTTTAAAAGATTGTCAAAATCTTCTTGGAAACTATGAATGTGCTTATGAAAATTCAAATGTCCGTTTGGTATTGGCCAAAGGAAACTCTGCTAATGCTCTGGAAGTCAATATTGAAGGCGAGGGCGGAAAGTATATTGTTGATGGAAAAAAACGTGCTTCAAAGGAAGATGATTCTGAATACACGGCACTTTGTACTGCAGGTAAAAAAATTGAAATCAGAAATGTATTTCGTGATCAACTCCAAGTTGTATCATTGACGGCCACTAATGAAGGCATCCTTTATTCATTGGAACAAAGTCGTGGCGGTCTCTCGCTTTCATGTAAACGAATTTAATTTCAGCATGGTATGTCTGCTTTTAAGGCAGACATACCATCTATTCTTTCTCAATGATAAGCCGTGCACCTCGACGGAATGTCATATAAGTCCAGGCCCATTGAAATAAAACGAATAAGCGATTTTTAAAACCAATCAGATAATAAATATGAACCAGAAGCCATGCCATCCAGGCCACAAAGCCTGAGAAGTGGAGACCTTTATACATGGCCACGGCCCTTGATCTGCCCACTGTCGCCATCTGCCCCTTATCAATATATTTGAAAGTTTCGATTGATCTTTTACCCGTGAGAGTTTTTTTNNGGCAAAGGCATATTTTCCGTGCCCCATTTATAGTGGGCCTGATCGCCGATAACAAAAATACTCGGATGACCTGGAACACTTAAATCATGCTTTACGATCACTCTTCCTTGCCGATCCAGCTCAGCACCTAATGTTTTATTAAGTGGATTGGCAGCAACACCAGCGGCCCAAAGGATAGTCTCTGATTCAATGAAATCGTTGCCTGCCATGATTCCTTTTGCATTGATCTCTGAAACCTTGGTATTGACTCTGACTTCTACTCCTAACTGATCCAGCTCTCTGACGGCTTCCCGGGATAACTCGGGAGTCATGGATGGTAATATTCGAGGTCCTGCTTCTATTAGGATGATTTTTGTCTGATAGGTCAGAATGTGATTAAAGTCTCTCAGAATACTATAACGGGTTATTTCACCCAGACTTCCGGCCAGCTCGACACCAGTGGGGCCTCCGCCGACAACCACGAAGGTTGTATACATTCTTTGCTTTTGCTGGTCATTTTCTCTTTCAGCTTTTTCAAATGCGAGGAAGACTCTTCTTCTTATTTCCGTTGCTTGATTTATGGTTTTTAATCCGGGAGCAAAGGGTTCCCATTCAGGGGAATTGAAATAAGTATAGGTTGAGCCACAGGCCAGTATCAGATAATCAAAAAAGATTTTATTCGTTGCCGTTTCAATCCATTTTTCTTCTTTATTAATGGTTTTGACTTCCCCTAAAAGGATGTCGACATTCTTTTGCTGAGAAAGAAGGGCCCTTAAGGGATAAGCGATTTCTGCCGGAGAAAGTCCTGCCATAGCAACTTGATACAGGAGAGGTTGGAATAAATGATAGTTTCTTTTATCTATCAGAGTGACTTTTATCTCTCTTGATTTTGACAGGGATCTTGCTGCTGCTAATCCTCCAAAACCACCACCAACAATAACAACGTTCAGAATACTGCTGCTCATGGCCCCACCATTCATTCTTTTTGAAAACAATTTTTAACTTAAAGGTAGGACTTTGACTAATAACTAATAATTAACTGCTTTTAATGCATGCCGCTTTGAAATAATGACGGATTACCAACCCCTTCCCGGACGACTTCTGGCAGGCCCGAAGTAAAATCAACAATAGTAGTTGGTCCAAGGAACTCAACTTCACCCGGATCAATAATCATTTCAATCATATTTCCGAAATAATCTTCAATCTGAGCACTATAGAGAGGGATTTCTGGGTCAGCATCATCCAGCATTTCATGGGATAGGTGAGTGCTTAATAGAATATCACCATAGGAATCAAGAATTCTAAGTGCGAGTGGACTAGGGGGAAAACGAATCCCCACCTGATGATCGACTTTTGAAGCTTTGAGAAATTTGGTGATTTTTTTCTGAGCTTCAAAAATAAAAGTAAATGAACCCGGAACAACTTTTTTCATCAGTCTGAAAGCGCTATCATCGATAAAGGCGATTTCCATGGCCTTTTGAAAGGTAGAACAAAGAACTGTCAGGTGCTTGGTATTCTCGATATGGCGAAGCCGGTAGAGTTTATCAACACTTTCTTTTTTGAAAGGGTCGCAAACTACCAGCCAGTTGGTTTCTGTAGGGAAACAAAGAAGCCCCCCATTTCGTAAAATCTGGGAGGCCCTCGCTAATGTGCGGTCGTCAATATTGAGTTCGACGACGTATTCAATCATGAATTAATGTCCGGTGACACTCATCACGGTTCCAAGAGACTTGGAACGACGTTCGAAGAAGTTTTGAGACTCTTCTCTTTCTGATTCTTCTTTGCATAAGATACACATCTCTGAAGTTGGTCTGGCAATGAGCCTTGAGAACGTTATTGGTTCCCCACATTCATCACACATACCATACTGGTCCGTCTCTACTTTACTTAAAGTTTTCATAATCTTTTTGTAATAGAGACTTTCCCTGTTAGAAAAGCGCATATCAGCGGCCAACAAAATATTATCATTGGCAGAATCAACTTCGTCTTTGGCCCCTGTTAGCGAGTTATTTTCGTACTCATGTTTTTTAAGCTGGAAGTTGGTGCGAATTCGCTCAGCTTCACTTAAAAGTTTATCCTTAAGCGCTGCGAGCTGCTTATCAGACAAATGACTGTTTAGTCGAACTGACATCCTTAGTTCTCCTTGTTACAGGCGGCCTCTATGGCCGGTTACGTGTTGTGTAGGGAAAATTAAAAACCGTATTCTTTTGATTGCCAATAGATCATGATGAGATAAGGCCTTGTTTTATCTAACATTTGCTTTCACGATTGCTAGGGAGTGTAAGGTTCTGATACATCTCTAACAAAATATAGGTAGATGAATGCTCCACTCTAAAGAACATTTTTTAAATGACGTTTTTTTGACACTCCAAAAGTATATCAAGCAGAGTGCTGAAAATGACTTTGTTGTTAAAGTTTCACATCCTGAAAAATTAAAAAAAATCCTTCCAGCACTCAATGAAGAGGGTTTAAATTCTGAACAAGTCGTTGATGAATTGAAAACTATTCTTGATCACTCTGTTCAAACCATTCACCCCATGTTTCTCAATCAGTTGTTTGGTGGCTTTGATGAAGCTGCCTGGGCCGGCGAAATCGCCAGCTCACTTTTAAATCCCACTATGGCGACTTTTGAGATTGCTCCTATCTTGACTGTAATTGAAAAACGTCTGGTAAATGAAATTTTAGAAATGATGGGTTTTGAGCGTGGTGAAGGGATTATGGTGACTGGGGGAAGTAATTCTAACCTTGTTGCGATGCTGTGCGCCCGAACCGAATATAGTCCAAGTATCCGGCAAACAGGTTTTGGACATAACCGTTTTAGGATTTATGTTTCAGAGGAAGCTCACTATTCCTTTGATAAGGCCGCTAATATCACCGGAATTGGCACACAGAACCTTATTCAGGTTCCGGCCAATGATCAGGGTGAGATGATTCCGGAAGAGCTTGAGCGCATTATTAAGGCCGATTTAAACGATGGCTACACACCGATCATGGTTGGCGCAACATTAGGCACGACGGTCATGGGGGCCTTTGATCCGTTAGTTAAAGTGGCCAAGATTTGCGAGACCTATAAAATCTGGTTTCATGTTGATGCGGCCTGGGGTGGTGGGGCGCTGTTTTCAAAAAGTAAGCGGCATCTCTTGAAAGGGATTCATCTTGCCGATTCGGTCACCTTTGATGCTCATAAGACTTTGGGAACTCCTTTAATCACATCTTTTTTCTTAACTAAGCATGCGGGAATTTTAAAAGACACTAACCGCGGCGGTGGAGCTGAATATCTCTTTCATGAATATGATAATTCCGAATGGGATACGGGGACTTATTCTTTGCAATGTGGTCGTCGGGCCGATGCTTTAAAGCTTTGGTTACTGTGGCGGGCCCATGGGACAGAAGGATTAATTGAGCGCACTGAACATCTCTTAAGCTTAGCGGATTTTGCGACTAAGGAAATTAGTGAAAACTCTCGCTTTAAGTTGATTCATTCTCACTATTTGAATGTGTGCTTTCAGGTTCATGCTCGTCACGATCAGGAAAATATCAATGCATTTACCTTAAGAGTCCGCAAGGCACTGGTAAAAGAAGGTAGGGCCTTGGTTAATTACGCACAGCGAGCCGATGGCACGATTTTCTTTAGATTGGTTCTCCCTAATCATCAAACTCAGAAATCTCACATTAGCGAACTTTTGAAAATCATCTTGGAAACTGCAGACCGTCTGGATATATTAAACAGATAATCCACAACCTTAAGAGGTGATATGCAAGTTCCTTTACACCCGATGATTGTTCATTTTCCGTTGGTTCTCACTTGTATTCTTCCTATTCTCGTTTTGATCTTTGCCTACATGATTAAGATTAACAAGATGACTCCTAATGGCTGGTTAGTCATCATTGGTCTTCAGTTGGCCGTCGTGATTTCTGGTTATATTTCGCTTGAGACAGGCGAGAACGAAGAAGACACTGTTGCCCGGGTTGTTTCAAAAGATTATATCCATGAGCATGAAGAAGCCGCTGAGATCTTTGTGGGGTCGACTGTCATTGGTTTGGTACTTTCAATTGGTGTTTTTTTCATTCGAAATGAATTTCAATTTCCTATTAAATTGGGGATTGCCATCATCGGTCTTATTTCTTGTTACCAAGGGTATCAGACGGGCCTTTTAGGTGGGGAGCTCGTTTATAAACATGGTGCTGCATCGGCGTATGAAGTCGATACTGCGAGTCAACCTCAAGGAATCCTGCCAACACCGGGCATGAACACTTCTGAATCACCCATGCCGGTTGAAGAGAATGAGAGCTTGAAGACAGATGAAAATGACTATGGTAACTCAGACGAAGCCGTTGAAGTTTCTGATGAATACAAACAAGAGGATTAAAGATGAAATTGTTAGCATTTTTATGTGTCTTTCTAAGTTTCAGTGCTTTCTCTCAGCGTTCTCCATATAGAGAAAGAGCTGCCACCTGTAATGGTTCAGAGCTTATCTCAAATTTGGGAAGAACTCTTTATCGTTTTACTTTCAGCTCAGACTGTCAGGATGCCTTGGCCCAATCTCGCACTCATAGAGGTCGTTTTTGTGATGATTCTATCCTCTTAAGATCTAATGGTCAGGTTGGCCATCGTTTTACTTTTAGTTCGGATTGTAGAGATGCCCTTGGAGATTTATCCAACTCACGCTGGAATCTTTTCTGCGATAGTGAGGATTTGATTAATATCAATCGTGGACAGATTGCAGACTTAACTTTTGAATCAAGTTGTCGTGAAGCTCTGAGGGAAATTGAACAGTATAATGGTTATTTTTGTGATCAAAGCCGACTGATGAATCATCGTGGTCAGTTAATTTCAGATTTTACTTTTAATTCGGCTTGTAAAAGAGCTCTCGAAGATATGGCCCGCTCTCGTCACTTCCTGAAAATAAAATAGACAGCACCCACTAAACAGAAAGAAGCATAGATAAAATTTCTGTTTAGTGGTTCTTTCATAAAAAAAATAGCAAAGATTGAGAAGACCACCATTGTGATGACTTCCTGGATAATTTTTAATTGGGCCAGGGAATAGTAATTAAATCCAATTCGATTGGCCGGCACTTGAAAGCAGTACTCAAAGAAGGCCACTCCCCAGCTTGCAGCGATGGCAATCCAGAGAGGTTTTGAGCCCAGAGTCTTTAAATGTCCGTACCAGGCATAAGTCATGAAGACATTGGATAAGATGAGAAGCCCGATGGTCTTGATCATTTGAGCAGTTCATCCACGGTTTGGTTGAATTCAGTTTTCCAGTTTTCATAAAATTCACCGGTACTTGGCCCGGTAAATCCGGCATGAACCTTAATCACCTCATGCTTTCTATTGAGAAATACAGTCGTTGGAAATGAAATAAAGTTCTTAAGTCCTGGAATCTTATCAGCAGGTTTATCCTGACTGGTAGAGCCTGCAATTAACAGGGGATAAGGGAGCGCCTTCTTCTTTTGAACTTTGAGTAGCTGTCTTCTGGCCTCGTTTTGATCAAGACTTCTTTCAAAGGCCAGGGCAATGATTTCAACTCCTCGTTTTTGATTTTCTTTGTACCAAGGAATCAGGTAATTCATTTCATCAATACAATTCGGGCACCATGATCCGAAGAACTGAACGATCACGGGTTTATTCTTAAATTTTTCATCTCTCAAAGAAACCATTTTGCCTTTGAGATCAGGGAACTTAAAATTCATGGCAGCTACTTGCGTCTGTTTGTAAGCATCCGGCAGAGCTGCGCGCTGATCTTTTTTCCCTTCAATCTTGGTTTTATAACTTGAAAGAATACTTGCCTCAAGTTTTCCATTATTCACATTGCCTTTGATCAGATAATTGTAAACACCATCAAAGCTTGCGGCTTCAAATTCTGAACCTGAAACATAGCCTTCAATGTAACGGTAATCACCGGTTGTGGTCAGAATGCTGCCATGGAGAGTGTGACCAGCTTGCTCAAAGACCAGGATACCTGATTCGGCTTTGTCCTGATCATCGGTTAGAGTGACTGCCCAGCGGCCTGTCAGATCAATGGTTGGTGGATTCTTTTTGCCTGGGAACCTTTCCCGGGCACCATGCACTGCTATGACCGGAGTTTCAACTTTGGGGTTTTTATTGTGTCGAACCAAGGCCCCGTCCATCATGCCTTTATTTGGCAAGTTCATCTCTAGGGACATTTCATACATCTGGAGAGGGATGCTGATCTTATTTTGATCAACAGTAATGTCGTTCAGCTTTATGGTCTCTTTGCCATTTTGAAGGGAACCTACAAAACCTTTTTTGTTTTTCTTGAAATGGATGATGAAAGGGATCTTGCCATAGGTGGTTTTAAGCTCAAATCGCCACGGCCCGGTGTTTAAAGTTTGTGAATGGGCCATAAAGCTCATCAAAAGCAACATTAGACTCAATATCATCGAAGTTTTTTTCATCATAAGCTTTAACCCCTTAGTGGCATTTGGTAATATCTTGGTCCAATAGTAGTAATTTGTCACCTTGGATGGAGGATCGATGAAGCAGTTCATCATGGGCCAACGCTGGATATCGGAATCAGAACCTGAATTAGGGCTTGGGGTGATCGTTGAAGTTGAGGCCAAAACAGTTACCTGTTTCTTTCCTGCGACCAAAGTTGATCGCCGATACGGCATGCAAACCGCACCGCTTAGACGGATAAAGTTCGTTGAAGGTGATGAGATCAAGGGTCAGGATGGATCAAGTTTCGTTGTAGAGTCAATCAGTGAAGATAAGGGAATTGTAACCTATCATGGGCAGGGTAAAATCCTGCCTGAATCTCAATTGGCCGATACGCTTTCTTTTTCAAAGCCTGAAGAAAGACTTTTTGCTGGAAATATCGATTCCAATGAAATCTTTAAACTTCGTTATGATGTACTTTTAAATCAAAGGAAACTGTTCATCAGCCCTATCCGTGGTTTTACCGGTCCAAGAATAGGTTTAATTCCACACCAGATGTATGTGGCCAATGAAGTTTCAAAACGAACTAGACCGCGGGTTCTCCTGGCGGACGAAGTCGGGCTAGGGAAAACCATTGAAGCTGGTCTTATCCTTCATCACTTAATTCTCACGGGTCGGGTTGAGCGTTGTCTGATTATCGTTCCGGACTCTCTAGTCTACCAGTGGTTTGTCGAGATGCTCAGGAAGTTTCAGATGACTTTCCAGACCATCAATCACGATGCGGGTTTAAAGCGTGGTGATACTCCATTTGAAGAAGGTCAGCTTTTTGTTGCCTCTTTAAGATATCTCATGAAAGAAGACTGGCTGCTTGAGCAGGCAATGGAATCAAAATGGGATCTTCTGGTCGTCGATGAGGCCCACCAGCTAAGATGGGCACCAGATAACTCTTCCATGGAGTATGATTTTGTCGCGGCCCTGGCCAAGGATACTCCCGGAGTCCTTTTACTGTCAGGAACACCTGAGATTCTAGGACTGGCCGGCCACTATGCTCGCTTACATCTATTGGATTCAAACCGTTTTCATAACTTTAATCAGTTCGTAGAAGAGACGACTGGATATAAACCCATCACTGAACTTGCTAATAAACTCATTAAAGGGGAAACCCTTAAGACCGATGACAAGAAAATGCTTAAGGCCAAAATTGGCGTGGATGTCGAAGGTCTGGATAAAGATAAGGCCCTCCAAATGTTGGTTGACCGTCACGGAACAGGACGGGTTTATTTTAGGAATACACGCAAAACCATGGCGACGTATTCTGAGTTTTTTCCCAAAAGGGTTTTTCATTCTTATCCGATTAAGCTTGGTAAGACCAAGGCCCCCGAGAAAAAACTATTTGAGCTTAAGTCCCAGTGGCTGGCAGAATTTGTAGAAAACCATAAAAATGATAAAACCCTCCTTATCTGTCACGATAAAGACGTAGTGGTGGAACTGGAAAAAGTTCTCAGAGACAAAACAACGGTTAAAGTTGCTTTCTTTCATTCGGGAATGAATCTGATGAATCGTGACCGTCAGGCGGCCTACTTTGCTGATCCTGAAGGTGCACATATCTTACTTAGTACTGAAATCGGATCAGAGGGACGCAATTTTGAATTTGCCCGTCATTTGATTCTGTTTGATCTTCCAAAACTTCCGGATTTACTTGAACAGAGGATTGGACGACTGGACCGTATTGGCCAGAAGAACGATATCCAGATTCACGTTCCGTATGTTGAAAAGTCCAGTGATGAACTATTGATGCGTTGGTATCACGAAGGCTTTAATGCTTTCGAATCATCACCTCGAGGCGGAACGGAATTATATGCAACGGTTAGACCGGAGTTGTTAGAGCTTACTCAAAGTGTAGAGGAAGGAAATTATCCTGAAAAAGAATTTGCTGCCTTCTTAAAGAAAACACAAAACATTCATCAGGAGATTGAAAAGAAGCTGGAAGAGGGTCAGGATCAGTTAGTTGAAATTAATTCTTTTAATCATACTAAGGCGATGGAATTCGTTAAAGAACTTAAAGACGTGGATGATTCAACTGAACTGCGTGATTTCATGCTCAATCTTTTTAACCGACTGGGTGTGGATGCTGAAGATATGAATGATCCTTTTACCTTCTTTATCAGGCCAGGGGACAATATGTTCTTGCCTCACTTTCCTGGATTGGAGAATGAAGGAATGACCATCACCTTTAAACGGGAAATTGCTCTTCAAAGGGAAGATATGACTTTTCTTACCTGGGATCATCCAATGGTTCTGGGTATCATGGATTTTATTTCTTCCAAAGAAATGGGAAATGTAACGATGGCCACATGGAAGGCCCCATCCAAGGAATCTTTCTTGTTTGAAGGTTACTTTCTCTTGAGTGCTATTGCAGATAAAAAGCTTCAGCTCCAGAAATGGTTCCCGCCAACTCCACTTCGAGTCCTCTTGAATGCCCAGGTTCAGGATGTGACTCAGAAATTGCCCAAGAAATTTATCGATGAAAATACGGAGTCCCTTGATCAAGAGCGCCGGGCCCAGATGAAAGAGCTTCCGAAAGATTTCATTAAAGAGTGTATTAAAAAAGGTAAAGAACTCTGCGTGGTGAGAGCACGCCAATACAAAGAAAAATTTAAAGATGATATGTTGAAGTTTATGAATGCTGAAATAGAACGACTTGAGGCCCTGCGCAAGGTCAATCCAACGGTTTCGGAAACTGAAATTCTGCTTCTTCGCTATAACCGTGACAATATGGTTAAGGCGATGGACAAGGCCGAACTTTCACTTGATTCACTTCGCATTATCATAAATTAAGGAGTCAGAATTATGAATATGATTGAATTAGAAGACAGCACGATTTTTGATGTTATTGAAAAAGAGCCTCTGGTCTTCATTGATTTTTATGCTTCCTGGTGTGGCTCTTGTCGTATGGCAGCTCCAATGTTCGCTCGTGTGGCAGGTGAAGAAGGGGTGAAGATATTCAAGATCGACGTGGAAAAAAATCCTAAGATCAAAGAGATGATCGAACTGCCAGGTCTTCCATCAGTCGGTTGTTTTAAAAATGGTGAACCTCAGGATCTGGTGAGTGTAACCAAGGAAGATGGTTTCCGCGAGTTCATTCAAAAGATGAAAGGCTAATTTATGGACGTCAAAGTAATCAAAGATCTGGCACAAAAATATACTGTTGATGAGCTCAATAAATTTGCTGACCACTTTGAAGCCACGGGCTTTGCGGTAGTTAAAACTCAGGAAGATCCGGGTGATCAAATGAGTGATTATCTTCAGGCCGCTGAACTTCGGACCCTTTTAGATAAGGGAATGAATGTTAACGAAGCGGTGAGAGAGTTTTCAAAAAGAGTCAGAGGAGTACTTTCTTGAATATTAAAATCAGACCAGGGCTTTTGTTCGATATTGAGACTATTGCTGAATATCAAGTCAAGATGGCGCTTGAAACCGAGAATATGAAACTTGATCCTGCGACAGTTAATTTAGGTGTGACTGCAGTTATGGATGATCCTGGTAAAGGAAAATATTGGTTGGCAGAAATTGATGGTAAAGTGGTCGGTTGCCTTTTAACTGTTCCAGAGTGGAGTGATTGGAGAAATGGGACTGTCCTCTGGATCCACTCAGTTTATGTTCATCCGGATTTTAGAAAACATGGAGTTTATAAGGCCATGTATGGACACTTAAAACAGATGGTAAATGAGGACCATGATTTAAGGGGTCTTAGACTTTATGTGGATAAAACGAATCTACAGGCCCAGAAAGTTTATGAAGCTTTAGGAATGTCGGGTGAGCATTATCATCTTTTTGAATGGATGAAGGGTTAGTCTTGGAAGAATATTTTCTTATGGTTCCATTGAGTTTGATAAGCAAACCCGAGGATTTGGCCACAATTGGTGGCAAAACTTAAATGTCGTTCAGTTCCCATGTTCTAAGTCATCTATTCTTGAAACCTAGATTCGGCAGAATTGTACTTATTAGGATAAATTTAATCTAGCTATTATAATTTATTCCAATGTTACGGTTATTATTGCTGGGCCAGTTTTTTTACTATTTGACATCATTTCTGGCCTTTGCCGGTGAGTCTCTTAGCTATTCTGGTAGATTAGTTAATGCCAACGGTTCCCCGGTAACTGGCACGGCCCATCTCAAATTTGATCTGGCCTATACCAGTAATCTTTCAACTATTCTTTGTACTCATGACAATCCAGGTGTTGATTTAATCAACGGGGTCTTTCATGCGAAACTTGAATTCAATTGTCCATCTTCCTCATTAAAGGAAGTGTTGGAGGGAGTTCAATCTAATAATTCAATTGCGATTAGAGTTACTGACTTAAGTCGGGCAACCCCTAAGGTGTATTCCTTCCAGGCTTTGCATTCTGTTCCTTTTGCTATCATGGCAAATTTTGCCAAGCAGTTATCTCTGTCCGGAACTGCTGCAGGCCAGGTGCTGACCTGGAATGGTTCAACCTGGACGGCCGCAGAGCCGGTTGGGACAATGGGTGGAGTCACAAGCATTGTTGCCGAACAGGGTTTAAGTGGAAACAAAGTTGATGAGACGGTGACGATTGGAATTCTTGATGGAGGAGTGACAGCTCAAAAACTTCATCCGATGGGTGCTACAGCTGCGGGCCAGGTTCTAAAATGGAATGGTTCGAGTTGGGGACCGGGAGCTGATACCGATACTGGGATCACCTCAGAGACGGATCCTAATGTTAGAACATTTGCACGCACAGACATCATGGGTTTGGTGCCTGAAACTTGTTCTCCTCATCAGGCCCTCCAGTATATTTTAGCGACTGATACTTTGGAATGTGCGGACATTAGGGCCGCCAGTGTGGATGATGCTATTAATGATGCTGAAACTGCGAAAGCACCATCTCAGAATGCAGTCTTTGATGCTTTGGCATTAAAACAGAATACGATTAATGCCAGCAGTGATGTTGTGATGAAATCATTGAAGCTCATGACAGATGGAACCACCTGGATGGGAATCAAGGCCCCTGCTACTGCTGGTAACTTGTTTTTTACGCTCCCAGGTTCATTGGGTACGAACGGTCAGGTTCTGCGTACTGATGGTGCCGGGAATCTATCCTGGAGCACACCATCGACATCTTCTGCTGACATCGTAGATGGTTCGATTGTTGATGCAGATATCGCCCCTGGTGCAAATATTAATCAATCAAAAATTGCAGGACTTGGTACATCACTTACTAATTTAGATAATCGGATAACAAATCTTAATACCGACGATGTGCCGGAAGGGACAACTAATTTTTATTTTACTGAAGCCAAAGTATTAGCGACAGATCTTGCCGGCCTAAATACTACGGCCGGAGCAGTTCTGGCGGGAGACTCGGTTCTTTCATCCATCGGGAAGCTTGTCGGCAATGTCGCTACGGTTTCGGCAGCTCAGGGAAATTATGTTCTGAAAGATGGAACTTCCGTTATGACGGGAGATCTTAATTTAGGTGCCAAAAAAATTATCAATCTTGCTGATCCTTCTGCTGATCAGGATGCTGCCACTAAAAAGTATGTGGATGATTTGACGGCTTTGTCGGCCGGCCCATGGAGTGAGACTGGTTCCGATATCTATTACAATCTAGGTAATGTTGGAATTGGGACTAATAATCCCTCAAATCCATTAACGATAGAGGGAACAAATTTTATAAATCAAGGCATTTTGCTAAGAAATAAAGAAACTCCAGCTTCGAGTAATTATCCTGCTTTAGCGATTGAAAATTTTGCAGCTTCTACTACTGGTCATCCGTTTATTGCCCTTAAAAACTCAGGAGGAAGTTCAGCTACTCCTGCCGCAACTACCATAAACTCTTCGTTGGGAGCATTAATTAGTTATGCTCATAATGGAACGAATTTTGTACAGGGTGGACGTTTAGATTATCGGTTAAGAGGTACTCCAGGGGCGACTTATGCTGAGACTGATTTTTCATTAAGTCTTGGTAATGCATCTAATGGTCAGGCAGAGAGATTTGTTGTCAAAGGAAGCACAGGCAACGTCGGGGTGGGGACGACTACGCCTACAAATAAATTGGATGTTGTGGGTGATGTCGCCTTAAGCGGTAAGCTTCGTCTCAAGTCGGATACCGCAAATTATGTTGAGTTAAATGCACCTTTGGGATTAGGAAGCATGCAGACTTATACATTCCCTTCATCAATGGGAAGTTCCGGTTACGCACTTACTACTGACGGTCTAGGAGTTTTAGGATGGAGTGCAGTTGCGACGACCGCCACTTCTGTCGGTGGAGATTTGTCAGGGACAATCGCGAACGCTCAAATCGTCTCCGGAGCTGTTGGAAGTACGGAGATTGCGGATCTATCAATAGTAAACGCAGACATTGCTAATAGTACTATTACTTATGGAAAATTGAATCTTATCGATGGTGATATTCCACAGGCGAAAGTGAACGGTTTAGTCACTGCCCTTAGCGGAAAAGAGCCAACCATTACTGCAGGAACCACCGCCCAATACTGGCGAGGTGATAAAAGCTGGCAAACCTTAAACACAACTGTCGTTCCAGAAGGAACAAATCTCTATTTCTTAGATTCGCGAGTGAGAGGAGCATTGCTGAGTGGTTATGCTGCTGGATCAGCGACACCTCTTGTAGCAACGGATACTTTACTTGAAGCGCTGGGGAAGCTTGAAGGTCAGATCATTGCCAATAAGACAGCGTTTGATTCCACTGGGCAGTGGAGTAAGAATGGAACCAGTGTTTATTATAATGGTGGGAATGTTGGGATAGGAACATCAACTCCAACAGATGCACTTCAGATAAATGGGAATTTGAGATTAGGTATCATTACTCCTTCAGGAACAATTGATACTTCTGGATATGGACAACAACTGCTGTTCAGTGGTGGTCCGGCCGAGAATGGTAGAGACAGTGAGAATTCCGATAGCTTGTGGATGGCCCGTTATAATATTGCCAATGACTCCTCCGAGCTACATATGAATTTGGGGGATAACACAAGTTCGGTGGACGCTTTTGTGTTAGGTTATACTGCCACCGGTAACGTCTGGAACCCTGTCATGCGAGTGCAAACAAATGGCAACGTCGGGATTAGAACGAGTACACCAGGTACAATCAATGGCTGGACACCAAGTTCTACTATGGGCATTTTAGAAATTTCGGGAAATAGTAGTAATAACTCCACCTCGGATGGTGTTTTGTTATTAACTAATAATAGAACTAGCCCTGCTACTAATGATCAATTAGGGGCGATACTTTTCGGAAGTAAAAATGATCCGGGAGGAATCCATGCCGCGATCACATCTAACATGACTGGAATTGGTGGAGTAAATGGTTATGGTGCGAATCTCGCTCTACACACTAAAGCCGACAACGTTTCGGGTAGTGTTGTAAGAATGACTGTTAATTCCAAGGGGGATGTTGGTATTGGAACAACGACTCCTTTAAGCCTACTACATGTTGCTTCCTCTACCGCTAATACTCAAATCCGAGTTGAAGCTGCCACTTCGGCTTCTCAGGCTGAATATTATTCCGTCGCCAATGGTACTTCCTGGGTAATGGGAACCGGAGCAGGTGCTCCCGGCTCAACTAATTTAGGATTTTATAATAGTGGAACCAAGATGGTCTTAACTCCTACTGGCCACTTAGGTATTGGAACAGCAGCTCCTGCTTCAAAGTTAGAATTAAGAGGCGGAAATGCTTTTTTTGAGAGCAAGGTCTATGTTTACGGAAATTCCGGCTGGGGTGCAGTGACCCCATCAATAAGTTTGGCCATCGGTGACAATGACACGGGAATTAACTGGGTGTCTGACGGAGTTATGCAACTTTATAATAACAACGTGCCTGTAATCCATGTAGGGTTAGGGAGTGTGGGAATTGGAAGTACAAACCCTGGCCATAAACTAGATGTCGAAGGAAATATTCGGACATCAGGTTGTCTCTACTATAACGGCGGATCACTTGGGACTTGTGCATCTGATGAACGTCTTAAGAATGATGTTCAATCTTTTAACCTAGGACTAGATGAATTACTTGGAATTCATCCGGTCTACTTTAAATATAATGGTCTTGGTGGGCTTCCGACTGATGGTGGAGAGCAATTAGGTGTGATCGCACAAGAAATTGAGAAAACGGCACCGTCTTTAGTCGTAAAAAAGAAAGTTAAACTCAATCCTGAAGATAATTTTGATACTGAGATTAAGGCGGTAGATTATGGCGCTTTTACTTATGTCATAATCAATTCCATCAAAGAAATACATGAAATGGTAACTGAATTATTTGATGGGGAAAAAGAAGTCATTAGAGAAATTGCTAGTTTAAAAGAAGATAATCTTCGTAAAGAAAAAGAGATCGAAGATCTTAAATTGTATATTTGCCAAAAAGATCCAGAAGCTTCATTTTGTAAAAAACATGGTCGGTGAGATGGCCAATTTAAGTGGCAAAGAGCTTATTTCAGTATTCCCCCCCATCCCCATAAGTAGCTAATTTTTGTGCCTTCCCCTAGGCAAATTTGTAAGCATTAGGAATAAATTAATAGAAGGCTTATAATTTCTTATTCGTGTGATCTAGCGAATTAGGATATCAATGGTTCGAATCATTCAGTTATTAATAATTATAGTTTGCTATTTTTCACACAATGTTGGTGCTACTGACTCTTTAAGTTATTCAGGACGCTTGGTTAATTCTGATGGATCTCCGGTTGTTGGCCCGGCTAAGCTCAAGTTCGATCTGGCCTACACTGATGATCTTAACAATATTCTTTGTACCCATCAGATTCCTTCTTCTGATCTTGTTAATGGCGTTTTTCATGCTAAGTTATCCTTCACTTGTCCTGATACTACTTTGGTCAAAGTTTTAGAGAGCATTCCTTTAAATAATTCCATTGCTATTCGGGTGACCAATGAGAGTCCAGCAACTCCCAAGGTCTACTCCTTTCAGGCCTTGAACTCTGTTCCTTATTCCATCATGTCAAATTTTGCTAAACAGCTATCACTAGCTGGAACAGCTTCGGGTCAGGTCCTGACCTGGAATGGTTCGATGTGGACTGCTGCTGATCCAGTCGGGACACCAGGTGGAGTCACAACCATTGCCGCTGAACAAGGACTAAGTGGAGTTAAGGTTGACGATACGGTGACAATTGGGATTCTTGATGGGGGAGTGACTGCTCAAAAACTTCATCCGATGGGTGCAATGACTGCGGGCCAGGTTCTAAAGTGGAATGGTTCAAGTTGGGAAGCAGGTGTTGATGCTGATACGGGTATTACTTCTGAGACTGATCCTCTCGTCCGTAAATTTGCCAGGACTGATATCACAGGGATTGTTCCTCCAACATGTTCTAGCGATAAAACTCTTCAATATATTTCTGCTACTGATTCTTTTATTTGTAATGACATCGTTATTAATTCGACGGAAGTAGATCGGGTAAGAGATGCATCGGTGGCCGATGCCATCAACGATGCTGAAACAACTATTGCTCCTTCACAGAATGCAGTCTTTGATGCTCTTGCTGGAAAGCAAAGCACTCTTACTTCTTCCAGTGATGTTACACTTAAGTATTTAAAGCTCATGACGGATGGTGCCTTTTGGGTGGGACTTAAAGCGCCCATTTCTACCGCTGGAAATATTCTTTTTACGCTACCAAGTGCTGATGGAACAACTGGCCAGGTCTTGAAGACAGATGGATCAGGTAATTTGAGTTGGGTGGATGCTGCGAGTGGAACGTTGACTGAAATTACAACTTCGGTCCCACTTTCTGGCTCTGGTACTTCAGGCAGCGTGGCCCTATCAATTAACTATGATAATTCAACCATTGGTCTAAATGGTAGTAATGCCCTTGCAGTAAAAAATGCAGGAATCAGTAACGCTCATGTAGCCGCTTTGGCCGGAATTGATTGGAGTAAAATCAATAAAACGGGAGCAACTGCTTCGGATGTTGGGGCCGTGCCAACAGCAAGAACCATTAGTGCCGGCACTGGTCTTTTGGGTGGCGGTGACTTATCTGCCAATAGAACACTCTCTGTTGACGTAGGAACAACTGCCGGAAAAATTGTTCAGGTCGATGGTACGGGTAAATTACCTGTAATCGATGGAAGTCAATTAACAAACTTATTATGGTCTCAGGTCAGTAAGGCCGGCTCAACTAATCTCATTGCAGGAGTTGGTTTGAATGGTGGAGGCGACTTATCAGCAGACCGGACTTTTGATGTTGACGTTGGAACAACTGCTGGAAAAATAGTTCAGTTAGATGGAGCAGGAAAACTTCCGGCCGTAGATGGAAGCCAGTTAACAAATCTGGGTACTGATCTTGGTAAATGGTCAAATGCTACTGGTGGTATCCATTACTCTACTGGAAATGTGGGGATTGGAACGACTACTCCTGCTTATCCCTTGCATGTCGTTGGCGCTATAGGATCAACTGGAATCGCTTTAGACTCCGGAGAATTTGATTTTTTTCGTGGTGATGGATATGTCCAGCCTGGTGCTCCCATGGTTCGCATTAGACGAAGCTCAACTAATGCAACGATGTCAGTAGTTAACGTGAGTTCAATAAATAATCCGGCCATTTCTATCCCAGGCGTCGATTTTAATAATCCAGATAACATCACCTTGTTTGCTAACGGGAATGCCTATTTTAAGGGGAATGTAGGAATTGGGACGAGCTCCCCCCCTGAGAGACCTCTGGATATCGTAGGGGATATTAGAGCATATAAGAATGAAAGTTATAATGTCATAGAATCCAGAACGGCTTCCGATGCCAATCTTCCTCCCCATTTCATTTTGCGTCGAAGCCGCGGAACTGTTGCAGCTCCGACATATGTTCAAACTGGTGATACCATGGGTCTTTTGACTTTTAGAAATCACTCAGCATCACAAGGGGCCACAGTAGTTTCGTATGCAACAGAAAATCAAACGGCAGGTTCGTGGGGAGCAAATCTTGCCTTCTTTACCATTGCCAATGGTGGTGGCGTGAATTCAGAGCGAATGCGAATAGATCATTCAGGTAATGTCGGAATCGGAACAACAACTCCTCAGTCAACCCTGGATATTAAAGGTGTCCTTCAGCTAAATGTGTCTAATGATGTTTCTGTCGGACCTGATATTCAGTTTAAGGCCCAAGGTTTGATGGCGGCCGAAAGTCACATGTTTTTGAATGTTGATTCAAATAATTCTACTCTGGGTGATTTCATTTTTGGTAAGGGCACTTCGACGAGTGCTGCAGTACCTCTAATGATAATTAAAAATGAAGGAAAGGTTGGGATAGGTACAAGTAATCCATCTGGTAAACTGACAGTTACTTCAACCACAGGAAGCAATGTCATATCAATTGAAAGGCCTGCCGGAAATTTTGGACTATTGAAATATTCAACCGGGGTTAACAGACGATGGGAAATGGGAGTTAACTCCTCTTTAGAAACCGGATCACATGTTGGCTCCGATTTTGGACTGTGGAGTTATGGAGATGATGGTTCCCAGAATCAAATTCTCTTTGTAACGAGATCAACTGGCTATGTAGGAATTGGTAAACCATCTCCGGCCACGAAGCTCAATGTTGAGGGAGCAATGGCAGCGACTGGTTGGGTGGGCGCAGGATGTGAGGATGCATGCAGTGACGTGGCCTCAGGGTATGCCATTATGTACGCTGATGGTCGTGGGGTATCAACAGTCGGCTGGACCACAACTTCTGACATTCGTTTAAAAGAAAATTTTTCTCCATTAGAAAATAACCTCGATAAAATTTTAAAAATAAGAGGTTTTAATTATAATTATAAAGACCAGCCGGCGAGTAAAAAACAAATTGGAGTCATCGCTCAGGAGGTTCAAAAAGTATTTCCTGAAACTATTTCTCAGAATGAAGATGGCTTTTTGTCAGTGGATTATCCACGCTTAGTGGCACCGGTTATTGAAGCGATTAGAGAGCTGTACCATAAACATGTTTCGAAAAATTCAGACAGAATAGAAAAAGCAGAAAGAAAGATTGCCGCCATTGAATCTGAAAATGCCAAAATCAAGGCCGAAAATGCCTTGTTAAAGCAGAGGCTTGATCTCATTGAGAAAAGATTAACTGACAAAAGATAATGGCATTCTTGTTTTTAGACATTAAATCGGACTTATCTAAGTATTGAATCTTTGGTGCCGAAGTAGGCAATTTTGTATTAATTAGGAATAATTTAATCACCCATTTATAATAATTCCAATCCGTTATTCTAACGGTTTAGGAATTTAATGTTTAGATTTTTTCAGCTTTTCCTTATCTTGATTTGTTTCAAATCTCAAATTGCTTTGGGTTCAGATTCTTTAAATTATTCCGGTCGACTGGTAAATACCAATGGCTCACCTGTTCCCGGTCCTGCAAAATTAAAATTTGATCTGGCCTACACCAATGACATTACAGATATCCTTTGTTCCGATGAAATAAATGGAGTGGATCTGGTTAATGGGGTCTTTCATGCGAAAATAAATTTCACTTGTCCTGATACAACGCTGATGAAAGTTCTGGAAGAGACCCCAATTAATAATTCAATTGCTATTCGTGTGACAGATTTAACAAATGCTACTCCCAAGGTTTATTCCTTCCAGGCACTGCATTCTGTTCCATTTACACTCATGTCCAACATGACCAAACAACTGGTTCAGATGGGGGCCGTAAATGGGCAAGTTCTCACTTGGCTTAACGGTCAGTGGGTTCCTCAGGATTCGGCGGGTGCTGCGGCCATTTCAGATGGGAGTGTGACCGGTGCTAAATTAAGTCAGATGAGTGCCAGTGTCGGGCAAGTTTTAAAATGGACGGCAGGTGGTTGGGCCCCTCAAGATGATGACGATGATTCTGGAATCACTGTAGAGAATGATCCTAAAGTGCGTGCGTTCGCTCGCAATGATGCTATTGCATTACCCAACTGTGATCCGGATGAAAAACTTGAATATGTTGTGGCTGCTGAAGCTTTTATTTGTTCTGCCATTGTATTAAGTGATGCAACCATGAGATCGGCAACAGTTGAAGATGCTATTAACGATGCTGAAGTTGCCATCGCTCCCTCTCAGAATGCTGTCTTTGATGCATTGGCCGATAAGCAACCAACCATTGATGCTACCAGTGACATCACCATGAAATATTTAAAACTCATGACTGATGGGGCATATTGGGTTGGACTTAAAGCGCCGGCCTTAACGACAGGGAATATTCTTTTTGTCCTTCCAGAAAGTGATGGATCCGCCGGACAAGTGTTGAAGACGGATGGGGCCGGGAATCTGGGGTGGGTTAGTGCTAGTTCTGGAACAATTACTGAAATTACCTCGACAGCACCCCTTTCTGGAACAGGAACCTCAGGCAGTGTGAATGTCTCGTTAAATTACGATAATACAACCATTGGGCTTAATGGTTCGAATGCCTTGATAGTTAAGAGTGGCGGCCTTTCCAATGGCCATATTGCTGCTGCCGCAGGAATTGAGTGGAGTAAGATCAATAAAACCGGAGCGAGTGCTTCTGATATTGGCGCCGTAGCTACCACTACAACGATTAGTCCAGGGACTGGTTTATTAGGTGGTGGAGATTTATCTGCCAACCGCACGCTTTCGGTTAATGTTGGTACAGGGGCAAGTCAGATTGTGCAATTAGGGGCCGATTCAAAACTTCCTGCAGTGGATGGAAGTCAGCTTACGAATTTATTATGGTCGCAAATAACAACGGCCTCACTTCCGGTTATTACAGCAGGGACTGGGCTTACCAGCACTGGTAGTTTGGCCAGCGGCCAAACATTGAATGTAGATGTTGGAACTGCCGCTGGAAAAATTGTTCAACTAGAGACAGGCGGTAAACTGCCTGCAGTGGACGGAAGTCAATTAACAAATCTTGGAAGTAATCTTGGGAAATGGTCTGATGGGACTGGTGGAATTCATTATTCATCAGGGAGAGTGGGCATTGGGACATCTTCTCCAGCATACAACCTGGACATATTAGTTTCAGAAACTGGTGGGATTAATATAAAGGACAGTGCTGCAACTGGTGGCAGGATTTTTCTAGGTGAATCAACTTCAACAACAAACTTATTTTCTCCATCCCTTATTGGAAATTCTGTGGGGGCCTCTCGGGCCACGCAAATTGTTGCTGAGACAAAAATTGCTGAGGATACTGGAACTGTTCCAGCGATGGTATTTGCTTCCCGGAGGGATGATTCCTCAGCTCTGGTTAATCGTCCTCTCTTTGACTGGAGAAATGCTTCTACCTCGTTAATGACAATGTTGCCTTCAGGTAAGTTAGGTATAGGGACAAAAACTCCTACTCAGGAACTCGAAGTTAAAACCGCCGGAGGTAGTTTTAGTGCTACTGGCGGAGGCTCTTATATTTACCGGGGAAGCAGTACGGGGAATGGTGCGAATTTAAACTTCTATACTGCTCGTGGCACAGTAGATGTGCCATTAATCATGCAAAACAGTGATCAAGCAGGTTATATTACTTTTCGTGCTTATGATGGTGATGAGTATGGTGCGAGTGCTGGAATCCACGCGATTGTAAAATCGGGCATCGCTAACGACAGCACACCTGGAGAACTAAGATTTTTAACTACATCAACTGGCAATAAATTTTCTACTACGCGAATGAGTATTGATGAAAATGGGAATGTTGGAATAGGAACCATTACTCCGGCCTTTCCATTTAATGTGGTGAAATTCGGTGGGGGAGTCTTGGCCGAGTTTGAGGGGAATCCAATTGGCCTGAATGAATCCGTTGCCGTTGATGTTTTAAACTCCAATACCACTGCTCCTCCTGGCTCCAACTTGGATATGGCCTCCGTGAATGTAAAGACCATAATGCCAGGTGGTTTTAACGGACAAGTCTCAATCAGAATGTTGGGAAATAACTATACTGGTGGGTATGGTAATGCTGGAGAAGCTGTACTTGATGCTTCCAACTATAGTACGGGTTTGAACATTAGTAACCGCAGTTCGACAGGACCCATTCGTTTTTCAAAAAGTGCTTTGGAATACATGAGGATTACTCCCGCTGGAGACATTGGCATAGGGACAACAGTTCCTAATGCAAAATTACATGTTGCAGGAACTGTTAATTTTGCCACTCCTTATGCTGGTGCTGCTAATGCAAAAATTTATACTAATGGTGCTTACGGACAACTTGAAATTTTAAATGATACTTCAAACAATGATCTGGCCTATTTATCTCTTCACAGCTCAAACAATGTGGCCTGGCAACATGGGATGATTGGTTCAACTTATGTGATCTCACAAACGGCTGGTGCGACTAAAACTTTTAATGATGTTGAAAGACTATCAATTACCAACTCAGGTAATATTGGAATTGGTATCTTGGCCCCAACTCAAAGACTTGATGTCGTAGGCAACATTAAGGCCAGTGGATGTTTGTATTACAGTGGTACGAGTATTGGAACATGTGCGTCTGATGAAAGACTTAAAGAAGAAGTTCGCCCATTTACTATTGGTCTTGACGAAGTTCTTGGAATCAATCCGGTACATTTTAAATACAATGGCCTGGGTGGACTGCCGAAGGATGATATAGAGCAACTAGGTGTCATCGCTCAGGAAGTAGAAAAATCTGCTCCTGGTTTAGTGGTTAAGCAGAAAGTAAAACTCCATCCTGAGGATAGATTTGAAACAGAGATTAAGGCCGTTGACTACGGGGCCTTCACTTATGCCCTGATCAATGCGACCAAAGAATTATATGGCATGGTAAGAGAGCTCTTTGAGAATAAAGAAGAAGTCTCAAGAGAGTTGGCGAGTATTAAGGCAGAGAACGAAGCAATGAAATCCTATATTTGCCAGAAAGATCCTGAGGCCCCTTTCTGTAAAAGTGCCTCTGACAATTAATTGAGGCGGTACTAAAAATTCCTTTCTCTTGTTTGATCACATCTATCAGAATTCACATTAAATGACTGGATAATTTTTGCTCGTTAGGGAGATCTTAAGAAGGGCCTTATAATTAACAAGTCCGTTAATCCAGTAGCTTAAGGCCCAATGTTTCGATTAATTCAGCTGTCTCTCATTCTGATTTGTCTCAATATCTCCCAAGTCTTTAGTGCGGATTCTTTAAGCTATTCAGGTCGTTTAGTTAATGCAAATGGAGCGCCGGTAACGGGTCCGGTTAATCTGAAATTTGATCTGGCGTACACAAATGATCTTTCAATTATTCGATGCTCACAAAGATCTTCTGGAGTTGATTTAGTAAATGGTGTCTTTCACATTAAGTTAACATTCAACTGTCCTTCCTCTTCATTAGGTGAAGTGTTGGCCGCAGTCCCGCTGAATAATTCAATAGCTATTCGTGTAACGGACGAAACACCGACGACACCTAAAGTTTATTCTTATCAGGCCTTGCATTCAGTTCCATTTTCCGTGATGTCAGATGTCTCAAAACAACTCGTTCAAATGAATGCAACTAACGGGCAAGTTCTTACTTGGCTTAACGGTCTGTGGGTTCCTCAAGATCCGGCCGGTGCAGCAGCAATAGCGGACGGGAGTGTGACCGGAGCAAAATTAAATCAAATGGGTGCCACTGTTGGACAAGTGTTGAAATGGACAAATGGCGGCTGGGCACCTGAAGCTGACATTGATACGGGAATTACTACTGAGACAGATCCCAATGTAAGAGCATTTGCACGTACAGATGCCTCAGTTATTCCTACTTGTGACCCTGATCAAAAACTTGATTATGTTTTAATGGCCGAAAGTTTTGTTTGCGCTGATGTCATCATTAGTGCTGCTGATATGAGAAGTGCCACCGTCGCTGATGAAATCAATGATGCTGAAACATTGATGGCGCCTTCTCAGAACGCTGTCTTTGATGCTTTAGCTGACAAACAACCAACCATTGATTCTTCCAGTGATATCACCATGAAGTATTTAAAACTCATGACTGATGGAGCATTCTGGGTTGGACTTAAGGCCCCGATTTCAACAACTGGAAACATTCTCTTCACACTACCTTCAACTCAAGGAACTTCGGGACAAGTTTTGAAGACAGATGGAGCAGGCAATTTATCCTGGTTCACACCCACAACAGATTCTTCCAGTATCTCAGATGGTTCAATTGTTGATGCTGANNAAAGAAAACACCATCGCGGCCGGAGTGGCCGGACAATACTGGGCCCCGAATAAAACCTGGCAAACATTAAATACTGATGTGGTTGCTGAGGGAACTAATAAATATTTTACTGATTCTCTCGCCCGGGCGGCCATCTCTGGTACCACTCCACTTAGTTATAATTCAACGACAGGAGTAATGAGTCTTTCAACTGTACCGACATCTTTAGGGGGGACAGGTCTGACTTCACCAGGTACCAGCGGTAATCTTTTACAATCCAATGGAACCTCATGGGTAAGTTGGACTCCAAATTATTTAACTGCCGTTCCAAACTTAGATGCCAGTAAAATCACAACAGGTGTTCTTCCAGTGGCCAGAGGTGGAACGAATACAGGAGCATTAACCGGAAACCGTATAATGATTTCTAGTTCGACTGCAATAGGTGAGTCAGCTGCTTTGAATAATGGCCAGCTTTTAATAGGTTCTACTGGTGCTGCACCAGTCGCTGCTAATCTTACTGCAGGTTCAGGTGTCACTATTACAAATAGTTCTGGTGGTATTTCCATCTCGGCCACGGGTAGTGGAGGCACTGTCACAAGTGTGAGTGGAACTGCACCTGTTTCGGTGGCGACAGGCACGACGACGCCAGTGATATCCATGGCCGCAGCTTCTGGAACAACTGATGGTTATTTAACATCTGCCAACTGGACCACTTTTAATAACAAGCAGGCCGCACTATCAAGTGGGGCGACAATTAATGGAATTGTTTATCCAGCAAACGGCACTCAAACTTTACAAATACCACTGGCCCCAGTGAATGCTTCGGATGCGGTTAATAAGCAATACGTAGATAGTTTTGGGCAATGGCAGATTAATGGTGGAAATATTTATCGAGCTTCAGGAAATGTAGGGATTGGGACTTCCACACCTGCGACAAGTTTCAATATCGTGGGAACAGGTGGTGGCAATGATGATGTAATGATTGATTCAATCACAGAATCTGGAGAAGGGACACTCATGTTGAGAAGGGCCCGTGGGATTCCAGGTGCTCCTACAAAACTTAATGCGAACGATAGAATAGGGTTCATGACATTTAGAGGATACAACGGAACGACTTATGCAGATCTTGCCCGTGTCCAAGGAACCGCCGCCACAGATTTAGATTTATCTGCTTCAGGTATTCTTCAGTTTTTTACAACTAATGCAGGTTCAAATACTGAAAAAATGAGAATTACTCCTGAGGGGAATATTGGTGTTGGCACAGCTGCACCAAATGCAAAACTAGAAGTAGCAGGAGGCAGTGATCCGGTGGCCATACGTTTAACTGAAACCACAGGTGCCCATGCTCAGTGGGAATTAAGATCATATAACGTTGCTTTAACCGGTGGAGATAATCAGTTCTCTATCTGGGGAGGAATCGCTGGCAGCACTCAAAGTGACCGCTTGGTTATCTCTCCTTCAGGAAATGTTGGTATTAATAACCCAACTCCTTCTGCTGCTCTTGATGTCAGCAGTGCTACAGGAGAAATGTTAATTCTTAGAGATACTAATAACCTCGAAAGTGAAGGGGCCCATACAGCATTTTTAAGGGCGAAGGATTCAGCAGGAACTAATACCTGGTATTTGGGAGATGGAAGCTCGACCGTTGGAGGAACTTGGCTATTAAATTATCAAGCAAATCCGATTCATCTCGCTACAGCTGGAACCACCCGGCTTACAGTTGATGGTACCGGTAACGTAGGAATTGGAACACAAGCTCCAACCACCAAACTTGAAGTTAATGGAACGGTTAAGGCCACAAACTTTCAAGGAACATTGAATGGTATTAAGATGGGTGCAGGTGAATTTGTTTTTGCTAATGGTGCATGCGGAGGCAGCGTAGCAACTCCTTGTAGCATTTCTATTGCGGCCGTCGGTTTCACCGGGGTACCAGCTTGTACAATTACAATGCGAAATCGAGATGCTACTGCCTACACGGAAAAAATGGTGATCAAAGATATAACTGCTTCTGCAATAACTATTTGGCGAGGAAACTATCCAGATGCTGGAACGACTATGCAGGGATATTGGACTTGTATGGGGAATTAAAAAAAGAAACCTAGCTGAGAATGGAACGATGGTGGGTGTGTGTGCAGGCCTTCGAGGAACTTTGAAGAGGTTTAACTTCTGGTTCCGGGGAAAGTTTGTGAACTTTTGTGGAGTTCTCACCCTCAGCTCAATATCCTTAGAGCAGGAAGTGTGCCAAATTTAAGTCTGTGAAATACCGTAGCACTTAACTCAATATTGATGTCGTTTTGATCCTAGGTGACCTTTTGCCCCTACGGGCCGGAGTCAGATTTTTCCACTTTCACCGGTGAAAGTGGGCTTCGTAGGCATAATTAATTAATTCAAAAGAATCTTCCAAAAATAAAAAAGCCCGAGTTGAACTCGGGCTTTTTTTATTTTGTAAACCTGCAGGGGAAGGAACGGTGAAATTTAGGGGAGGGCTTTTATGGGGAAAGGCTTAGTGGTTAGCTACCCTTTCCTGGGATATTTCTTGAACTTTTATGGAGTTCGTTCCCCCTGCTGGTCTCCTATAGAGCAACCAACATGCCAATGCGGGAAAAGTCATAACCTCCCAAAATAATAAAGTTATTCAAGTCGTCACAACAAAATACATATTAGTCAGATTGCCCCAATGTAAGTATTAAGAAGGGGCAAATCTGTCAGAAATGGTTTGTAAGGCAATGTCAGGTCTTTAATGTTGGAAACTTACATCGCCTTCGAAATGTAAGAAAATGTAAGACGCGGGTCAAATTAAAACTATTGAATGCTTAGATAGACTTTTTCCACTGAATTCTTGTCCTTTGCGTTGTACTGAAACGAAGGTTTGATCTCTACCTTATTATCCTTGTCTTTTAATTGCTTCACAACATGAGCAAGTTCCACTTTTTCGCCCCGAGATAGCTGCAGTTGAGTTTGAAGGGACATCGTTTCTTGATCAGGCGGTGTTTGATTCACGACCACAATCGTTCCCGGTGGTAGTTCCACTGGAGTAATTGGTTTAGGATTTCTTTTTACTTCGATGGTGATCTCATAGCGATTAGCATTTAGATAACGACAACTTCCTTTAATCTGATCCTGATCCACTGCCAATTCAAAATCTTTTAAAGTCTGAATTTGCATTACCTCTGAACCCAAGCTCTTCTGTTCATGCTTGTTCAAAACAGGATACTTTTCGTAACCGGCATTTAAGTTATGGCGGTTACTTTGTTTTTGTTTTTCAACTTTAAGTAAGCAAGGCTCACGTCTTATTTCTGCACTAGAAAAAGTAACTCTCGTCCCAGGAACACTGCTTAATAAAAATCTTTGAATCATTTCCCGGCGATGAGGTTTCATCTGGATGATCAAACAGTTTTCATCATGAGAGACGATATCTGAATTAACCTGAATGGCCCTGAATTTTTGTTTGGCAGTTAAGGCCTGAAGTTCAGAAGAAAAACAATATTTCTCTGAGGACATTTCCTCAGCGAAGGAAAGAAATGAAAAAAGAAGAAGCATTATGATCATCCCTTGATTATAATGCATTTTATGGAAAAAGAACTTTCTTATATAACTCCAGAGGGTTACACGGTCTTTACCAGCAAGTTTCTTAAGAATAGGGGAACTTGTTGTAAGTCGGCCTGCCTCCACTGTCCTTATGGATACACTTTAAAAAAGCATGGACTGGCCTTTATTGATGCTAAAGAAACTGATGCCGAATTGATTGAGTCGATTATGAATGAGTCTGGCCCAACGCTTGTGGATTGGAGACCTTTCCTGCCAGATAATATTAAGCTGATCACCATAAAAGATACGATTTGCGGTCTACTTTTAAAAAACCATATTGTGATTAAACACTTGTACCTTAAGCCTCATTACCAGAACCAGGATTTATCCCGTGAAATGGTAGAGAGTTATCTTTTTATTTAAAAGTATTCCCAGTGGTTTCACCCACTGGGTTTTAATAATTAAATAACACCAATCAGACTAAAAATAATAAAACTTCCAATAAGAATCAAAAAAGATTTACTGATCCAGAGATCTTGTTCTGTTAACATCTTTGCCCCCTTATATATACTCTATAGCTTAAAAATTGGATGCAGCTATCCGTGCCTGTGACATTCGCCACGAGGAGTTAACTTCACCAATTTTTTTTTTAAATGAGATCTACTTATTGCAGAAAGTATTTCTCAAAGATGTCGATGTCACCATCAACGGCCGATAAAACTTCAAGAAGATCCCAGGCCATCTCCGAAGCTAATTTACCATCCACGCCATACCTATTTACAAGCTCTGACTGAATCTTTGCAAAAAGTTCAGTTTCACTCATTTGATGAAGAGATGGGTGCATGTGTGCGTGTGCCAGCATAAACGTCCTCCTTGACGAATATAAAGCGTTTTCTGTGTGTCTTAGAATGTGTGTCTTAAAGATCTAGTAGGTTCGAATTAAACCGACCATGAGTCCGCGTATCTCGCATTCTTTGTCTTTAATGATGATTGGTTTCATCGTTTTATTTGCGGGATGCAGCTCAATCTGTTTGGCTTTTCTGTAATAGCGCTTCAGTGTGGTTTCATTATCTACAACTGCCACAACGATTTGCCCATTTTCTGCTTGAGTCTGATGTTTGATGATAGCAATATCGCCACTGAGAATTCCTTCTTCAATCATCGATTCACCTTTAACCTTAAGAGCATAGTGCTGACCGCGACCAAGCATATGAACAGGTACACTGATCATATTGGAATTTTCGATAGCTTCAATTGGAGTACCGGCAGCAATATTACCGAGTAGAGGGATTTCTTCTGAGTTTTGTTGGACAGTCGATGGCATCAAACCTCGAACCGAATGGGAATCATTCATCAAGTAACCGCCATTGGTCAGATACTTGATGTAGTCTTGAACAGAACCCAATGATTTAAATCCAAAATGCTCTTGAATTTCTTTCTGAGTAGGGGAATAACCGTTTTCTCTTACGTACTCAGTAATAAAATCCAAGACGTCTTTTTGCTTTTTTGTGAGTGCCATACTACCTACTCCGTAATTCTTCCGTACTTAGAAATAGTATAGGCGTACTTTTTCCGTAGTTCAACCAAAAAAGATGAAAAAAGTGTTTTTATGTAGGGGCATTCTCGGGGCGGAGTTTTTTATCAAAGCGTTTGATGTACGTGCATTTTCGGCATAGTTCTTCTACCAGAAGGTGATTCTTAAAACCTTCTCTCATATTTATCAAGCGAGGGGAATTAAGAATGGAATCAAAAGATTGGTTTAAAACATTTCCTAGAGGTATGCCTGCCTCTTTATCAAAGCAGCAGGGAACGACAGTTCCATCAGCATGAATGCCAATTTGTTGAGAGAGGGCATGACAAAAACCTTTACTGCCGTTTTCCGGATCGTTGTAATCAGGCCACTTAAACCGACTATCGAAATGGAAGTAAATTCGACCGGTGATGTTTTTACTTTTTCGATGACCCACGTGAACTCTTTCATTAATCGGCATTTGAAAAAAATCAGAGACATGATCAATGATATCTTTATTCTCCTGCTTGGATTCTGTGTTCTCCAGAAGATTCCATAAGCGGTAATTAATATAAAGATCCGGGGCTTCTGTTAAAGCTTCCTTGGAAAACTGCAAAATGTCATAAAGATAAGGGCGAATGTCCTGACCAGGGAAATTATCTTTATAACTATGAATTGAGAAATTTATTTGTCGAATGGCCTTGGACTTTAAAAAGGTGTCGAAGCCGTATTTGGCAAGGAGAGTTCCATTGGTGGTGAGATGGATGACGGCCCCTTCCTCCTCGCAGATTTCAAGAATTTGTTTAAAGTCAGGATGGGCAAGTGGCTCACCCATTAAGTGAAGGCAAATCTGTTCAGTATGGGGAAGTACTTCTTTTAAAATTTTTCTAAATTGCTCGACCTGGAGAATTTTATTATCACGTTCAACTTCAGGGCAGAAGCTGCACTGTAGATTACAGATGTTGGAAATTTCAATGTAAGTTCTTAAGAATTTCATGTGCCAGTTTGTATCATAGGCACGTCCTAAAATCTAATTTTCTGACGCCAGTTTACGTTTTTGAAAACTAGACTCTGCTTCCACTGTTTTGAGTAAGTTGTTGATACTCTTACTTATAGAGGCAAAAACCTGAGGAACAGAAACCTCTTTATTCAGGAGCCAATGATCAGTTTGGGCCGAATATGTATAGGACATGTGAGTTTGGTAGGGTGATATTTCAGTGAGTTCAAAAGTCGTCAGGCTCTTATCAAATGCTGAATCGTTCGAGAACTTAGGAGAGGTAAATGCTTTTACTTCCCGGTCATTAAGCATTTTGAAGCTAATGCTGATTGTTTTTTGATTACTACTGTTCTGACCTTCAGTTACTTGAACAAGTTCATAGTAGCCTGAGTTTCCGCGATTATAAACTTGTCTCCCAACGAGATAAAATTCACCGGAAGTTTTATGAGTAGGGCGCAGCTCTTTTACCACGAATGATTCAATTAAATTATCATTGTGGTATTTGCAGTGAAGATCCTCAGATGTGTATTTTCTCCAGGATTTAAAGTCATTATTGCATTTATCGGTGAAATTTGTGATGCCATTTTTTACCAGAGAGATAGGAAACGGATACGTTCTTTCAATTGAGCCGTTATAAACCCTGTCGGCCATTACTTTATGAGATTGAAGGGACACCCCATATAAATTTTGAGTTTTATCAACTTTACTTCTGGCATGCAGAGTAAAAGATAAAGTCGAAGCAAGTAAAAAAGAAAGTGCTAACTTCAAGATCATCTCCTTATGTATCCTGTAGCTTATATTTTAAAGGCAAACCGGAAAAAAAGGTTCCCGGAAAATAGTGTCTAATAATAAAATCATGCTCCTGGAAAACGGCATCTCAGGTCTTTGATATACTGACTTCCCAAGTCAGGTGTTAGTAGCACCCCCTTATAAATCTTATGAGGACGTGGGTACTCGTGTGGCCAGTGGATCACTTCCATCACCAACCTCTGTCCATAATATTGTATTCCTTTTGCTTCTGGAGAATAGAAAGAAGCAACTCGATAATGAAGTATTTCTTTCCCTGAGATCTTGATCTGAGCATCTCGGTAACGAGAATCTCTTTCTTTTATTTCGAGGAGTAAATTCATCCCTTCAAAGGTGCCTTCACATTCGACTTCGTTTGAATTTGCCCAGATAGAAAATGGTACAAAGATCAGACAGATTAGAAGGATAAAATTCATAAAACCTCAATCAATTGATTTATAAATGATACTGATAATTTCAAAGTTTAATTCACCAGAAGGAACTTTGACGAGTACTTCATCGCCTTCTTGTTTACCTAAGAGCGTTTTACCAATTGGTGACTGCCAGCTGATACGACATCTGGCAGTATCGACTTCATCCACTCCCACTATGGTGAATAGTCTTTCTGCACCATTTTCGTCGATGACTTTAATGGTTGCGCCAAACTGCACTTTGTCAGAGCTGATCTTCTCCGGATCGACAACAACTGCATTATCTAACCTCTGGGTTAGAAAACGAATACGGCGATCAATCTCTCTTAATCTTCTTTTACCATAAAGATAGTCAGCATTCTCGGAACGGTCACCGTTACTGGCGGCCCATTGTACCAGTCGAGTAACTTCCGGGCGTTCCACTCTGACAAGTTCATTGAGTTCATCCAAGAGCCTTTGATGGCCTTTGGGAGAAATATAATTATTCTTTTTCATGGTCCATTTCGAGTTCAAGAAGACCCATCGTAATAATATCCTTTAACTCAGTAGAGCATTGGGAAGTGGAAGTATAAAATTTAAGCATTGGTATAGGTGGTGTGGATGTTTTGTTATTGAGATAATCATCTAAAGCTTCTATTAACGAATCCAGTTCCGGTTGGGGAAGTTCCTTTTTTTCTACCAGACAGGATTGAAGAATATACCCCATAACCAGAGGTACTTTATTCTCTTCATCTCTTATTATTCTTCTCTTTTGCCAGAAATAATAAAGAACGCCTAAGAATGAAAAAAGTCCAATCTCAATCAGAAAATTTCCCCAGAAATCAATCATGTGTTAATCCTAAAAAAGTAAGCAATGGAACATTAATAAAAAGAGGAGATGGAACTATGACAACGAGCCATAAGTAGAGCCTTCTCCAAAGTATTGGCCAGTGGTGAACTATTTTTTTGTCAATCCATAATGCCACGGCTTGAATGAAAAAGTATGCCATCATTGTTCCAAAATAGCTCTCATCATAAAAAATCCAGTACGGTAGATTACACATGACTTCATGAAAGACACCGGAAATAAAAAAAACGACAATAATTCTCCTGCTGTGTTTCCCCCGGCCAATAGATTGAGTTATATCTCGCAGCCAGTCTTGAACCCAGAGATTCCAATCTCGTCCCCAGAAATAACTTAAAGAAGTGGCAAAAAGTGGAGATCGGTGGATAGAGAAAGTTGGTGTCTTATAGAAAATTAATTGTCCTATAGCTCCAAGAGTTTCAATTAAAAAGTAGATTGCCGGAGAAAAAAGCATAATCTCAAAGTGATTTAGTGGATTCATAAAATGACGGGCGAGCAGCACTGAAAAAATCGGGAGGAAACCAAAAGTCAAAAGACGTATTAGGAGATCCCCTTTTGGTTTTGGATGATATCGCAAGCTTCTAGGTGAAAGGTAGGGAGAAAAAACGAATTTTCGAGCAAATGACTTGTCCTTTGGTTTCCAAAGATACCAGCTGATCATTTTCATAATGGTGTAACAGGTAAAAAAATTCAAAATATAGGTGATTTGATAACTCAGATACTTATCCTTAGGGATGAAAGTACTACAGTTATGACTATAAACGTTCGTTATTCCATCGGGAAGTTTTTTAAATTCGAGCTTGATTTGGCATCACAACATTCCGATACGAGTTATTGGAAGGAGTGGTTATGTACCATGCCAAAAGTTTAAAAGATTTACTCAAGTCAGTTCCTCTAACTGAAGATTTCTTCATTGATTTGGATCCATTTCATCTCAATTTTATCGACATGTGTTTTAAGAGGTCACTTGATGAGCAAATTGGAATGATGTCGGAAACTGAATTTGCCAATTATAAGCTTTTTTTAAAGTATAAAAGTGAGTATGAGGAAGATTTCTACCCCGAGATAAAGACCCCCAAAAAAGCTTCCTGAGCTTGCTTCTAATTGTTATGATTAGGCATGACTACATCTCATTGGATAAGACAAAAATACGGTAAAAGTCCGGACATCAGCACTGATGTTCTGATTGTCGGCGGCGGCTATGTAGGACTCTCAACGGCCTATTGGCTGACTGAACTGAGACCGGACTTGAAAATCACCGTGCTGGATAGAAGTTTATGCGGGGCCGGAGCATCCGGAAGAAATGCGGGATTTCTAACCAAGGGAAGTGCTTCATTCTACAAAAGCTTGACTCAAAAATGGGGAGAAGAGAAGGCCATCGATTTATACCGGTTTGCAGAGAATTCCCTGGAACTGGCACATCAACATATATTAAAAAAAACAGCTGATATTAATTACGTACCATCTTCATCTTTAACTTTATTTCAATCAGAACAACAATATGTCTCCTGGCAAACTGAGGGGTTTGATCCGAGAAAATTCAATTTTCATTGGAATGACAATTTGAGGATTCCAACTCCACTTAAAAACAAGTTCTTTGGCGCTTTTGAGAATTCTCCAGAATACAAAATCAACCCCATTGAACTTTTGTCCTCAATTAAAAACATTCTTGAAACCAGGGAAGTGACATTCATAGAAAGTTCAATGGCCTTTGAAATAAAGGCTTCTGGTGTGCAGACAGAGACGACTACGATTAAGGCCAAACAAGTTGTAATGGCCCTGAATGGTTATTTCCCACAATTCAATGCGGTTTTTAAAGAGGCTTTTATTCCAAGAAGGGCCCAGATGCTGGCGGTTGAAATTGAGGAGGGATTTGATTGTCCCGCGCTTCATTATGATCCGCCTGAAAGAGTCTATTGGAGAAAAGCTCAGAATAATGTCCTGTTGATTGGCGGTAAGAGGCTATTGGATGAAGCTGGAGAGAAAGGTGATTTTGAAAAAATATCCCCCTTAATCCAAGCAGGTCTTGAAAATTATATTAGTGATCAATTAGGTCTTAAATATAAGGTGATAAATCGCTGGTCCGGGATCATGGGTTTTACTGAACATGAATTACCTTTGGTAGGAAAGATTGCAGCGCCTGTCGAAACTTTCATCATAGGAGGGTTTAGTGGTCATGGCATGGGACTTGGATTTGCATCAGCTAAGGATGTGGCCGAACTTGTAACCGGCATTCGGAAAGAGTCATTTTTTTCTAATTTTAAAAAAGCAGAATTTTCTTTATGAGAAAAACAACAATACTTCTGGCCCTGCTGACAATTGGATTTGTCATTCTCACAATATGGAGTTGGAGTCATCTGAATATTACGCCTATTGAAAAGACCAGCTTACGCTTATCATTGGATAACGCTGTGGAAAGTCTTGATCCGGCCAAAGCTTACAGTGATGACTCTTTATTTGTTTCATCACAGGTTCTGGAGCCACTTTATCAATATCATTATCTCAAGCGCCCTTATGAGATCCAGCCTCTTTTGGCCGAAGGACTTCCTAAGATAACCAATAAAGGCCGACTGGTCACAGTCAAGATTAAGAAAAATATTTTTTATCATCCACATCCCTCGTTTAAAGGTAAACCACGAGAGTTAAAAGCTCATGATTTTATTATTCAATTTAAAAGACTGGCATTGAATGAATTGCGTAGTCCTGGCAGAGGTTTATTTCAGGGTTTAATTGAAGGCTTTGAGAACTATAATGAACTGATCCAGAATAACTGGAAAAACCTTGAGAGAGTTCCACTTAAAGGTATTCGGGCCATTGATAATTACACACTTGAAATTGAGTTATTAAAAAGCGAACCAAACATCAATTACTATTTGGCCCTTAATTTTCTCAGCCCAATCCCTTGGGAAATTGTTTTGCATGAGAATAATAAGCTCGATTCCATATTAATAGGCACAGGACCTTATGTCTTTAAGGGATTAGTTGAAGACTATCTGGAAATGGAAAAAAATCCTGTGTATCGTTTAGACTATTATCCTACTTCGGGGGATAGATACGCTAATGTTCAGAAGTTACTTGATTCTTCACAGGAAAAAATTCCTTTCATCGATAGTGTGAAATTTTATGTCATTAATAATGAAGAGAATCGATGGGATAGATTCTTTAACCATGAAATTGATCTCTTAACGGTACCAAAGACTTTTATTCGTAAACTTTATGATGAAAGAGGTGAGCTTGTTGAAGATATTAAAAAGAAAGATATTGAATTAAAACATTTTCCAACTCTTGCCAACCGTTGGCTGGCCTTTAATATGAGAGACCCTTTGGTGGGGAAAAATTCGTACTTGCGACAGGCCATAGCTTATGCAATCGATTATAATGAATACATCCGTATCCTCTCACACAATACTAATCTTCGAGCAAATTCAGTTTTGGTACCTGGCATTTCCGGCTATCTTCCTGCTAAGGATTTCCGTTTCAAGTATGATCCCATCCTGGCAAAGGAATATCTGAAAATGGCAGGATTTAATTCTCCTTCAGACGTTCCAACTATTACTTATTCAACCAGAGGAACTCAAGGGGTTAGCATTGAAGAAGCCAACTTCATTAAAGAGCAGTTGGAAAAAATTGGATTAAAGGTAAAAATTGAAATTCTTCCTTTTGGCGAGTTCTTGAAAAAGGGGCGAGCTGGGGAGCTTATGTTTTTTACCGATAACTGGTTATTTGATTATCCAGATGGAGAAAATATCCTTCAGTTATTGGTTTCTTCAAACTTCCCCGGGATTAATAAGTCCGGATATTCCAATGCTCGGATCGATGAACTCTATTTTAAGTTAAAGGAAACGACCAATATGGATCAGAGAGATTTGATCATCCATGAGATGGAAGAGATTGTTTACCAAGACTTACCATGGATACCCATGATGTATGAAAGTTCGTTTGTACTGCAGTATCCTGAGATTAAAAACTTCCGAAAATCATCCATTATCCGCAACTATGTGAAGTACTTGAAAGTGGAAAAGTAAAAGCTATGGGATGGATATCATTTGATATTCATCCCATAGATCATTAAAGCTTATAGCTGGCGTCGTACCAAGGTGTCACCGGAGCTGGTTTCCAGCTGGCGATTTCCCGGGATTGAGACGGTGATTTCATATGCGCATGATGAACTGCTAGGAAGCTGAAAAATGCGAACAAGAAGCAAAACGTGAAAAAAGACGTTATTTTAGCTGGCATATTATCCCCTTTGTCTGACCTGATAGCCTTATCGGAATAATCCTCAATTCATTTAGTCTTCTTTACGGCTTAGCTTCTCTTTAAATTTAATTGGTTACATTTTAATCCCTATTGCCGAGCAGAACGGCCCTGGATTATGATGGAAACACTCAAAAAAGTTCTAAAAAAGGCTGATTCACTTGAAGCTGTTTTTACTCTTACTCTTTCTAGTCATGGGGGTTGTTCCTGCCCATTCGCAACTCTTAAAAGAAAAGGTTCTTATTGGTCGCGTAGAGTGGGTCTCATTGCCTGAGTTAAAAATTAAGCATAAAGCAAGAATTGATACAGGTGCCAAAACAACTTCACTTCATGCGATTAATATTGAAGAAGTTGAACAGCGAGGGGAACTTTTCGTAAAATTTCAAACTCTGGATTCTGAGAGCAAGGTGGTTGAAGTTGTCCGTAAAGTTGATACTACTCAAAGAGTTTCTAATACTTCAGGCTTTGTTTCTAAAAGATATGTAATCAAAGAAAAAATCAAAATAGGCAACATCGAAAGAGAAGTCCTAGTTAATCTCAATGATAGATCCAAGATGGAATATAAGTTCCTGGTTGGAAGAAATTTGCTCCTGGGACGCTTCATAGTTGACGTGGCCCGCTCACATGTTCTGGGTGATTAAATAATGAAAAAGTTTGTTGTCTTTATTACAGGCCTTCTGATTATTTTGCCCATGGCCCTTCTTTTTTATAAATCAGAAGTCCTGAATTTATCACTCATTCCTCAAATGGTAGATGATGTATGGAATTTTCACTTAACGGTTAAACCCAAGGGTGAGCAGTTAAGTTTTTCCTTTCCTATCCCTAAGCCTGGTCCTGGTCAGAAAATATCTGATGAAAAGTTACGAACTAAAGATGTTGAAGTCTTTATTGATTCAAGTTCTGATTCAAGCCTCGCAACTTGGTCTGCTAAAGAACCTATAAAAGTCCGGATGACGTATTCAGCACGGGTAGACCTCGATCGTGTCGTCTATAAGAATATTCCAAAAGATTATACTGAAAGATATCCTAAGGGACTTCAGAAGTACCTGAAAATTCCTCAGCTACTACCTGAAGATATTGTTGCAATTGAAACTCTTGAGAGAGCGATACTTGAGGGGAGTGAAGACAAAACATCCTTAGTGCGAAAGATTTATTATTACGTTGAAGAAGAAATTCAAAGAAATACTGCGATCAAAACTATCCATGAAACTTTGAATACTGGCAAAGGTTCTCCCCTGATTAAGGCCAAGCTTTTTAACATCATGGCAAGACGAAATGGTGTCCCATCTCGGATTGTAATCCTGGCACGTATGCCTGATCTGAAAGATAACCAGGAAAATAAAATTCGCTTCACTTTTGCCAATGAAGTGTTTTTGAACAATAAGTGGGTTCCTATTGATACCAATAGAGGATACTTTGGTGAACGGCCTGATTCCTTTATGGTTATTTATCGAAACTATGAAGAAGTTGAGAAGCTTATCTCCAAGAAAAAAGTAAGTTATTCAATCCAGGCCGAAAGAGCGAGAATCAATCGTTATAATAAAGCCGAGTTTAGAAAAGAAGTGGTCAAATCAGATTCGATTTTTTCTAAGTTTAGCCTTTATCGCTTGCCGCTTCCGCTCCAGACTATGTTTACAACGATACTTTTAATACCGATTGGAACATTGGTACTATCACTTGCCAGAAATATTATTGGTGTTCCAACCTTTGGCATATTCACTCCGATTCTTCTTGCACTCTTTTTTAAAGAAACAAGCTTTGGTTTCGGTATGCTTTTCTTTTTCATCGTTGTCCTGATTGGTATTTTTGAAAGATATATCCTGGATAAGTTTTACTTGTTGGCCGTCCCTCGATTATCCATCATCCTAACAATGATTATTATGCTGATGATCAGTTATGCTTTTTTTAGTGTTGATTTAGCTTTTATTTCCCAGAAACATTTGGCGTTCTTCCCGATCGTTATCATTACCACCATTATTGAAAGACTCTCGATTCAGCTGGCAGAGGAAGGCATCGTCAATACTCTTAAGACTCTATTTGGAACATTGGTCATTTCTGTTTTAGTTTATTCTTTATACTTTATTTCTCCCCTGGAGATGTTCATGTTCACTAACCCTGAGCTTCTCTTTACCATCATTGGCCTGTTGATCTTGGTTGGTAAATATAAAGGTTACCGTCTCTCTGAATTTATTCGTTTTAGAGATTTAGTCCGACAAAAGAAGAAAATGGAGTCACTGCCGCATGATCTTCCGTGATCTGAAAGAAATGGGCATTCTTGGTATCAATAACAGGGTGGGGAGATATATTCTCCGACACAATAAACGTGCCAACTATCCACTGGTCGATAACAAGGTTTTAACCGCTCAAAGAGCGGAAGCTTGGGGAATAGCTACCCCTGAAAATTACCTTATCGTTGAGAACTATGGTTCCTTAAAGAATCTCCATATAAAACTTCTTGATTATGATTCATTCGTGATTAAGCCCTCGAAGGGCTCTCAGGGAAATGGAATTATAGTAATAAAAGAAATCATTAAAGAGGAAAAAAACGGCGAAGTTAGAATCCTTTGTCGTCGTTCAAACGATAAATTAATGGAGATAGATGAGGTAAAGCATCACATCTCGGGAATCCTCTCTGGTTTATATTCTCTGGGCGGCCAAAGTGACACGGCCATAATTCAGGCTAAAATTGATAAGCATCCTATCTTTGATGATTTCTCATATGGGGGAATTCCAGATATTCGAGTCATCGTCTTCGAAGGGTTTCCAGTCATGAGCATGGTACGTCTTCCAACTAAATCTTCCGATGGAAGGGCCAATCTTCATCAAGGCGCCATTGGGGCCGGACTTAATCTGGCAAATGGCTGGACAAATAATGCTGTTATCAGGAATCAAGTCATTGATGTGCATCCGGATACTGGTCATCATCTTTCAGGCTTAAAACTTCCTTTCTGGAGAGAAATTCTCGAGTTGGCGGCCCGGTGTTATGATATGGTGGAACTAGGGTACCTTGGTGCCGATATTGTGCTTACTCCCGATCAGGGTCCTATATTACTAGAGTTAAACGCCCGACCAGGACTTGGCATTCAGATCGCAAATCTGGCCGGTTTAGTCCCAAGACTGGAGGACATTCGCCTGAATGCTCCTAAAGATCTCCTCGCCAAAGAGCGAGTAGAATACTCAATGAAAAAATTCTAAATTAGAGGCTTGCCCTGTGTTTAAATGGTTATGTTCTTCTTTAGGAGTAAGGAATGCACATAAATATCAATGGTCAGAAGGTATGGTTTAATTACCACCATTTGTACTACTTTTATATCATCGAAAATAATGGTGGACTGGTTAAAGCTTCAGAGGAATTGAAAGTCGGTGTCTCTGCACTTAGTTCTCAATTAAGGCAGTTTGAAGAGCATTTAGGTATCGAGTTATTTGAACGAAAGAATAAACGTCTCATACTCACAGCAACCGGACGAGTTGTTTATGAATATGCTCACCAGATTTTCAAATTGGGACAGGACTTAATAGATTCTATAAATTTATCAAAGCAAGTTGAGACTAAATCACTTAATGTCGGTTTTTTTAATGGTGTTCCAAAAAGCGTGATCATGGATGTCTGTAAAGACATCCGCAATGATCCGACCTGCCAGTTAAATCTGGTCAGAGGGAAAAGCGAGAATCCGGCAGACGATTTAATAGAGAAACGCCTGGATCTTATTCTCATTAACCATCCGCTGACTCAAAGTGAAGTATCAAATTACTACATGAAGAAAATTGCCAGCTCTCCAGTCGTTATTTGCGGACATAAAAAACATAAAAAACTTATTTCTACTTTCCCTAATTCACTTAATAACGTTTCATTCATGCTTCCTCTTCACAGTGAAAGAATAAAAAATGGAGTGGAGAATTTCTTCAAAAAACAAAATATTCAAGTGGAAATCTTTGGAGGATCAAAGGACATAACCATGCAAAAAGCAATTGCTATTGAAGGTATGTCCTTAATTGCGGCCCCACTTCGTTCTGTTCAAGAGCATCTGGATAAGGGTGAGTTAATAGAAATAGGTAATACCGGCCTTCAGGAAGAATTTTATCTTGTGACTTCAAAGAACTGGGAGGAAAACTCTTTACTGAAACAGGTTATATCCAAGCTTGAGGATTAGGGTTCGCTATGCATCTTCAAATCTTGAATCACTTTCTGAAGGAACCTGCTCAGACATTCCCACGGCCTTTTTAAAGGGCATACTCGTTTCTACTTTTTGTTCATTCTTTTTCAGGGGAATTACATTATTGGGCGGTTGTCGTTTATATTTTTTTGTCACCTCTGACTTCAATGAAGTCTTATTGCGAGAACCCTTAATGGTTGATACCAGAACACCCACGACTTCCCTTAGCGCCTGAGATTGAGAGGATAGCTGCTCAGCTGCGCTGGCACATTCTTGTGAAGTCGCAGCATTGGTTTGAGTCACTTGATCGAGCTGAGACATCGCCTTCGTGATTTCCTGTGCTCCAACGGCTTGCTCTTTTGTCGCCATTGAAATTTCATTTGAAATAAGTGTGACATTTCCGGTGTTATCCACAATGTCTTTCAGAACGGTTTCACATTGAAGTGCGATTCTGCTTCCCGCTTCGACTTTTTGTCTACCTTCAGCAATCAGAACCCTGATATTTTGTTGTGAAGATTTAACAATGTTTTCAACTTTATGTACGCTGGCCTCAAGCATTTTACTAATTTCCAGAGCAGCAGTTCCACTCATCTGGGCCAGATTTCCAACTTCTTCGGCTACGACAGCAAAACCTTTTCCATGTTCACCTGCTCTGGCGGCTTCAACTGAAGCATTGAATGAAAGAAGTTTAGTTTGAAATACGATGTCATTAATAACCTGAGTTTTTAATTCTATTTCTGAGATTAATTTTACAATTCCTGATATCTCACGATTACTGTCCTCAACCTGATCCATAATCTGGGCATTGCTGGAGCTTATTTCATCGATAGCTTTGATCATATCAAGCACAACATTCTTACCTTTCTCTGCGCTCTGGCTGCTACTGTCGGAGAGATCCGACGCCCGCTGAGAACTGTCCGCATTTTTTTGCAACATCGAGTTCATCTCTTCAATTGAAGATGCTGTTTCAACTAAGGAGGCTGCCTGTTCAGTAGCAGCAGAAGATAGCTCTTGAGAAGAGGAAGCAATTTGAGTTGCGGCACTGGTCACTTGATTTGAATTATCTGTGAGATTTGAGATTACCTGATCAATCGTTCTTGTAACTGTTCTGAGAACTAAAAAGGCCAGGATAATTCCAAGTAACATGGCACCTGTCGTGACAGCTAGAATTAAAGTAGATGATTGATTGTATCTATCTTGGGCCGTATTTTTTGCTTGGGCCATGTACTCTTCATTAAGTTTCACCATATAGTTCAATATGGCCTCAAGGCGAACAAGCTTGATTCTAGCCTCACCTTCAAGCAGGCCTTGAGCTGCAACTTTATTGTTATTTAATATTAAACTTCTCAAGTCATGATTGGTTTTAATCCACTCATTGGTTGTGGCCTTCATTTCTTCAACTTTTGCCATCTCTGATGGTTCGCTTCTTTGCTCATAACGAGTAAGACGATCCTTCATTGTCGCTTCGGTTTTTTCCATCTCTTGAATGATGTCGTTTCTCTTCTGAGGATTATTTTCGCTTATCAATTGGTATTCCAGAGAATTAATTGAATAAACATCACCACCGAGGGCCCGGGAAATAAGGGCCTTCCGTGAAACGACATCAACAATACTATCTATATTGGTGTTTAGCCTTGAGAGATTAAAAATCCCGATGCTTGCTATGATGATTCCTCCAAATACGAAAATAGAAATGACGAAAAATATTTTGGCATTTAGGCTGAGGTGTTTCATACGATCCTTTCAAGTTTGGCTTAAATTTACTGATCTAGATTCGGTTTCTCTTAAGGATTTCTATAGGTATGTCTTTCAACTTGCTGAAAGGTCTTTCTTGAGAAAGCTTGGGTTTTTTAACATCAGTTTAATGGTTTCAGAGTGTTGCCTATGTCTCATACGATTTAATCGAACGATGTAAGCTTAATTATGAAATAAACTAAATATAAAATATTGGCTGAGTGACCATCACTGTAACTTGTTATTATTAAATATGATTCCTGAGATTGCCGACAAGATAAAGGTGAGAAGTTATAAATCGAATTCCAGAATTATTCATTTCATCTTAATCAATTTCTTATTGAGTTGTACTAATGCGTTCGCTTTGAATTCTTTAAGTTATTCAGGTCGTTTAGTGAATGCCAATGGTTCACCTGTAGGTGAAAATGTGAACTTAAAGGCCGAACTGGCCTATACGGATTCTCTTACGACAGTTAGATGTATTGCTATTGTCTCGAATGTTCCACTGTCTAACGGGGTTTTTCATACCAAACTCGATTTTGACTGTGATCCTCTAACTCTACCTACTGTTCTGGCCTTAACTCCTGCTAATGAATCAGTGGCAATTAGAATTACAGATATATCTAATCTAAGTAATCCTAAAGCATATTCATTTCAATCCCTATATTCAGTTCCTTCATCAATCGTTTCTCGTATGGCCTTGCAGATTGCACAGATGAGTGCAACTGATGGGCAAGTTTTAACCTGGGATAATTCTGCAAATAAATGGGTACCTCGAAATCCGGGAGGAAATGGGACAGTGACTTCCATTAGTGCTGGAATTGGGCTAGCTGGAGGCGTGATTGAAAACTCAGGAACAATTTCAATTGCCAATCAAGGAGTAGAGACTATTCTCATTAAGGATAGTGCTGTGACTTCTATAAAAATAGAGGATGGCACAATCACTGATGCTGACATCTCTCCGTCTGCAGAGATTGCTCAGACAAAAATTAAAGATCTTTCTACTAATTTGGCAAACAAAGAAAATTCAATAGCGAGCGGGACCATAGGTCAATACTGGAGTTGGGATAAAACCTGGAAAGATTTTTCTCCAGCTGTCCGTGATACTTTTTTAGGAGTTGATTATCTGGTAGTGCCAACACCCGGACCACTTGGTGCCAGTGACACTCTTCTGGATGCGATAGGAAAACTAGAAGGCCAGATTATTGCGAATGATACCGCTTTTGATAGCAGTGGTCAGTGGTCAAAAAGTGGATCTATTATTTATTATAATACTGGCAATGTTGGAGTCGGAACTTCTACACCGGTAGAAAAACTTCAGGTTGCGGGCAATCTTGCAGTGGATGGAAACCTGAGACTGAAAGATTCCGGATCAAACTTTGTGGAATTAAAATCACCAACAACTTTATCCAGTAATGTGACATTCATATTGCCATCTGCTCTTGGTACCAATGGCCAGGTTTTAATGACTGATGCCTCTGGAAATTTATCGTGGTCAACACCTTCTACGAACTCATCCGACATTATAGACGGCTCTATTGTGAACGATGATATTTCGGCCTCTGCTAATATTGCTCAATCAAAAATTCTCAATCTAACAACGGATCTTGCTGCCAAACAAGCTTCTGATAGTGATCTAACAGCTTTGGCCGGGATTACCGGAACCGGGTTATTGGTCAGAACTGGAGACGGTACGGCCATCACTCGCACTATTACAGGAACTGCAAGCAGGTTGAATGTCACAAATGGAAATGGAGTTGCAGGTGATCCTGTGGTTGATATTTCGACTTCTTTATTACCTTCACCCTTAGTTGGAGATGCAGGTAAATTTCTTAAGGCCAATGGTGCGAATATATCTGCCTGGCAAGCTCTTGCATCTGGAGATATTACGACGGCCCTGGGTTTTACTCCAATTAATAAAAGCGGAGATTCAATAACTTCAGGAGTATTTAACTTTAATAGTAGTTCAGTGGTAAGAGTTCTTGATCCGGTAGGGACTACAGATGTGGCCAACAAACAGTATGTAGACTCTCAAGTTGCCGGGGCCACTAATCAATGGGCACAGAGTAGTGGGAATGTGTATCGTACAACTGGCTATGTTGGGATTGGAACAAGCACACCAAGTGATCGTCTCACTGTCAGAGCAACAGATAATCTGACAACCAATTACCCCATTCAGATAATGAATTCCGTCGATTCTATGAGAACTGGTCTAGGAGCTTATGGTCTGTCTAACAAACTTGGTACTGCTCAGAATATTGATTTTATCCATGACATCGGTGGAGCACAAATTTTTAAAACTGCTGCGACAGAACGCCTAAGAATCAGTAATGTTGGCAATGTCGGAATTGGAACATCCAGTCCGAATAGTTTATTGGAAATGGCGAGTACAGCTCCCATCCTACAAATAAAAGATACGGATGCGGTACTTCATGGGGCCGGCCATCATAATAAAATTTCTTTTCTAGATTCGGCCAATGCCACCACAGGGCTTGTTGGTTTTTCCACTTCTGGAGAAACGATGATTCTCTACAACTACAATGATGGTGGGGATCTATATCTTGGGAATAACGGAGGGCCGCAGCTTGCAATAAAGAATAGTGGGAATATTGGAATTGGAACGACGACGCCAGGGCAAAAGCTCTCTGTTGCAGGGACTATTGAGACTACAAGTGGAGGAGTAAAATTCCCGGATGGAACCACCCAAATCACGGCCTTTACTGGTTCAAATGGTTCTGCGCAATTCGATTCGGGCTGGCAAGCTGTAGCTGGTAGTACGACTTATTCTTATACTCACGGTTTAGGCACAACTCCATTGAAGGTTACCATTCTGGCCAAAGACAATAGTACAGGAAAAGTGATTAATGTATCGTCTCAGTATGCCTATGGTTATTCCACTTATGGTGGATTATCGAGTGTCACCATGGATTCGAACTATATACGAATCCGAACTTCCGCCGACCGTATAGGTGCTTTCGTTAATGATTCTCTTACAACTGGTAACATAGATTTCTCAACTTCTACTTTACGAGTTTTGGCATGGTCAAATGGAGATGGACCAGCATCACTATGGTCATCTTCAGGAACAAGTGCATATTACAATGGAGGTAATGTAGGAATAGGGACTACGACACCGACAAACAAATTGCACGTTGCTGGAGATGTTGCTGTAACAGGTGATTTGAAAATGGCCGGAGGAGATAGTTACATATGGACGAATGGAACAGGATCAGGAATTACAGGGATATATGATTCGGCAAATAATCGTGTGCTTATGTACACTTCAGAAGCAACAGGTTATGTCGGTATTGGAACGACCACACCTTCTGATAAACTAGATGTAAATGGGAATATTGCCATCGGTCCTCGACTCCTGACAGGTCTCGATGGAGCTAACAATGCTTTCTGGGCAGCTCGCGGTACCGGAGCTGAATCTGGGAGAATAGCTTATGGCCTAAATGCCAATCCATCTACTGGTGTTGTAAATAGTGCCATGATAAGAACCAATGGAGTTGAGAGACTAACTATCAACAGCTCTGGTTTGGTTGGAATTGGATCCACTTCTCCTGCTTATAAGCTACATGTGCTTGGCAATGGATTTTTCGATGACGGTGCCTCTACAATTCAACTGTTATCCAGACCTGATTCTGTGTTGGATGTAAATAACTCAACAGCTGCCAAAAGAAGTTTTAGTATTCATCATTACACAGGTTCAAGTTTAATTGCTCAATGGTATAATTGTCCTGCTGGCGTTTGTGCTCAAAAAATGGCATTTGATACGGCCGGCAATATGGTCATCGCTGGAACATTAACTCAATCATCCGATCGTAATCTCAAAAAAGATATTGAGCCCCTGGAGAATAGCTTAGCTAAAATTTCGACACTCAAAGGCGTATCTTATAATTGGAAAGATGAGTCCAATCCTGAAAAACAAATTGGTCTGATTGCTCAGGAGGTTGCCAAAGTTTATCCTGAAGTCGTCAGAGAAGATAAAGATGGGCTGTTATCTGTTGGTTATCAGAATTTAATTGCTCCTATTATTGAAGCGATAAAAGAATTGAATAATAAAATGACTTCTTCGGATGAGCGATATAAGCGGGAAATTGCCTCACTCAAAGAGCAGAATGAGAAACTACAAAAACAGAATGAGCTTTTTGAAAAGAGACTGAAAGCTTTGGAAGATAAAAAGTAATTAAAGGCTTTCGAGAGTTGAATAAAACTCAGGCACTGTTTGAGATAGGATAAGTTTTCTTCTTAAAGGCTCACTGCCTTCAATCCCTTCCAACATAAATCTAGATACAGACTTACTTTGTTTTAATAAACCACGGACTGAAATGTTTTCCGTTTCCAGGAGAGTTCTATAATCCTTAAAGAAGTGTTTGATTTTCTGGAAAGTTTCTTCCTTGCTGGGATTAAAGAAACCTCTGCGGTAGTCTTGAGCTATCCAAGGAGCTTTCAAGGCCCCACGAGCTATCATGACTCCATGGCAGCCGGTATTTTTCATCATTTGATCAATATCAGAAGTATTCCAGACATCACCATTACCGATAATTGGAACCTGTGAAATTTGTACCGCCTTCTCAATAAAACTCCAACGAGCAGGGGCCTTATACATATCATCCCTGGTGCGACCATGAACGGTAATCATCTCGACACCTTCATCATTTAACATGCGGATGGAATCTTCAAAGCCGTCAGTATTATTGTATCCAATGCGGATTTTGGCAGTGAATCTTCCGGTATAGTTTTCTCTTACTGATCTAACGAGCGTTCTCAGAGAGGAGAGATCGGTCAAAAGGAATGAGCCACCACGATTTTTGCAAACAGTAGGAGACGGACACCCAATGTTCATGTCCATCCAGGGGATTTGTAATTCTTCAACCTGCTTAACCATATCGACTGTAAATGCTCGATGTGAGGTCAGGATTTGAAACATGGTTTTATCCTGGATCCAGGGAATTTCAAAAAGTTCTTTTCCAAAATGGCGGATTAAATGTTTGTTGGGATAGCGTCCCGCTGAAGGAACCCGCAGGAAATCGCACGCCAAATAATCCCACTCTGGATAAAGCTTCAGAATTGTTTTTCGGAAGCTTTCATCAGTGATGCCTTCCATAGGAGCGAAGAATAAAGACCCGTGTGGGATAGGAGAGAGTTTTCTCATGCAGAGGATTTACCAGACTAACTTAAAACAGTCATTACCAACTTTCTGGGAGTCGCCTTCTCGCGAAATTCGCATAAATAAATGCCCTGCCAGGTTCCTAAGTTAAGTCCTTTATTCGTAATAGGAATACTCACTGAGCTTCCGACTAGTATGGATTTAATGTGAGCAGGCATATCATCTGGCCCTTCAACGGTATGTTGGTAGAATGTTTGATTCTCTGGTGCGAGGTGATCAAATGCCTTATCCAGATCATGTCTTACAGTAGAGTCGGCATTTTCATTGATGGCCAGGCCAGCGGAAGTATGGAGGATAAATATATGCAGCACTCCCATTTCCGGTAATTCACCTAAAACTCTTACTACTTCATCTGTAATAAGGTGAAATCCTTTAGGAAAGATTGGAAGGGTGAGACTGTATTGTTGTGCCACGTTATACCTTTTTATATATCTCAGGATTAGATAGAGGCCATGCTATCTCTTAAGTGTTCATTCCTCACAGATTCTTTTAAAACTCAGACTCTATCAGGAGTTCACTTATGAAGTTTCTACTAACATTACTACTTCTTTCTTTTTTTTCCAGCAATAGTTGGGCAGTCAAAATTTCAGACTATTCTCCTTTTAAATTTGAAGTTTTATTCACCAATCCAGTTTGTAAAACTTACCAGTATGATCGACCCATGATCAGTCATTCTGGTAAGGCCATAAATGCCAAACCATCCGGTGTTTATTGCAAGCCTGCTGATGAAGCAGCTTCTGTCATAAGAAAAAATTCTCCACAGTATCGATTAATTGAATGGATCACGGCCCCTGATACTAAAGAACTTTATGTCGCCTATTTGAGTTTCAGTAATAAAAATGTCGCAACTGCCCTTTGTGATGCCTTAAAGAAAGGGACTAAGATAACCATGGTATTAGACGGTGGTGATGAATCTGAAGTCCGGGTTAATAAGGATGCAGAGAAGTTAAAGAGTTGCGGGAACTTAAAACTAACCTATCGAGGAAGTACCGGTGGGCTTGGTTATGCTCATAACAAAATTCTGGTGGTTAATCCTCATGATTCAAAAGTTTCTAAAGTTGTTTTTTCATCAGGCAATCTGACTACTGGTACCAGTATTAACCATGAGAATTGGAATTTTGTAACTACTTCGTCGCAATCATATTTTGTAGAGGCCCACAAATGTGTGATTGAGGCGATGGTGGAGAGTGGGGATAAAAAAGCAAATTTTTCTGCGCATTTGAATGAATGCCGTGGAAAAATCAAAGCTGCTCCGGAGAGTGATATTGCAGTTTATTTTTCACCTGTTGACGGAAAGATGGCCTTAAAACAAGTCACTGAAGCTTCTAAGAAATCTAAACTGGTTGAAGCAATATCACATCGCTTTAGTGGAGCAATCGCTAAACTTTACTCTGAATTGTTAGCAAGTGGTAAAGAGATTAAATTCATTCTTGATGATGATATATATTGGGCCGAAAAATTAAAGCGTGATGTCGGTCGTAATTCAAAAATTGAAGCTTTTAGAATTTATAATGAATTGATTAATAAAGGTCTTAATACAAGGTTCCTTCAAACGAATCAGAATATTTATCAGTTACAGCATAATAAATTTATGATTTTTACTTTCAATAATGGTGGTGCAGTATTCACAGGCGCTGGAAATATGACGACAGCTGCATTTACTAAAAACTTTGAAAACTTTTATTACATCACTATCCCAGCTGTTGTAGATGCCTATAATCAACAATACGACTTGTACTTTGACAAGATGGCGACAGCTGCTGAGGATATGCCTCGAGACTATGTTTTACCGTAATATGCCCAATAAATTGGTAGCTGAAGCCTAGGGGGAATTCTCTGCCTGATAAGTAGAGAATTTGCTTAAATAATTGCCTGTGATTTCAAGGACTTGCTAAGTCACCATGAGGGATGAAATATTTCAACCTGAAATATTTAGAGGGCCTTAAAATGTTAATATGGGGCCTATCTTCTCCTTACTCCTATTCATTTTCACTTTTTCAGCAGCTCATGCTTTTGAGTCTCTAAGCTATTCTGGCCGCTTGGTTAATTCTGATGGTTCCCCAGTTCCAGGAACTGCGAATTTAACTTTTGATTTGGCCTATTCAGGTTCTCCAGGCATTATTCGTTGTTCTCAAGCTTTAAATGGAGTGGATCTTTCACATGGTGTTTTTCATGTGAAACTGAACTTTCCCGGTTGCTCGCCGGATATTCTAACTATTTTTTCAGAAACTCCGTCTGGTGAAACAGTAAGTATTAGAGTCACTGATCGCACACCTGATCCAGATAAAATTTATTCTTTCCAGGCCGTCCATTCAGTTCCCTATGCTTTTATCGCGAAGCAGTTGCCCAAGATGAATGCCTCTGAAGGTCAAGTGCTTACCTGGGATGATAATGCCAAAATCTGGTCACCACGAACTCCTGTTGCACCAAGCGGGGGAACTATTACATCAGTCGTTGGTGATCAGGGATTAATCAGTACTACAACTTCAGGAAACGTTACGGTCGGCATTTTAGATGATGGTGTTACTTCTACTAAAATTTTGGATGGAACCATTGTGGATATTGATATTTCAGCTACCGCCGAAATCGCACAATCAAAAATTAAAAATCTCACCACTGATCTTGCGGCAAAAGAGTCTTTAATTGGCACTGGTGCTTCAACCGATTATTTAAACGGAACGAAGGCATGGAATAATTTTGATCAATCAGTGCGGAATGCTTTATTGATTGGATACACAACTGGTACTGCTACTCCAATTGCTGCTACTGACAATGTCATGGAGGCGATTGGTAAACTTGAAGGACAAATCGTTGCCAATGATACTGCCTTTGATAATGCCGGCCAGTGGGATAAAGATGGAACTCTTCTTTTTTATAATTCAGGTAATGTGGGAATTGGAACTGCTACTCCATCTGATAAATTAGAAGTTGTGGGAGATGTTTCAGTAAGTAATAAGTTGCGTTTCAAGAATTCGGCCATTAGTTATGTTGAACTGAAGGCGCCGGTGGGAGCAGGTGCTGTGACACTTACTCTTCCATCTGCTTTAGGATCTAATGGGCAAGTGCTTTCTACAGATAGTTCTGGAAATCTCTCCTGGTTAACACCCTCAACAGATTCATCTCAAATTACAGATGGATCAATAGTAGATGCAGATGTCTCTGGATCGGCCAACATCGCCCAAGCAAAAATTGCGGGTTTGACTACTGATTTAGGAAGTAAGGAACCAATATTAACTGCAGGAACTTCAGCACAATATTATCGAGGTGATAAAACCTGGCAAACACTCAATACTGATGTGGTTCCAGAAGGGACTAAGTTATATTTTACAGAGCCTAAAGTTCTAGGAACTGATCTTCTTGGTTTTTCTTCCGGTGCCGGTATCATTAGCGCCACTGACACTGTCCTTTCTTCGATCGGGAAATTGGATGGGAACATCGCTGCTGTTTCTTCAGCTCAAGCAAACTACGTTTTAAAGGCCGGCGATACAATGAGCGGCCCTCTTTCCATGGGAAGCAATAAGAT
>DFXY01000058.1:0-15470 GCA_002381945.1 Bacteriovoracaceae bacterium UBA4096
ACCAGGGTTTATACGGCCGGAAATATTCCAAAGATACTCCCACTCAAAGAATTTAAGATCGGCCTTTCCATTTGTTTTGATTTAAGGTTTCCAGAACTTTTCCGGACCTATTCGCATCAAGGCGCTAACGTCCTTTCAATTTCTTCTGCCTTTACCGTTCCAACTGGCAAGGCCCATTGGCATACTCTTCTTCGGGCGCGAGCGATTGAAAATCAATGTTATGTCATTGCCTCGGCCCAATGGGGTCAGCACAATGAAAAAATGAGTACCTTTGGTCATTCTCTGATTGTGGATCCTTGGGGGGAAGTTCTCGCCGATGCTGGAGAAGGTGAGAAAATTATTTATGGTGAATTGGATTTAGAGAAGCTAGAGTCCATTCGTTCCAGATTGAACGTTTTACGTAATCCTAAAAGCTAACTACATGTAGGGATTGGTGCCACTTGTGTGATCAGTCACATCAACAACTTCTTTGATGTCAGGGAAATTTTGTTTGATGAGTTGTTCAATGCCCCCTTTTAAGGTGGCCTTGGAACTGGAACATCCTTGGCAACCGCCAAAGAATTTCACGAATAATATATTGTTATCAACATCCACTACCTCAACATTTCCGCCATGTTGAGCGAGAGCAGGACGAATTTGTTGGTCGAATAATTTTTCAATTTGCGTAATCATAAAGTTACTATATCACAAGTTAGAAACTTGCTGGCTCTGAAAATCCATGAGCAGGGCCTGTAAGTGTTTAGGTCGGTTGTTTCTATAAGAAAATGGTGGAACCCAAGTTAAACTTTCAATCACGCCTTCAGAAGTAATTTTATAAATTAACCCCTCTTCCGGACTCCCAGCAAAAAACCAACTAGGGCGCTTGTTTTCCGAACTGTGATCTTCCATTTGAACTAATGAAAGTTTTCGCATTTCTGGATCTTGGATTTGGATTTTGCGGTGGAACTTAACATTGGCACTAGAAACTTTTCCATCTCTTAAAGTGAAATTAAGTTCAGAACCATCAGATAAAATATAAGTGTAGTGATTTCTGATCAAGGCAGAAGGAGTTCCAAAATGTTTATTAATTTCAGGTACGGTCATACCTAAGCTAATAGAGCTTAAATTTAAAGGGCGGGATATTTGATTTTGAGCGGTTTGGTACGCCGCAAAAACAAGCCCAATGGTCATTAAGAAATAAATACCATACTTCATGATTGATAGATTTAATCGCTTTCTAAACTTAATGGCCAGATGAAATAGTTAAAAACAATGCTTGTTTATTCTAAAAGGAAGTTTTTAAGGGACAAAGGAGATCAATGCTTTTCTAGTTTGTATGAGGTCTTCTAATACATCCTAAGCATGAAAAAACAAATTTTAATCATTCTGACTTCTCCTCCGGCCTCCGGAAAAACTTATTGGATCAATTCTTTTCAGGAAGAAATCCCTCTTGAAAAGTTACTGATCATTTCACCCCTGCGGGCCCTGGCCGACGAGTGTCGTGGGCGCTGGGGTGAGAAAATGGAATTCATGACCCCTGAAGAGTGGCTGGTAAAAAAGCCGCTTCATCGACTGGTTATTTTTGATGAATTCCATCTTTTTTTTTATTGGGGCGATACTTTTAGACCTTTGATGTGGGAAGTGTTTTTTGAAATTTCACAAAGTTCAGAAATGGTTTTTCTTTTAACGGCGACCTTGTCAATTGATATGCAAAACGAGGTGAGGCATTTTAGTGCCCAGTTTGATCAGATCTTTTGGTTGAATCAAGGAAATCAGATTCTAAAATTCTCTCCTGCCAGATACGTAAAGGCCCCAGGCAGGGGCTGGATGATTAGTCAGATTAAAACAACAATTCCAAGAACTGATGTGAACCTTATCTTCTGTAAATATCGGGAGGAGGTTTTTTCGCTGGAAAAAGAATTAACTGATTCAGGCTATGTCTGTCTTTCCTGTGTAGGAGGAGAATCAAAGTACATGGCGGAAAATTTAAAAAAAGTTTCAGCTCCCGATTTTATCATCAGCACGACCGTCTTAAGTCATGGTGTCAATTTACCCAGAATCAAAAAGATTTACTTCACGTATCAAGTGCAGAATCTGGATTTCTGGATTCAGATGGTAGCAAGAGGTGGACGAAGAGGGGAGGAATATGAAGTCTATGCTTTAGAAAAACCCCATGGATTAAAATGGAACCCATTGATTAACCTTATGCTTGTTGCATGGCTAAGTTTAAAACAAAAGTTCTCCCGTCGAACATTTTTTTCATCCCCCTTTGATTTTGGTTAACTTTAGATGAAACATCCTCAGTTTCTCTGCACTATGAATTCATACATTTTCCGGGAGGTATGTATGAACAAACTAATTCTCTTAACCATAACTTTGCTGCTTAATTTTTCGGTTTGGTCACAAAACCAAACCATGAGTCCCGAAGCAAAGAAGACTTATGACGATATAAAAACTACCTTAGGATCTGTTCCGACATTCTTAAAAGATTTTCCTCAGGAGGGAATCAGTGGTGCCTGGTTGGATATGAAAAATCTGCAACTAAATCCCAATACTAATATTTCCGGAAAATACAAGGAGTTGATAGGATTGGCGGTCTCGGCCCAAGTACCTTGTAGTTATTGTGTCTATTTCCACACCCAAGCCGCCATTTTAAATGGTGCGACTGAGCAAGAAATAAAAGAAGCTGTGGCGATGGCGGCCACTACCAGAAGATGGAGCACTATCCTGTCCGGCACACAGACCGATGAAGCTGAATTTCGAAGAGAAGTAGATCAGTTGCTGAGTATTCAAAACAAGAATAAGAATCGTCAGGCGATGGAGGAAAAACCTGTGGTTGTGGAGATGAAAACTCCACAGGATGCATACGCTGATATTGAAAGAACTCTGGGTTTTGTTCCTGCCTATATGAAAAATTATCCACAACAAAGTATTATAGGTGCCTGGAAAGAAATGAAAGGAATTGAATTGAATCCTGCCACTGCCATACCGGGCAAATATAAGGAACTAATTGGTCTGGCCGTAGCTTCTCAGATCCCTTGCAGCTACTGCACTTATTTTCATACGCAAACGGCTATTTTTAACGGTGCCAATAAGGATGAGCTACTGGAAGCGGTTGCCATGGCCGGAATAACCAGACAATGGAGCACAGTTATAAATGGCCAGCACATGGATGAGAAAAAATTCCGGGATGAGACCGATCAAGTGATGAAGTTTCTCAAAGAAAAACAACAGAAAAGTATGACGGTTAAGAATTAGTTGAATAGAATGAGGAATGATTTTTGAAGGTCTGGTCATCCATCGTTTGCCTTATAAAGAACGCGATTTGATCGTTAAGATCTTGTTGCGAAATGGACTGGTTGGAAGCTTTTACATCTATGGCGGACAAGGTGGCGGTAAAAAACACAAGCCAACGGTATTTGAACTTGGCTGTATGATGCGAATGATGATTAAAGATCAGCGGGTCAAGCTCGACACTTCAGACCTTATGATTTCCACTGAATATCAGCGCTTGTGGGAACCTCAATCGGTACGTCACGACATCAAAGCTTTTTATCTGGTTTGTTTATACTTCGAACTTATACAAAAATTTTCTATGCCTTTTCAACAAGGTACCAGCGATTATCACAACCAGGACCAGGAAGGCATTTTCTCAGTCGTCAGTAATGCTCTCTTTTACATGGAAGATGCTCTGGTCAAAAAGCAATTCAATGCCCATCAACATCTGACTTTATTTATGGTGAAACTTTTATTTCATCTGGGGATTATGCCGGACACAGATAACTGCTCATATTGCCAGGTGGATCTTCTGGAGAATGAAGCGGTCGTTTTCATTCCTGCTAACGGTCAGTTTGCCTGTCAGTCATGTTCCAGTGGTGAAAATGAAAAAGGTTTTTTATTACGCATTAAGAAGGGGTATCAGACAAAGTATCAGGACTATCAGGCTTTCTTAGGAACGAATTTCACGGAATGCGATAAATTGATTCAATACTTTTGTCATCAATATCACTTGCGCCCGGTGGAACTTAAGTCCTATTCTTTACTTTTTAAGTGAATGAGCAAAATCCAACAAAGTTTTGAAAAAAGGAAAATCAGAATTATGGGCATGTCTCACTAAAACTCCCTGAACTCCCGCATTCTTTCCGGCCTCTGCGTCCAGTAGTTTATCCCCCACCATGTAGGAATGTTCAGGACTAATATGGTACTTTTCAATAAGATCCTGAATCATCTTGCCTGAAGGTTTTCGGCATTCACATTTATCATCGGGAGAGTGAGGGCAAATCGCAAAATCTTTGAAAGGCGCTAGCTTTTGTTCGCGCATATCATTTTGAATTTGTTTATGAATAACGTAAACAGCTTCCAGAGAAAAATAACCTCTACCTACACCTGACTGGTTAGTGACCAGAAATAGATCAAAACCTAGATTCTGAAACACTTGCAATGCTTTGATCGTGTCCGGGAAATATTCCAGTTCTTCGACCCGGGATAAATAGTTCTTATCCAGAATCAGAGTCCCATCACGATCAAGGAAGATAGCTTTCCGTGTTTTAATTTACTTAGCCTCCGTTAAAGCTTAATATGGCTCATGCTCAAAGTGCTTAAGTTAATGTTCCCATATCTTCGTCCTTTTTGGAAGCAGGCCGTCTTTGCGTCTCTTCTGGCCTTTCCTCTGGCAGGAATCAAAGCTTACGAAGCTTACCTGGTAAAAGATATCTTTGATAAAGGCTTTGCCGCCGGTTCTTCATCTCAGGACGCTATTTATCTTGCATGCATCCTGATTGGCCTGGGTTTAATAAACTATCCCCTTCGCTATTTTCATTATTTTGGTTTAAGACAAATTGTAGATGCTTCTACTCGTCTTATCCGTTCCCGCATCTACTTAAAGTTTCAAAATCTTCCGGCCAAGTATTATTCCCAGCAGAAGCAAGGAAACCTGATTTCCACTATTATGAGTGATACTCAGGTATTCTCGGAAGCTTTTAAAAACTCATTAGAAGTTGTGCGTGAGCCAGTGACAGCAATTGCGCTGCTTAGTGTGGCCTTTTATCATGACTGGCAGTTGACTCTTATTATTTTTGCCACCGCTCCCTTATTTATTGTCACTTTTCACTTCACCGGCAAACGAATCCGGAAATACGTGAAACTTGCTCAGCAGGACAATGCTGAAATGACCCATACCGTGAGCGAGGCTTTGGGTGGTCAGAAGATTATTAAAGCTTTCGGTTTAAGAGATTATATCGTTTCCCGTTTTGAAAAAGCTCAGGATCTCCTAATTGCACACAGAACGAAAAGTAACTCAGCCGAAGAGCATTCTCATCCCCTGGTTGAACTAATTGGTTCCATTGCTTTCGGGGGAGTGATTATTTTTGCCCACTACCGGATCTCAACTGGTGCTCTTACCACTGGTGGATTTATTTCTTTCGTCGCGGCCCTGGCCATGTTCATGGATCCGGTCAGACGATTCAGTAAAGCAAATGCAAAGTTAAACCAGGCCCAGGCAGCTGCTGTCAGGATTTTTGGATTGTTAGATGTAGAGGAAGAGCCTGAGGCAAGTTTAAAAGAACTTAAAACTTTTGATGACACAATTGAATTTAAGAATGTCACCTTCTCTTATGGAGAAGGCCCGGTATTGAAAAATTTCAACCTGATCATCAAAAAAGGTGAGAAGGTTGGTCTGGTTGGTCTTTCGGGTTCTGGGAAATCGACTCTGGTAAGCCTCCTGCTTCGTTTATATGAAGTTACAGAAGGGCAAATCTTAATTGATGGTGTGGATATCAATGAGTACAGCCTTATTTCTGTGCGGAAAATTTTCGGTTTAGTCAGTCAGGATATCTTTTTATTCAACGACACTATCCGGGAAAATCTTTGCACGGGTGATGAGCATACAGAGGAAGAAATCCGTCATGCTTTAGAAATTTCTTACGCATGGGAATTTGTCAAAGAACTTCCAGGAAAACTTGAAACTTCTATTGGTGACAGAGGAGTCAGACTTTCCGGCGGACAAAGTCAGCGGATAACCATTGCCCGTGCTTTCTTAAAAAATCGTGATGTCCTCCTTTTTGATGAGGCGACCTCGGCCCTCGACAATGAATCTGAAAAGATTGTTCAAGCTGCATTGGAGCGGGTTGCGGGCCATAAAACCGTTGTGGCCGTGGCCCACAGACTGTCTACTTTGCAAGACTTCAACCGCATTATTGTGATGAAAGACGGAGTGAAAGTGGAAGAAGGAAGTCATTCTGAGCTGATCGCACAGAATGGCGAATACCGAAAATTATACGAGCTCTCCCAGAGAAATTAGAAACTACTGTCCTGCAGCATCACTTCTCATAAATTTAGAATGCGTCAATTGATTTTGGCTTAGTCACGCACCCATTCAATATGGTAAAATTTCGGCGTTTATATTCTTTATTTCTATCATCAGGAGTGCATTGTGTCAGAAGAAAATCTGAAGTCCATGGCCGATCTAGTCGCCCATTCAAAACATCGTGGTTTCATTTTTCAAAGTTCAGAAATTTACGGTGGACTTGGCTCCTGTTGGGATATGGGGCCTCTTGGTGTTGAGCTGAAAAATAATATTAAACAGTCGTGGTGGAAGGCGATGACTTTCCGTGATGATATCGAAGGCGTTGATGCCGCGATTCTTATGCATCCAACTGTTTGGAAGGCATCTGGACACGTGGATAATTTCACGGATCCTATGGTAGATTGTAAATCTTGTAAGAGTCGTTTTCGTGCCGACAACATAGATCTCACAGCACCTTGTCCGGTGTGTAAGGCGAAGGACTCTTACACTGAGCCAAGAAATTTCAACCTGATGTTCAAGACTCAGATGGGTCCGGTAGAAGATTCTTCTGCACTGGTTTATCTACGACCGGAAACCGCCCAGGGGATTTTCGTAAACTTTTTGAACGTTCAATCAACCATGAGAAGAAAGCTTCCTTTTGGTATAGCTCAGATCGGGAAGGCCTTCCGGAATGAAATTACTCCTGGAAACTTTATTTTTAGAACCCGCGAATTTGAACAAATGGAGATGCAATACTTCATCAAGCCAGGCACTCAGGCCGAGGCCATGGAGCAGTGGAAAGAACTTCGCTGGAGCTGGCATCTTGAAAATGGTCTTCGTAAAGAAAAGCTTCAGTGGAAAAAGCACGATGCTCTTGCTCATTACGCTGATGCGGCTTTTGATATTGAATATCAATTTGCTCACGGATGGGGAGAGATGGAAGGAATTCACTCCCGTACTGACTTCGATTTGAAACAGCATCAGGAATTTTCCGGAAAAAATCTCAACTATGTTGACCAGATGGATGGTAACAAGAAGTATCTTCCATATGTTCTTGAAACTTCCGTTGGATGCGACCGTTGTATGCTGGCGGTAATGAGTGATGCTTACCGTACAGAATTCCCTGGTGATGCTGAGAAAGAAAGAGTGGTGATGAGATTCAAGCCAACCCTTGCTCCAATTAAAGCTGCCATCATGCCACTCATGAAAAAACCGGATCTGGAAGGACCTGCGACAAAACTTCTTCATGAATTACAAAAAGACTTTAAGTGTGAGTACGATACCTCCGGTTCAATTGGTAAGCGTTACCGTCGACAGGATGAGATCGGAACTCCGGCCTGTATCACAGTCGACTTTGATACGCTGACTGATCATGCAGTAACTGTCCGTGACCGCGATACCATGGTTCAGGAGCGGGTTTCTCTGGATAAAGTGAAGTCATACATTAAAGAAAAATTTTCTCTCTAAGGAGAACGTTCAAATGAAAAAATGGGTTTACAAGTTTTCTGCCGAATTAACTGACGGAAACAAAGACATGAAAGGTCTGCTTGGCGGTAAAGGTGCAAACCTCGCCGAGATGTGTGCCATGAAACTTTCAGTTCCTCCAGGCTTTACGGTTTCAACTGAAGCTTGTCTGGACTTTTATAAAACCAATAAAGAGATCTCTAAAGAGATTCGTGATCAGATCTCTGAATCTCTGGCCTGGGTTGAAAAGCTGACTGGTAAGAAATTTGGTGATGTGGAAAATCCCCTGCTTTTTTCAGTTCGTTCAGGTGCCCGTGCCTCTATGCCGGGAATGATGGACACAGTTCTGAATTTAGGTCTTAACGATAAAACAGTTCTGGGGATGGCGAAGAAAACCAATAACCCTCGTTTTGCCTGGGATTCATACCGCCGTTTTATTCAAATGTATTCGAACGTTGTTTTAGGAGTGAATACATCTCACCTTGAAAGCAATATGGAAGATTTGAAAGAGGCCCGGGGTGTTCATGAAGACACTCAACTGACGGCCTCTGATTTAGAAGAGCTGGTTAAAGTTTATAAATCAGTATTGCTGGAGGATCATGGCATTGTCTTCCCACAAGATCCCATGGAGCAATTATGGAAAGCGGTCGCTGCCGTTTTCGGTTCTTGGTTTAATAATCGTGCGACGAAATATCGTGAAATGAATAACATTCCTCATGATTGGGGAACTGCAGTTAATATCCAGTCCATGGTATTTGGAAACATGGGTGATACATGTGCAACCGGCGTATGCTTTACCCGTGATCCATCAACTGGTGAGAAAAAATTCTTTGGAGAGTTTTTGGTTAATGCTCAAGGTGAAGATGTTGTGGCGGGAATCAGAACTCCTCAACCCATCAATGATGCTTCTAAGATGGAATCAAATAAGCATCATAAAACGCTTGAAGAGGTTATGCCTGCTGCTTACGCTGATCTGGTTGAAGATTACCACATGCTTGAGAAACACTATAAAGATATGCAGGACATCGAGTTTACCATTGAAAATGGAAAACTCTGGATTCTTCAAACTCGAAATGCCAAGCGTACGGTGAATGCCGCTCTTAAAGTAGCGGTTGATTTGGTGGCCGAAGGGATGATTACATCAAATGAAGCTATCTTGCGTATTTCTCCGGAAGATTTAAATCAACTCCTGCATCCGCGTCTGGATCCAAAGGCGAAGAAAACAATTATCGCAACTGGTTTACCGGCCTCTCCGGGAGCTGCTTCCGGCCAGATGGTCTTCACTTCAGCTCATGCGGAAGAGTGGCATAAGCTTGGTAAAAAAGTTGTTCTGGTTCGTGCCGAAACTTCTCCTGAAGACATCGGTGGAATGGTTGCTTCCAGCGGAATTTTAACCGCCCGAGGTGGCATGACTTCTCATGCTGCTGTTGTGGCCCGTGGGATGGGAAAACCTTGTGTCGCTGGTTGTACTGCTTTGGTGATTAATGAAAAAGAAAGAACCTTAACGGTTAAGGGAAAAATTTATAAAGAGGGTGACTTCATCACTTTTGATGGGGCCAACGGCGAAGTTTATGAGGGTGTCGTGCCAACAATTGAGGCATCCATCACTGCCGACTTTGCGACTTTTATGAAATGGGCCGATGCAACCCGTAAGCTTCGAGTGAGAACCAATGCGGACACTCCGGAAGATGCCAAGACGGCCATTCAATTTGGTGCAGAAGGTATTGGTCTATGCCGTACTGAGCATATGTTCTTTGCTCCTGAAAGAATTCTCGCTGTTCGTGAAATGATTTTTGCTGAGAACGAAATTAATCGTAAAAAAGCCTTAGATAAACTTCTCCCATTCCAGCGTACGGATTTTACTGGGCTCTTCAGGGAAATGAATGGTCTTCCGGTTAATATCCGTCTGCTTGATCCGCCTCTTCATGAGTTCTTACCTCATAATGAAAAAGATCAGGAAGAATTGGCGGCGGTTTTAGGCTTAAGTCTCAAGCAAATTAAAGAAAGAAATGATTCACTTCATGAGTTCAATCCAATGTTGGGTCACCGTGGATGCCGTCTGGCCGTGACCTATCCAGAGATTTACGTCATGCAGGTAAGAGCAATCATTGAAGCCGCCATTGAGTCAGATAAGGCCGGCATTAAAGTCTTTCCGGAGATTATGATACCCCTGACAACCGAGCTCAAAGAGTATTCAATGATCAAGGATGTTTGTAAGGAAGAAATTGAAAAGGTCTTTAAAGAGAAAAACCACTCTGTTAAGTATAAAATGGGAACGATGATTGAGCTTCCCCGCGCGTGTATCATGGCAGGAGAAATTGCCCGTGAAGCTGAATTCTTTTCTTTCGGTACCAATGATTTAACTCAGACAACATTTGGTTTATCCCGGGATGATGCCGGGAAATTTCTTCCAAGCTATACTCAACTGGGCATTTATCCACGTGATCCATTTGTCTCAATTGATCAGCAAGGTGTTGGCTTTTTGATGAAGCACGCTGTAAGCGAAGGTAAAAAAACCAATGCTCACATTCATGCTGGTATTTGCGGGGAGCATGGTGGCGAACCTCAGTCAGTTGAGTTCTGTCACAACATTGGTCTTGATTATGTGAGCTGCTCACCATTCAGAGTACCAATTGCCCGTCTGGCAGCTGCCCAGGCCGTTTTAAGAGCTTAAGTATTTTAAAGGGATGAGATGAATAAAATCATAAAAGTAGTTTCATCCCTTTTGCCTTTTGGCCCTATGGATGCCATAGGCGTAGGTGTAATTGATTTTGAAAATAAAAGCTATGAGGCCTTCGAGGCCAATTACTTTGAAACAGAAGTTAAATTAAAAAGCGAACCGACACTTTATTTTGACCTGGCCTCTTTAACAAAACCGCTGACAAATTCCCTGGCATACTTTCTGANNTGGGGAATTCTTCCTCAACAAGGATGGCAGGAACAGATTCTTAGCTACCCTATAAAAGAATCTGAAACGCTCTATTCAGATTTCTCTGCTTTAAGAGTGACACTGGAACTTGCTAAAAAAGGCATTGACCAAAAAAAAATCTGTCAGGATGTCTGGGATAAGGAAACTCTTTATTGGACCGATTTACCACCTTGGTACCCAACTTTACAGTATGGCTTCAAGAGAGGGTTTCCTAATTTCGGTGAAGTTCATGATCCTAATGCCTGGACGATAAAAAAGTTTTGCAGTCATGCCGGATTATTCTCTACTGCCGATGGCCTTTGTAGGACACTACTTAATTATCAGGCGAAGACTGATTTTATTTCCCAAGTTAAATCTGAAATGGTGAAGACTCATAACCGCTTTGTATATGGTTGGGATCGGGTGACGAATCCTCAGGAAACTCTGGCAGGCCTTGGTTGTGGTCCTCATACTTTTGGCCATTTAGGTTTTACAGGGACTTCCATTTGGATTGATCCGGATCAAATGAAAGGCCATGTTATACTTTCCAACTCCACGAAATTTCACTGGTTTGATAAGGATAATCTCAATCAGATCCGGCGTGCAGTGGGTGAGCTGGTCTGGATGGGATCTTACTAAAGTTAATTGCTCAGATAACCGATTATATTAAGGTGATAACCCAGGCCTTAAAACTTTTTACTATCATTTTTCTGCTGCAATCACCTGCCTTTGGTGGTGATGATCCTCTTATCCAATCTGTTAAATTTGCGAATCAATCCATGAGAGAGATTCCTCAGCAGCTTTCGGAATCATGTTCTGACCAAAGTTTAGAGCGGGCCTGTCCTCAGGTTTTACAAAAGAGTTTTCAAGAAATTTATCGCAAGGGAACAGCTGGAACCATTAATGCCATTATTTCAGATGGTCATCTAAAAAATCCCCGTTCGGTTTGCTCCAGCAGTGCTGAATATGTTCAAAAAGTAGATATCCAAAAACTGAATCAACAGCTTCAAAAGAATTTCCCGGAAAACCCTCAGCTCTATGAATTTACCCAAAACTGTTCAATTGGGGCCGATCAATTCATAAGTCGGGAATTTAGTAAAACTGATTTAAATATGGCCCAGGCCTATATGGCCTATGATTTTAATATTAAGAGTGAGGCCATCAAACAGGCGATGAAGGACCTGTTGGATTCAAATGCCCAAATCAGTCTCATCATGTCTGGACCTAAACCTAATTGTAGTGAATTTCTCTTTGGGAAAGTGAAAGATCATTGCCTGGAACTCAATCAATGTCAGAGTCCTGCAAGTAAAGAACACTTTCTGAAAGTAAAAACGGAAGAAGTTGAAATGGCCTTAAAGGCCCATCAACTGCTGCAAAAAGAATATAACAAGCTGATGGATGGCACAGGGAAACTTAGTTCTTTGAATCGACAGAAGGCCCGGGTAATTGAAGAAGATATAGAAAGAATAAAGGAGCTTAATCCTTTACTTAAAGGCGAGAAATTTAAAAACCTTCTGAAGGTTAAGACTTCAAAAAAAGAAATTCAAGACGCCATTAAGGGGCAATTACAGGTTTCACAAAAAGAAATTAATAAAAAGCTAAAAGAATTTAACGGTGCCTATTCATGTTTAAATGGTACTCGTCAAGACTGTGATAACTTTGATCATGTGATTAAGCAGGCACAATATCAAAATCGTGGAACAATTTTTCCGAATGCAAAGGAGCTCGCTTTTACTTCTACTCTTCACCAGTGCACGGAGAGTGTAAAAGAGGCCCGTAACGATGCTGATGTCGTTTTAAATGATGCCGGAATTAATCTGGCCCTAACACTAACTCCCTATGCAATCGTCAATGGAGTCAAACTCGCAGCAACTCTGGCCAGAACAGCTAGCATCACTTCCAAAGTTACCCGTGCTGAGAACCTTACTGCTAAAGCAGGGCTTGCTGCGAACATTGGATATGGTGGTTATTATAACTTACAGGAATTTGATCAGTGCCAACAAGAGATTAAAGAATTTGGTAAATTAGGGGCCGGTCAAAATAAAATGTCCTGTGAGAATATGGACCGTATTCTAGTGAATAACAGTAATAATGCCCGATGTATCACTCAAGCGCTTGTTTCTGCTGCCCTTATGACTCCCATGGCAGCTGAAAGTTTACGGCTGGCCAGGCATTTGCCCAAAGTCACACTACCTCATTCGGAGATTAACGCCTTAACTTCCAAAATCAGATCTGGTCAGAGTCTATCTAAGAGTGAAGAACTGCTACTTTTAAATAAGTTAAAAGAAAAAAATCCCTTGGATAAACTCCTGGTGAAAGGGGTCTCTCCAGCTGATAAGACCTTTGCTACACAAACGCTGGATAAACTTTTTCTGAAGCAAGATGTTTCTCCTCAGGACTTAATCAAGCTTTCCAAATTGATAAAAGAAAGAAATCCGCCCTTACTCATCATCACCAGACAGGATAACGTGGACGATATTATGAACTCTGGAAAAATCTGGGGTAGTACTGAAGGCAGTGTCTACGCCGCCGCACGACCGGCCGAAACCAAATGGGATAAAGTTAAAACNNCATGAGATCACCGGTCTCTATAGTGGATTAAAAAATGCGGCCGGACAGTATAAAGGACCTTTTGGAGATATTGTCATTGAGAGTTCAAAGAAGACCATCATTGACGGGAGGCCCTATATTGTCATTACCAAGGCCCGACGGGCCGGAGCGGCCGGTGAAGATTTGCATAGTGGACAAAATAGTGCCCAGGCCGCGGCCAGATTGGCCGGTAGAAGAATTGCTTTGGATCCGTTAGTCACAGGCACGACTGCTATTACTTCAATTCAGGCCGCGAGTGTTTTTACGGGGGTTAGCGTCAGCGATATCTTATTGGAATTATTTACAGATCCACCAACCCAACCCTAATCAAGAGGCAGTTTTTCTTAATTGTATTGATAATAATACATTTGTTTGATATATCAAACAAATGAAGAAAGTCATCCATCAGCTACATCTTTGGCTCGGTTTAACCAGCTCCCTCATCCTTTTTCTAATTTGTCTCAGTGGAACTATTCTAACTTTTCATCTTGAAATTGAAGAACTACTTCATCCTGAGAACTATCACCTTGCCCCTCAAACTTCCCACCGGCCTTTGCAGGTGGATGATCTTATTCATCAGATTGAAATCAATTCAAAAGGAAAAGTTTCCAGCTTCACCATTCCTTCCGTAAAAGATCGTCCTTATCAATTCATCGTAAAAAAGAAGCCTACTGATCGCCGCGGAAGGACTCTTTATATAAATCCTTATAACTCTGAAATATTAAATAATCCGGATTCAATGCCAGAGTGGTTTTTTTTCTTTTTCCGGATGCACCGTTGGCTTCTCTTAGATCCTGAGATAGGTCGGCCCATTGTTGGCGTTGCCACCATAATTTTCACGTTTCTTCTTTTAAGTGGACTGTATTTATGGTGGCCTCAAAACCAGGTTCATTTGAAAAATTCCTTAAGGATAAGATTTAAAGGGAACTGGAAGCGCGTTAATTATGATCTTCACAACTCACTGGGATTCTATTCTTTGGGAATTCTTTTAGTGATGTCTTTGACTGGTCTATTTTGGTCTTTTGAATGGTATCGGAATCTGGGTTCAGCTGTTTTGCAGACAAAAGTTTTTGATCGTGAAAGTAAGCCTTTAGAAGTTCCTTCTTACGGGACGAAGCTTCCTATTTCTAATGTTCTGAATATGCTCCCTCCAGGAGGTAAGACCACGGTGGTGTTACCTCAAAGTGATGGGTTTGCTTTAACAGTTTTTAAATATAATGAAGGAATGTTTACCATTGCTTCCAGCGATAAATTTGAACTGGATCCATATTCTGGAAAAGTTCTCAAACACCAAAAATTCAGTGATAAACCTTTAGGTCAGAAAATGGCCTCTCTTATCAAGCCTCTTCACACCGGAGAGTTTATGGGAATTGTATCTAAAATTATTTATTTCATTGCTTGCCTGATTGGTACATCACTACCAATTTCAGGTTTTTTCATATGGTTTAATAAAAAAAAAGCAGTGAGCTAAGTCTGTGTTTTGGATGAATTGATAGAGATCAAAGTTGAGTATCTTTAGGGCCCTCTTGTAGACATCCAGGTGTACATTTTTTTTACACCATTCTGTAAATTGTTCTAAAACCTGTTTGAATCTGAGGATTTATTCCATAATCGGGAAATTACAAAACGACCGTACTGAATAAATCAGGACAAACTAAACAGGAGATTTATGAAAAAATTTATAACAGCGCTTTTGATTATGGGATCTTTTCAGGCCATGGCGGCTGATATTACCCTTTCCCCAGTATATACTGTGGTAGAAGTTGTAAGATCAGTTCTTGTCACTGCACTTTCTCCTTTTGCTTCAACTACTGCTTCAGTTCAAGCTAAAGAGCAGATGGCCGCAGTTCGTACGGATGCTCTGAATTTCTTAGCAGACGAATCTGAAGCTTCAGAAATGCTTTCAGCTTCTATTCAGGCACTACGTTCTGAATTTCAGGAACTAAATGGAATGTCTGATAAGCAGATTGCCGCTTTGATTGTATCTGCCGCTGAATAATCTGAATTCTAAATTCTGCCAAAGAAGGCTCCTGAAAAGGGGCCTTCTTTGTTTTGATCACATGTCTAAAAAATAGACACTTACTCACCCTCTAAGGATTTAATTTCGTCACCCCGTTGGTCCCGGTTTTGCATATTAATCCCCAATAATATTTAAATTGGACCTGACATGAAAGCTACCTTTCTGATTTTCCCAGCTTTGATCCTGATAAATGCCTTTAGTGCATTTGCAGAATTTGATTTAAAGAT
>DFXY01000058.1:15494-41913 GCA_002381945.1 Bacteriovoracaceae bacterium UBA4096
AGCAATTCAGCGAAAATTGCACTGAAAAGCTCACTCTGGCCAAAGTCAGAAGAAGTAATCAGTCCTTAATCGAAGTTGACTACGTTCACATGTCTGAATGGAATAAACCGTTACGTAAAATTTCCTGTGCTCATCCAACGAATCATCAGTATGTGAAAGCAACAATCATTCATGAAATTTTTCATCTATATGATAACCAAAAAAAGATATCTAAAGATAAGTCCTTTTTAAACCTGGCCGGTTTTGTGGCCCAGGGACTTGTGATAAAGAGTAGAACGAATTTAAATCAATTAGAATCACGCTCCCCAGATCGTTATGAATTTAAAAACTCGATGGAAAGCATTGCTGTCAATTTTGAGCATTTTATTTACGATCCTACCTATAAATGCAGAAGACCGGTCTATTATGATTATCTAGCGGAGAAACTAAAGGCCACACCACATTTAGATTCAAATTGTGAGAGTAATAAAAAAATTACGATGTCTTCTCAGGGGATAGAGGGAAGAATGATGACCCGGTCTTTGGATATGAATCGGCTTTATCAGGTTCATTACTTGTTTGCTGGTAAAGGTGAGGCCGTGATGAGTCGCTGGGGTCACTCCATGTTCAGACTTGTGATGTGCGCTCCAGGTAAAGAAATTGGTCCTTCGTGCCTTAATGATATTTCTCACCATATTGTTATTAGNNTATCCTTCGATGTTATTCTTTTTATCTCTTACAGATGTTCTGGAAGAATATAACAAAGGCGAATTCCGGGAAGTGTTCTCTCTTCCGTTGAACTTAACCGATGAAGAGAAAGAAAGATTCCTGCTAAGAAGTACTGAGATGTACTGGAGCTATAAAGGTAAATACTACTTCTTCACAAATAACTGCGCTTCAGAATCGATGAATTTGCTTAGAGTGGCCCTGAAAGATCATTCTAAAGTTCAGACCAAAAATATTAATACTCCACTTGCGATGTACAACTATCTAATTAAATCCAAAATAGGCGATGCATCTGTCCTGGAGGATAAAGCACTGGCCATAAGCAAGGGCCTTTACTTTCCATCCGCTGGTGAAAAGCTGGGTCCTTCCATGGAAGCATTAGGTCTTAAAAAAGTGAAATTTGCCAAATTTGTTGAAGATAATGATTCTCTAAAAAGAAGATCTTTGTATGAGGCTGCCTTGGCCAAATCCAACAATAAAACTAAAACCGCGGCCAATGCCTTACGGTTAGAAGATCTGATTGTAAAATCTTTAGAAATCCGCTTCACCAAAGAATTAGGAGCTAAAGTTTTTGGAGATGAACCTGATCCTAGACTTAAAGACAGCGATCTAGGAGAAAAGATCATCATTATTCAGAAACTATATAAGGAACTTTCTGCTGAAAATTATATCAAAGCTGGATATGGAATACCTCTGGAAGAAGAGTTTTCTGAAATACCCCAGGAGAAAATTGATGAAGTTTTGCTTCAACTTAAAAATCACACCAATGACATTAAAACCATTGCCGAGACACTGCTATTAGAAGAATTAGGTGAACTAAAAGAGGCAATGGAGAATCGAGTGCGTTTATTAAATATTATTATTGAAAGCAATAGATAAATTAAAAGGCATTTTTCTTATGAAAAAACTTATTCTCCTTTCGCTTCTGCTCTCTTTTAACTCCATGGCGGGAATCCAAATCATCAGCGATTTAGATGACACCATAAAAATTACCAATTCAGGTAATATCTGGGAGTCTATAGGGTATGGCAGCGCTCGACGGAAAGTTTACGCAGGAATGCCGGAATTTCTAGCCGCTTCACGCTCTTATGTTAGTGCCTTAAATGTCATATCTTCTTCGCCCAGGATTTTGAAGTATCAGGTAAATAACCTTCTTGAAAAACATGAAATCCAAACGGAAAACATCGTATTAAACCGAAACTTCAACCGTCCAGGGCATACTGAATATAAGACGAATGCGATTAAAACTATGCTCGAGGCTTCTAACGATAGTTTCATTCTTATGGGGGATGATGTTGGAGAAGATCCGGAAATTTATGATGCCATCATTAAACTTTATCCAAACCGGATTCTGGCCAGTTATATTCACATTGTAAAAAATCGTTCCGTCCCAGCAACGGCCATCAAATATTTTACTACTCTTGATCTTGCCATCCGGGAACATCAAGCAGGTCGTCTGGCCGAAGAGCATGTCAGTGATGTCATCGCCTCCATCTTAAATGTCCGTGAATTGGAATCAGTTTTTCCTGAATTTACTTATTGCCCTACGGAACGTTCGGATGATGCATTGCTGATTGAGGCATCATATACTTCTGATGCTTCAGCTCTTAACAATAAACTCACTGAGTACTGCTTAAATGAATGGGACGATTAAAAAGACAAAACATTTTAAATAAGTAAAATAATGTCGTCATTGAAGACCTCATTATGAATCAATCTTTTTCAAGGAAGATAAAATGTTACCCATTTTTCTGGCCAGTCTCATTAGTTTTGCACTTGCTGCCTTTAAACCTCTCGATCCCGAGTTAAAGAATTATCCTTATCCTTTTCCTGTCGAGTTTCTTGAGGTCAAAGTCAAAACTCAAAAATATAAAATGGCCTATATGGATCTTAAACCCCAGGGGGAGATCAAAGGCAACATCCTTCTTCTTCATGGGAAAAACTTCTCGGGAAGCTACTGGGAGAAAACAGCCAAGGATTTAGCTAAAGAAGGTTATCGGGTCCTTATGCCGGATCAAATAGGATTTGGTAAATCCAGCAAGCCTGAAATGTTTCCTTATACCTTTCAATTATTGGCCACCTTCACCCATAAACTCGTGAATCAGCAAAATCTGAAGAAATATATTGTGGTGGGGCATTCCATGGGAGGTATGCTGGCCACCAGGATGGCCTTAATGTACCCCGAAGAAATTCAGAAGCTCATTTTGGTTAATCCCATTGGTCTGGAAGATTGGAAAACAATGGTTTCTTATAAAACAGTGACCGAACTTTACCAGACAGAGCTTCAAAACAACGAAGAGAAAATCAGGAATTACCAGAAGGCCAGTTACTTTGATAATAAGTGGAAAGCTGAATATGAAAAAGGTATCGAAATCCTGGTTGGTTGGACCATGCATAAGGATTATCCACGCATTGCCTGGAATGCTGCCTTGACCTCAGATATGATTTTTACCCAACCTGTAGTCTACGAATTCAAAAATCTGCAAATGCCAACCTTGCTCCTCTTGGGTACCAGGGATCGCACGGCACTAGGCAAGGGCTGGGCTTCTGCTGAAATCAAAGAGCAAATGGGCCGCTATGATCTACTGGGGAAAGAGGTGATAAAGAGCATCCCGCAAGGAACATTAGTGGAGCTTCCGGGGTTAGGGCATATGCCGCAGGTCGAAAATTATGACCTTTATTGGAAAAATTTGCTGGCATTCATCAAAAAGTAAGAAGTTTAAAGTTTCGTATATGACAGGAATTAGTTCTAATTCCTGTCATGAAAAACTTTATTTTTACTATCCTTGTTTTCTTTTCCTTAAATACTTTTGCTTCCATTGCCATATTGAGCGATTTAGATGACACCATTAAAATTACTCAATCCAGCGGCAATGTCGGAGATTTATTAGGGGATAAAGTGTTTACGGCCATACCGGATTTTTTCCGGGCCACAAAAGACTACTCCAATGAATTGCACGTTCTCTCGGCTTCACCAGAACTCATCCGGGGCCATGTCACTCATGTCTTACATAAACATGTTATCAGATTTAAGAGCCTTACTTTAAGAGAAAGCATTCTGGAAGATAAATTCGATTTTAAATTTCGTGAAATTAAACGCATCCTGGATGCGAGTACTGATGATTTTATTTTAATTGGTGATGATCTGGGGGAGGATCCTGAGGTTTATAGCGCAATTGCGGGGCTTTATCCTAACCGTATTCTTGATGTGTACATCCGGGTTATTAATGGCAGACCTTTAAAAAAGAAGAAATCTCTCACCACCTATTACACAAGTTTTGATCTTTTCTTAAGAGAGTATGAGGCAGGTCGTATGGGTTACAGTTGGGTCAAGACTGCTTTGGATAAGCTGATAAAAGAAGTTAGAACAGAGTATATCTTTCCTAAAAAAGCAAAATGTCCTACCACTTATCACGTGTGGCAGTGGCAATATGAGACCGATTTTTCTAACGATGCCCGGGCCCTGGTCCAGAAACTCACAGCTGCCTGTAGAGTAAGACAGTCAGTTAATATTCTCCCGTAAAACTCTTCAATCCTTATTGCAGTCTGCTAGAATAATAGCACGAACAGTAAAAAGGAATGTGAATGGATCTCTCGAATCTGATCTCTCAAGAAGAGTTAATCAAACGTAGTACCCAGATAAAGAAAGTTTTTTTCTATCGGATTTGTGGGGCGGGCATGGGACCTGCCGCTGTGTTGGTAAAACAAGCAGGCTTTGACGTGCATGGTGCTGACTCAGCTTTTTATCCACCGATGAGCACATTTCTGGAAACGACCGGCATTCCTTTATTTAAGTTAGAAGAAGCCACTCCTGAATTTCTGAAACAATATGATTTAATCGTGGTTGGTAATTCGGTTTCTGGAAAAGCCGAAGTGGCACGAATGATTGAGAAAGTGGGAGTGCCCTTTACTTCATTCCCTTCCGCACTTGGGTCATTGGTGCTTAAAAACAAGAACGTAATTGGTATTGCCGGGACTCATGGAAAAACCACCACGACCTATTTCATGACTCAAATGCTGGAGAAACTGGGACAGAATCCTGGGTATTTAGTAGGTGGGATTATTGAAGGGCGCGAGCCTGCCAAATTAGGTGATAACTACTTTGTCATTGAGAGTGATGAATATGACTCCGCTTATTTCCATAAAATTTCCAAGTTTCGTTTATACGAATTAAAAAGCATGATTTTAACTTCGCTTGAGTTTGATCATGCAGATATCTTTTCTTCAGTTGAAAAAATTGAAGATGAATTCAGAGATGTTATTCCTGGTATGAAATCAACGCTGATCTTTAACCAAGAGTATGCATCTGCCATGAAACTTTTTCATGAATACTCCGGTAAGAATCCTGTCCAGAAATGGTACCTCTATGGAGAAGGCTCAGAAATTGGGCCACATGATGTCAGGACTTTTGAAAATGGTTCCAATTTCACATTGAACTGGAAGGGCCAGAAAGTATCATTCGACTCAAGTGTGGTTGGTCAGCATAATGTTCTTAACCTTGCCAGTTGCGTGATCTTCCTCTTGTCCGAGGGATTTTCAGTTTCTGACGTTCAAAAAGCATCGTTGGAAATTGGTATGGTAAAGCGCCGTCAGGAAGTTCGTGGAAAATACCGGGACATGGTAGTGATTGATGATTTCGCCCATCATCCCCGGGCGATCACAGTGACCTTAGATGCTATTCGCGCCCGTTTTAAAAATAAAAAAATTATCACCATTTTTGAACCGATATCGGCGACTGCTCGGAGTGCCATTTTTCAAAATGAATTCAGAGATTCACTGGCCCTTTCAGATAAAGTGATTATTGCTAAGGCGAGCATTCCAACGACTGCTATAAATGGCAAAGATCTGGATGTGGATAAGCTGGCCCAGGAAATTTCCGGAATGGGTAAACCAGCAGTTTGTGTTAGTAAGCTCGAAGAGTTAAGACACAACATCGATGAGAGCGCAGATAAGGATTCTGTTTTATTAGTTTTAAGTAACCGCACCTGTTTAGGACTTTGGGAGTCGAACTTTGTTCAAGAACTTAAGACTTAAGAGTCTTTACCTCACACTTTTTTGCTTCTCACTCAACTCATGCGCTCATACTGTAAAATGGGAGGGGAAGATTTCTGATCACGCCTCTTCTTACCAGAAGGCGCTAAAAAAGTTTAATAGCAAGATTTGTGTGCCAAAAGCTGAGAGCATTTTTGAGCAGTACCTCAGGGATTACCGTGGGCAGGGTTACTGGATTCCGGAACTTAATGAAGATGTAGATGTTGAGAGCATTAAGGCCTTACTGCCGCAGATGGAACAAAAACTTGCCTGGATCAAAAATCAAAAAGAGCAGGTTAAGAAAAAGCCTTTCCCTAAAAATGCTGTAACAGCAAATGCTAAAAAAATCCTGAAGGAGCTTCTGGATCTAAAAAAGACGGAATTGAACACTGATGAAGAAAAAAAAGTGGCTTCCCGTAAGGCATCATTAAAGCTCTTAAGTCGCTTGCTCAAGACCTATGAAGAACTGGTCAGAGATGTTTCCTTTCTTTCTAGTTTTCAGTATCCGGTGGATCATCTGAAAAACCGTAAGGTCCATGATGGTTTAAGGGACAAAGAAGACCCTGAGTCTGTGAAGATGGCCAATTACACTTTCCTTTACAGAAAGCTTCTGGAAGACGGTGCTTACAATAAGGATCACACTGGTTCTGATATTTATCTTAGGACAACTCTGGATACTCTGCATTTTGAATTAAATTCTCATGGATTTTATCTGACTGAAGACGCTCGTTATGATTTGGATTTCGTCCTCTCTAAAATTGAATCAGAATTATCCAAAGGTAAAGATCGCATCATCGAGAGACTTACCGAATGGGAGGAAAGAACCGGAAGGACGTTGGATTTTTACCGTTCACTGACACTCCCTGAGAATCAAGTGCCTTCCATTGCCGGGGATAAATCCAGCACTGCCAATCGACAGCTCATTCGCGAGCATAATAAGGCCACCAATCGTTTGAAAGAGTTTGTTTATAGTAAACAAGCGGAAGTTTATAATTATTGGCTTAATCAACCGGAATTACCTCGGGCCATTTTTGTCTTAGAAACGATCCTGCTAAATGAAGTCGGAGGAGTTGATGGCGATGAAGCCTTGGAAAGAATGGATGTTGCCCGAGTGGTGATGAACCGTCTGGATAAACCGAAGTACTTGTCCATTGGGAATAAAGAATTCATTTATCCTTATCTTAAAAAAGTAACATCTGACTTTCATATAAAGAATGAAAGATGGCTAAATGCTTTGTTTAAGCAGGGTGAGTTTTCTTTTACTTATTATTATATGAGTGGAGTGGCGAAAATTTTCTGTCCGGACATGTCTCCTAACGCCAAAAAACTACGCAAAAAGAACGTGGAAATTGCACTTCAGGTTCTAAAAGAGGAAAACACCTCCTTTCAAACCACCCGTTATTTTTCCCGGGCCAGTATGATCGGCAGGATCCATATGGACTCTATTTGGGAAGATTACATTCCATACCCAGAGCGACCGGGATTACTGGCAGAAGGTCAGGAGAGACTGCTAAAAGCTTTTAATAAGGGCGAATACACCTACCTTTATTCTTTTAAAGATCCCGCCTTCGAGCTGTATCAGGTGGTTGAAATAAACGGTCGAAATTATGCTTTGGGTGAGAAAAACGGTATTAAACTCTTTTTTGGACACCGAAACCCACATTATTTTAAATACTTTACCAAGACAGAAATTCATCACAGGTAGTCAGCTTTTATTTAAGGTAAATATTCATAAAATTCTTTTTGATAAAACGCAGCAACCACGGTATAAATCGCCCATTAGATTATTATTTGTTTAGATACCAGGAGCTACGCTTATGTTGAAAGATTATATGTTTACCTCTGAATCAGTAACTGAGGGTCACCCGGATAAGATTGCTGATCAGATTTCTGATGCAGTCCTGGACGCTATGCTTGCTCAGGATCCTAAGTCTCGAGTTGCCTGTGAAACCCTCATCACGACTGGTTTAGTTGTAGTTGCTGGTGAGATCACAACTGGTGCTAACGTTGACATCAACGATACTGTTCGAAAGACCATCAGAAAAATTGGTTATGACCATTCAGATAAAGGCTTTGATGCCAATACTTGTGGTGTAACAATTGCTGTTGGAAAACAGTCTCAGGATATTGCTGTTGGAGTAAATGAAGGCGAAGGCAAATTCCTTGATCAAGGTGCCGGTGACCAGGGTCTGATGTTTGGTTATGCGATCAATGAAACAGATTCGCACATGCCAATCACTATCGATCTTTCACATCGATTGGCACAGAAGCTTTCTGAAGTCCGCCACAACGGAATTCTTAAAGATCTTCGCGCTGATGGTAAGACTCAAGTGACTGCTCAATATATTGATGGAAAACTTTCTCGTTTGGATGCGATCGTGGTTTCTACTCAGCACGCTGAGAGCATGACTCAAAAGCAAATTGAAGAAGGCATCATGGAGGAAGTCATTAAGAAGACTGTTCCATCTCACTTAATCGATAAAAATACTAAATACTTCATCAATCCAACTGGCCGCTTTGTTATTGGCGGACCTATGGGGGATGCTGGTCTTACAGGCCGTAAAATCATCGTTGATACTTACGGTGGTCATGGCGCTCACGGTGGTGGTGCATTCTCTGGTAAAGATCCTTCGAAAGTGGATCGTTCAGCTGCCTATGCTGCCCGTCACATTGCTAAGAACGTAGTTGCTGCAGGACTTGCTGACCGCGCGTTGGTTCAGGTTGCTTATGCCATTGGTGTTGCTAAACCTATGTCTCTTTTGATTGATACATTTGGTACTGCTAAAGTTGATGAAGCAAAATTAACTGCAGCAATCAATGAACTTTTCGACATGAGACCAAAAGCGATCATTCAGCGTCTTGATCTTCTTCGTCCAATTTATTCTGAAACAGCTGCTTACGGACACTTTGGCCGTACTTCTGCTCAAGGATTCACTTGGGAAAGACTGGACATGGTTGACGCTCTTAAAGGCTTCTTCTAATCAAATTTCAAAGGCCCTCTTCGGAGGGCCTTTTTTTTTACCCATAACTTTCATTTCGCATTAAGATATCTGTTATGCAGGAAATCTATTTTCTAGCTCGTCACACTCCCTTTTGGGCCATTCCACTTGTTGTATTAAGTGTGGAGTTTGCCTATCTCTTTTGGTTAAAAAGAAAAAAAGCTTCCGTCACTTTTTGTTTAATCATCGCTTTCATTGGTATTTCTGCCACCACGTTTTATGTTTGGGCGGGAGGACCTGAGAAGTCGGTGAAAATCTTAAAAAAGCTGCACCGCGATCATCAGTAAGTGGCATCAAAAATTGTCTTACAATTGACACCTATAAATTAAGTTTAGGAAATCATTGAGAATAGTCAGGGTCTGAAAATTGACACTAAGACTCGGACTCTTGTAAATTGTTCTTCTTCGGAGGATCTAATGGACGATATGAATTTCCTGCATCAGAGTTTTGATGGATCACTTCTTGCGAACTTTCCGCCTATCATCATTGTCGAAGATGATAAGCTTTTGGGAATCTCTCTCAAAAAATACCTCGAACAGACATTAAAATTAAAAGTGCTCCTGTTTTCGAGTTCGGAAGAGTGCCTGAATTATTTTGGACAATCTCATCCGAAAGAAACTCCTTTCTGTTTGGTAACTGATATTAGTCTTGAGCAGGGATCAGATGGTCTACTCCTGATTGATATTCTAAAGGATCGTGGCTTTGAGTTTGTATCAATTGCCATGACTGGTTTTGCCAGTGTTGAGACCGCTATTGCGGCCACAAAGAAAGGCGTCTTCCACTATCTGACAAAACCCTTTGAACTCGAGAATTTAAAAAAGCTCGTCATTCAGGCATTGCAGACAAAACTCTCGACTGTTTTCCCAAGAGAGATCATAAGTGAAGGTGAAGGGGTCTTTGCTGATTCTCACCGGTTCCGAATTCCTTCTAAATTAAAAACAGAACGTCCAACTGTGGAAGATTCATTTGAAGGCATGATTGGTCGCTCTCGCGCCATGAAAGATGTTTTCGAAAGAATAGGAAAGGTCGCTAAGACTGATTCCACTATTCTCATCATGGGCCCATCAGGCACCGGTAAAGAATTAGTGGCTTCGGCGATCCATAAACTTTCCAGTCGCGGACAAAAAAATAGAATCTCTGTAAATTGCGGAGCGATTCCTGCTGAGCTACTAGAGAGTGAACTTTTTGGGCATGTTAAAGGGGCCTTCACCGGCGCCATCTCTAATCGAAAAGGCCGTTTTGAACTTGCTCAGGGTGGAACCATCTTTCTGGATGAAATCGGAGATATGCCTCAGCTTCTTCAGGTAAAACTTTTAAGAGTTTTGCAGGAAAGGCAGATTGAGCCAGTTGGTTCTTCTGAGAACTTGAATATTGATGTAAGAGTAATTGCCGCGACTCACAGAGATTTGGAAAAAGCTGTTCAGGAAGGAAGATTCCGCGAAGATCTTTTCTATCGATTAAATGTAATCCCAATTAGAATGCCGGCCCTAAAAGAGAGAAGGGAAGATATACCACTTCTTATTTCTCACTTCCTGGATCGTTTTGTTTCTGCAGACAGATCAAACGAAATTAGCTTTGCTCCGCTTACTATGGACCTTCTCATGGGCTACGATTGGCCTGGAAACGTTCGAGAACTTGAGAACGTTATTGAACGTCTGGTTATCCTGCGTGGAGGATATGAAATTCTTCCCGAAGACTTACCTGCCAAAATTTTCCGCTCAAATCCATTAGCGACTAATCAGTATAAGACGCTCTTTGAATTGCCTGAAGTGGGTGTGGACCTGAAGCAGATTCTATCTGATATTGAAGACTCACTCATTCGACAGGCCATGAACCGGACCCAAGGTAATAAGAATCAAGCTTCTAAGCTTTTGACTCTTAATCGCACCACGCTGATTGAAAAAATGAAAAAGAAGAATCTCGAAATCTAAGCTCCTTGCCAATTTTTAACTGGTGTTATTTTGACCACCTTTGAAAGTAAGAATACCTTTTCTCGAAAGGTATTCTTACTTCGTTTCGAGGTGCAAAAAGCACCTTTGACGATATTTCTATTCTCCCTTACTTTTAAAGAAATGGAGAAATGAATATGAATTCTGTTTTATGGGTTTGCTTTATCATGCTCACATTTTTAGTCATGAGTCTTAAGCTGCTAAGTTAGAGACTGCACTTAATTTATTACAAAGATTACTTTTAAGTCCTTCCATAATTCCTTCAAAAACATATAATCCCGCTTCTAAATTCATCTAAGGAGACCCTTATGAAAAAGTTAGTTTTAGTTACCAGTTTATTCGCTTCTCTGGCAGTATCAGCTGCAGAGTTAAAAGTTATGGATTTGCCTTCATTAGAAATGTCCCACGGTCATGTAACTACCAGATTTGAAATTGATCATAGTTCAGGCACAGCGGGAGTTTCTGCGACAGTGACCAGAAGAAGACCAGGTCGTGGAGGCGGTACAACTTATACTCACACTCGTGAAAATGTGGTTCCTGAATTATCCATGGTTGATGGAACACTTTCTTTATTTGTCGATGGTACTACAGTTGATTGTGGAACTATGGGAGTTACCCGTATATTTAAGCGCCCGGTTTTGAACCTCAATGGTAATTGTGATTTAGAGAGTCGAAGAGTTAAGACCTCTCAGGGACGACGCTTTCAGTTGTTTATCAAGTATTAAAAGTAATCAAGAACCAGTGTCAAAAAGCACCTTTGACAGCAGTTTCAAATTTCTCTAGATTCCGCTGCTATGAAATTTAACATCCTTTAAGGAGGACCTGATGAGAAGTTTGATTTTTGTTGCTAGTTTATTTGCATCACTGGCCGTATCAGCTGGTGAGTTGAAAGTAATCGATGTGCCATCTACTAAAATGCCTTACGGACATGTTGACACTAAATTTGAAGTTAACTTGAAGGAAGGGACTGCAGGTGTTTCTGCAACTTTTAAGAAAATTAGACCCCGCAAACATCCTCGAATTCAAGTAACAAGTTTTGAATCAATTGTTCCCGAGCTATCTATGGTGGGTGATGATCTGATCCTCGATATTGATGGAACTTCTGTGACTTGTGGAACAATGGGCATAACCAGAGTTTTTAAACTTCCGGTTTTAAAGTTAAATGGTAACTGTATTCTAGAGTCAAAGCGAGTTAGGACAAATAAAGGTACTCGTTTTCAAGTAGTGCTTAAGTACTAAGAAAATATCGATTGCCTCCAGGAATGGAGGCAATCATTCTCTTTGTTCTGAATTCTTTATGGATTCTCTGATGAAATATTTTATAACTTTATTTCTCTGGGCCCCACCTAGAAGAGCGCGAAGCTCATCATGCAAGCTATCATCATAGATAACTGAGTTCATAGTACCAGGCCCTTTCTCTACTCTGGTGAGTATCCGGTCCATGGAAGCCGAAGCTTTATTAAGATTGGCCATGCTCATATTAACATTTGAAATCATCTTGCCCATCTGGGCAGCTTTTAATTCAGAGGTGACTGATTCAAGATTGCCGGAGGCCTTATTCAGGGAATTCATGGCATCGATGATGGTTTTCCCATCACCTAGTTTAACCAGAATATGGTCCAGCTTATTTAAGATTCTCTCCGTAACCGTGGCAATAGAATCACCTTTAGTGATGATCTTTTTAAGATCTGTCAGATCCTCGGAGATCAGAATGTCTTTATTCGGATTAAAAACAGGAGCATCTTTTGTACCATTATAGATTTCAACAAATTTATCTCCTACCAGACCGGCGGTAGAGATGGATACTTTGGAATCTTGCTTGATCCAACGAAGTTCTTTTTCAAGAATCGTCATGATGATTTCCACCTCATCTTCTGAGATGATTTCCACTTCTGTCACAGACCCAACCCGGATACCTTTTAACTCAACATATGAGCCGGGTTTAAGGTTTGAAACACTTGCTACGCGTGCCTTGATATCAATTTTTGGTTCGAATATGGCACTTTCTTTACCTATACTGGCGATGATGATCATTAGGATTAAAGTAAGACCGGCCACAAAGGCCCCCACTTTTACCAAATTGATCTTGTCTTTTTTTCTGACTCTCATTCTATCCTCATTGTCCTAGCAAAAAACTTTGTACAAACGGATCATCGCTCTTGTCAAAATCTTCTATGGACCCGTTAAAACCAATTCTTCCTTCTTTAAGAATGAGTATCCTATCGCAAATTTTTCTCGCGGTAGGAATATCATGAGTCACGAGAATGCCGGATAATCCCTTGCTTTTGAAACGATTCATCACTTCCAAAACCATTTCAACATTTACCGGGTCAAGGCCTGCCGTTGGTTCATCATAAAGGAGTATTTCCGGATTCAAAACCATGGAACGCGCAAGGCCAACTCTTTTTTGCATCCCGCCTGATAGGTCAGATGGCATTAAATCTATAGCATCTTCCATATTCACAGTCTTAAGAATTTCTCTGACTCGCACCTCAACCTGTTCTTCAGTTAACTTTGTATGTTCAAAGAGGGGATAGGCGATATTTTCAAAAACTGATATTGAGTCAAACAGTGCAGCGTTTTGGAAGGAATAAGAAATTTTTGTACGAATTGCATACAACTGCTGCTCAGTTAAATGATCTATTCTTTTTTGATGGAAATAAACTTCACCTTCATCAATATGCTCCAGGCCTATGAGTGAACGAAGAAGAACGGATTTTCCTGTTCCTGAATGTCCTAACAGACCAATAGTTTCTCCCACTTCTAAAGAAAAGCTAATTCCCTGATGAATGATTTTTTCATCGAAACTCTTTACCAAATTCTTCACTTCTAAAATGTTCATCATATGATTAATCAAAGATCAGGATTAAGAGTTTGCTTAAGAAAAAATCGGAAATAAGAATAATGATGGATGTTGTAACTACTACCCATGTGGTGGCGGCCCCAACGCCTTTAGTTCCTTCCGTGGTTTGAAATCCCCGATAGCATGCTACGATGGAAATGATAAATCCAAAGAACGCACACTTAAACATTGAGCCAAATACATCAGTGAATTGAACAGTTGATAGGACCTTATTGATGTAGAAACCCGCAGGCATGGCAAACTCCGAATAAGCAATGGATAGGCCACCAATAATTCCCATAAAGGCGGAAAGAGTAGCTAATAATGGAAGAGAAAAAATAGTCGCAAGAACCCGGGGAACAACTAAAACTCTTACTGGATTGGTTCCCAGGGCCCGAATAGCATCGATTTGTTGGGTAACATTCATTGCTGCAATCTCAGCACTAATGCCTGAGCCGATTCTGCCAGCAATAAGTAGAGAAGTAAAAATGGGGGCCAATTCTCTCATTAAAGAGAGTGAGACAATTGCCGGAACATATAGAGTCCCGCCAAATTTTGCCAGTCCATAACCAAACTGCAACGTCATAACCAGACCAGTGACCACGCCTATGACGATCGTGATTGAGAGGGAGCCAACACCAAGATTTATGATTTGCTCAAAAAGCCTGCCCCAATAGAAAGGACGTGAGAATGTACAACAAAAACAGTCTTTAGTAAGGATCACAATCTCACCCAGAACTTTTAAGTTATGAGTTACATGTGTCTTTATCATTTAAAGACCACTGTTTTTAAGAAGTCCCCAAAATCTTCATCCTTCTTCTCGGATCCTTCTGGATTGATGGATACAAAATCAAAGTAACAGTTATTTCTGCGGGTGTTGAGAAGGCGTAAACCAACTTTTACTCCGTCTACTAATCCACTTCCTTCGAGTTTATATGCTTCGCGGTTTTGAAAAGTGGTATATTCCTTAACCACCGGTTTGAAATTTTTCACAGTTTTGAAAGTTTTATGGGCCAGCTGCTCAAGTGGTTGTTCCTGAAACTCATCACAAAAGCTGTTAGAAAGGAGAATGCGACCATCTTTACTATTTTCATAGATATAATCAGAGCGTTTATCTTTTGTGTAGACCCAGTAGGGTTTAGAAAAATGAATGGAATAAGAGGAACCCTTGGCGGATTTTGGTCCTTCATTCCCTTTTATAAAGAATGTACAACTTGATAAGAAGAGAACAGTAACCAGCACCTTCATAACGAACCATTTTCAGCGGGTAATAGTTAGCAATATTTTAAGTTATTGTATTCCTTCTGGAAATGATGAATGTGTCAAAGGTTCGACTGGACTATTTTGCCGATGGGAAAAATTTGTCTTTTCCAAATCAAAAATGACGTTACAATGAAAACAGTAGGTAAAAAAGACCACATGAAGTGGTCGCAGATTTAAACTCTGCAGCCTCAGTAAAGACAGGAAGTCTTCACGGATGAGAATCTTATCAGCTTTTATAATGACTATTTGTGTGGCCAGTGCGCTGACTGCAACGTCTGTCTTAGCTGACATCATTAATCAAGAAAATTTAAAAACTCACCTGCGTTGGAATCTGGTCGTGCCACGTGACCAGTTCTATATTGTGAAGCGGGGCGAGACACTTTATATAGAGACAGTAAATCTGGAAATGTTTGAAGCCTTGTCTGGCGAAATGGCCAAACTTAAAACAAATGGTCAGTATGTTGAGAAAATCCAGTATTCAAAAGAAAATTTCCCGGCCAAACCTGCCACGATAGCAGTGAAACTGAAAGATCCTTCAGTTGAGCTTTTCTCTTTCTATAGGGATGCTGACAAGAAATACATTCTGGATTTTTGGATTAATGCCGACTTAGTCGCTGAAAAATCTTCTGGCCTTAAAAAGCCATTACCGGTGCCGGTTGAAAATAAACCAGTGATGGTGATGAAGAAAGCTTCCTCTGCTAAGAATGCCCTTCTGACAAGAAAGAGTGCAATCCTGCCAACAGTTGAAGTGGCCTTTGCAGATTCAAAAGAAAAATCAATCAATCCCACTTATCGTGACTTTCGTTATGGGGCGAGTTTCTTATGGGACTATGAACCCATGATACCGCAATTGGAAAAAGATATTAATCTTCAGTCCAAGACTCCGGATGCTCTTTATCCTATAAAAGATCGGGTTAATCTGGATGATGCTAAAGAAGCTCATATGCAGCTTTCCATTAACTTCTACCGTGAAGAAAAATGGGGACTACTGAATAAATCAATTTCACTCTACGAAAAGAAATACGGCAGAGACTCCAATCATGTTCACAATGAATTTCTTAAGGCCAATGCTCTCTTAAAAGGCAATTTGGCGAAGCCAAATCGTGGTATCACACAGACAGCAATGGTCATGCTCTCAAACATCAAGGATATGGCCCGGGAATATGAATTAAAGTCGGCCATCCTCCGTTACCTGATCCAGCATAATGTAGACTTAAAAGACCATGTGAAAACTTTAGAACTCGCCAAGGAACTCTATGTCGAGGCCCGCGGTGATTTTGATCAGAATATTGTCATTCAATCGGCCCTCACGATTCTTCATTCTTTAGCTGAGCTTCGCCAACCGGCCGGTATCGAGGAATTCCTCAAAGAAGAAAAAAATAAGAAAATCGACAGTATCCTTCCACCTCAGATGAGTATGGCCTATATGAGTTTTGCCTTACTTTCAAAAGGTGAGAGTAAAGAACTCATAAAGAGATATCGGGCAGTTGAAAAATCTCTGGTGAGACCAGTTCATCCTGCTATTCTTTATAATCTTGGCGAGAGTTTATTCAGACATGCAGATTATGAAGGGGCCATCAAAGCTTTTGATGAATTCATTGCCTCTTATTCGTATTTATTGCAGGCCCCACATGCTCGCCTGAGACTTGCTACTGCCTATGAGCTCTTAGATCGTCCGGCCAGTGAGAATCTGGTGCTCTACAAAAATGCGATTGATCGTTCAACCTCTCCTGCCATTCGGTATGAAGCTAAACTTCGTTATGTGGCGATGAATCTCACCCGCAAGTTTAAACCGACTGCTGCTGATAAAGAAATGGAAGTTTTCCTTGAGCAGTCACCGGATGAGACTAAGGCGCTGGATCAGAATCTTAAAAAACTACTATGGCTTGTTCGGTTACGCCTATTTATTTCAATCAAAGATTACGACAAGGCCCTCTCCTATTTAACTTCGATTCCTCTGGATACCTTAAAGCCTGCTGAAAGACGTGTCTTTGAAGGTGATGGTGCGGAAATTGTTTATGGGCTTATTCAGGATGCTTACTTAAAAGAAGACTACGCCAAAGTGGTTAAAATTTGGGAAGTTTATAAAGAGAAGTATGAGTCTAAAGTGGCCAAGAACATCTATATGAACTTTGTTGTTTGTGATGCCTTCATTAAACTTGGACTTTATAAAAGTTATGATCGTGCCCTGGCGAGTTTTAAAAATGTCCAGAATGAAGAAGCACGCACTTTTCCAGTGTGGGTTGAGCGTTTGAAGACAAATAATCTGGCCCAGATGATTGAAGAATTAAATCTTATCCGTTTGGTAGCAGACGCCAATTGGCCTGAAGCTGAAGCCAAGTTGGCCTCTTATCCAGTGTCACTTAGGGACTCTTTGAACTATCCGTTCTACCGGGGATTGATTCATTTTAACCAGAAAAAGTACTCAGATTCGGTCTTAGAGTTTGAAAAAGTACTGGTAAAACAGAACCCTGCTAACCAGCTTACTCCACGACAAACTGCTGATCTTTTAATGGGTTATGTGGAGTCTTTATACCAGTTAAAAGACCAGGAACGCTTCAAGACTGTGGTTCGGGCCCTGAACGATGATATAGGTCGCTCAAAGTCGGCACCGATCTTGAATATCTCCGAGCGAATCAACTATCTCCTCATAGAAGCCTATGCGGGGGAGTCTAATCCTGAATGGAAGGAGCTCGAAGTGATGACAAAGGCGTTCCGGGAAAAATATCAAAAATCTCCTTACACTGCACGAATTGGATACCTTTATGGGTTATCATTAATAAAGAATGCCAAGGTGCCAGAAGGGCGTGAGGTATTTACGCTTTTAACGAATGATAAAGATGTTCCTTCTCATATTAAGGAAATGTGTAGAAGTGAATTGGCGACACTAGAATTGATAGAAAAAAAATTATAACGGAAACCAACTAACAACGGACAGGAGGTCTAATGTTATCTCAAGGTTTAACACTTGTAGGCAATCACCCAAAATTCAACAACGCTCTTGAGACTGCACGTAATGTTGCTGTCACCAAGACACCAGTTCTGATTTCAGGCGAAGCAGGCTCTGGAAAGAAGGCCCTGGGTGCGTACATCCACAACAATTCAGTGAGAAAAAATGCTCGTCTGGAAATCGTGGATTGTAGCTTTGATTCACAAACTGTTGAGAAGATCGTCCTTGGTTACCGAGATGATGAAACTGGTCGTTTCAATCGTGGTGTCCTGGAAGTTGCCAACGGTGGTACGGTAATATTTGCCAATATTGATGCACTGGATGAAAATTTCCAAAAACGCATCTATACTATCCTACAAGAGCTGCCAGACTATGAGTTAGACGTCCGTATCCTTGCTACCACTTCGAAAAATCTCTCTAAGCTGGTCGGTGCAGGTAAGTTCTCACGCGCACTTTATACTTACTTCAACGGGGCAACGATCGACATGATCGCCCTTCGTGAAAGAGGAACAGACGTGGAATTGATCGCTCGTCACTTCATTGAAGAGTTCGCTGCTGAAACTGAAGCTGGTGATATTTCATTATGTTCTGAAGCTGCTCGTAAGCTGACTGACTACAACTGGAACAACAATCTTTCTGAACTTCGTTCTTTCATCCGTAAAACTCTCTCAAACATGGAAGGCTCAACTCTTGACCTTCAGGCGATTGAGAACGGTGAGCGTAAGGTAGAATTCTCATCTCATGAAACAGATGAAGATGGTCTTAAACTTATGTCTTTGAAAGATGCCGAAAAACTTCTTATCAAAAAAGCTCTGGTTTTCACTTCAGAAAATAGAACTCAGGCCGCAAAAATCCTGGGTGTTTCTATCCGTACTTTGAGAAACAAAATCAATGAGTACAGATCTGAAGGTGCCAGCTACTTTGTTAACTTACGCTAGTTTATTTTTAGTATAAATTGTTGGGGCCATCAGAATGGATGTAAATGACAAAACATTAAAAGCATTAACGACGGCGTTGAATTTCCGTGAGATGCGCCAAGAGCTCATCTCATCAAACGTCGCCAATGCCAACACTCCGGGCTTTAAGGCCAAGAAGATGGATTTCGAAGAAGCGTTGGCACGTGCTTTGGATGTTGATGGTCAGATGCAGATGAATGTCATTGATGGACGACATCATACTGTAGGCAACGGTGGCTTCAATAATTTAGAACCTGAGATATACGATAATCCAAACGGTGTAGTTTCAGAGAATGGCAACACCGTGGACGTGGAAGCTGAAATGGCAACCATGGCCGAAAACAAGCTAATGTACGATGCGCTTGTTCAGTTGATTAACAAAAAGATGGGTATCATGAAGTACGCCATCAACTCTGAGAAGTAGGAATAAAGAATGGATTTACTCTCATCTCTTAGAATCAGTTCCTCAGGTCTTGCGGCCCAAAGAAAGAGGATGGAAGCCCATTCTTCCAATATCGCAAACGCTCAGACCACCCGAACTGCTGAGGGCGGTCCTTACCGTCGTAAAGAAGTGGTCTTCGGATCTGAGCCGGCTCGTGAAGCCTTTTCAGAAATTCTGGAAGGGGAGTTGGCGGAAAATGCCCAGACAGTGCATGCCACCGAAGTAGTGCATTCAGATAAAGTCATTTATAAACATGATCCTGCCCATCCTGATGCTAACTCTGAAGGCTATGTGGCGATGCCGGACATCAACCCCATGGTTGAGATGGCGAACATGATTGAAGCTCAAAGAGCTTATGAATCAAACGTAACAGCAATTAACACCACAAAACAGATGGCAATGAAAACATTAGAAATCGGAAGAGGTAACTAATGTCGATTAAAGATATTGCAGGTTTTCAACAAACTCTTGGAACCAATGATGCCCGAGGTTGGTCACGCAAGGTCGATAATGATTTTGGCGGTCAATTTGGGATTGAAACTCCCGGAGTAGGCGGAACCGCAGAAAGTGGAAAAACTTTCGGTGAATTTTTACAGGATTCTATTGGTAAAGTGAATGCCCTACAGCAGGACGCCAACGTTTCCATGGAAAAACTCGCAAGCGGCGAAAGCCAGAACTTGCATGAAACGCTTTTAGCGGTAGAAAAAGCTGACATTGCTTTTCGAACCATGAATCAGGTTCGTACGAAGGTCATTGATGCTTACCGTGAAATCATGAAGATGCAGATCTAACTTAGGATGAGTTAGTGAACATAGAATCAGGAGGATTCTTTGAATAATTTCTTTGCGCAGACCATGCAAAACTTTGTCGAATTCTTCCGGTCACTCGATGTGACAAGAAGACTTGGATTAATTGTTGTGGCCGGTCTTCTGGTCGCCACCATGACAGGAATTGTAGTCTGGTCAAGTAAGACTGATTACAAAGTCATGTACACCGATCTGACTAAGGATGACTCGGCCGTTATCGCCAGAATGCTTGAAGAAGGGAAAATTTCTTATCAAGTAAAAGATGACGGTAAAACCATCATGGTTCCGGAAGACCAGGTTGAAATCTGGCGTCTGGAAATTGCCAAGAAAGGGGTTAACTTCACCGGCACTGTCGGTTACGAAGTTTTCGATAAGCAAGCCTTTGGAACAACCTCCTTTGTTCAAAAAATTAATAAACAGCGGGCCCTTGAGGGAGAGTTGGTTAAAACCATCATGCATCTTAAAGGTGTCACTCGCGCTCGTATCCACTTATCTATCCCTGAGTCTTCTCCATTTGTCTCTGAGCGAAAGCCACCAAGTGCATCGATCGTTCTTGATATAGAGCGTGGTGTATCGATGACGAATGATGAAGTAAAAGGTATCCAGTCCCTCGTCAGTTCTTCGGTTGATGGTATGCGTTCTCATAATGTTGTTGTCATAGATTCTCGTGGTAAAAAGCTATCTGAGAACGATGGGGATAACATGTCTACTGAGACTGCTAACCGCATCGCCCTCGAGACCAAGTTAAACTCACAATATGAAAAGAAAGTGGAAGAAATTCTTTCCCGTGTCATCGGTGAAGGTAAAGTCATAGCGAAAGTTGCTTTGAAAATGGATTTCACTGAAAAATTCGAAACCCAGACAACCTATGATTCAGAAAACGCAGCAGTGGTTTCTGAAGTTCGTAACGAACAAAAAATGGTGGGAGTAAGACCTTCTCCTCAAGGCATTCCGGGAGCTCGTTCTAATCTTCCAGGCGAAGCTCCTCAGCCAGGCATTCCTGAAACCCGCAATGATGTGGACAAGTCATTAGTTACCAGAAATATGGCGGTCCCAACTGTTGTGACCAAGTCTAAAAAACCCACGGCCGAAATCTCCAGCATGTCAGTGGCGGTTATGGTTGATGGTAAGAAAGTTCCGGTTCTGGATAAAGAGGGTGTTCCTCTGGTTAATGAAGACGGTGTTAACGTCACGAAGTATCAGGCCTGGTCTGAAGAAGAGCTTCAAAACTTCCAGCAGATTGTTGGATCATCTCTGGGAATTAATGTTGCCCGGGGTGATAAGCTCGTCATTAAAAACATGGAATTTGCCAAAGAAGATCTGTCGGAAATGGAAGCTATCATGAGAGCGCGTGAGAACCGCGAGCTTATGAAAAATATCACAAAGTACCTCATGATCGGTGCTATAATTTCATTATTCTTCTTCATGGTTGTTCGTCCTTTCATCCAGTGGCTTACCGAGAACTCGGTTGAATCGATTGAAGACTTCCTTCCTAAAACGATTGAAGAGCTGGAGAAGATTCAGGCCAATCAGCGTCTGCCGGGTTTAGAGGATGTTCTTCCATCCATGGAAGATAAACTTAATCCTGAGAAGATTGAAGGGAATATGCTGAGAGAGAAAATTATATCTCTAGTGGAAGCAAACCCTGGTAAGGCCGCTCAAGTGGTGCATGAAATGATCCACGTGGCAGATACACATAAAGAGATTGCGTAAGTAGGAGTTGAGAGTGGCCGAAGATAACAAATCATTAGAACCTGATGTGCAATATGCACTTCTGTCAGGCCAGGAGAAGGCAGCAATCCTTCTTTCTGCCTTAGGTCCTACAACTACCAAGCTTATCTTTAAGCATATGAAAGACAATGATGTTAAACGTATGATTAACACCATGTCTTCGCTTTCTAAATCTCCCATCTGGATGGTGAAAAAAGTTCTGGAAGAATTCTATTCCTCCATCAATGAAGATTCAGAACTCTTGTTCTCGGAAAATAAAGGCCGTGATTTCATCCTTGGAACTCTGGGCGAAGACCGTGCCAAGCAGCTTCTGGGCCAGATTGTGGATGTTGGTCAGTCCAATACGCTTGAATCGCTGGAACTGGTTGATACCAGAACTTTGGCGAACTTCCTTATCAATGAACATCCTCAGACTATCGCTTTAATCTGTGCCCATTTACCGGTTGAGAAAAAAGTGGATGTGCTTCGAAAACTTCCTGAAGGTCTTCAGGCAGAAGTGGTTCTTCGTGTGGCGAACCTCGACTTCGTCTCTCCGGAACTTATCGCTCAATTGGATGATGTGCTTAAAACTGAACTTTCTACTCTTGGATCAATCGATACTCAGCAGCTTGGTGGTATCGAGCCTATTGCAGATATGCTCAATCTCATGGATAAAAACTCTGAGAAAAACATCATGGCCCGAGTTGAGGAGAAAGATCCTGAACTCGCTGAAGAAATCAGAAAACTCATGTTTGTCTTCGAAGATGTTATCTACGTGGACGACCGTGGTATTCAAGAGCTTCTTAAAATCGTGGATAACCAGAAACTTGTTATCTCGCTTAAAACAGCTCCTGATGATGTTAAGGCGAAGCTCTTCAAGAATATGTCCAACCGTGCTGCCACTCTTCTCAAAGAAGATCTGGATGCCATGGGACCGACCAAGATTTCCGATGTGGAGAAAGCTCAGCAAGAAATCGTTCAGCAGCTTAAAGATCTGGAAGCTAAAGGCAAAGCGATTATTTCCCGCGGTGGAGAAGGCGACGCGTTCGTCTAAAAGGTTTAGTGATAAATGCAAAAGTACCGTACGGCCGAAATTAAAACCTTTGAATTCTCTGATCTTCAGGGAAGCCATGTCGTATCCCAGACTCAGTTTCAGTCTTTTGAATTTAAAACCCTTAATGGTGAAACTGTAACGGCAGAAAAAGTTTCGGAAGAAGAGATCCGTTCAGAAAGAAAGTTTGCTCAGAAAAATAATTTTAAAGTAGATGATATCGTTCGTGATTACCGAGGATTGTCCCGTCAGGAACAAGCTGATTTGGAACAAAAGATTCAGGCCGAAGTTACCCGTCGTCTGGAAACCGCCTATCAGGAAGCTTATTCAGAAGGTCTTGAGAAAGGACGCGAAGAAGGTAAAGAAGCGGCCATGACGGAATATCATGCGGCCATGGGACAGAAAGTAGAAGATTTCGGACAAGTGATCGCTCAAGTTCAGGGTCAAACGGATAAGGTCCTTGAGAAAAATCGTCTTGAGATCTATGACTTCATCAAACGTTTCACCAAGTGGATCATCCTGAAAGAAATTAATGAAAAAGTCTATCTTGAGACTCTTTTGGAAAAACTTATTCTCGAAATGAATGCCAGGAAAAATCTCATTATCAAAATCGGCAAGGCCAATTTTGCACAGATGCCGGAGATCATCCAGACTGTTGAGGCCCGCCTGGGTCAGCTGAGTAATGTTCGTATTGAAATTGTTCCGGAAATTAATCATCCGGGCATTATCCTGGAAAGTGAAAACGGCTTGATCGATGGATCCATGGAAGGTGTTTTTCAAAACATCGACAAGATCTTCGAGCAGGTGACNNCTCGGTTCCCGTGGAATGGTCTATGAGGCATCGGTTCCTCGTGCCGTTCTGGGATCCAACGTGGAATTCGTCGCAGAAAATGGCGAGCGCTCCATGGGTGAAGTTGTGGCGATCCAGGGCCAGAATTGTATGGTCATGCCTTACAATGAAATCTCCGGCATTAACTCTGAAACAAAAATTCATTTAAAAGATATTGTGACTGAAATCCGCATCTCTCCCAACATGTTGGGAAGAGTGATCGATTTCCAGGGAAATCCCTTAGACAACAAAGGTCCAATTGAAGGCCCTTATGAGAAGCGCTCAATCTTCGGCGTGCCTCTTAACCCGCTTGATCGACCACCAATCCGCGAACCACTGGATACGGGAATTAATTCCATCAACTGCTTCATCACCGCCGGTAAAGGTCAGCGTTTAGCGATCATGGCCGGTTCAGGTGTGGGTAAGTCAGTTTTAATGGGTATGATCGCAAGAAACACCAACGCTGACATTAACGTCATTGCCTTAATCGGTGAGCGTGGTCGCGAGGTCTTAGAATTCATTCAATCGGATCTGGGAGAAGAAGGTCTTAAGCGCTCAGTCGTGGTTTGTGCTACTTCCGATACTTCTGCGCTTATCCGTATGAAGGCCGCTTACACTGCAACCACCATTGCCGAATTTTTCCGTGACCAAGGTCACGACATTCTCCTCATGATGGATTCCATTACACGTTTTGCCATGGCCAACCGTGAGATCGCTCTCTCCACCGGTGAACCTCCAGGACAAAAGGGTTATACTCCAAGCGTGTTCGCGAAATTACCAAAACTCATGGAGCGCGCTGGTACCAAAAAAGGTGCTGGATCCATTACTGGAATCTACACCGTCTTAGTTGAAGGTGGCGACATGGATGAACCCATCGCCGATGCCGTTCGAGGTATCTCTGACGGTCACATCGTTTTATCCCGTCAACTGGCCGCCCGAAACCATTATCCGGCTATTGATATCCTCGCCTCGATTTCGCGGGTTATGCCCAAAGTTTCGAGCAAAGAACATAAGATCGTGGCCTCCCACTTGCGAGATCTTCTCGCGGCCTACAAAGAGTCTGAAGACCTGATTACCGTAGGCGCTTATGCTCGAGGCTCAAATCCCAAAGTGGATAAGGCCATTGTGATTTACGATGACTTGATTAATCTTCTCCGGCAACAAGTTGAAGAGTCTTATACAATTGATGAACTCTTTGATCGGATGCTTGAGATCGCCCGCAAAGCAGAGCAGGCGACTGATCCAAATTTTAGATAAGCATGAAGAAATATTCCTTCCGGCTTGAACCGGTACTAAAACTTAGAAAGCTCAAAGAAGAAAACTGCCGAATGGAGCTGGGGCAACTCCTGTCCCAACTTAACCAGATCGAAGATCAACTTAAACACGACAGAAATGAGATTGAGAACTACTATAAGATCCAGGAAGGCTCTCTCAAGACCGGGGTACGGGCCGGCCAACTGCAGGCCTTCCCCATGTTGATCGCAGGCAAAGACCGCAATATTGAACTTCTCCTGCGAGACAAAACAAAGCAAGAAGCTCTGGTTGCCGAGAAAAAGCAGGAACTGGCGCAACTCCGAGGTGATCTAAAGGTAATGGAAAACCTAAAAGAAAAAAACTACGACGAGTACCGCAAGGCCTACAACAAAGAAGTGGATCAGAAAGTTGAAGAACAAACTCAGAACTGGCTACTGAATAAGGAAAAAAGATGAAAACATTACTCTCACTCATGCTGGTTTTCTCCACTGCTTCCGCCATGGCCGCCAAGACCTATACCGAAGAAGAATTCATCAAGCAACTCAACGAAGAAGTCAAAAAACGCGTCGATTCCATCAAAAACCAATCCGTCTCCGAACTGACCCGCGAACTCCTGGATAAAGAGGAGAAGTTAAAACTCCGCGAACTAGAACTGCAAAAGCTCCAGGACTCCCTGAAAGTCTCCGAAACTGACATCGCCAAAAGATACTCCGACCTCTCTCAAAAACAAAAAAACTTCATCGGCTGCGTAGAAAAAAATGAAGATGAAGGCAAGGCGAGGATCGGGCAGTTGGTTGAGATGGTTTCTAACATGAAACCTCAGAAGGCCGCTGAAGTACTTTCAGTTCAGGATTCCGAGATTGCAGTTAAGATTCTTCAGATGATTGATGCGAAGAAGGCATCTAAGATTTTTAATTTCATGGATAAAGAAGTTTCAGCGAAGCTGCAGAAGCAGTATCTTTTGATGAAAAAATAAGACTGTTCACGAATTCATTCGAAGAAGCCAACTTTTTCCTATATTTAATCTTCCTGTAAAATCCGAATATCTTTTCCCTGTATGTTTCACATCATTATTCAGAACGTACTCTACGGCATTACGAACTTCTGTCGGATTTTTCAATATATGAAGATGATATCGCTCTATCTGAATAGATCCTTTACCGATTCTCTTTACGATAGTACCCGTTAATGAACGCATGCCCTTGATTAAAAGTGCGGTATTAGTTGTTTCTGCAATGATGTGAATGTGGTTGGATTGCAGAGTGAAGTGAGTGATGTTAAGGCCATGTTTGGAAGCATTGCTAAATGCAATCATTAATATTTCAAGAACACGTCTAGTCCTCACAAAAGTTGAATATTTAAAATTGATATGTAGAGGTGTTCGAGCATTAACTTTCTCTCTCGCCCGATGAGCAACACCTTTACTATGAATTCTTGCTCTCCCACAGTTTGGCCGGCGGCCGCCATGCTTCCCCTTGTAGATACTTAGACTCAGTTGCTTACTCATTCTTCGGTTCTACAATGGTTTATATGGGGGCGTTTTATATAATTTCTTCGATAAAGATTGTTTTTCTAATTCGAATAATAATAATGCGTTTATTTTTGAGATAGGTTTCGTTTTTGTAAAAGGTT
>DFXY01000058.1:41962-44450 GCA_002381945.1 Bacteriovoracaceae bacterium UBA4096
GAAAAGAGCAAAGTAAAACTAAAGCAACCAAACTTGATCATCACTGGTAATTACTTATTAAACTTATTACTAATTTTCTTAAAAAGCTGGGTTTCTACTTTGATTCCTCCCGAATCCCCTAAACAAACCGGCATCCCTTACCCCTTTTTCCGGCAAATATTGCCGTTCCCACATTAATCCTAAAGGTTTTGGAATATATTGCCCGGCTTCAAAAGTATGGAGTAATTGTGGAACAATAGAGTGGTAGGACCACTAAGCGATAAAACGCTAAAGGCATAAATGATTCAGGCTTCTCAACCAATAACGATCGAACCAAAAGCTACTGCGAAAGTAGAAGGTAAGATTAAAACTCAAGCGAAGAACGGCGCGGTCGATCTGGAAGGATCTGCTGAAGCTAAGGAATTCGCCAGTGAGTTAGAGGCGAGTCTTTCGGTTGATACGAAAGTTAAGCCGGTTGAAGTTTCAGCTGATCAAATGCTTAAGATGCCTTCCACTTTCATTCAAACTGAAGAGAACATCGATCCTAGTGGCTCACCAAAAGTTTTTGATCCGGCCCTGACCAAGGGTGTGGAAAAACTTATTCAACCACAAACAACTGAAGTTGCGGTTCCTGTATCTCCGGAAGTCGGAGTTGCCGCAGTAGCAGCGGTTCCACTTACTGATGCTCAGGTTCTAGCACTCGCCAACGGCGAAGTTGTGACTGAGGAAGTTAAGGGCGAGATTGCTCAGGCAATGCTTAAGACTCCGAAAGTGGCGGCGGCGCCTGGAACGATGACTGGCCGTGCTCCGGCAATTGAATTTGCTCAATCTGAAATTGATCCACAACTGATGAATATGGAAGACTTTGTTGTTCAGAAGAATCTGGCAACGAAGAAGTCACTTCCCAATGCTTACGGGATGAAAGTTGTTTCTCCTGAGCAGCAGAAGATAGCNNAATTCTCAGCAGTTCATTTTGAACATGATGAATGAGCAGGGCACTCCGCAAGTCAATGAAACGCAAGCCGCTCCAAAAGTTTTTGATATGTCGAATATCAAAACTTCTAATACTAATGAAGTCATTAATCAGATCACTGATTATGTGGTTCAGGCCAAAGCTGCTAAAGAGCCAACGGTTAATATGCGGGTGAATCATGAAGACCTGGGGATGATTGACATCACTGTCAGTAAGACCGGTGTGAATAATGAGCTAGTGGCAGTTAATATCGGAGCTCATTCGCTTGAAGGGAAAAACTTCTTCCAGCAAAATTCAAAAGATCTGTTCACGCATTTAACAAATGCGGGCATCAATATTTCTGACGTCAAAGTGGAAACTCCAACACAAACGGCGAAGAATGATTTTGATTTCGGTTCACAGTCTGGCAAAAACCAGCATGGATCTGAAAAACAATTTGGATCAGAACAGAATCAGCGTCGCCACGAGCAGGAGCGCCGACAGGATCTTTGGAAACTTCTTAACAAGGAAGCGGCCTAATGCCTGAAATCGGACGTCCGGTCACACCTCAGCAAATGCAGTACCAGCAGGTCACAATGGGGCCCAAAAGTCTTGCAGGCCAGAACAAATCTGAAAAACAGATTCGTGAGGACATCATCAATAAGGCCACGGGTTATAAGCCTAAGAACGAAGTGTTCAAAGAGGGCGCACATAATCAGATGGGTAAGGATGAGTTTCTTAAACTTTTGACTTTCCAGCTACAGCATCAAGATCCCATGAATCCAATGGATCAGAGTAAAATGACTGGTGAACTTGCTCAGTTCTCACAATTAGAGCAGCTTTCAAACTTGAATAAAAAATTCGATGAAGGGAATAAAGCCCAAGGCATGCAGGATAAGTTCTATGCCGCTTCTTTCGTCGGTAAAAAAATCGTAACAGCTGGTTCTTCAATCCACTTAAAAAATTCCGGTGATCCTGGAGATGTTCTTTTTAAACTCGATGGTGATGCTTCCAAAGTGATGGTTCGTGTCCTGGATGAGAAAAACAACGTCATGGGTGAAATCTGGAAAGACGGTATGTCACAAGGTTCACATCAAGTGACTTGGGATGGCGTTGCACTGGATGGTTCTCCGGCAGTGAAGGGCACATACCGCGCTCAAGTGAAAGCTTGGGATAACATGGGTAATGAAATCGGAACAAGAACGGAAGCTACAGGTGTTGTTCAATCAGTGATGTTTGATGAAGGTGAACCTGTTCTTACTGTGAATGGACAAAAAGTTTATTTAAGAGATGTTCAAAGTTTTCACACGGCGGATTCTCTTACTCATACACAAAATGCAGCACAGGCAGTAAATTCCGGCTTGTCGGGGCAAAACGGTTCGATACAATTTAATAATAACGCAGCTAATGCGAAAAGTGTTCCCACAGAACAAGCGATGAACGCCTATTCTGAGAACGCAGGAATTTACGATTAATGAGTAAAGTGAATTCATTCTTGATCCCTAACGTTTCTTCGCTTCCTTCTGATGTCCAGAAGGCAGAGAAGTCAAACGCTCT
>DFXY01000058.1:44460-112971 GCA_002381945.1 Bacteriovoracaceae bacterium UBA4096
GCAATGAAAAGATTGCAGGAGAGAAATATAGAGCTTGATGGAAATGAGTACATGAAGCTTAAAGAAGCGATTGGTAAGTTACGTACGAAGGGTGGACATGATTCCCTCGTGATTACGAACAAGGCGGCCTATGTCGTCGACGTGGATAAAAACACGGTAGTCACAGCAGTGGATAAGAACAACATGAACGAGAACGTATTTACTAAAATCGATTCGACGATCTTTATGATGTAAATCTACTTAGGAGTGAGTAGAGAAACATAGGTGTTTTAATATTAATTTGGAATGAGGTTGGCCGGTCCTTTTCTGGAGGCCATTGGATGAGAAGCTGTAGTCTTCAAATCCCCTCACCAGGCTCTAGGAGGGACAAGTATGAGTATTCTTTCGTCATTTAACATCGGTGTAACAGGTCTTAACGCTGCCGGCTCTTCAATGGGAGTCGTGGGTGATAACATCGCCAACGCCGGTACCAACGGTTTCAAATCTTCTCGCGCAGAATTCCAGGACATGCTTGCTAACTCTCTTAAAGGGATCGATGGCGGTGACCAAATGGGTTCTGGTACAAAACTCGCTCACATTACTCCTCAGTTCACACAAGGAACTGTAGCACGCACTCAAAACATCACGGATCTTGCCATTAACGGTAACGGCTTCTTCGAAGTAGATGCACCATTTGGTAAAGGTTATACTCGTGACGGTGCTTTCCATTTTGATAAAGATGGATACATGGTTAACGGTGATGGTTACAAAGTTCAAGGCTTCATGCCGGACGATAAAGGTAATATCACGAATAAAAAAGATTCAATTAAACTAGGTAATACAAATATTCCTGCTACTCCGACTTCAGAAGTTAAAATGAGAATGAACCTTGATTCTCGTGACAGCGTAAAAGTTTTTGATCCAGCTAATCCGGACAAGTCTTCAAACTTCAACACATCTGTTACTGTTTTCGATTCAGTAGGTTCTGCTCGTCTGGTAACTCTTTATTTCAACAAGCAAGCTGATGGCGCAACTTGGGAATACCATGCCATGGTTGACGGTGCTGACGCTGCTAACGGCGTTCCAGGCCAGTTGGTTGAAATGGGTAACGGTCAGTTGAAGTTCGACCAAAAAGGTGTTCTTCAGGAAGAAATTCCAGGCCAGAACGCATTCAACTTCAATAAAGGCGCTCTTCCAAATCAGCAAATTGCTTTCAACTTCGGTGAAACAATCAAAGAAGGTGGAACAGGTCTTGATGCTGCTACACAATTTGGTTCTAAATCATCTGTGTCTCGTCACAATGCCGATGGTTCTTCTGCAGCTACACTTTCTTCAATGTCTTTCAATGATGATGGTGTCCTTACTGCGGTATACGATAATGGCCAGCAACGTGAACTTGGACAAGTTGCTATCGCTAAGTTCGAAAACAACGAAGGCCTTTTCAAAACTGGTAAGAACCTCTTCAAAGAAACTCGTAAATCCGGCCAGGCAGCTCTTGGTAAGCCAGGTGCTGATGGACGAGGTGAAGTCCTTGCTAAATCAATTGAGCAATCAAACGTTGATATCGCCAATGAGTTCATTAGCTTGATGGCCGCTCAACGTAACTTCCAGGCCAACACCAGAACGATCACTACATCTGATCAGATGTTGCAAGAAGTGCTTAATATTAAGAGATAATAGATAACACCTGACTCCTAGAACTTAATACTCCAGAAAGGGCAGCCGCAAGGTTGCCCTTTTTTATTGCCCTCTCATTTACTTGGTCAGTTATTCTTCAGGATCTCTTCACAATCATCTTCCAGGCAGAGGCGTAAAATTGTCATAAGGAGGCAGTCATGAAAGCTTTATTCTTCATCATTGCCCTGACATTCATTTCAACAGCATGTGATCAACCGAAAGATGATAAAACAAGGGATCCGGAATGGCAGGAACGTCAGGAAGAAATTGAAAAACAAGAAGAGCAGGAAGAAAGAGGTCGGATGAGTGACTTTAATTCTTAAAACTTTTATGTAGCATTCGTTCGAAAGATTATCTGGTAGGAATCATTAACTTTCAGAGAACGAAAGAGCAGAAGCCACTAACCGTTATTGCCAATGGCCTCGACCGGACAAGCGGCCAAGGCATTTTCAGCGTCTTGAATTTCTTCTGGGGTTTGCGGTTGAAGCATAACGAAGGCATGTCCGTCGTTATCATTCATGGCAAAGAACTTAGGAGCTTCCACACAACAGGCGTCGCACGCAATACAAGAATCATCTACAAAGTATTTACCCGGTACGTTTTCTTTAAAGCGTGCGTCTTTATCTGCCATATTTTGCTCCTGCGGAGCCTCAATTTATAACAAACTTTGGTTTGTGACAACCTTTGCTTTATTGTTCATGGTCTTAATCAATTCCTCGCGAACTTTACGTGAGAATAGTTGATTTTGAGAGGCAATTTCAGCTTTTAATTGTTCGGCCGTTTTTTCTGGAGCAGTCTTCTTGCCCAGTACTTTTACCAAAAAAATGGTTCCCGGATTTCCAAAATTTAGAATCGTTCCCTGTGCTGCTTTAAAAATCTGATCAGCTTCCGTCGGGGAAAGGTTAGTCGCGATTAAATTCTGATCGTACTGGTTTACATCAGCATTTTTATAAACCTGACCATCAACTTTCTTCGCCAGGGCCTCAACGGTTGCAAAGTCACCTTTTTCCAAAGCAGTTTGAATCTGGTCAGCTGTTGATTTCAAGAGTTTATCCAAATCCTGGGCCTTGGTTTTTTGAAGAGCAATTTGGGCCAGTTCAGTCTTAACACTTTCAAGAGATTGTACATCGGCAGCTTTTTTACCTTCTACCATGATGATGTGATAACCAAACTGAGTTTTCACCGGTTCAGAGATTTGACCCTCTTTCATCCCGAAGGCCACTTGTTCAAATTCAGGAACCATTCTGCCAGCAGAGAACCAACCAAGGTCCCCACCATTTTCTTTACCAGTTGGATCTTCTGTTTCTTTTTTAGCAATATCAGCAAAGTTCTTAGTGTTTACCTTAGCTTTGATCGCCTTGATTTTTTCCAGGCTTTTAGCATCATCACCAGCAATCAGGATGTGACGGGCCTTCACTTCCTCAGGTTTATTATATTTTGAAAGGTTATCGTTATAAGCGCTTTCCAAGGCCTTTTGATTTTCAGGCTTGGCCAGGTAATCCTTGATTTCCTGCTCAGTCACCGAAACCAGAGGGGCCAGTGCCTGACGTCCAATTTTAACCCCTTGAACTGTCACCTGGTTATTTTTGAACTTGGTGATGTCCTGGATATAGTTCTCAGAGATGATCATTGTATTAAAAAGCTCATCAATTTTCTTTTGCTTAAGATCATTCCCAACCAGTTCTTCAAATTGCGTCGGGATATATCCATTGCCTTGCAGCATGTTGCGATACAAATTCACGTCAAACTGATTATTGGTTTTGAAATAAGGCATGGATTTAATTTCATTTTTGATTTCATCCAATGACACAACGAATCCAAGTTCGTCAGCAGCATTAAGGATCAACTTCTGTTGAATCAGACCGTTTAAGACCGACTGCTTGATTCCCATGTCTTCCATCTGCTTCTGAGTCATGCCTCCACCACCCATCATCTGATTAAAGAATTCAACCTGACGGTTAAGCGCCGTTTGATATTCTTTGATGGTGATTGGAGTTCCATCGACTGCAGCAACGTTTTGTGCTGTTCCCATTGAGAAGTTGTCAAAACCAGTAAAGAGGAAACTGGCGATGATAATGAGAAAGATGAACGTCAAAATAAAATACGAAACTTTGCCCGCAAATGCGTTTTTCATGAAATTCCTTTTAACAAAATAAATGCAAGTCATTTTATCGGGGAAGAGTCGTTCCGGTCAAAGACTTTATCTCGAAACTTCGTTGGCATCAGGCAGGAACTTCGTTTAATCTTAAGGGATAAGTAAAATAAGGGTCATCTTTTGAAACTAATCCAAGAGTCTTCAAAGACTAAAATTGTCAGTAATCTGATTGTGAGCATGCTTGCGATTTATGGCATTTCGCAAAAACAATTTAAACTTGATCAGCCGTCACTCTTTCACCGGATTGTGACTGAAGTCATTTCCCCTGTACAGGAAGGGCTTGCTAGCTCTAAAGAAAGCATGTCTTCACTCTGGGAAAACTACATTTCGATTGTCGATACCAGCAAAGAAAATAACATCCTGAAAAAACAAATCTCCCGACTTGAGAGTGATTTAACCTCCATGGAAGAGATGAGAAAAGAAAATCTTCGCTTGAAGCGTCTTTTAAATTTCTCCGATGAACTTTCCCATCAAAGAGTTATGGCCCGGGTGGTCGGTTGGGATTCGGCCAATGAATTTAAGGTTATTCGTCTCAATAAAGGCTCTCGGCATGGAATTAAAACCATGGCGCCAGTTATCACCGATCATGGACTGGTGGGTTATGTTTACCGTGTCACGGAAAACTATTCAGATGTGCTAACCATCCTCGACCAAAACAACCGGGTGGATATTGTGGTTGAAAGAACCCGTACCCACGGAATTGTCGAAGGTGTCTTTAATTTTAAATGTGCACTTAAATACATCATGCGAAATGAAGCCGTAGAGGTGGGGGACAAACTCATTACTGCAGGTGTGGGCGGGATTTATCCTAAGGGAATCAAGGTCGGGATGATTACCGACATTGATAAAGAGAACTTTGGAATGACCCTATCAGTAGAAGTCGTTCCGAGCGTGGATTTTGATAAGCTTGAAGAAGTCCTGGTACTGATTCCTATAGAAGGAGTTCAGGCACAAAATGTCACACCAGCGGCTCCGGCCGTGGAGAAGAAAATATGAGAATGCGTCTTTCACAAATCCTTATATCTTTTGCCCTATCTGCGGCACTCCTGATCGGACTTGAGGTAGTCACTTCAACTATCCTTCCGGCCTTAGGTTGGCATGAGTACCGTTTAACCTTTAATGTTTTGATAATTCTTTTCCTGGCCATTCGCCTGGATTCACCAGCGGTTCCATGGATGATCATGGCGCTTCAGATGATCCATTCGGTTTTCTCTATCGAAGGATGGGCATTAGGAACACTGGCCGGCCTGATCGTGATGACCTCTGCTAATTATCTGAAGGATCTTCTTCATTTAACGACAGCAATCATGACGATGATAACGGTGCAACTGTTTCAGATGATCTGGTACGTGACTGTAACACTGATTATCTGTCTTAAAATTTCAAATTTTGATAAGTTCGGAATGATTATCTGGAGCTTTATCCCAGGTAGCATTCTGCTTTCCCTTATTTCTCCTTTAATCTTCTGGGTATTAGAACAAATATGGCGAGTGCCTTCCGACTCTGGTCCTAGAGGAGTAGAGATTTAGCTATGTTCGGTGAAGAAGAACTCGTCAAGATTCATAAAGAGCGTGCCACTCTCATCTCTTATATCATTACGGCGGCATTCGGGCTGGTTCTCGCCCGTTTATGGTATTTGCAGGTTTATAAGGGAGAGACTCTTCATAACTATTCAATCCAGAATCGTCTTCGAAAAGAAGTGGTTTGGGCCCCGAGAGGTTTAATCTACTCACGAGATGATCAGTTGTTAGTGGACAATATCCCCCGCTTTGATGCCATTTTAACTCCGCAGTTCCTTTTGGATAAAGAAGAGACGCTGGCAAAACTTGCCAAGATTCTTCAGACTGATGTGGCCTCAATTGAAGCGATTATTAAGAAGAATTCCAATCAGGCCCGTTACCGTCCTTTTATCATTAAAAAGAATATCTCCTTTGGTGAGCTGGCCCAAATTGAAACTCAAAATGCTGATCTGCCGGGCATCAGTGTGGATACATTTATTTCCCGTGAATACCGGGACAAAGAAATTGGCGCTCACTTATTGGGTTATATTTCTGAAATCTCGCAAGTTCAGCTGCCTAAACTGCGGGAGCGGGATAAGACTGAATATCGCCTGGGCGATTTTATCGGCCAGTTTGGAATTGAAGAGCAGTTAGATAAATACCTGCGGGGTGAGAACGGTCACGAATTCGTGGAAGTGGATGCTCGAGGCAGAAGAAAACGTTACATCAACACCGATAACCTCTTTAAAGGGATTGAAGACGAAAAACCTCTTTCAGGCATGAATGTTAAACTGACCATCGACCGGGATATGCAGATTGCTGCCTATAAGGCCCTGGAAGGTAAAGTTGGTGGAGTCATTGCAGTCGATATTGATTCTGGGGAAGTGCTAACGATGGTTTCAAGACCGTCATTTGACCCTTCTCAATTTTCACGGGGACTGACTCCTGAATATTGGAGAAGCCTTGTGGGAAATAAAGAGCATCCCTTAAGAGATCGGAACATTCAGGAACATTTTTCACCCGGTTCAACCTTTAAGGCCTTCAGTGCAATTGCGGCCTTTGAGCAAGGTGAGATCGACGAGCATACTGAAATTCACTGTAATGGAACTTTCCGTCTTGGACGAAAAGTGTATCACTGCTGGAAAAAAGGCGGTCATGGTCCGGTTAATCTGATCAAGGCCATACGTGAATCCTGTAATGTCTATTTCCAAAAAACTGCCAATAGAATGGATATTGATGATATCTCTAAATATGCCAAGGCTTTTGGACTAGGTTCGCGCACAGGTATTTCACTTCCGCGTGAAGTCTCTGGACTGATTCCTACTAAAGAATGGAAGAAGAAAAGATATGGACAAGAATGGCAAGCAGGGGAGACTCTTTCAATTGCTATCGGTCAATCATATGTATTAGCTTCAACCATTCAAATGGCCATCTCGTATGCAGCAATTGCTAATGGTGGAAAAATTTATCGCCCATTCGTCGTAAAAGATATTTACGACTCTGAGGGCGAGTTGGTTAAAACTTTTACTCCTGAGCTTCTCTCGGAAGTTCAGATGAAGAATCCAAAAACCTTGAAGTTCGTCCGGGAAGGTCTATTCCAGGTAGTAAACAATCCAAAAGGAACTGCCTTCTACCGTCGTGGTCAGGGAATTCTCATGGCCGGGAAGACTGGTACTTCTCAGGTTAAAAGTGCCAGTGCTGATAAAATTTATCAGCGATGTGAAAATATGGATTATGAATCCCGCCACCACGGATTATTTGTCGGCTTTGCTCCCTATGATAATCCTAAAATTGCAGCGGCCGTAATCGTTGAGCATGGCTGTCATGGATCCAGTGCGGCCACTCCTGTAGCAGAAGCTGTGATCACTCAGTATATGAAAAAGTATCAACCTGAAATCTATTTAAAGAATTTAGATAAAGATAAAGAGATCAAGGATAGTTGGATCAGATCTCTTCGGGCTTCTCAACCTGCTGAACCCAGCGATGAATAAGCGATAAACGGAGTTTAAGTTTGAACCAAACCATTGTTCAGTTTCTTAAGAGATATGACTTTAGCTTCCTGGGAAGTATGTCTGCCATATTTTTGGTAGGGGTCTTGAATTTGTATTCATCAACTCACGCTGATACTCATGGTGGGCTGGATCTTTTGTATAAATCGCAAATTGGCTGGTTCATTCTCTCAGCAACTGTCGCCATTGCGATCAGTTTCATCAATCCTAAAACGTTCGAGCGTTTCGCTTATTTCGGTTATATCGGTACCTTGTTTTTAGTTCTACTGGTTTTACTGATGGGTAAGGTGGGAATGGGTGCCCAACGATGGCTTGTGGTAGGTCCCATCCGGATGCAGCCTTCTGAGTTCATGAAATTGGGTCTGGTGCTGGCACTCGCTCGCTATTTCACCAAAGTTTATCCTGAGCGGCAGCTTGGTTTTAAGGATCTGATTATCCCAGGACTTATCATGGGGATTCCTACAGTCATGGTGGTCATACAGCCCGACTTGGGAACTGGTCTTCTTTTGCTCTTCATTTTCAGCATGATGATTTTCTATAAAAGACTTAAATGGAAAACTATCGTCAGTCTGGGGATGATAGGGCTGGTCTCCGGAGTTTTAATGTATAACTTCGGTCTCAGAGAATACCAAAAAAAGCGTATTCATACTTTTATTGATCCTTATGAAGATGCTAAAGGTTCAGGCTACAATGCCATTCAGTCTGAAATTGCGATTGGTTCAGGCCGACTTTTTGGTAAAGGCTTTAAGAATTCTTCTCAGGCTTCCCTGAGTTACTTGCCGGAAAACCATACGGATTTCGTGTTTGCCATATTTAATGAAGAGCATGGTTTTTTTGGTTCCGTCTTTCTAATTATTCTCTACCTGGTTTTCTTTATGCGACTCATTTGGCTCGCCTCATCGGTTCAGAGATTTTTTGATTCCGTTTTAATTATAGGAATAATGTCTATTTTCTTCTGGCACTCCTTTATTAATATGGCGATGGTTTCGGGACTTTTGCCGATTGTAGGGATTCCGTTGCCACTCATGAGTTATGGTGGATCCAGCATGCTGACTTTTGGAGTGGGAGTAGGAATTGCGACCTCGATTTCAAATTCCAGAAACTTCTTCAACTAATCAACTGTCTAAGATTTAAACGCTCTGTGACCTTTATGTGCTTGAATATTCAAGCATAAACTTGGCCCGTGGCTTGCGATATTCCCAGCAACTAAAGGAAACCCATGCGATTTTTTTTATTTGCCCTGCTTCTGACTTCTTTTACCGCCCAAGCTTCACCTTTTATGAGCATGAAGGAGCGTTTACGCCTGCATTTATGGTCTTTTGGAATTGAGGAGAGACCAGTGGTAAAGAAGAAGGAAGAAATCAAAAGGCAGCCGCTTTTAGAAGAAATTGAGCGTCCTCTTAGAAAAATCTAATACCAAGTTTTCCAGGCTCATAGTATGATAGTCATACTATATGAAAAGAATTGCCAATATTGGAAGCATGCTTAAAAAAATCTATCGGGTCTACAGCATTGAGCTCATTAAAGAGCTTCAATCCAGTGGCTTTAATGATTTGAGGCCAAGCTTTCTGGAGATTCTCATGTTCTTATCTGAAAACGACGGTCCTTCCATTAAGATGATCGGCAAGGCCTGCGGATTAAAAAAACAAACCATGACCTCCCATTTAAACGAGTTAGAAAAGCGCGGTTATATTAAGCGCTCTCATTCTGAACAGGACAAGCGTGAACAATTAGTCTTTCTGACTGATTACGGCGAGAAATTCAAATTGAAGTTACTTCAGGTAACCAATGATCTGGAACGACAATATACAACCAAGTTAGGGGAAGTCGAGTTGGACCGGGTAGAGTTGATGCTGGATAACTTGTACCGTGAACTGCTTGAGAATCAACGTAAGGGAAGTCTCATTTAGGCCGTGAGATTTCTCACTTCTTTAAGCATTTGACCTTTCCAGTGCTTATATCCACCAGAAATATTATTGCAGTTATAGTAACCTCTCATTACAAGAAATTCACAGGCGAGAATAGAATTGGCACCATCTTCAGAGATAATAAGAATGGGTGTGGTTTTGTTCTGAATTTCGATTGAGCGATCTTTAAAATCTTCCCACGGAATATGCAAGGCTTCCGGAATTTTGCAGGGTGTTTCAAAGTCCACTGAAGAGACATCAATCATAATAAAATCGTAATCTTTGTTGCAGTAGAGTTTCCATGCCTTCTCAGGAGTCAGGTCCTGGTAGCGTCTCCCGTTTTGAATGAAGTCATCCGAGAGTTCTTCATGATTTTTTACTCGTATGAGATGATTTCTTTCAATCTGGATGAGTTTTTCGATTCGTTGTTCAAGCTCCAGAATTTTTCCTTCAAGAGATTCAATCTGATTCTCAAAGGTCTGGATCTGAGCAAAGATGTTATGAAGTTTTGTTGCCATTAGTCCCTCTGGTAATCATTCTACCAGAGGGAAGGCCGTCTAAAAAAATGGGTAAATTGTACCGAATTGGATGCGATTGACGATCATTGTAGTCAGGATAGCACCAGCGATGAAGACCGAGCCTTCATAAAATCCATAACCTAAACTCTGCATATCCGTGTCGATTCGTCCCTCCAGGGCCCGTTCTTCACCCAGTTTTATAGGGAAAATCCGCACCAAACCTTTCTTGAAGATAGGGAAGATGATCAGGGAGAGTATGGTTTTTAGGAGAACCTGAATGCAATAAACGGTGATGTCATAGTGTTCTTGATCAAAACAAGAAGCAATCACCAGACCCGCACCCAGAGAAAAGCCACCATAAGAGAAGCACAGGGACAGGTTCTTTTGAATCAGAAGCCTATTAAAAGTGAGTTTACTGATGAAGGTGTAGTACTTAACGGAAAAGCCTACTATCACCAGCATATAGAGCCATAGCACCAATAAGATCACCAGTGAGTTCTCGGCTTCGATCATGACGGTTCTGGTGAGATAGGCAATTACGATGGCATGGCAGAAACTGATGACTGCATAACTCATGTTCTTGCGTTTTAAAATTTCGTCAGTGTAATCAAAATTATAGAACACGATCGACTCAATAATATAAAGCGAAAGAAGGTAGAGGATGATGGCCAGCGTACCCCACACGGCAAAATGAAAAATGCTCAGGAAGAACCCTGAGGTTTCATTGAAGGTAATGGAAGAAAAGATAAGAGCGATCCCGATAATTCTGGAAAATAAGTGCAATGAATCGGCCGGATTTTCTGCCGGATTAATTTTCTTCAAAACCTGTCGCTTAACTGTCGGATAAAAAATCACATGGGCATAGCGGTAGACATAAATCATCAGGCATACAAATAATGCCAAAAGTAGTCTAATCACTAAGCGGTCAAAAATTTCGGCCATAACGATCCTTAAAAATTCTCTTTGAAGTATTCAATCAACAGAGTTTTCATTTCGACTTTTTTCATTCTTTCATCTTTAAAGAATTGAGGGAAATTTTCCCGGGTCACCTTACCGTTTGGTCCAAATTCTCCATTTGGGCCAAAATAAGGTTGATTTAGGGAAACTTTTGATTTCAATTCCTGGTAGAACTCCCGGGTTGGTCTGAAAGTTCCCCAGCCCAGATAGCGTGGAAAATTCTTAAACGCTTTATGAAAAATCCAGCGACTCTCGCCTTTTTTATTCTTGCTCCAGTCTCCAAATTCTCGATTGCCCATGTAAATTGATCCAGGCGGCAGCGGCAGGAATTCTTCACTCACATCAGTTTTCCGGTAGAGAGAAAGTCCAATATGTTTGAGATTTTTTTGAGCAAATTCTTTACTGGTACGGACAATGAGTTCTTCAACAGTATCATAGCCGGAAATGACTCGGTATTTTTGATAATAAGTTTTAATCAAAAAGCCAGTGGCATGAGTATCCACTAGAATCACAGTGGCAAGATCACCTTTAATGAGTTTTGAAAAACCCCGTTCATTTTGTAGGTAATGAATTCCAATTTCAGACGGGGAGAGTGCTTTGGCCAGTCCCAGGTAAATGATGATCAGCATGGCATAAAGGAAAAACTTATACATATTATGCCTGGATGATTTTTAGAATCTCATTCTTATGTTTTGGATCCAACTCATCAAAGTCGCAATGTATTCGATTGACCGCATGGGATTCACTATACTTTTGAAACAGATCGGTCGCTTCCTGAATATTTTTAATCGTATGATGATTTTTTGACAGGGCGGATTCCCGCATAACCTTCATCGGATAAATATTTTGAGGAGAGTTTTCACTGTAGTACTTCGATAAGCGACCGGTAGATGAGCACTTAATGTAATCAATGCCGTTATTCTTCAGATAGTTTTCAAGATCATGCATCTGGGCCAGATGAACTGTACCGAATGTTTCCAGAATCTTTTTAGGGATATTATTCATGACAATGCGTTTTGCCCAAACATTGTCAGATTTCTTCAGGATACGATAAAGAAAAGAATCATCGTGTTCCTGATAAGCTTCAATCTCTGCAGGAATGGAGTATTCCTCTCTGGCGCTTTCAAAATAGCGCAGAAGCATCTGTTCAAGACAGACAGCGCGGTAATGGAAGTAAACCATCATGAACATGTGAAAACGCGAAAGTAGAAAATCATCAAACGTTGAGATCGCTCTTTCCGAGATTCCCAGGTAAGCCTTATTGTCTTCTATACATATTTTTAAATTATCGATGATCCAGTCCAGATCAAACTTCCCGTAACTCACGCCACAGAAATAACTATCCCTTAGGAGATAATCCATCCGGTCGCAATCCATTTCACTGGAAACCAATTGATGGAGAAGAGGAAAATAATTAATCCCGCCCACTGTGAAATAGGTTGCATCTGTGGTTTCACCGATGACCAGTTCAGCAATCGCCTTGGGATCAACCCCAAATTCCTTTGTCACGCCTTTAAAGGCTTTTGTGAATGAAGAATCCGTAATCGATTTGATAGTGTAGTCTTCATGAGACGCTTGTCTTTCTCCCTTCACAAATTGTTTGGGAAGTTTTAGGGCACTCACCATCGGCATCACTGATTCCGTAGAATGGCTCAAAGGAGCATGGCCTATGTCATGAAGCAGGCAACCCAATCTCAAACTTTCTTTTAACCTCAAAATGTCTTTTGAGTTCTGATCTTTGAATAAACTGTTAAAGACCAAGGTCGCGACATTCATCACTCCAATTGAATGGAGGTAACGGGTATGAGTCGCTCCTGGGAAAACATATTCTGAAAATCCCAGTTGTTTGATATTTCTTAAGCGCTGAAAAAAAGGATGCTCGAGAATTTCAATTTCTGCGTCGTGGATGGGTATGGAGCCATGGACGGGATCTCTAATTTCCACGCGATTCCTCTTTATTTGGACCAGTGTCTTGAATGCTCTTGGCATAGTCATGGATCCAGGCCGCAATATCTTTCGATTCGTGCATTGGTTTTCCATCTATATACATACAAGGAACAGTCGAGCGACCGGTATCTTTGATCAACTTCTCTTTTCTCTGAGGTTCGTCGTGAATATCGTAATATTCAACACTATTCTCCAGACCAGTTACTCGTAAGGCCGACATCACAATCTGGCAGTAAGGACACTGGGGAAAGTAGTAAAGTTCTAATTTTTTCATATAGACCTCTCAAACAAAAATGGCTCCTCGCGGAGCCATTCTATTAGCATTTAGAAATCATCTTCTTCGTCTTCATCTTCTTCTAATTCATCGTCATCCAGGTCATCTTCAATTGCCTTTGCAGGTTTTTTCTTCGGACCTTTGACGTATTCGATGTCTTCGTCCTCTTCATCCTCATCATCTACTTCTTCAGGAGAGTCGAGACCTTCTTCGTATCCCCAGCCATAGCCGTAACTACCTTCTTCATCTTCTTCAGTAATTTCTTCTAGTGGCTTAGGTGTGCCCTCTTCTTCTTCGTCAGAATCAAACTCAGCATCGAAATCATCATTTAATGAATCAGCCGTATAATCATCATTGAAAGTAGACGCTGCATGAGCTGGAGTTTTTTCAGAAACAACTTCAGGAACGATAACTTTTTTCTCTTTAGTTGCTTTGGCCTTAGGGGCCGCTTTCTTGGTAACTTTTTTGGGAGCTTCCTTTTTAGGGGCCGCTTTCTTGGTTACTTTTTTTGTAGCGGCTTTTTTAGGGGCCGCTTTTTTGGTTACTTTTTTTGCAGCAGCTTTTTTAGGAGCGACTTTCTTTGTTACTTTTTTTGCAGCGGCTTTTTTAGGAGCAGCTTTTTTGGTTACTTTTTTTGCAGCAGCTTTTTTAGGAGCAGCTTTCTTCGCTACTTTCGCTGGTGCTTTTTTTGTTACTTTTTTGGTCTTTTTCTTAGCCACAAAAGATCCTTTTGATGAAGTGAAAGGTGTTGTTAGACTCCACTATTATAGAGTGGCAACGGGGCTCTTTTCAAGTCTCTTAAGTATTAATACTTAATTGTGGAAAGATCAGCATCGACAGCTGTTGGATTTAGTATATTTCTGAAGTTTTTCTGAGCAGAATCAGAGGCACTTTGGCTGGGACTGCCTTCAGAATAGATGACAAAGTTGGCCGCATTCTGGTTATAACCACCAGATGCTTGCACCGAGTCAAGGGGGATTAGTTTAGTTGAATAGAAATTGCGCCTCATTACATCGGGCGGAATATCAGAACCGGCAATAGGATTATTCCAGGTTCCATCTTGGCCGACCCCCGTATGAGGACCAGGAGTATAACCAGATAGAAACTTATGTCCCGCATCTTTTGGCCAGCTTAATTTCATTCGGTAGTAAGTTGGGTCAAATGCTCCGTCATCAGTCGATCCTGCGAAATATTCCTGAATGAGTACTCCTAAAGATTTAGGACAACCTGCCTGGCTGGCCGGGGTTTGTCCGGGCAGGACGGATTCATAATAGAAAGAGAGAAACTGGCCTGCAATGCTATTACATGTCGCTGGATTCTGGGTCAGATTTTCTGGTCCTGAAAAATTAATGTCAGAAATTCCTCGTGCCGCTCTTTCATAACCAGGTCCGGAATTCACCGCTCCCCCTGCCACTTTGCCTTTTTGGCTCCAGACATTGTAGGCCGCTTTATTTAAGGCCATTTTATACTTAATCATCCCTGATTCCTGGGCCCGCATGAAATCATGAATAGCGCTCACAACTTCTTGAGGCGTATTAAATAGAACATCGTTTTGATCATTGGCCCGGTAAAGAGGTGCATAGATATCGGTCGTGTAACGAAGAATGCCGTTATCCAGTGGCTCTTCTTCACCGCTGAAAAATCCAAATGAGTCTAAACCATTAACCACATTAAATTTATAGGGTGATGGAATTAAATAATTGGCCGCTTCATATTGAGTGGGAGCACGAACACGGGCAATTTCCTGATCCAAAGCTTGAGGGCCGATGCTGGCAGTAAGATCATTCCCACGAAACTTGGCAAATTGGGATTTACTAAAAAGTCCTACCGCCTTCTCTGTGGAAGGATCATCCGAAGAAATTCGATTTATTTGTTCTTCCGCAGTGGTGTAACCGGCCGTTGTCCAGGGAGCATCGTATTCATACACTAAATTAGGGACTCCGAATTGAATCGCCGAAGGATCAGCAATTAACCCACCCAGAGGACTATTTGGTGTCTCAAGCCAGAAGGAGCCTGGGTTTTGTTTTGAATTGGCAGGTAGGGGAAGGCCCGGCCTGAAAAGATCCACGGCCGAACTATAAACTTCTCCTGCCCGTAATTGAGCGCCATTGAAGTTATAGGAAGTGATGTAGGGAACAGAACGAAACTTGGCCGAATCTGTTCTTCCCACAAAATAGTCTTGGTTTGGTTTTTGAACAAATAGCATCGGCCCGATTCTTCCACCGAATGGTTTGGCAGCAGCATAGGCCGTCATTTTTACCGCATCTTCCTTGAAGGGATTGAACATGCCGGTAAATTCCGCTTCACCTCTTACGGCATAATAAGTCACCACATCCGGATCTTTATAAAAACCCATCGGGTAACCTGGAACAGGAATGGCCACTTTGGAAACATCACAAGCACCAGAAGTTTTCGTATCAGCTCTTGGGATCATGGCCGCATAAAAGATGGCATAGTTAACCATCATGAGCTTAAGATCCACCCACTGCTTCTCATAAACTCTTGGGACAAGAAGATTACTGGCATTGGTTGGATTATCATTTTTAACAGGAGTAGGGGGAATTTCGGTCAGAGTGAAAGAAGTTTTCATTTCACTGTCCTGATCATTTCCTAAATTGCGATAGCCAGAATAGAAGGCCTTCACAATTCGTTCATTACCAAGCTGTCTTTCTTCCGTGATATCGTTGATACCTCTGGTACAACCAGTCAGGGCCGCACTGGTAGAACCTGAATGACAAACTTTACCTTCTAAGGCCGGACGATTCATAATCTTTTCTAGATTCCGGATTCGAATGGCCACTTCCACAGCTTTGGGCCAGGCACCTTGTCGATCGGCCAGGATCGCCGGACCTCTTCCCGCCAAAGATTGATCCATATCAGTTGAAAGAACATTATAGGTCCAGGTATTGGCCACTAACATATTCAAGCGTGTGCGATCAACGCAGTCATTTACCTTGGTGGCAATCAACGTATCCATGAAGGCACGTGAAGCTTCTTCAGCTCCGGGAAGGTTAGAAGAACCAAATTCAGGAAGACCGGGAATTGAGTAGCGTTTACAAATATTAGTTTTGGAACCGGCGATGTGAATACAGACGGCCGGAATATTAAAGGGATCTTTAGTCACACTTCCGGTTAGCGGGTTACGGTCTTCCAGAAGATTGAACTTCATGACGTTTCCAGTGACTGTTGCTGGGTTCTCCACGTTTTGAATGTTGAGATTTCCAATGACGTAATACTTATACATCCATTCTTTATAGATGTTTCGCATTTCCCAGTTAAGATAAGCAATTTTTGTCAGTTGCCTAGCCTGAACGGCCGCACCTGAAAAAGCGGCTGCATCTGTAGCATTTTGAAGATTGATCTTGGCCTTAACGAACAGACCAACATTAATGGTGAAAGCAACAATAGTGATCATCACCACCAATGAGGCGGAAAAGAAGATACTGATTTGTCCCCGTTCATCTTTGGCCGGGGTCATTGTGGGGTTTCGTTTTGCCACTGGCACCATTTTAGTCAGTTAAAGTATTGAATATTACGTACTCTTATTTTGGTACGGCGTTTGTAAGGTGTAAAGCAATCCAAAGGGTACCGATCTTTGGAAGTGGCACGTTCGCAGAACTCGGTAATCCTCTCCTAGCTTTCCCCACCTTGTTTTTGCCCTTCCAAAAATTTCACTACCCTAGGCATCGCGGGATGCCTAGAGGCACGTCTGGAAGTCTTATCGGCAAAAACTGCTGGGATCTAGCATGAGGGGAGATATGGTCTAATAGCAAGAGGAGTGTGAATGAAAAAAAGTTCAAAAGATTGTTTCTGTGCCCTTTGCCGATCACCCAGAAAGCTTCGCTACTCCCGTTACCTCAGTGGTCAGCACTATTTTCAAATTTTGATTTTGACAGTGGTTTTTTCTGCTGGAAGTTTTCCCTGGTTAGGCTGGCGAGGAATCGCTTCGCTTCCTTTAATCTGGGGATTATTCGAGAGCATTCACAAGTCTCTTTATCGCAAAGATTTAAAATGTCCTTATTGCGGCTTTGATCCTAAATGGTACAAAAAAGATGTGAAGCTCGCTCGCCAAAAAGTTGAGGAATTCCTTAAACAAAATCCGGGAAGTCCTGTCTTTAGACAAAAGCGTTCGGAAGAAACTACCTTTTCGTCTTTAAATTAATTTTTCTGGATCGCATTACACTTCATCAATTTCCATGACTTAATTCAGTCATTCGTTGGCACGCTTTTTCCTTTAGGAGAGTTAGGAAAGGATAGGAAAAACCTTTTCCAACTAACTTCAACATGAGGTAGAAAAGTGAATACTTCGAAAGAGTGTTTTTATTTTCGCCTCCCAGGCGACTACAAGGAGATTTTATGAGCGTAAACAAAGTTATTTTACTGGGAAGACTTGGACAAGATCCAGAACTTAAGTACACACCGGGCGGATCGGCCGTGTGTAACTTCTCACTCGCTACTACTGAAGCGTGGACTGACAAACAAGGTCAGAAACAAGAAAAAACTGAATGGCACCGAATTGTTGTTTGGGGAAAACTGGCCGAGCTTTGTAATCAATACTTAGCGAAGGGCCGTCAGGCCTTCCTTGAAGGNNCGTCTTCAAACTCGTTCTTGGGACGATAAAGACGGAAACAAGCGCTATACAACTGAAATCCTGGCATCAACTGTTCAATTCATTGGTGGAGCAACAGCTTCAAACAATGGAGCAAACATTGATTCTTCTTATTCTCAGGCACCGGCAGCTGCTCCGGCCCAGGAATATCAGATTTCTTCAGACGCTTCATTTGCTGCTGATGATATCCCGTTCTAGTCCTAAAATCATATTAGTTGATCAAGAGGCCCACGTAAGTGGGCCTTTTTATTGGGAAAAAAATAGTCTCGCCCACACGGAACTTGAAAGTGGTACAATCCTACCATGGACACGAAGCCCAGTTATTTCTCGATTCGGTACGATCTGATTCAGACCGATCAGCCCCTATTGTTTGATCTCTTTGTTAATTCCTCTGTAGTAGAAGGTAAGGAGAAGTTTGTCAGGATATTTCCTTTGGGCGGAACCTTGGCCAAGGATGAGTTAGAGGAATTTCACCGCAAGTACTTTCAACTCTACATTCTGGAAGATCAACGAAAGAACTATCTTAAGTACTTGGTGAAGTCAGATTTTGATGATGTTGAAAAGACGACTGTCATTAAAGATGCAGCTCTGGAATACCTCCACAATATTTTTGATAAAGATAAGGAATTTTCAACCGAAGTCCTTTCAAAAAATATTGAAGGTTGTAGGGAAGTGGTCGAGAGTATGGTCGATGTTTTGGACCATCACAATATTGATTCCCTTCGAAATCTCATCGGTAATTTAAGCTTTCATGACTTTTATACATATGATCACTCAATCAATGTATCTATGTATTGTATTCAGATTTATAAAACGATTAATCCCAAGGCCAGTCGTCGTGAACTGATGCATGCGGGCCTGGGTGGGCTCTTGCATGATCTGGGAAAAATTAAGATACCAACCCACATTTTGAATAATCCCGGCGGACTCTCAAATGAGGACTATCAGACGATTAAAAAACATCCTGACTTCGGTCTGGATCTTTTGGTGAATGGTCACTGTGAAGTCAGTGCTGATATTGATCTTAAGATTGTTGCCAGAGTCGTTCATGAACATCATGAAAATTTTGATGGCACCGGATATCCTAAAAAATTAAAAGGCAAAGAAGAGATCCATTTACTGGCCCGGGTTTGTACCATTGCTGATTTTTTTGATGCCATCACCACCAAACGCTCTTATAACGAGGTTCTGGCCATTCCTGATGCCATGAATACCATGAGAAAATTTCGAGGGATTAAACTTGATCCGGATATCTTTGATATTTTTGACCAGCATGTTCGTTACATCCGGGCCGAATATGCCCGGGATCTGCGCTTGTCGGATTCCTTTGACCCAACTCTGCCTTATGCTAAATTACCTATCGAAGAAATTAAGAAATTTGAGAAGGAAATGGACTTCGGTAAAATCAAAGTTGTGGAAGCAAATAAAAAGAAAGATAAAAAAGCATAAAAAAAAAGCCCCTTTTGAAAGGGGCTTTTTTTTTATTGATTAGTAGTAGGTCGTGTTGCGGGAACCGGAGCATTAGGATCGGCCGCTTCATTAGTTGCTGCCGGTACAGCGCCGTCTTCTGCCGGAGCAGTTTCAATCGCTTTTGTATCAAGTGCCTGAACATCAGAGTTCAAAGGCGCAGCTACAGGAGCTTCACTATCAAAAAGAGAACGCTTAGCTTCTCTCGATTTAATTGTTGAAAGAACGATAGAATTCAACATGAATCCAACCGCGAGTATTGTGGTCAATTTCGTCATGAAGTTTCCCTTCGCCGAGCTTGAGAAAACGGCTTGGGATGAGCCTCCGCCCATAATGGCACCCATTTCAGCGCCTTTACCAAACTGAAGTAGAACAGTCACAACTAAGAGAACACAGATGATTACGTGTAGAACGATTAAGAAAGTGATCATAAAAAGGTAGTCTCCAATTAAGACATTATTTTTAACAGAATTACGTAGGCTTGCAAATCAAAAACCTTTACTTATCTCCGCAGAGCGCTAAAAAGTCCTTGGCCTTAAGACTTGCTCCTCCAACTAAGCCGCCATCAATGTCCTTTTGGGCCAGTAATTCTTGAACGTTATCAGGTTTTACGCTGCCACCATATAGAATTCTGGTTTTGGCCCCAAAGGCCGGGAATTTAGTCTTAAGAACACTACGAATATGAGCATGGACTTCCTGGGCCTGGGCAGGTGTTGCGGTTTTACCGGTACCAATCGCCCATACCGGCTCATATGCGATCACTAGATTATCAAGGTTAGCTCGTGAGAGGTCGTTTAATCCTTGATGAAGTTGGTCTTCGATCAAAGATAGAGTTTGGCCAGCATCCCGTTCGGCCAGTGTTTCACCTACACAGTAGATGACAACCAGACCTTCATTTAAGGCGGTTCTGACTTTGGCATTTAAACCACGAGAGGTTTCACCAAAATATTGTCTGCGTTCAGAGTGGCCAAGAATAACAAAATGACCGTTCATATCTTTAAGGGCGCGTGGTGAAACTTCACCAGTATAGGCCCCTTCAACATGCTCTGAGCAGTTTTGCAATCCTGCTTTCATGGTGGGGGTCTTTAGTTCTTCAACTAAAGGGAAGTGAATGGACTGAGAAGCGATCCAGGCATCACACTTATGAGTGAAGCTTTTATTGAAGGCTTCAAAAAATTCAGCACAGTCTTTGACTGTCTTATTCATTTTCCAGTTTCCTACCATGAGCTTTTTCATGTTTATACTCCGTATTTAAGGGCCTGAATGCCTGGAAGTTCACCTTTCTCGATATATTCCAGAGAAGCTCCACCGCCAGTAGAGACGTGAGAGAATTTATCTGATTCACCTGACTGGCCTACTGCTGCTACGGAATCACCGCCACCTACAACCGAGAAGGCTTGGGTTTCAGCGATTGTATGAGCAATGGCCATGGTGCCTTTGGCAAAATTTTTGGATTCAAATAATCCCATCGGGCCATTCCAAAAAATAGTTTTGGCAGTTTTCAAATGCTCAGAGAAGGCCCTGATAGTATCAGGTCCAATATCGAGTCCCATCTTACCTTCAGGAATACTGACTCCATGATTGTGTTCCGGATTTCCTTCCACACCATCGGCCACGATATGATCTTTTGGTAGTTGGATCTTTCCGCCCTTATCAGAGGCAAGAAGTTGTCGGGCCAAGGCCACATCTTCATCACCGCAAAGTGAATTTCCAACTGAAGCGCCTTTGGCCTTCAAGAAAGGATAGGCCATGGCCCCACCAATCAAGAGGGTATCAACCATGACGATCATGCGCTCAATGGTCTTAATCTTATCCGAGACCTTGGCCCCACCAATGACTGCTACAAAAGGTTTGGCAGGTTTTTCAAGCAGGGTGCTTAATGATTCAATTTCTTTTTGCATTAAAAGTCCGGCATAAGTGCGGCCTTTAAAAAAAGCATTGATCCCATAAGTAGAAGAGTGCTTGCGATGAGCGGCACCAAAGGCATCGTTCACATAAACATCCCCATACTGAGAAAGCTTCTCGGCCAGATCCATGTCATTTTTTTCTTCACCTGGAAGAAAACGGACATTTTCCAGAAGAACAATTTTTGTTTCAGGCAATTGAAGAAGGTTTTTTACTCCATTTTCAATCGCCGATTCAGAGAGAATGACATCCATGTTTAATTTAGAAGCGAGGTATTCAGCGATAGGCTCCAGTGAGTATTTAGGATTTGGTTTTCCATCAGGGCGGCCTAAATGGCTCATCATGATGATCTTGGAAGCCCCTTTTTCAAGGATCATTCTAATCGTTGGAATGGCCAGATCAATTCTGCTTGAGTCTGTAATTGTTCTAGGTTCAGTTTTAGTAAGTGGAACGTTGAAATCAAAACGTACAAGAACTTTCTTACCTTTGAGATCTGCATCCTGAAGTGATTTAAGTTGCATGTTTAATCCTTAAAGTTTTTGACCGACGAAATTAGCTAAATCGATAACACGATTTGAGAAGCCAACTTCGTTATCATACCAGCTAACGATTTTGGCAGTATTACCAATAACGTTGGTAAGTTTTGAATCAAAATAAGATGATTCCGTGGCACCCATGTAATCGATTGAAACCAGCTCTTCTTCGGTATACCCGAGAATACCTTTCAGATTACCACTCGCGGCCTTCTTCATGGCTTCATTGATTTCCTGCTTAGTCGCTTTCTTTTCAAGATTCACAGTTAAATCAACCATTGAAACATCCGGAGTAGGAACGCGTACGGCATAACCATCCAGTTTGCCCAACATTTCCGGTATAACTTCACCCAGGGCCTTAGCAGCACCAGTGGATGTAGGAATCATGCTCATGGCAGCAGCACGGGCGCGACGAAGATCAGAGTGAGAATTATCAAGAAGATTTTGGTCTGAAGTGTAAGCATGGACAGTTGTCATAAGGCCGTTAACTATTCCGAAATTGTCATTCAGAACCTTAACGACTGGGGCCAGACAGTTAGTGGTACAAGAGGCATTGGAAATTATATGATGTTTTGAACTATCATATTTATCAGTGTTGATTCCAATGACAAAAGTGCCATCAAGATCTTTGCCTGGAGCGCACATAATAACTTTCTTCACAGTATCTCTCATATGAAGACCAAGCTTAGCTTTGTCTTTAAAGACTCCAGTACAATCAATGACAACCTGAGTACCCAATGAACTCCAGGGAATTTCTTCCGGATTACGGCAATCAAAGAATTTAATTTTCCGGCCATTATAAGAAATTTCGCGTGACTCAGCATTGAAAGAGAAATCACCTCTTAATTTTCCATGAAGAGAATCATATTTCAGAAGATGAATGTAAGGAGTCGCATCTCCAGGATTATTAATCCCAACAACTTCAATGTGTGTATCAAGGCCACGGTCAATTCTGTCAAAGTAGGCACGAAGTATTGTTCTACCAATACGACCAACACCGTTGACGCCAATTTTTACTGTTTTCATAAGACTCCTCATGTCACTGGAAGTGACTATCGATATGATTCAAAACTAAGATATTTTAGGCGTTTAGAACATACTCCAAGCGAGAGGTTTTGTGTAGCGGATTCCCGTCTTTCCGTGTAGTCTGAAATCCTTATTTTAAGCACTTAACGCACGAGCCCCACATGTCAAAACTATTTATTTCCGATTTACAGGGTAAAGAAGAAATCACATCTGTCTTCTTGGTAAAGATCTTTAATACCATGGAAGGCAAAGACGGTAAGAAATACTTCAATATCATCCTAACGGACTCAAGCGGGGATCTAGAGGCCCGGCTATGGCATTATTCCTCCGAAGTGGAAAAAGATGTCTCGAAAGGCTCTTTTGTACGAGTGAGAGGTAAGCTTAATTACTATCAAGGAAGAAAGCAGTTCATCATCACTCAGATTGAAAAGCTGGCCCAAAATGATGTGAACCTGGATGATTTCATTATGAAATCTCAATCCGACCCAGAAATCATGTACAAAAGACTGCTTAAAATCGTTGATGACCTGACTGATGTCTATATCAGGGATTTACTCAGAAGTGTCATCACAGATGGAGAAATCGCTCGGCGGTTAAAAATCTGGCAGGCCGGTAAATCGATTCATCATGCTTATAAATCAGGCTTGCTTGAGCATATTCTGTCATGCACTGAGCTGGCACTGACTCTCTCGAAACACTATCGGGTTAATGAAAACTATGTGGTCGCTGGGTGTGTGCTTCATGACCTGTGTAAGATTTATGAATTAACAGATGGTGTGAATGTTGAATACACGGAAGAGGGAAAACTGGTAGGTCATCTCGTGAAGGGCCTGGAGATTGTGGATCGTTTTTCCTACCGAATTAAAAACTTTCCTCATTATACTAAAATGCATATCAAACATATTCTTCTGTCCCATCATGGAGAGTACGAATATGGATCACCAAAAATCCCGCAGACTTCTGAAGCCTATCTGGTCCATCTGATAGATCTGATGGATTCTAAAATGGGATCTCTGGAAATTGTTCGTAAGACTGATTCTACCACTGGGCATTGGTCAGGCTTTGTTAAGCATCTTGACAGGATTGTCTATAAATCGGAACTCCCTTTTTACCCAGAGTATATTCAGGATGAAGAATTTCATCATGAAGAAAAAGAAAAAGAAAAAGCTGAGCCTCGGAAAAAAACTGTGACCGAGCCCACTACCAGTCTTGGTAAAATGCTTGGAAAGATAAAAATTGAAGAATAAGAAGAAGGGGCATTAGGCCCCTTCTTTATTTCTGGGCCATGGAAGGGTTTGATGTACTTTTGTTATCAAATTTTTCAATAGAGCAGGTTTGAGGATTCACAGTTGCCACGACTAAAGATTTAACAGTCTGCTTTTTTCCATTCATCCATTTTATATCGAGATCAAAGTTAGCAATGAGTAAGTTTTCATTTTTTAATTTCATGAGATAATCAGCAACTTTGAAATTTTTTGCTTTAGCATGTCCGATTTCCCCTTTTTCGTTTGTGACCGGAAGATTTGTCTTGTACTCAGTGATGATCTCATTTTTGAGAGGTTCAATGTCACATTCAGCGAAAGCAGTTCCTAATATAAAACAAAAAACAATAAGGAATTTCATCAAGCCTCCTGTTTAAAAATAGTCGAATGAGAAAAAAGCATTCTTCTGATTTTTTTGAAAGACACTCTCAGCTATATTTTTATTTCGATTGCTTTAAGACTTAAAATATTTACCGCAAGCGTATCTAAAGATGTGGGTGTAAGAATCTAACATTGAATGACAAGCATTTCGTTGTCAGTCAATTTGCAGTAAAACAGTTGTGCTAATCCCTGGAATGGGTTTTTTTAATAAGGTGCTTGAAATCTCATTTAAAAAAAAAGCAAGTTGATACCAGTGAGCCATTGGGTCACCATCAAAGAAGGATTTTATGATACCAGCAGCATTATCTGAAGGCCTGTCAGAAAAAGACGTTAGTACTAAAGATGCTCTTTGGATTCGAACAGTGTTGGAGAAATTTGAAAGATCAAAAATTCTTGAAATTTATTTTTTGCGCTTAGATGGAAGAAGTCCGGAAGAAATCCCTGCCGAATATTATGAACTGTATCAACTGGAGTTAAACGATATAAAAGCTTTCCTGCTGGGACAGCACCCTCAGGATACTCTTCTCCATAAGATTTTCAGGATAATGAGTTAAAGCTTAACGAAGCTTATAAAAGCAATTGAGCGAGTTTTCCCAAACCTGTTTTTTCAGTTCCTCAAGATTTAGATCTTTCAGTTCTGCTATTTTACTGGCGATAAAAGGCAGGAAGTAAGGGGCATTCTCTTTCCCGCGATGAGGGACCGGAGTCAAGAAAGGTGAATCGGTTTCAAAAAGAATTCTTGAAGGAGGAGTGATCTTTACAACTTCCTGGACGTTTTCAGCTTTTTTAAAAGTGATGATGCCATTAAAACCGAGATAGAAGCCTTCGTTCAATACAAATTCCGCTAGCTCTATGCTGGAAGTAAAACTATGGAGTACCCCTTTTCGTTTCAAATACCGGGAGAAGTTTTTTATGATTGCTTTGGTGTCTTCGTCCGCTTCCCGGGTATGAATTACGACCGGCAGATCATGATCACAGGCCAGCTGGAGTTGTTTCTCGAAAACGGTTTTTTGGATATCCTGAGGCGAATTGTTGTAGTGATAATCAAGGCCGATTTCTCCAACTGCCACCATTTTAGGAAGAGCTGCTCGAGTTGAAATTTTATTAAATTCAACTTCAGTCGCTTCTTTCGCATCATGGGGATGAATACCTTGAGTGAAATACACTTCCGGAAAAGTTTCTGAAAGTTCTTTCACCCGATCCAGGTTATGCGGATCCACCCCAATGGTTATGACTTTTAATATGCCTGCCTCTGAAATCTTCTGACGAATTTCTTCCAGAGGTTCGGCCTTTAAATAATCAAGATGGCAGTGAGTTTCAATTAGCATTATTTTTCACTTAAAATATGGTCAAAAATAGCAAAGAACTGACGATTTGGGATTGTTCCCTCGATCTTTTTACCATTAATAATGATCGTTGGAGTAGATTTTAAATTATATATTGTACCCTGATTAATTCCTTCAATCACTTTATTCGTCACTGAAGTATTATTCAGGCATCCCACTAAACCATGTTGTTTAGCAATTTCACTTAATTTACCATCACTCAGCTTGTCCTGATTGGCAAAAATTTCATCATGCACAGAAAGAAATTTCTTTTCGTCACAAGCGGCCAGAGCGGCGGCATCACACGCGAAGGGATGCATGCGTGAAGTTACACTTGAGTTACATTTTGCATCCAGTGGGTAGAAAATGTACTGAACACTGACCTGTTTAGGATAACGTCTGATTAATTCAGGCATTTGATCGGCCACAACTTTACAGAACGGGCACTGGAAATCGGAAAAAACCGTGATACGGATAGGAGCTTCAGAGAAATTTGGTGTTGCCATGTGAATCTTGTAAGGCGATTCAACATCCGGATCACCCATTGAAGGGAGTCTTTTGAATTGCTCGATTACACTGGCACTCATTTTTGAGCTGTAGTCTTCTTTACTCTTTGTGTTCTGATACATAAAAAATGAACCAATAATCAAAAGAGTTCCCCACATGCCGGTTAGTTTTAAGTCAGGCGTCCAGCTATTCATTCCGTGTTTCCACAGAAGAAATGCTGCTATTCCTGAGAGAACATAATAGAGCGTGCAGAAAGGACATAAACTTCCCAGTGAGACCAGTGAGAAAATGAACAGAACGATACAACCGATAAAGTTATATTTTGAAATGGCACTGGAAGTTTTTTCTAAAGCTGGACTTGGCATTAAGCTACTGAATAAAAAGAGTAGTCCGACGATTATACCAAAGAAAGAAATCGGGATGCCGGCAATGTTTGAGATCTTTGAGTAAGTCGCGGCATCACAGTTAAAGAAAGTAGAGAGATTACAAAGAGTGGATGAACCGCCCAATTGAGTAGGATAAAGAACCTCATAAAAGTGGGTCGTAAGATAAATACTGACACCAATCATTGCGGCGGCATTTAGAATAAACAGAAAATTAAGTCCACTAATACCCTGAAGGGTAAGACTCTTCTTTTGGTCCATGAGATTCATCCTTTGATATATAAATTCCAGTTTCGTTCAGTTGTTTTATCTCTTCTATAACTATGAAATGCTTTATTACAGGAAGTACATACTGGAGCATAACTAATAAGGAGCGAGTTGAAGCACTCTCTCAATTGTCGTTTAGTTTCTTCCTGAAGATTAAAAAAATATTTTCCGTTGTTTTCTTTAAAGAATGGACTCTTGGGAAAGTTTAAACCAAAATCGGCCGAAACTTCGAAACAACATTCATGGATACTGGGGCCAATAAATACCCTTTGAGGTTGAATCAGAGAGATCTCTGGTCGCTGAAGAATCCCATGAGCGAGTCCCCGCCAGCCCGCATGCAGGAAAACAGCACCTTTTTGACCTTCAATCACAATAGGCAAACAATCAGCTGTTTTTATCGCCAAAGGTTTATCAAATTTCTCCCAGGAAACCAGGAGTCCATCCGCTTCAGTAGGAAGGGTTTCAACTGAAACAATATCTATTCCATGAATTTGCGTGGCATGTTCCACCAGCATCTCAGGTTTTTTAGTCCAGGTCTCAAAGCGGCCGTAATTTAAATTTTCACTGAATGGGATTTCCATGGGCTTATTGTAGCCCTAAATTTCACTCTGATAAAGCCTGTAATGCAGCTAGGAATATTTCCGGTGGAGGTGCAGTGAAGTGGAGCTTTTCTTTAGTAATTGGATGAATGAAGCCTAACTCTTTTGCATGTAGCAGTTGATAGGGATAATCAATTAGTCTCTGCCTGATAGAGAGTGGAGTTCTTTTAAGGTGTGAATCACTTCCACCATACACAGGGTCACATAAAACAGGTGTGTGCAGCATCTGAGAGAGATGAACTCGAATTTGATGAGTTCTCCCTGTCTGTAGCCTGAGCTCAAGATGGGCAGCTCCGGGATACTGCTTGATGGTTTTATAATGTGTCACCGCATTTTTACCATTCTTTACATTGGCCGCCATCTTGTGACGGTTAGTAGGATGCCTGCCAATGGTAGTTGTGATCGTTCCTGAATGAGTGGAGGGAACCCCTCCCACTAAAGCTTCATATTTTCTTTCAATGTCATGGACAGAAAAAAGGCTAACCAGTCCCTCATGGGTGGCCTGATCTTTTGCAACGACCATCACGCCTGAAGTGCCCATATCAAGTCGATGAACGATTCCGGGTCTTTTTTCTGCACCAATGCCTTTTAAGTCCGGACAATGGTAAAGAACGGCATTAACTAAAGTTCCCGTATAGTGTCCAGGAGCTGGGTGAACCACCAGACCTGCAGGTTTATTGATCACAATCAGATGTGAATCCTCGAAGAGAATCTCCAGAGGGATATTTTCAGCGATGAGGTCAGTTTCAACAGGTGGTGGAACTTCTACTTCGATCACTGTTCCTGCCGGCGGCATTTTATTTAAACTAATTTTGATATCGCTGGAAATTTCTTCATCTTCAAACAAACGCTTGATAGTAGAGCGGGAGAATTGAGGCAATTTCTGGGCCAGGTAGATATCCAGACGCTTAAAAGCTTCTCTGTCTTCATTGGTAACAGTGACAGTGAAATTCTGTGTTTCGTCCGCGATAATTTCTGAAACCATTATTTTTGATTTTTTAATTTTTTAAAGTAGAAAATGTAACTATTGGCCACCTGATCAGGATTGAGCTTTAAGACTTTAGCAATTTGATAAACATAACCTCTGACATAAACATCGGCCGGAAGTTTAGATAGTTCTTCATCTTCAATGGCCCTGATATGGGTTTTAGAAATTCGGGTCATTTCCGCCATACGTTCAACTGTGACGTTTTTATAAATTCTTACTTCTTTTAGGAAAGGTCCTGTGAATTCATTGCATTCATTAATTTTCCGATCCATCTCAGAGTTTTCTTCAAATTCCAGTCCAAATTTTTTCTGGGCAGAAATCTTAGAGACTTTTGCTTCAATCAGATTCGAGGAGAAATCTTCATACTGAAGAACCTCATTTCCTTTTTGATCGGGCGGCATTTTATCTGAACGTCCAACTGTAGCCGAAGTTTGGTTAAATCCTCGAAGGCGATCGTACTCGCGGCGTTTTTCTGGAAAACCCAGAACTGAATAAGCTTCTTCAATTAGATTCAAGATGGCAGCACATTCTTCTTTGGTCATTAAAGAATAGAGAGCGACACTGTCGCTGGAATAGGCATTCCGGCATCTGATATAGGCGTTTTCTATTTGTTGTGGATTGGAATTTGTTTCAATCTCGAGGACTTCGTAATAGTTCTTTTTTTCCAAATCCATAATATCCCCTAAGATTCTATGAGTCGGTTAACAATGCGGTCAAAATTATTAACCAGCTTTGAATTCGGGTACTCAATGAGTAATGGCTTTCGTTTACGAACGCTTTGCCACACTGATTGATCGTAATCAAGATAACCCGGAAAGGTCATTTCAATGCCAAAATATTTTCGGCAAATACTCTGAATGGAATATCCAATATCAATATCTGCTTGAGAACGAACCTGATTGATAATGAGGTTTGGTCTAAAAAGGGCCATCTCATTTTTTACCCGTAACCCTACCTCTGGATTTATCTCTGTTATTCTTTTTATTAAATCTGAAGGAGAAGTAGTTCCCCCATTAGTTAATTTGGCATTCATGGCCTCATTGATGAAAGGCTCAAGTTCGGCAACACCTTCCACCATTTTTAAACGACGGTAGAAAACGGATTTAATAAAACGATAAGTGTTTTCAATGGAAGTCGGTTCCGGCAGTACAACTAAAACTCCCTTATCAGCTGTGATAAAAAAATCGATAGTGTTAAAGGCCGTGCCTGCCCCGAGGTCAAAAAGAATGTAATCAGCGTCCAGCTCATGCAGTTTTCGGATGATTTGATTTTTGTGCATGTGCTTTAAGTTCGCCATGCCAAGTTCATCCTGAGCGCCACTGATAATTTTTAAGTTTTGAATAGGTGTATCGACCAGCAGATCTTCAAAATTGGTTACTTTTTTTGAAACGTAATCAGACAAAGTCGTTTGAGGGATAGGCAAACCCAGACAGGTATGAAGATTGGCCCCACCCAAATCGAGATCGACTGCTACAACCTTATTGCCCATGAGCGCCAGGCAAATCGCCACGTTGGCCGAGACTAAACTCTTACCCACGCCACCCTTACCACCACCAATGGCCCAAATCTTTTTCATGTTTTGGAGCGGAATGTCCGCAAACTCCGTATTCATATGCTCAAATTATATGAAGCTAGATCAGGGTTTGGAAAGGTATATTCATTAATGATTTCTAAGAGATATGCGGATTTGTCATCCTTTTTCGGCCAGAGCTAGACGAGATAAGCTGAATCCATTAAATTGGAGCCTTAGTTTACATTTGTTAAGGAGCAGGAATGGCTGCAGCCCAGGGCCAAAAATACGATTCTTCTTTTGAGACTGTCCTTCATAAGCGGTCAGATCTTCATATACTTAGGAAACTTTGGCATATTTCGACTGGTTCATTAGGTCTCTTTCTGTTTATCAACTCAGAAATGTCTCAGACCGTTTGGGCATCTATTATTATGGGAATAGCCGTTACAGGATTTTCTGCAGACTTTATTCGAAATAGAATCCCAGCTTTTAATTCCCTGGTGATTAAACTGATGGGGCCTTTAATGCGTCGCTCAGAGAGGGAAGGCGTCAGTGGACTGCCGTTTTATGCTTTAGGAGTATCTTTATCTTTATTTTTCTATTCTCGGGACATTGCCATCGTTTCTAGTATGTTTCTGGTTTTCTCTGATCCATTGTCTTCCTTTTTTGGAGTGCTTTATGGAAAAGATAAAATCCTACCTAATAAATCATTGCAAGGGGCAGTAGCGGGATTCTTTACTTGCTATTTGATCACGCTTTTTTATGCAATGAACTCATCTACTCTGGGAACTCATATACTGGTTTTTTCAATTATTGCTGGAGTCATTGGGGCCGCTTCTGAATTAATTTCGGCCTTCAATATTGACGATAATCTCACCATACCCGTTTTATCTGGGCTGGGATTAACTCTTCTCAATCATTACATTATAGTCTTTCCTTAATACAAAAAAAAGGCCAGCTTGAAGCTGGCCTTTTTTTTATTCTTTCACAACAAAGTTACAAATTTTTCCAGGTACATAAATTTCTTTGACGATAGTCCCTGCCAGATACTTGGCAATCTTTTCATCGGCCTTAACGATGGCCATCAGATCTTCTTTGGAGATATCTGCTGCCACTTCAAAGGTGCCACGAGTCTTACCATTGATTTGAACCGCCATGGTAATGAGATCATCCTTAGCTAATTCCGGATTAAACTCCGGCCACTTTTCGAATACCAGAGTTTTCTCATGACCTAAAAAAGACCAAAGTTCTTCCGCTAAATGAGGAGCGTAAGGAGAAAGTGTCAGAGCAAACTTTTCGGCCGTCAGATGAGATATTTTTCCCGTTTTGTAGATGTGGTTTACAAAAATCATCATCTGGGAAATACCCGTGTTGAAGCGCATATTATCAATGTCTTCAGTCACTTTCTTGATCATCTTATGAAGTTCTTTCAGGTTTGAGGTATCTTCTTTAGCGTCTTCAATGTAATTGGCCTTGTCCAAAAAGAAGCGATTAACCCGGTTAAGAAAGTTATATACCCCTTTCACACCATTCATTGACCAAGGCTTGGTTTTCTCAAGTGGGCCCATGAACATTTCATATAAGCGCAGGGTATCCGCACCGTATTCTTTTACAACCAGGTCTGGGTTAATGACGTTTCCGCGAGACTTACTCATCTTCTCGCCATCTTCACCCAGAATCATTCCCTGATTCACGAGTTTGTGAAACGGCTCTTTAGTGGAAACTAGTCCCAGATCATAGAGAACTTTGTGCCAAAAACGTGAATAAAGCAGGTGAAGAACCGCATGCTCAGCTCCACCCACATACAGATCTACTGGCATCCAGTAATTTTCAATTTTTGAATTCCAAGGTTCGGTTTTGTTTTGAGGATCACAAAAACGCAGATAGTACCAACATGATCCTGCCCATTGAGGCATAGTGTTGGTTTCACGCTTGGCCTTCTTACCAGTTTTAGGATCGATCACGTTTAACCATTCATCAATGGTGGCAAGGGGAGATTCTCCCGTGCCGGAAGGTTCATATTTTTCAACTGCCGGCAAAACTACCGGTAGTTCATCTGCATCCAGACATCGTACAGTTCCGTCTTCAAATTTAAGGATAGGGAAGGGCTCTCCCCAATAGCGTTGACGTGAGAATAACCAGTCCCGAAGTTTGTAGTTGATTTTTTTAGAACCAATCTTTTTCTCTTCCAACCAGCTGATCATCTTCTTAATGGCATCTGTCTTACCCAGTCCATTCAAAAAATCAGAATTGATGTGCTCGCCGTCTTCAGTGAAGGCAGCTTCCTCTACATTGCCACCTTTAACCACTTCAACAATTGGTAAATTGAATTTCACCGCAAATTCATGATCACGTTCATCATGGGCCGGTACTGACATGATAGCACCGGTTCCGTAAGTGTTCAGAACGTAGTCAGCGATATACACCGGAATTTTCTGTTGAGTAGCAGGATTGATCGCGTATGCGCCAGTGAAAGCACCTGACTTATCTTTGTTAAGCTCGGTTCTCTCGAGATCTGATTTAAGAGCAGTGACTTCACGGTATTTGGCAATTTCAGCTTTCTGAGCTTCAGTGGTGATGACATCAACCAGTGAATGCTCAGGTGCCAGCACCATATAAGTTGCACCAAACAAGGTGTCTGGGCGTGAAGTGAAAACTTGAATGGAGTCAGATTTACCTTCCACATTAAAACTAATCAAGGCGCCTTCAGATTTTCCAATCCAGACTCTTTGCATTTCTTTAACGGATTCAGGCCAGTCCAGAAGCTCCAGATCTTGCAGAAGACGTTCTGCATACTCAGTAATTCTCAGCATCCACTGCTTCATGGGTTTTCTGATAACAGGATGACCTCCAACCTCAGATTTACCGTTGATGACTTCTTCGTTGGCGAGAACTGTTTTAAGATTCGGACACCAGTTCACCATCATGTGAGACTCGTAAGCGAGACCCTTATTGTATAGCTGAACAAAAATCCACTGAGTCCAACGGTAGTAATCAACATTGGAAGTTGCGATTTCACGATCCCAATCATAGGAGAAGCCCAGCATTTTTAGCTGGCGCTTAAAGGTCTTGATATTATCCTGAGTGGTGATGTTGGGATGAATGCCGGTTTTAACAGCATGGTTCTCTGCTGGTAAGCCGAAAGAATCCCATCCCATGGGATGAAGGACATTAAAGCCTTTCATCCTTTTATAGCGGGCCATGATATCCGTGGCAGTATAACCTTCAGGATGGCCTACGTGGAGACCCGCACCTGAAGGGTAGGGGAACATATCGAGCACATAGTATTTAGGTTTTGAAAAATCTTCGAGAGTTTTGAAAGTTTGGTGATCTTCCCAGTATTTTTGCCACTTGGGTTCGATCTCTGAAAAATTGTATTCCATAAGCTGTTTTCCTTCACTTGGAGTGAGCTAACAGCTTAATGGAAATTGTTCTTCTTTTAAAGAGGTTCGAGGTGCGTTAATTAATATCCGTTACCCATACCGCCGACAGTTCCACCGAATCCACCGATTGTGCCGAATCCTCCACCGTATCCACCACCTATCATGCCCGGGAGAGGAGTCGAATAGCCAGGCGAATAGGGCATAAACGTTCCTTCCATGACTTGGTTAAGTCCAATCGAAAACATCGGTTGTTCAGCTTTGCCGGTGAATTCATGCCAGCTAAAGGGATTTTGAAAATGCACTAAGTGATTCGTAGAAACCTGTGATAACCATTGCATTGCCTTCCTCTGTTTCTCTGGAAGGCCAGGTAAGGTCATCAGGGCATTCATCTGATGAATGTTATCCAGGGTTTCTTTGCGGGACTTTCTGTTCAGGTTTTCAAAAGTTGGTGACCAGACGAGTTTTTCCTTATTCGCTATTCTCTTTTTAATTTCAATCAATGGGGCCGTATAAGCTTCATGATATGTTTTCGTCACTTCAAGTAAACGTTTCTTTTCGGAAAGAGCTTCCTGGAAATGGTTCTTCTCCAGTTCATAAGTTTGTTTCGAAAAGCTATAACCCATCATCATTGGCATCAGCTCCCTGAGTTTGGCCATATCTTCGGGAGTAGGTTGGGAATTATAGTTAAACATCCCTTCCGCAGTAAACAAACTGGCAACTGAGGCATATTGAGGATCATTGAGAAGCTTATCTTTTTCGGCCGCTATTTTGTCCAGTTTTTCCTTCTCCTGAGCAAGGTACCCTTCGGGATCTTTTTCCATCAGTTGTACTTTGTCAGAGAGAGTCTTGATAATCTCGTCTTGTTTTTTTTGATAGTCCTCCATACCTTTTTCAATGGCAGCTAAGTCCAATTCCGAAATAATTGATTCAGCCTTTTGAAGGTCATCCTTGTAATATGAGGCAAAGCTTTCTTTGACTCCTTCATAAAAAAGAAGGTTGAAAACATTGTTGGTATTGACTCCATTCTCAGGACCAATAATGGCATTACAGTGTTCCAGTCTGCGGGCCTGTATATATAACTGCCTGATCTCGCCGGTAGCTGTGTTGCTAGGTGGATCCATTTCTCCGGATTCATACTTGGCCATGGCCTTAACAATGGCTTCCATTTCAGGCTTTTTCTTCTCACATTCTTTCATGTCAAAAGGTCTGAACTTTTTTGAGCCGCCATCTGCGCCGTAATAGAATTCGTTATTTTCATCACAGTCCAGGTACATGGCCGCGTGCAATTGATTTAAGCTTTTGATATTGGCCTTGGTATAAGACAGCAGCTTTTTTTCATCAGCGTTTTTTAGAAGATCTTTTTCTTTTAGCAGGATATCGGAAAGATACTCATGGCCTTGAGGACGATCGGCAAGAGGAGCTGACCCATCGTAGCCGGCAATGAGACGTGCCTTTGGAAAGATTTTTTTCCAGGCGTAAATTTCATTTTGCACACCTGTATAACATCCCAATAAAAGTACTGAGGAAACTTCATTGATGTCCTGATATTCACCGATCATTTCCGCCAATTGAAATCGGTCAAAACCACCTTTATTTCCACCAAAGGAGCCTCCGCCATCATGTCCTGAGATAGTGAAGTTTTTAAGTTTACCCTTCTTCTCTTTAATTTGAGAAAGTGCTTCTTTTATTCCTTCTTCAATGCTTGGTTGGTCCATTTTGAATTTATCTAGTTTGTTTACAGTTGCATATAATTCCTGTTCCAGCGAACTACAATCTTTTCCGGTCTTGGAGCAGCGATCAAACTTTTTTTGGCTTTCATTTAAGGCACTGGTGTACTTTGAATATTCTTGATAGTTTTTTGGAACAATGACGAGTTTTTCTCCTCTTTCACAAGCCGCTTTCTCAGAGGTTTTGATTTCTAGCTCAGAGTTATTGGTGTCAACAAAAAGCATGACTTTGCTATCATCAATTTTTTTGTTACAGCTGGCCTCAGCAACGAAAGGAAGTGAGAGTGCAAGACAATAGATAATATGCTTCATGGTTATCTCTGTTTTTTTAGAAATTTCAGATCTTTGATTTTTAATTCAGGATATTTTTTTCTTAATTGAGAAATGGTTTTAGACTTTAGATCCATGTAAAAGATGTCTTTTTTAAGTTCATCCCAGTTTTTTATTTCAGGTATACCTGCCAAAGCCTCTTCTCTTATATCTCGATCAGGAAGAGAGCTGACATGGGTACTGCCTCTACGCACATTAAAATTCCGCTCAAGTTCTTTTCCATCGATGTCCTCATCGAGTAAGAGGACTTCCGCTTTCTGGGCCCACACTTGCTGGAAGGAACATAATAGAAAAAGAGAAAGGAGGAGTTTCATGAAGCTTCCTTTAAAAAAGTATTCAAAGGATAGTATCGGTAAAAATCAGATTGGGATTAGAAGGTGAGTGTTATTGTCGGATAAATAAAAAAAGGGACCTCACGCATCCGGCGCTAGTCCCTTTTTTACAGGGGGTATACCACTATCAGACAGAGTGACAATTGAGGGGGTATGTCATCTCATGCCCTTTAGGGGACGTAATTGAAAGGTAGTCATTAACATCTGAGAATGCATTGGCATTCTGGACGTTAATCCGATGTTTGTTGCCATCGATATAAAGCGTTTTAGAAAAACCCAGATGTTTTTTATGAGTTCTTACTGACTCAGCTTCAATAGAAGAAATGGAACGGCTGACGCCCATTTCATCTTCTTTGTGAAAAGAGATTCTTTCGTTCTCGATAGTGAAAGTTTTTTCACCAAAAGCGGTTGAGCAAACGATTGCTCCGGTTGAAGCATGTGAACTAAAGGCATGGATCATTAAAATAAGACCAAAAAATCCGAGAACGGTTGAAAGTGATAGTGTTTTTGTTTTCATGTTTTCCCCCTGTTATTTAAAAAAATGACTTCATCCTGCAGTCATCCCTCGTAGCTTCCTTATTACAAGTCGGATGCCAAAATAAGACCATTGAATTCAAGGGGTTAGAGAGGAGGAGGCACCTTCTTCTTCGACAGTTGTCTATTCTCTAGTCACTTTTCAATTCAGATTATATTCTGATGATCTATGGTTCCTTTAAATTACAACCAGCTTTATTACTTCTATAAAATTGCTGAACTGGGCTCTATTGCCTTGGCGTCTAAGAATGTCCTGATTAGTTCTCCCGCCCTTTCTATGCAGCTCAAAGAGCTGGAAGAAAGTTTGGGAACCCCTTTGTTTGCTCGAGTGGGAAAAAGATTAGTTTTAACGGAAGCTGGCACCATCGTTTATGAGTATGCCCGGGATATTTTCAAACTTGGCTTTGAACTCAAAGACACCCTGGCCGATCGAAGCCATGGAAAAGAGCGCACCCGGATTGAAATCGGTTGCCAGGATTCCATTTCCAAAAATGTGGCCGATCAGCTGCTTACTTTTTTAATTGAAAAAAAGGCATGTAAAGTCATTTTAAGAGAAGGAAACCGCGAAGAACTGCTTCGGATGCAAAACGAATTCAAGTTGGATTTGATATTAACCAATTCTGTTCCCCAGGTGAAAGATTCCTCAATTTTTGAAACAAAACTACTGTGCCGGGAAGAACTTATTATTGTCGGTCATCCTAAATTCAAGGGTCTTAAAAAGCTCAGAGAGGCCCCTTTTATTCTTCCGACATATGATTCTTCTTCCAGACAAAAACTGGATCTGTACTTCAAAGAAAATAATATCATGATTGATGTGATCGCTGAGGTAGAGGATAAAGCAACTGAAATTGATCTTGCGTTGAATGGCAACGGCTTGATTGCTGTTATGAAAAGTAATGTAATTAAATTCCTCAAGGATAAGACTCTCATCGAAGTTGCTACTTTAAACCAGCTCCAGGAAGAAGTCTGGATGATTGTTGGGAAACGGAAACTGCTGAATCCACTTGCCTTGTTTGCAATGAAGAATTTTACTCTGTCACATAAGTAAGCCTTACTTAAGTCACCCTTCAATTTTACTGAATATATTAAAGAACTATATCTTTGTACTATTGATTCATGGCTAATAGAAAGGAGTTCACTATGCAAGTCCAAGTTCATTATCAAGGATTAGACAATTCTCCGTGGATGGATCAGTTCATTAACAGTCGATTGTCCAAACTTAATCGGTATCTTAACAATGCGGCAGCTATCCAAATTCATTTAAAGTTGGAAAATAAGCATTACATCACTAGTCTTGCCATCCATAACATGAATCAGGATTATGCATTTACAGGTGAAGGCCAGAATTTATACGAATCATTTTCTGTGGCCATGGAGAAAGCTGGCCGATCCTTAGGTGAGCATAAACGTAAAATTAAGGATAAAATCAATAAAAGATACTTTTCACTTAAAACTTCTGAAGTCGCTTAATCTTACTTATGGTTGCTCCTTTTACAAGGAGCAACTACTTATAGTTTTCAATCAAATTATTTACCGCTTTCAATTCTGAAGTAAAATTTTCTTCCAACTGTCTTAAGTCACCAACGGGTTTTTTAATGGCCCATAGGTTATAGGTTATAACCAGGGTTTTATTTTCTTTTAAAGGAATGTAGGAGGAAGCTGAAATAGCACCTTCAGCAAACTTTGAAAAATGAGTTTTCTCAGTAAACTTAATGGTCGTTGCACCTTGAGAAATGACGTCGAGTTTCTTGGCCGCAGAAACGGCCCGAATCACTTTTGAATTGGGCAATGTACTTACATCATCAGCATCAAAAAAAGATTGCATCTTATAAGTAACCTTATCTTCTCCCGGTATAGTAATGAAAAAAGTATCTTGTCCGCTTTTTTTAACTTTTTGTTCTCCCATGATGAAAGCTACAAATTTCTCATCAGTCATTTGTTTATCATCGAAAAAGCCTACCGGTCGGTTTACTACCGATACAGACTTATTAACAATCATCATGACATTACTTTCTTGTATCAAAGAGAGGGAATCCAGATCAAATAATTCAGGATACTTCACCACGAGTTTGCGCGGAGATAGTACTTTAAAGAAATAATGAATCTCACCTTTCATGAGATCCTCACTTTTAACGGGAAAATTTATTTCTTTTTGCTCAACAACCTTGGCATACAGAGGGATAGAGATGATAAGATTGAGCCCCAGAACGAATAAAAATTTTGAAATTGTAAGAATCATATTAATATACCTTTGTTCGATCATACTTATCGGATATTGACAGGTGAACATGAGTAAAAAGCTAAGTTTTAAGCAAAATTTGCCTAAGGTGCACGTATGATTCGGCCAATATGCCGTATGGGCAATCCGATTTTAAGGAAAAAATCGCTGGAAGTGCCTAAAACCTTTCTAAAGACTGATGAATTTAATCGGATACATCAGGATCTTCATGATTCTATGAAGCATTATGGAGGTATAGGCATTGCTGCGCCTCAAATTGGTATAGAGTGGCAGATTGCTCTAATTGAGCTCATAGGCTTTAACCGTTATGGGGAGGAAGTTAATCTGCCCCTTACGACCTTCATAAATCCACGCATTGAATATTTAACACAAGATATGCAAGGATTTTGGGAAGGTTGCCTCTCAGTTCCCGGGCTCCGCGGCTTTGTAGAACGTCCTAAAAAAATCCGCGTGAGTTATATGAATGAAAAAGGTGAAGACAAACAAATTATAGCCGAAGGCTTTCTTGCGACTGTACTTCAGCATGAACTGGATCATCTGGATGGTGTTCTTTACGTAGATAAGGTAAAAGATCCTAAACTCTTATCTTATCAGGAAGAATTCGAAGAATTCATTCAGGAGCGGCCAATACCGTGACAATTAATGCTCCCACCAAAAGCTTGGCCCTAAAAGAACTTTTAATATTTTCTCTTCCCATAATCTTTGGCCATCTTGGTATCATGCTAATTGGAACCGGGGATATGATCATTGCTGGACGGTACTCAAGAGAGTGTCTGGCCGCTATTGGTTTGGCGATCGCAATTGCTAACCCCATTATGATTTCGTTGCTGGGATTTCAATTCTCCATTTCTCCTTTACTCGCTCAAAAGAGAGGCAATGGAGAGAAAATTGATGATTATTTCTGGACCATTATGTTCTATAGCGTGCTGGTCTCAGTTGTTTCATGTGGTCTGACTTACTTAAGTATTTATCTTGTTCCCTGGCTTAACTATGGTAAAGATCTGAATGCCATCATTGTAGAATATCTACTTATCACAAGCTTTTCAGCTTTTGGACTTTGTCTATATCAGGGCCTCAAAGAATTTTATCAGTCTCAAGAAAAAACGATGGCGGCCAATATTATTGCCCTGGTTGCTGTGGGAGTTAACTTACTTTTTAATTACGCTTTTGTTTTTGGAAAATTAGGAATGCCTGAATTAAAGGAAGCTGGACTGGCCTGGGCCAGTCTAGGAGTCAGAGCGTTCATGGCCATATCTTTGCTTTTATTAACCACCAGATATTGGTCCTCTTCAAAGAAAATACATTGGGGTTTTATAAAAGAGATGTCTAAGCTTGGAGGTCCAATTAGTTTGACTCTCTTTTTTGAAATCATGGCCTTTTGTTCAGTAACTTTATTTGTAGGAAAATTTGCCGAGATACAAACCGCTGCTAATAATCTGGCACTGAATATTGGATCTCTTTCTTTTATGATCCCGCTTTCCATCTCTGCCGCAGTAGGAGTTAAAGTTGGTCATGCTTATGGAGAAAGAAATTTTCATTCCATTTTTACCTATAGTCAGGTGAGTCTATTTGTTTCTTTTTGTTTTACTTTCTTAATGGGATGTTTGTTTTACTTTTTTCCTCACGCAGTAATTTCTCTTTATACTGATGATGTCCTGGTAATTGACTGGGGTAAAAAATTACTTTTCTGGGTGGCCTGCTTTCAATTATTCGATGGTGCTCAAGTGACTATCGCCGGTATTTTGCGTGGACTCTCGATCACAAAAGCTCCTTCCTATGCCATATTCTTCGGTTATTGGATGATTGGAATCCCTTTAGGGTACTATCTTGGATTTTATGCTGGGCTTGAAGCTCAGGGGTTCTGGATTGGCCTGGCAATCTCTTTGGCGGTCGTGGCCGTTATGTTGGGAATGATACTTAGAAAAAAATTCGAGGCCTTCAAAGTTGAAGGCCTCGGGTAAAATTACATGAAAAAATCGCCGTTGCCGTTAACATGAGTGTGGCTGCACTCATACTTTAATACCCCGCCAAAAATTCCAAAAAGCGGCCTTAACCAGAATTTTTGAGAATAAATCTTATGTGATTTAGGAACAACCGCCGCAACTAATTCCTTAGAAGGAACTTTACGTAAAACTGTTCTGACTCTGAATTCACCATTCTCGTTGAGGTTAGAGTAGCTATAACCTTCCTCTTGACCTTCATAATGAGTGTAAGGATGGACATACCAGCGGTTAGTCTTCACATAAAAAATGACCTTGAACTTCTCGTAAGCATCAGTGGGAAGTCCTGTTACGCGTCCTTTAATGTGGGAATCTTTCACAATCTCTTCAACGGTAACAACCGCGCTTCGGCACTCATTTTTATATTCACGAAGAACCGCTCTTGCTTCCGATTTCCAGTTTGCCAGCGCCCCGGTTGAGGAAAGCAAAGTCGCCAGTAAAATAATACTTTTCATATAAACTCCTTTTGAGGATATATTTTATTCTCCTCGTAATGTGCGATGCTTACAATCGGGTGATAAATTTGCCCGAATAGTTGATTAAATTATTCAGGAAAGCCTTATGAATTGTCCTTTATGTACCCGAGTGTCTCATACGCTAGAAAACCAGTATCCCTATCTCATCTTTGAATTTGAAAATTCTTATCTGTATCTAGGGGAACATCAGTTTTATCGTGGCTACTCTGTGTTGGTTACCAAGGAACACTTTCGGGAGATGACGGACCTGCCAGAAGTTAAACGGGAGGCCCTGTTTAAAGAAATGATGAAGGCCCACCTGGCCCTGGAAAAAGTATTTCGTCCAAAAAAAATGAATATGTGTAGTTTAGGGAATGTTGTCGATCATGTGCATTGGCATTTCTTTCCGCGTTATGCAAATGATCCTGATTTTAAAAATCCACCATGGCTACAGATGCACCTCTTTGATAGTGCCAAAGTGTCTCCACAAGAGCGGGATGAACTTATCAAAATCATAAAGGCCCAACTGCTTTCACTGTAAGCCTCTGTTAGAATTTCATTAAGAGTTGCCTTGAGCTTAAATAAAGATTGCCAATTAAGTGGTGGCATCTTTCAATCTAAGGGAAAAAAAACTTTCAACATGGATGTGTAAATGAAGTTTTCCCTGATCCTTATTCTCCTCTTGAGTTTTCCCGGATGGGCCAAGTGGAGCGTGACTACTTACAATATCAGAAATTTTGACAACGATTTTCGGGCCGGCAAAACTGACCTTGAAGAATTAGCTCGGATCATCAAGAGTGTTCAAAGTGATGTCATGGCGTTTGAAGAAGTCGTAAATGTTAAAGCATTTGAAACTCTGGTTAAAAAAAATCTCCCTGGTTATTCCTATGAAATATCTTCTTGTGGCGGGGGCGGTAAACAACAACTTGCTGTTGCCTACAACTTAAAAACTTTCGAATTTGTAAGTCAGGTTGAAGACAGAACTTTCAGTGGAAGCGGTAGTAGCAAGTGCGGCTCGTTACGCCCAGTGCTCTTGGTAGACCTACTCCATAAGGAGTCAAAACAGATTTACACTTTTGGTGTTGTTCATTTAAAGGCCGGAGGAAATGATCGGGCCTACGCTCAACGTTGGGAACAATACTTAAAGTTAAAGAACTTATCTAAGCGTTACGCTAATAAAAATCTCATTCTTCTGGGTGACTTTAATTCAACTGGCTATAATATTAAAGATGAAGATTTTCAGAGATTTGAGGACTTCATCGATCAATCTAAAATGCGAACAATGACGGAAAGTTTGGGTTGTACTAACTATTGGACTGGCACTGCTGGTGGAAATGAGTTTCAGTCATCGATTCTTGATCACATTGTCATTCAAGACAAGAACGTCAGCTCAGTAGAAGAAGTTAAGGTTGGTTCTCATTGCGCCAAAATGGACTGTCGTCCTGCGACACCAGAAGAATTAGGCCCAAGCTTCGAAGCGGTTTCTGATCACTGTCCGGTTCAAGTGACCTTTAAGTAGTTTTGCACTTCTTTCCTCATCCACAAATGCGGCCATATCTGATACCCTTGGGAGAGTAACATTTCTCCCGAGGGCATTCTTCATGAGTTTTTTATCAGAAAGAGTTTTAAAATTAGTTGAATCTGAAACCCTGGCCATGGCACGTTTAGGAAATGAGTTAAAAGAGAAGGGTGTTAATGTTATTAACATGAGTTTAGGGGAACCTGATTTCACAACTCCAGAGTTTGTAAAAAAAGCTGCTAAAGAAGCGATTGATAAAGATTTCTCTTATTACACCCCCGTACCTGGTTACAAAGATCTTCAAGTGGCCATTGCCCAAAAATTTAAGCGTGATAATGGCCTGGACTTTAACCCTTCTCAAATAGTGGTATCTACCGGTGCTAAGCAATCAATTATCAATGTTGTTATGGCCACTATTAATCCGGGCGATGAAGTTATTCTGCCAACTCCCTATTGGGTTAGTTACTCAGAAATGATTCAGTTAAATGAAGGGAAGGTTGTTAAGCTTGAAACCGATTATCAATCGGATTTTAAAATAACTCCTGAACAATTAGCGCGGGCAATTACTCCCAAAACTAAGATGTTTCTTTTTTCTAATCCATGTAATCCTACGGGAACTTTGTATACTGAAAAAGAACTGCGCGCCTTAGGCGAAGTTTTCAAGCAGCATAAACAAGTACTCATTGTTTCCGACGAAATTTATGAATATATCTCATTTGCGGAGAAAATGTTTTCTATTGGAACGATTCCTGAATTAAAAGAGCGTGTTGTAACTGTGAATGGATTATCTAAAGGCTTTGCAATGACTGGCTGGCGCCTGGGCTATTTAGGAGCCCCGGAAGAAATCGCTAAAGCTTGTGTTAAAATTCAAGGGCAGTACACATCGGGCGCAAGCTCCATTTCCCAGCGGGCCGCACTGGAAGCAGTTAAGGCCGATCCGGCCGTAGTGAAAACCATGCAGAATGCTTTCCAAAAAAGACGTGATTTGTTGATCTCTCTGATGAAAGAAGTTCCTCACATAAGAGTGAATAATCCAGGTGGTGCCTTCTATCTATTTCCGGAAGTTTCTTATTATTTTGGTAAAAAATTTGGAGATCAAACCATTAAAGACGCTAAAGACCTTTGTATGTATCTTTTAAATGAGGCCCACGTTGCTCTCACTCCTGGTGGTGCATTTGGAGCACCAAATTATATCCGCTTATCTTATGCCACCTCAGAAGAGATTATCCGTGAAGCTGTTGTGAGAATTAAGAATGCCTTGCAAGTATTGAAATAGTCAGATCTCAAGGTAGAATTAAGGTCTATCTGACACTACGGTTAAAGACCTCGTTCTTTAGTTACGTTATCTTTCTCCCGCTATTCAACCCTCCTAGGAGTTAGAAATGAAACAAATCTTTTTCATAACAATCATGGCGATGACTACGGTTTCTTTTGCCCAAGAAGATTGGAAGGTCATCGCTGAAACGACATCTTGTGCAGAGAAAATTCAGATTTTAGGCAAAGCAGGAGAAAAGTATGTTCTTGCCGTCCATGGAGATGAGAGAACAAAACTTTATGCAAAAGATGGTTCTAGCTTCAAGGAAGATGCGATGAGAACTACTGAGTACCGTTCAACTGAGAAGTCGGATGTCAGTTACACATTTATTCAGCCTAGCATGGTTGAAGGCAATCCTCCCAAAGTAGATGTTTCTTATCATGGAGAAAAAAAGCGCTGTAAGATGGATCTTAATCGCTAGTATAAATATATGGATAATGACTATCGATTGGAAAAAGATACATTCGGTGAAATACGAGTTCCCCAGAAACATTACTGGGGAGCTCAAACTGAACGATCCCTTCATCATTTTAAAATTTCTACTGAAAAAATGGATGCTGAGCTCATCCGCTCAATAGTTCTCATCAAAAAAGCTGCTGCTCAGGTAAATGAAGAAATTAAAGCTCTTCCGCTTGAGAAAACTCTAGCGATTAAGGGTGCCGCAGACGAAATTCTGAAAGGCCATCACTTCGAGGAATTTCCTCTTTCTGTCTGGCAAACAGGAAGTGGTACTCAAACCAATATGAATGTAAACGAAGTCCTCGCCAACCTGGCCAGTGAAATCATGGGCGGAGAGCGGGGGGAGACCAGGCTTGTTCATCCTAACGATGATGTAAATAAAAGCCAAAGTTCCAATGACGTATTCCCTACGGCCATGAGTTTAGCTGCCACAAAAGTTATCATCTTTGATCTTTTTCCTGCCGTACATAAATTGCGGGATTGTTTGGAGGAAAAATCTAAAAACTTTTGGGAGATCACCAAAATTGGACGCACCCATTTAATGGATGCAACACCCATCACCCTGGGACAGGAATTCTCAGGTTATGTTTCACAACTTGATCATTCACTTAAACATATTGAAGCGACACTTTTACATTTACAGGAATTAGCATTAGGTGGAACGGCCGTCGGAACTGGCCTTAATGCCCCTGACGGATTTGCTGAAAGAATGGCAGAAGTGCTGGCCAAATACACTGGCCTGCCATTCAAATCTGCTCCAAATAAGTTTGAAGCTCTTGCTGCCAATGATGCAATGGTAGTTGCTCATGGAGCACTTAAAGGATTGGCAGTTTCTTTGTTTAAAATTGCGAATGACATTCGTTGGCTGGCCAGCGGACCACGTAGTGGATTAGGGGAAATTTCACTCCCTGAAAACGAACCAGGATCCAGTATTATGCCTGGGAAAGTAAATCCAACTCAATGTGAGGCCATGACTATGTTATGTGCTCAGGTTATGGGAAATGATGCTGCCATCTCTATCGGTGGGGCTTCTGGAAATTTTGAGCTTAATGTTTTCAAACCTCTGATGATTCACAACTTTCTTCAAAGCGTGAGACTTCTCTCAGATGGTTGTCATTCTTTTGAAGAATTTTGTATCAGAGGCATCGAACCTCGTTATAAAAAAATAGATGAACATCTAAATCATTCTCTGATGCTGGTTACGGCGCTAAATCCTCATATTGGTTATGATAAAGCTGCTCAGATTGCAAAAAAAGCACATAAGGAAGACAAGACCTTGAAGGAAGCTGCCGTTGAATTAGGTTTTGTCACTCGGGAAGAATTTGATTTATGGGTTCGGCCTGAAAATATGACTAATCTGAAACGTTAATTCATCTCATTATTAGTTTCTTGTCCCAACATATGATCGAGCTCTTGCCTATGAAGAATGGCCTTGTCACGGCAACTGGCGAAGGCGGCAGGAATCTTTAGGTCTTTCAGCGCAATGACACAGCCCTTTAAGTAAGAAGCTTGTGCCTGGTTAAGTGCCGCATTCAGGGACACCAGATTTTCCTTCTTCTTAGGGGGAAGTTGAGAGCATCCAATTAACAAAATAAAAAGGCTTAGAGGTTTCATGCTTAAATACTGTCTTACTAAAACTGGCAGGTCCAGATAATTTCTGGCCCTTGTAGTAAACCTGTACATAGAATATTTATATGAAAATTCTAATATTAATGAGCTTATTGATATTGCATACAGAAGTCTGGTCAAGGGAAAATAAAATAGCTACCTTTAAAACTGATTTTTGTACAAACTATCCAGAAGGCACTCAAAAAAAACCTGAGTTATGGAAGCATTGCTGTCTCATGCACGACATGTTTTTTTGGGCCGGTGGAAGTAAGACCGACCGCTCAGAAGCCGATCTTAAATTAAGAAACTGTGTTGCAGATACGGGTAGTTTCTATCAGGCCCGAATCATATATCTGGCAGTCAGAGCAGGTTCCTATTCACCTATCAAATATCCTAAAATGAAATGGAACAATGGCTGGGATAAAAGGCCGGATTTTCAAAGCTTGAGTTTAAAGGATATTGATATTGTCGAAGATGAAATCTTTTCTGGTTACGACTTCATCCCTTTAGAACTCAAATCTTCTTTTATCCATCAACTACGAAGTCGTCTGGACTAATTCTTAGAAATTTCTAATAACGATGTAAGTAAGGAGTGAAAGGATCAAGGCAACGAAGGCCATCTTTTTATAAACACTATCAAATCCTATCCAGGAATTTTGCCCTTTATTAAAAGCTGCATCGAGAATGCAAAAAGTATGGAGGATTAAACCAGGCCAGAAAAAAGCAAAGTATCCGGCTCCCACAAAGATGGCCCAGAAAATTCCAGGCATGGTTTGACCTTTCATTAACTGGCCCAGCCCAGGAAGCATCATCGACCAAATAGCTGCAATTGAATTATCTACTTTTGTATCCACTGGATTATTTGTCATAATTTTCATCCTTGTATTTGTCATATTATATACCCCCAATCTTGAGACCTACAGAAAATATATGGATATAACCCATTGAATTTTCTAGATTAAAAGAAAAACCAAAGTTGATTAAATGACTCAAGATTTTTGGTCAGAATGCCGATAATTATTTAAGCTCTCATCAATGAAGAGTGCTTTCACTGGAGGTACGTATGAGTAATAAGCACGGTAACAACAATCAGAAGAAAAAGCTGACGAAGAAAGAATTAAAGGCACAAAACCACGCCAAATTGATGGCATCAAAGGGTGGCCAGAATTCTAATGTCGTAGACATTAACGCTTTTCGCGATCAACAGAATAAAAAAGCAGCTTGATTATGCTTTGAGGGGGACACTGTCCTCCTCAAATTCTCTCCTCTCAAATTAAGTATTCATTAAGTTAAATTCTGTTTCTCTTCACCATATAAATAGTGACGTAAGATTTCCCACATGAAACTCTGTTGTTCCTATGTCTAGGAGATAAAATGAATATTCAGGGAAATTTTCTCACTGCTGAAACTGCTTCTGGTCTCATGGATGTCTATGTTGCAAGTCCTGTAAATGGTGACAAGTATCCAGTCGTCATAGTTCTGCAGGAAGCTTTTGGTGTTAATCATCACATAAAAGATATCTGCCATAGACTGGCGGAAGAAGGCTTTGTGGCCGCAGCTCCTGAGCTTTACCATCGCGAAGGACGACATCTCACAGTCGAATACGGAGAACGTAAGGACTTTATGCCACTAATGGGCAAACTCACAAATAAAGGTATTTTGGATGATGTACGCGTAACTATAAATTTTCTGGAAAACCTTCCCAAAACGGATCTTTCATCAGTCAGTACTGTTGGATTTTGTGTGGGAGGTTTTGCCTCCACTCTTTGTGCGACTAAGCTCAAACTTAATAAAATGATCGCTTTTTATGGGGCAGGTATTGTACACGCCAGGGAAGGGATAGCACTTATTCCTTTAGTGGATGAATTAAAGTTGATTAAGTCTAAAAGTTTGTTTTTTTTCGGAGGCCAAGACGCCAGTATTCCCGACGATGATGTTAAGCTGATTGAAAAGAAAATGACTGAAGCCAAAGTTCCTTTTGAAGTTGTGATATTCCCTCAATCTAATCATGGATTTTTTTGTAATGAACGTAAGAGTTATGATCCAGAAGCTGCTAAAGTTGCCTGGAAAAAGACATTGGATTTTCTGAAAGCTTAATAGTGGCTCCCCGGTAGATCCGGGGAGCAATAAAATTCTTAGAGATTTACGTATTCTTCACATGGTTTCTTACTGCTTCCCAAAGCTCTTCCGATTTTAGATGCAGTGGCCTCAACACAGGCCTGATAGAGCTCATCTTTATTAATTTCAGAACGTTCAACCCGAACCGGCGTTCCACTCGCATCAACTCCTAAGAGATTCTTGGCAAGGACTTCTGGAGTCCAGATAGTGTGGGGAACAATCTTGTAGTAACAAGTATGGTGGCCATAGGTCGTATTGCGAGGGAAGACTTTCTCTCTGAATATTAGCTCAACCAGTTCATTTTCAGTTGCTTTGATTTCTTTACAGTTCTTACTGAAAGCAAATTTCTCAGTCCACTGTTCAATTGTGTATGGGCTTTTGATGTATTTAAAACCTGCGTCCATCACCCATAGTTGATTATTCTCATTAATCACCGGTGCCACATGATACCACCAGGTTCTGCGGAAGCTTATGTTGATCTCGCCTTCTGGAGTTTCTTCTTTCGTGAAGAAGAGGAAGACCTTAGCAGTATTAAGATCATATTTTCTTTTGAAATCGTTGGCCCACATCAATGCGCGATTTGAACAAATGGAACTTTTAGTTTTGATGAAGTCCCGGTCCATTCTTGAAAAAAGAGTTTCTTTACTAAGCCCTCGGCCAGCAATGTCCGTCAGAGTCCAATTATAGTCCGTTAATTTTTGATCAGCAGCGCTCGCTGTCAGAGAAACAATAATTAATAATAATAAGGTGATAGCTTTCATAGAGTCGCCTCCGGTAATTTTTACAGGGTTGTACGAAGAGCGAGAGAGAATGTCATCCGGGAAATAGTTTATTCGTTAGACTTTATATTTTGCATTGTATCCTGTTGATTTTAGAGTTTGTTTTTTGCAGTGTCTAAAAAAATACTTTTAGTTCGAAGGCGCTTAAGAACCTTACTTTTGGAATAATTAAGGTCGTTCAGCCGATGTCAACTTGACACCGACTCTGTAGAATTTATTTGAATTTGTCCAAGTTCAGTTAATTCTGAAAATTTTTCTTCCATGAAAGAGTTTTAATGGTTAAAGGTGAAAGAACATTAATCATTCATCAGGGCCGGTTTTTCATGAAAATGTTTCTGATCCTCCTAGTTCTCTCCTCGCAGGCTTTTGCTCAGACCTCTTCTACCTCTGCCGTTAACACTTCCCAGTCTGATAGTTCCCCTTTGTCGCTAATGAGATTGAAAGAAAAATTCAAGATCAGTTATTTTAGCCAGACATTAGGACCATCTATTAAGAAGTGGGAAGATAATGAGTTAGATGATGATGGAACTTTAAAAGACGATCCTATCACCATGTATCACTCTTTTAACTCAAGGTATCTGTTAACTGAAAAGTTCAATTTATTCATGAGTTCAAGATTCAGTACTGTTCTCGGAAACCGATCTGAGCTACCTGAATACTATGACCAGCATGCTGTGCGGATGGATGATTGGCAGTTTGGATTTTTTTACAACTTTTTAAAAACCTCAAATTTTCAGTACAATCAGCGCCTCACTCACCGTGCCCCGTTCAGTAAAAAATCCAAGGATGAACACATTGATTCACAAATTGAATGGCAGCACGACCTGACTTATAAAGTTTCAAATGAGCTTCGAATCATTCATTGGAATACTTATCGTTACTACGCTTACAATGAGAAATCGACTATTGAGAGACATCGTATTAACTTCACGACTCTATTTAACTACACTCTGACTGATAAATGGTTACTTCAGTTCATGCATACCTTAGATCTTCAGCATAGAAACAAAAAAGACGTATCCCATCCAAAACATCGCGACTTTAGTTATATGAAAAGATACCATCATTACTTAGATTTTGGTGTCGGTTATTCTCCTATTCGAGACCTTACTTTTATCCCTTTTCTCCGCTTTGTGGATGAAAGAGATATTAGAAATGAAACAACGACTGTGGGTCTGACTATCCTGGGTCGCGTACTCTAAAATTTTATAATCCAGGGAGGGAAACCTCCCTGGATATTTAATTATCTCATTGCAAAATCTCTTCTGATCGATCAAACTTTTTCAAATGAAGAGCTTGCTATTATTCCTGATTTTTTCGGTTTCTTTTTTCGCTGATATCTATGTTGACCTTAAAGATAACATTCCACTGTCGCATATATGGCATGAAGGCTTGCTCTTCTGTTTGTCACTTGCTGCAACTGCTTGGCAGTTCAAACTATTATTAAAAAAAGATCGGCATATTAAGCATGTTGAAAAAGAATTGCTGGAAACTAAGGACTCTTATCGGGAGTGGCAGCAAAGAAGCAAACATTCTGCCCATGAAATACGCAACATGATAGATCAGCAATTCAATAACTGGAGTCTTTCGACCAGCGAAAAGGATATTGCTCTTCTTCTCATTAAAGGCCTGAGCATGAAGGAAATTGCTGAAATAAGAACTAGTCATGAAAAAACGGTTCGTCAGCATGCAACTAATATTTACCGAAAGGCCAATATTTCAGGTCGTCAGGAGTTAGCGGCCTTCTTCCTGGAAGATATCATTTCACAACCTTAGCCTGGATCAGGCATTTGTCGGATTGAATATTTCTATGTCCTCTTTGAAAATCGTTCAAGAACATTTTCAAGAGGGAAGTTGTATGAAGCTCTGGTTTTTAATTCTTGGTTTTCTTTCAATTACTGCTCACGCCGAAATTAATCTAAATGATTTGGGTATAGAACCACAAGTGAGTTCTAACATACCAACTTTAACTCAGACGGAATTTTCGGAACGTACGAAGAAGCTCAAACGTCATGAAGTTCTTGGGTTGGTAACTTTAGGTGCAATGACCGCCACTATGTTCACTGGCGGTTCGGCCATGGACAATGATCTGCATATGTATTTAGGCGTGGCAACTGGGGCCCTCTATGCTGCCACTGCATACTATGCTTTTACTGCACCTAAACCATCAGGAGTGATCGATAAAGGCAGGATCAAATGGCACAAAAGCCTTGCTTGGATTCATCTTCCCGCCATGATCATCGCTCCTTACCTAGGCTTTATGTATAAAAAACATGAAGAGAATGGTCAGAAACATACAGGCTTGGAAAAACATCATTCTACGGTCGCTGGTCTTTTATACGGTTCCTTTGCTTTATCAGCTACATTAATGGTCCTCGAATTTTAAAGGGATAAATCATGCAATTAATCATATTTATCTTATTTTTCGTCTTCAGTTTTCAAAGTTTTGCCCAGTCTTACTCATTGGAGTCTGGTAGTGCCATTTATGAAATAAAACATTTAATAAAAAGAGTAAGTGGTGAAAGCAACCAGTTGAAGGGAAAAATCGTTTGTGATGAAACTGAGTGTGAGTTTCTCCTGGCAATACCTTTGAATACTTTTATCTCTGGTGACAGTAATCGTGACTTGAATATGCAGAATATAGTTGAAGCCTCGAAATTCCCATTAACTACAGCAAAAGGAAAATTTCCTTCTGCTCATATGATGCAAGACCAATGGGATTTGCCAGTGGAGATAGATTTTCATGGTATTAAGAAAAAATATCATGCTCATGTAATTAATAAGAATAAATTTAATACAGCGGTAAACTTAATCATTAAACTCGAAGAACATCACATTAATCGACCTTCATTATTTGGAATTAAAATTAATGATGAAGTGAAAATTGGTTTTAACTTGCTTTGGGATCGAGGGAGATAGCTCGTGCATCTTCAATCTTGGTTTTTTATTTTGATCCTGATTCAGTTTCAATCCTGCGCTCTATTGAATAAAAAGGGAACATGGGGGAAAAATGCCTTATACCCTTTACGGGCCGGTAAGTTCCTGGAAGCCGTGCAAGTTAATGCCTCTTCACCGCATGTCTGGGGTCCTTTAGTAGGAGCAGGAGTTATCTTTGCTTCCAATACCGATGCCCGAATTTCTAACTGGGTCCACCATGAAGGAAGTGTATACAAAAATGTTCAAGCGGCCGACAATTGGAGTGACAACTTTAACAATATTCAAAAATATGAGATGTATGCGATGATCTTATTTACGCCTTCATATGATGAAGATAAATCCTTCTCAGGATATCTAAAGAATAAATTGAAGGGAGGTTTTGCCGTTAATATTGCCTCCTCTTCCAGTCGGTTCTCAGTGGATCAGGTTAGAAAAGTTGTTCATCGAAAAAGACCAAATAACATGGATTATAAGAGTTTGCCATCAGGGCACGCTGCTGAAGCAGGTTCTCGTAGAGCAATAATTGGCAAAGGAGTGGAAGCCATTGACATGGCCCCAGCGCAATTGAAAGTAGGAATTAATGTTTTAAATACCGCGATGTCGATGGGTACGGTTTGGGCGAGAGTGGAAGGTAAAAGACATTATCCAACGGATGTACTGGCGGGATATGCGTTTGGTTCATTCGTCAGTGGAGTCGTTTATGATACACTTATGAATTTAGATTCAAGTCAGTCTTTTGTTTTTCTTCCTTTGGGAAATAGATACGCTTTTCAATATACTTATCTATATTAATCTTTATCTCATGTTTGTAATGATGAATTCGATATTACTTCCTGAAACCTTCTTCTTACTTCCTTTACCAACAGTTCCTACCCTTGTTTCGTCAATTCCCCTGGCCTTTAATTCTTCCTTTATAGCGAGTGCTCGGGCATTTGAAAGTTCTAAATTGTCACTATAACTTTCAATCATAATAATAGTTTTAGGGAATTCTTTCATCGCATTAGCAAGTTCATCAATTTCACTTTGAGACCCTTTTACTAAAGCTGTTGAACCTGCCAAGAAATTTAATGATTGAAAAGAAAATCTCCTGGGTAGCTCTTCTATTGATCCTTCCCTTAGGAAATATTTCAAGGTGTTTAGGCTCTCTGCAGTTGATTCTCCGGATGTAATCAAGGTGGAAGATGTTGGGGAAGATCGGGTGTTGACTGCATTCTCTTCAGATAGAGAGCTTACTCTTCGATCCAAAAACCACCACAGGCCGATTAAAAATAATAAAGTCAATGTAGCAATCCATAACCATGGTCTTTGAGTAGGACGATTATAATCGGCCACAACTCTTTCTCTTGAATTGTAATGTCCCTCAGTCTTGTCGATTGCCCCTCTGAGTTTATGGGCAACAGGCCCCAGTGCCGCACGGGTTCCAGCGAGTTCCTTTCTCTCTAGATCATTTTGTCCACCGATCTGAAAGCCAATGAGAACTTTTTTTTGCTGATCAAGAAAACTCATGATTCCATTTGTCTCAAGCTTGTCATGTTTAATTTTTCTTTTAATTGCACCCATAACGATAGGTGCAATCATACTCATTATTTTTGTCACAACGGATGAATTCATACCGGTAGTTGTGCTTAAAGAATCAGCGACTGACATCAGTCGATTTCCAAATATCTGATTTATAGCATCTTCTCCTTTGAGAAGATAATTTGGATCATTCAGAGAAACTGATGGATCTGCATTTTCAACGCCATCATTTTCAGCAATGGCAATCAGACTGGCGGCCCCTTCACTTGAGGAACCTTTTCGAACCAGGCCTGTAAGGAAAGTTGGAATAACTGAGCGCAAACCTATTTGGATTTTATCTGCTGGTTGTCCAAGAATGCTGCTGAATTTCCTTACGCAATCAGGTGTGAGAAAGTTCTGTGTTGTGTTGAGAAGATTGTCTGCAGTCGCCATAGATATCCTCCATAGTTGCCCCATAATGCAAAAAGGAGCAGAGATATCTATTTGCTCTGCAAGTGACGAACCATGTTTACATTATTGTAAAGATAGAAACTATATGACATTGGTTAGCTTATTCTGGGCTTGTGATATTGATTTTGACAGAAGACAAATCAAATTATGATAATGAGATTAACGGTCTGAGGCAAAGATGAAGTCGGTGAAAATCCGACACTGTCCCGCAACGGTAAGCAATTTATTGCAAGTCCGGTCTCTCTCAGTCGTTGTACTAATTGTTCATTCTCCGAGGCAGAGAAGGAATAAGTCATAGTTGAAGAAAAATAATTAATTCTTCAGTTCTACTTATGTCACCCTTCATTCTTCTTCTGGAGATCTGTGAGGGGATGATGAAATATCTAAATTGTAAAGTGTCCTTGCAAGAAGTACCCGGCGAAATCTCCCTGGTATTTCAAATTTCAGAATGTCCCCATCGTTGTCCTGGTTGTCACTCACCTGAATTATGGGCCAGTGAAGGGACCCTACTAACAGTCGAAAAACTCTTAATCGAAATGAAGAAATATGAAAAACTATTTAGTTGCGTTTGCTTTTTCGGTGGGGAAAGTGATGAGGATACTCTTGCTGAACTATTGAGCCTCGTTAGGAAATCAGGTTACAAGACTTGCCTATATACGGGAGCCGACTCAATTTCGTCCAAACTAAAAACAAATTTGAATTATTTAAAAACAGGTCCGTGGAAAGAAGAGTTAGGGGGACTTTATGCCACTACGACCAATCAGCGTTTCATAAATTTAGATAGTGGAAAATGTCTAAATCATTTATTCCAACACACACAAGGAGTGACTTCACATGCTTAAACTTACATCGGAACAGACTCAGGAGAAAATTAACTTCATTGAGAAATATATAGAGGCCAATAACGCAGCATCTGGCTCTCAGTTCGATTCTAATGCGAATGTTTCTTTTAAAAATATAGCGACTTTGGAGGCAGAGTTAAATAAAGACATCAATATTCAAGTCAATCGTAGATTAGTTTATCTGAAAATTAAAAGCCTTTTTGGTCAGGAACTAGCTGAGGAATATGTTCGTCAAATTCAGGATCATGAAATTTATGTTCATGATGAGACATCCCTGAAGCCTTACTGCGCCTCTATCAGCATGTATCCATTTTTACTTAACGGAATAAGAGATTTGGGTGGAGAATCACATGCCCCTGAACACCTGGAAAGTTTTTGTGGATCATTCATAAATTTAATTTTTGCAGTTTCGGCCCAATTTGCAGGCGCTATCGCTACAGTTGAGTTTTTATTATACTTCGATCACTTTGCCCGAAAAGACTATGGAACAGATTATTTAAAGACTCATTCGAGAATCATTGATAATCATCTTCAGCATATCGTTTATTCCATTAATCAACCTGCTGCAGCTCGGGGTTATCAATCTGTATTCTGGAATATTTCCATTTATGATGAGAAATATTTTGATAGCCTATTCGGTGAGTTCGTCTTCCCCGATTTTGATAAGCCTAAGTATGAAAGCATCAAAACCCTCCAGAAATATTTCATGAAATGGTTTAACCAAGAAAGAAAAAAATCTGTCCTGACTTTCCCTGTCATTACTGCTGCCATGTTAGTCGATCAGTCCGGGCCATGCGATGAAGAATTCGCAGATAATTGCTCCCAGGATTTGGCCGAAGGGAATTCATTCTTCATTTATCAATCAACGAGCGCTGATAGCCTGGCTAGTTGCTGTCGGTTAAGAAATGAAATTAGCGATAATACTTTCAGTTATTCTTTAGGAGCGGGGGGAGTATCGACTGGCTCCATTAATGTCATTACATTAAATATGAACCGATTAGTTCAAGATAAACGCAATCTTAAAACCGAGGTTCAGAAAATTCATAAGTACCAGATCGCATATCGAAAAATAATGGAAGAGTTCCATTCGAAGGGTATGTTACCTGTCTATCAGGCAGGTTACATCTCACTGAATAAACAATTTTTAACCATCGGTATTAATGGCATGGTAGAAGCCGCGGAGTCGCAAGGAATTAAACCGGACAATAATGAAAGCTACATTAACTTTGTCTCAAGCCTTTTAAAGGTTATTTATGATGAAAATCTGAAGGCGAAAAAAGAAACTGGTTATATGTTTAATACAGAGTTTGTTCCCGCTGAAAACTTGGGTGTGAAAAACGCCAGTTGGGACCTTAAAGACGGTTATCAAGTGAATCGGGATTGTTATAATTCTTATTTTTATGTGGTCGAAGATGAAGAGACTAATGTCATCGATAAATTTATTCTTCATGGAAATAAAATTAATCAGTATCTCGATGGGGGATCAGCACTTCATTTAAATCTTGATGAGATTTTGACCAAGGAAGGATTTCTTAGCATCTTAAAACTTTCGGCCCAAACAGGATGTAACTATTTTTGCACAAATGTGAAGATCACAATTTGTAATCAATGTGAACATATCGATAAGCGGACTTTGAAAAATTGTTCAAAGTGTGGCTCTTTAGACATTGATTATGGAACCAGGATCATAGGATATTTAAAGCGAGTGAGTAGTTTCTCTAATCCTCGCCAAAAAGAACAGGCCTTGCGTTTCTATCATCGTGAAGAGGCGCAAACTGCTTATAGAAGCTAAATAATAGTGGCCATTATTCAAATGAATGAATAATGGCCACTGCAATTTACTGAACTTTCCTTGATAAAATCTTTCCGCCATTTGTATTCATTTCCAAAACCCACTGCTTGATGGTTTGTAGATGTATATCCTCTTCTTCTTTAGCCTTCTGGAATCTTTCTACCATTTGACTAAGTCCCACTTTATCTGCCAGCTCGATCAACGTTTCCCAACAATTGTTATCAACTAGTTCCGCTTGGAGAATAATTTCCAGAGACTGCTTAAAAGTTACTCGAGGGTCAGATATGGCCTGGACCCACCCAAATCCCGCTACTCCGGCCACATCAGCGGATGGAGTCATTGCCGTTGCATCACCACCTAATTCTTCCATCGCCTCTGAGACGATGAGAAAATGTTGGTATTCTTCGAGATGAAATCTTTCGAGTATCGATAACTCTGGGAAATCTTCGTTGCCTTTTGAACCCTTATGCTTACTAATTAATGCTTCATAAAGACGTGTTCCTGATCGCTCAAAAGCAATTCTCTCACCAAGCTTATCCATGAAGGTATGATCACCTTGCATGATCTTCTCTTTGAGGGCTGAGAATGCACCTTTCAGGCCACTGGGCATGGGTACCGTTCCCACTGGATCTGATTCTATCATAAAATCAATTCTGTTATTACCAAGTGCATTTGCATTACCGATTGAGGGGGAAGTAAGTTTTCTTGATCCCTCAGCTGATTTAACCGCATCTTTAGGAGACATTTTAGCTCCTGTCCGATTCATTCCTACTTCACTTGCCATTTGATTATCCATGGAAGACTCCTATTGTTTAATCATTGTTTCTAAGTTGTTAAGCTCAGTTCCAGGTTTCCAAATATAGCCGGCAGCAACAGTTTCAGTAGGAGATCCTTCTGAATTCATTTGATCACGGTAATTTCTGGATGCTTCGCTTTCCTGATCCGGGCCTTGAACAAAGTCTTTACCAACTGAACGGAAATGTACTTCCTTAGAAAGTACATCACGCACGAAATCACGCTGGCTCTTATATTCGATAGGAGCAGGTATCTTGTTAGGCAGTATCTCAGCTGGATCTCTATTCTCAACTTTCTTGAAAAGTTCCATAACCATTTGCAGTTGGCCTAACTCATATTCCAGAAATCTTTCCCAAATTGCTTTAATTCTAGGATTACTCTCATAGGCCACACAGCTGTAGTAGTTGTATACTTCATTCGCTTCATGAATGAGCCATTTTTCCATGAAGGATTCAGATGGATCAATGATTGATTCATATTGAGTTACGTGTTGCTCTTCAATTGAAGCAATCTCCGCATAAAGCTGACGGGCCGTTGGATCAGCAAACAACGGGCCAATATTCATGTAATAATTATGAGTCTGTTGTTCACCTGCCATAATAGTCAGTGCATGAAATTTAGTTAAAACTTCTGCTTTAGTTCGGTCATAGTGATGTCGCAAGTCATCTTCCGGAGCACGATGTTCTACGATGGTCGGTCTTCCCGGAATAATGTCTGTATAACTTTGAAGAATGTTATTGGCGTCTTTTCCTTCTAACCTATCGAGTAGGGCCGTGTATCTATACATATGATCAAAGTCTTCAAGAAGCCCATAACGGTATACCTGCGCTAAGTATTCATTTGGCTCCTGCTGTGCCACAGCTGCAGTGACTTCAATGGCAACCTGTTCATAACCAATCGTTGTTTCCAAAGGAGAATGGTCTGATCCTAATAACCAGTTAATCATTGTGGCCTGATGTTGCTCCACTCGTCGGATGTTTGCTAGCGGCAATTGCATTTCTTTGTTCATCCTGGCAAAGGAATGACTGAAACGGTTCGCCTCCAGCTCGATACCATTCATGAGGATAATTCGGACTCTGGTAAAAGCGTCATCATTGAGTTTACTGATTGGCTTTTGGACCAGATCACGCCATGTAAATTTTTGTTTTTCGAGGGGAGTTCCCTTATCTTTAAATAAATCTAATCCCATTAATTCCTCCATGTTAAAGTTCCATCTGATTGATGCTCAAGAAATATGCAATGTTCATGCCTCAAAAAAAAAATTGATTACCGAACAGTTTGAGACCTATAGGAAAGCTAACGAGATCCTGACAATTAGGCTTTCTTCACTCCATCTTAACAGTACTCCCACATCAACTTAAATTGTCTAATTTAGTCAGACTCGGGCAGACTTGTTTTCATACTAACAATGGGGGATCTCATGAAGACATTTTTTGTCTCTAGTCTGTTTTTAAGTTCTGTTGCAATGGCCTGTCCGACCGGGACGGAACTTCTAGTTGAAAACAATCAAAATTTTTGTCTGTTAAGAGGTAAATATCTAAATAGCCAGCTGAGCCTTACTGCTGATCATACTTATCGTCTTGATGATGAAGGCGTTTTTATCGGAGGCGATAATAAGGCCAGTTCATCAATCAGAATCCAAGCTGGGACTAAAATCGTAGGAGAGCCAAAATCTTTTCTAGCCATTTCAAGAGGATCAAAAATATTTGCCGAAGGTTCAAAAGACAAACCAATCGTTTTCACCTCAATCAATTCAGTTAACCGAAAACGTGGTGAATGGGGAGGATTGGTTATAAATGGAAATGCTCCTATTAATGCCTGTAAACCCGGAACCGAGCTATGCGAAGCGATCAGCGAAGGCATTAAGATTGAACCAGTTAAATTTGGTGGGAATGACCCATTGGACAATTCAGGCATTCTTAGATTTGTAAGAGTGGAGTTCGCTGGTTATCCCATGTCTCAGGATAATGAACTAAATGGTGTGACTTTCAACGCTGTCGGTGAAGGCACTGAAGTCGATTACCTTCAGGTAAATATGAATGCTGATGATGGGGTCGAATTTTTTGGTGGAACAGTAAACGTTAAACATCTGGTTCTCACTAATAACGAAGATGATTCTCTTGATTGGGATATGGGATTTCGCGGAAAAATTCAATATCTTCTGGTAAAACAGGGGGATGATTCAGCTGATAACGGAATTGAAGCAGACAATTTCAAGTCTCCAATGAATGCTTCTCCTCGTTCTAATCCAACCATTAGTAATGCGACCTTCCTTGGAGGAAAAAACAGCGCTTACGGTCTTCTTTTAAGGAAAGGCACTTCGGCCCATTTTTTAAATAGCATCATCTCAGGATTCAAGAAGGCATGTCTTGATATTGATGATGCAGAAACTTTCAATCATGGGGGATTAAAAATTGAATCCAGCATTTTAAATTGTGACAAAACTACCGAAATTGAAAATGGCGATGCTTGGTCGACTGAGAGCTGGTTACTCAATCAGGGCAATACAACTGTTAATGCAGACCTTGCTGGGTACTATCCAAATCCTTCGAGTCCTGCCCTTAATAATGGCGTGACACCTGATGATTTATTTTTTGAACCAGTTGATTATATTGGTGCTTTTGCCTCTAGCGAAGACAACTGGGAAGCTGGTTGGACTTCGATGGTGCAGGAATAAAATTTCCATGAAAAAGCTGGTCTTACTTTCATTCTTTTTAGTTTTAAACCTGGGTGCCCAGACCGAAATTCAAGAAATGACGGTTGCTGCTCCCAGGATTCAGAACTCAGTTGAGGCCTTGCTTGAGGTTAGAAAACAGAAGAACAATGTTTCTGATGTTCTCGGGCAAGAGGCCATGAGTCGGAGCGGTGACTCCGATGCTGCGGCATCGCTGAGAAGAGTGACTGGATTGACCCTAGTTAATGGAAAGTATGTATACGTGAGAGGTTTAGGGGAACGTTATTCAAGCGTTCTTCTAAACGGCTCCCAAGTCCCTAGTCCTGAGCCAACTAGAAGAGTAGTACCGCTGGATCTTTTTCCAGTGTCAATTTTAGAAAGCATTACGGTTCAGAAAAGTTTTTCGCCAGACAGACCAGCAGAATTTGGCGGTGGTCTAATTGAGTTACAGACTCGGGCCATTCCTAGAAAGTTTACAGGGCAGATGAGTGTTGGAGTCAATAGCGAGAATTTTCAGAATGGCCTAGGTTATCAAGGTGGAGAAAAAGATCATCTTGGCTTTGATGATGGTACGAGGGCGATGCCTTCACTCGTTAAAAAAGCGTTCAAAAGTAAAAAGAAAATCATTGTAAGTGAAACTGAAGGCTTCAAATTGGAAGAGGTCGTCAAAATGACGAATGCTCTTTCCAATACCTATAATGTGAAAGAGGCAAGTGGAGAGGTTTTGCCAAATGTTCAGTTCTCTCTGGGCGATTCAAAGGAACTAGGCCAAGGACGAATTGGTGGCCTCATGGGCTTTATCTATTCCAATGGGTCTGACGTCGGTGAAAGACAATCAAACTCTTATAATGTGGGTGCTGGCCAAAAATTGGAGAGAGATGATAAAAGTAATATCACTTATGCAGAGAGGGAAGTTCAATTAGGTGGGGCTTTGGACCTTGGTATCGATTATCGTGACACCCATACATTAAAACTTACTTCGATATTACTCAGAAACTCTACAAATCTTACACAAGAAAAAATATCTGAAAAAACCAGTGATTCATTCAGTAGTCGTAAATATACCTTGCTGGAATGGAGTGAGCGCCAGCTCTTCTTTAATCAACTAGCAGGTGAACATAAGCTTGATGCTCTGACCGCTAAATGGCGGATCAATAAATCTCTCGCTAATCGTGACAGCCCAGATTCTCGGGAGATCATGAGAAACAATGATGGCAATCGTTACGTGTTGGAAACAGATGTTTCTGGCAATAAAAGGGTTTATAGCGAGCTAGAAGATAAATCCCAGGAACTAGGCGCCGACTTTGATTTGAATCTCTATGAAAAAGGTCATGAGAAAATTTTAGTAAAGTTCGGAGGAGCACAAAATAATAAGGATCGTGCTTCCGATGTTTACCGTCTTCACTTTAAGAATAATTTCTCTCCCGGTACCACGCCGGATCTTTCACAGGATACTGAAACCATTTTTCGTCAGCGGGGCGCTGACGCTTTTATCTTAACCAATATTACCGACTCAGCCGATAGTTTTACCGGAAGTCAGATCTTAACATCCTACTATGGACTAATTGAGATGAGTCCTTCTGAAAAATGGACTTTTTCTTTAGGGGCCAGGAATGAAACTTCATTGCAGGAAGTGAAGACTTTTAAATATTACGAACCTGGGCTTCCGACCTCTGCGGGAAGTTTAGAAATGAGTGATATTCTGCCTTCATATAACGTCACATGGAAAAAGTCGAAAGACCAAAGATTTCGATTGGCCTATGGAGAAACCGTGGCCCGCCCTGATTTTCGAGAACTCTCAACTGTTTCTTATATAGAAGATGAAACTGGATATGATGTGATCGGAAACAGTAGCCTTCAGGGGACAGTCATTGAAAGCTGGGACTTTCGTTATGAGAGATATTTTGCTGACAGCGATTATTATTCCTTAGGTTTCTTTTATAAAGATTTCACTGCTCCTATTGAGGCGGTCTTTGAGCCGGGAGATAAACTGGTTAAGACTTTTATGAATGCTAAGTCAGCCGTTAATTACGGAGCAGAAGTAGAAGGTCGCTTTTCATTAAGAAACTGGGGACGTGTCTTCAGACGTTGGAGTCTCGCCAGCAATGTATCAGTCATTCAATCCAAGGTTTCCATTGATGGTTCACAAGGAAATCAAACCTCGCAAGAGCGTCCTTTGCAAGGTCAATCACCTTATGTCGCTAATGTGCAACTACTTTATGATCGGCCTCAATTTAAAATTAGTTCAGGTCTTATTTATAACATTGTCGGTAAAAGAATTACTGAAGTTGGAACGAATGCCAGACCAGACGTCTATGAACAACCTGTTCATCAATTAGATTTCATTTTTAATCAAAAACTAGGTGACTGGGGATACGGTTTCAAAGCTAAGAACTTACTGGATCCAGTGGCCTTAAGTACTCAAGGCGGAGAGGTTGTCCGCTCAAGACAAAGAGGGAGAAGTTATGTCTTCAATCTTAGCGCTTATTTTTAGTCTGGTGCTCGTCGTTTCATGTGGAAAGCATGAACAAGCTTCCTCCGGGAACCGAGGTATTCAGGATACATATCAAGTCACAAACCCGGATGTTTTATCACAAAACATCATGGATGAGGATTTGATGAATATAGAAAAATTTCTTAAGTCAGGGGGCGGTGCTGAATTTGAATTTTCCAATGGAAGAACACTCTTAACTGAGGCGTGCTTTTGGTCAAAATTTAAAGTTCTGGAACTGCTGGTAAAATACAAGGCGGATATTAACTTCAAAGACCGTCATGGGCAAAATGCAGTGGAATACGGTGAAAATGACATTAAAATCAAGCGGATTCTCTTCCCTGAATTACTGATTGAACTTAAGCGTTCACTTTTTCAACAGGTAAAGAACAGTGCGATGATGGAACTCAAGAAAACGCTGGCCGAGAATCCTCCACTTAACTTTTATATTCTAGCATCCGAATTAGGGTCTGAAGCTAAGGCCTTTGAAGGAGAAACGCTACTGACTTTTTGTATTAAAAATAAACTAGAAAATGTCCTGAGACTTCTGGCCCAACCCAAGCTGGAAATGGATGTGAATTTAAGAAATGCGAATGGCGAATTCCCCTTGCAGATTGCTAAAGAGCTAAACTTTAAGAATATTGAAAAAATTTTATTGAAACTTGGAGCCATTGAATGAATGAAAGAATTTTTGCTATAGCCCACTATGTTGACCAGGGTGTTTTATACCTCCTACTTGGTCTTTGTTTCATGAGTTTAATTATGATCGTCGAAAGATTTTATTTTCTTAAAAAAAGGTCCCTTCATAGTAAAAAGCGGCAAGCTGAACTTAAGGAAATCCTGGAAACTCAGAATTATGGACGACTGGAGAAGATGGTAACCAACTTGGGTGAGATAGAAGATCGAGCGATTCATTTAAGCTTGGAGCATTTTAAGAAATATGGTGAGTCAGGAGTGGAGGAGATCTTTAAATACGTTTATCAAAGTGAAAAGCCTCGTTATGAAAAATTTCTAGGCTTCCTGGCGACAGTCGGCTCTAACGGACCCTATATTGGTCTTTTCGGAACTGTTCTTGGGATTATGAAGGCCTTCAATGACATGAATAGCTCAACGGGTGGTGGAAGTTCGGTGATGTCCGGGATTTCATCGGCCTTGATCGCTACGGCTGCCGGACTGATGGTTGCAATTCCTGCTGTCCTGGCCTTTAACTTTTATTCAAGACAAGTGAAAAGTATTTTCACCAATCTTGATTCATGTAAAGAGTTACTCTTCCTCTATGAAAGAACAATGAAGAGCGGGAATTAACCATGGCTTCAGTCAATCAAGATCAAGATGAGATCTCCGACATTAATATCGTTCCACTAGTGGACATTATTTTGGTGGTTTTAATTATTTTTATGGTGGCCTCGCCGGCTTCCCAGCAATCAAAAATTAAGGTGGATATTCCCCAGGCCTCTTCCGGGGATCCATCCCAAGGTAGTGAGCCCTTTCAGGTGATGATCAACGAAGAGGGGTACCTCTTCGTTGGTGGTGAACCAGTCTCGGAAACGGAATTGAAATCTCGGGGCGACATTGAGCTTAAAAAGAATTCTCAAGTTGAGGCGATACTCACAGCAGATAAAAATCTGGATTATGGATCAGTTGTCAAAGTCATCGACCTGATAAAAACGACGGGCATTAAAAAAATAGCCATATCGACTACCAGCGGGTTGGAGGAATAATGAAATTGTTAATTCTGATGTTAATATTAATTCTTATGACAACGACTAATCTCTTGGCCGGCACTCTTGAGCATGAAGTATCTACGACGAGTCAGCTGAGGCAAGAGGTAGAATTGTTATCTTTAGAAATTGAAACTCTCAAGAAAAATCAGCAATCGGTGATGGATGTTTATATTCAACGGGATCAGGAACTCTCAGCCCAGATTCTTAAAGAGAAATTTCGGGGTGAACAGTTCAAGACTCAGATACGTTTAAGTCAGGACAAGCTTGCCAAACATGCCAAGGCCATGAAGACCATTACCTCACAAACCTGGCTTAAAGATTTTTGGTCCAGGTATGATAATTCTTTGAAGCTGGCCCATCCTCTTTATGCTCCCAAACTACAGGAAAGAATCCAGAAATTGAAAATGGAATTAGAGCAACAGAAGATTTCCTATGAGCACGCGCTACTGCAAACCTGGTTTGTACTGGATAACGATCTGGCTCAGGCCCAGCAAGCAGAATTTATTCTGTCTCCACTGCAAGTGGATGAAAAACTTTATCATTTAGAAATGGTTCGTTTTGGCAGAACCAAGGGCTATTTCCGAACGTCCGAAGGCCAGTACGGACAATTACTTTTTAATGATAAATGGCAAATGGAATTTTTCGAGGATACTTCTTCTCAGAAGATGATCGAAACTCTTCTCTCACAATTTAAGCAACAACAAAAAACAGGTTTTTATCAATTACCAGGAATCCAACTATGAAAATCATTTTTCTCATGTTCTTTAGTTTTGCGGCCTGGAGTGACGTAACTTTGGAAGAGGCTTATAAACGGGAGAAATCATTTTTAACTGCGCAAAAAGAAAGCCTGATAAGAATGAAGATAAATATGGCAACTTCCCTTAAGCAACGGAAAGCACTTGCTGAGAAAGAAATTTCCACCAAAGAAGCTGATCTCTCGCGGTTGATGCTGAAAAATCAGGAACTTCATGAAGACTATAAGGCCTTAGAGAAAATTACTAAAGAAAGTTCGCAAATGCGCGGGCAGCTTGAAAAAAATCAATTGAAGATTCAGGATAACCTCACCCAGATCAGAGCAAAACTTGGAGTTGCACATGCAGCTTCGAATGAAACAGATGTCATTAAGAAGTTTGAAGGCACTTTAGAAGAAACCTTGGGATTAATTCAAATGATTAGTTCTGAAAAATGGCGAGCTCATGCCTTCCTGGATGAAAATGATCACCTGGTTCAGGGTGAAGTTTTGTTTCAGGGTCTTTTTTCAGCCTGGGGTAAACAGGGTTCTAAGATCTTTGCCTTGGCCCCTTATAACAATGAATTCTTAAAGGTGATGAATAAGGCTGCAGTTAATGAGGTTTACTTATTCACTCCTGATTTCGAACGCACGGGTTTGAAAATCGCTAAATCCTGGAAAGAGACCGTCGCCGATGGGATCCCAGGAGTTGTTATGGCCTTCATCATGATGGCAGTCCTGGGCCTCTTTATTTTATTGGCGAGAGCATGAAACTGGAAAAAGAAGAATTATTTCTAGGAGCAGTTTTAATCCCGCTCTTCCTTTGCTTGGGAGTTCTTCTTATGACAGTTAAAGATCCCTCAGAGCTGTTTTCAATAGAAGAAAAAAAGCAAAAAATAAAAACTATCCGAAAAGTGGAAGTAAAAGATAGTCCCAAAGAAGAAGCTGCTAAATTTGAGGCACCACCAAGCTTATCTCAGTCTCTTGCCGCTCCAGCTTCGCTAGGTGGAGACCTGAAATCCCTTTCCGCCGGAGTAGTCTCGGAAGGTAGCGGAGGAAGTGGTGGGATGAATATTACCCAAGGTGATACTTCCACTGCCCAGCTAGTCCAGGAAACCGGGGGAGAAAGCCGGCCCGCCCGAGCAATTCAAATTGTTAATCCGGTTTATCCTCAATCCGCTCAGGCCAGGGGCATCGAAGGATTTGTGATTCTCGAAATCCTGATTTCTGAACGTGGTCAGGTGACTGAAGCCAAAGTCCTGAATGCTAATCCCCAGGGCTTATTTGATCAAGTAGCGATAGAGGCCATCAGGAGATGGACTTTTGAGCCAGGTATTGAAAACGGAAAAACTGTAGTCAGCCGGATTAAACAGAAGGTGAATTTTGAACTTAACTAATTTTTTATTCATACTCCTTTTTTCTTGTTCGGCTTGGGCCTTAACCGAAGAAGAGGAGAAAAAGTACGATGAACTGGAAGGTGTTTCATTCCTGAGGGCCTTAATTCAGGATAAAAAATATTTGGAAGTCATCAGGCAATTTCCAAGTATATCCAAGGAAAAAAAAGAATTAAGTCAGTATCACTACCATCTGGCAGAAGCTCATTTTGCTTTAAAAAACTATCAGAAAGCTTTAGAGGTTCTTGAAAGCGGAAATCCTTCTAAGAATGTATCCTCGGACTACCATAAACTATGGGGAAGAGTTGCTTCCCAACTCAAAGAATTTAAGACCTGTTCAACTAAATTTTCGCAAATTAAATTAAAGGATTTTGTTGGTGTTGATTGGGAAATCATGGCCAATTGCTTAAATCAGAATGGTGAGACCAAGAAGTTATTAGAATTTGCCTTGAACCATAAAACAAAGAATTTTGATTATTTTTTGATGAGTCAAAAATATCTCGCTAGGAATGGTCTCCATACTTTTGCCAAGGAAAAACGTCGTAGGCTTCTTGCTTCCTGCCTGAAAGCAGATTCTTATTTGAGAGTTTGGTCATTATTGGAAGCTGAAAAAATAATCGATTTAAATGTGCTTGAGACGGCCCATGCTTGTCATCCTGAATCTATTGAACTCACTAGTCTTCTAGTGAAAAATCTGTTCACTGCTGGCCAGTATCACTCCATTGCCTATATTTTTGAGACCCTTTCCATTAGAGACGTGGCATACCTGAAGCATGCTGCTGAGTTTTACAAAGTTGCGGGAAGAAACACAGTAGCCGATTATTTTTTCACCTTAGGTGATGAAAACGGATTCCTTCTTGCTAGATCCACGCAATTTTTGAATCAGGAAAACTATGCGGGACTTTTAACCATTCCTTTTAAAACCTCATTTTTGAAGACGAATAAAGATTTAGTCTATGCCATGGCCTATTCGCAATTCAAGTATCTGGAGCTTGAATCTTCCAAAGCAATTCTACTTTCACAAAAAAATAAGAGCAGTCGTGATCTTCAATTAGAAAATTTAATTGATCAATGTAAGGCCTTAGACTGGAAGTGCAGGCCTTGAGGTTTTAAGTACCACGCCCTAGGAGGGTAGCTTCTAGTTTTTTCTGATAGATATCCATTAATATTTCTTTGACCTTTATTCCTTCAATAATACCTAATGCTTGAGCTATTGCTTCCAGGGTGGCCATACCAGCCTCAGTGGTCTCGGCCCTTATATGAAACTTTGCTGTATTGGGAGTACTGATCTTTACACGAGGTACGCCTTGAAGCTCATGATGGCGGTAATGTACTTTACTCGCCTGGCGCCAATTGCCATCCGGAACGATAAGCTGAATGGGTCGAGGATCCTCGTTTACCAACTTCTCATCAAGTTCCAAGGCATTTTGGGAAGGATAGAATAAGAGAGTGCGATAGGAAGAATTGAGAAGATCACTTAGATCCAAGGCTTCATGCTCTTTCCCCCGAATTCTTATCTCACTATTTATCAAGGCCTTCAGAGCAAGCCTTCCAGTATTAGTTGTGCGCTTTAATTCTTTGGCATGAATTACTAAGGAGATTCTAGTTTTGAGATTAAGAATTGGGAAATTTGCACAAATACAACGCTCTTTGTGCAGAAAGCATTCAGGACAGGGATCTTGTGGCTTTCTTTTTCTGGATAATGGTTTAATTGAATTCCCACAAAATAAAAAGGCCACCCAGAAGGTGGCCTTGGTGATTAGTTATTTTTACTGATATACCCGTCTTACGATTCTTTCACAGCTAGCAAGATCGCCATAGCCGGCATTGTAACTTGAATCTCCCATGATGGATCGGGTACGAAGATCAAACGGGTAGTAGAGAGCATTTGATTGTTTGAAACAGACCAAATTCTCACCGCGCACTGGAAGGGTCTTCGAGCACTCACTTTGATTTGAGTGGCCGGCCTGATAAGAAGTTGAGCCTACAATGCTGAAAGTTGCCACATCTACAGGGTAGAAAAGGGCGTTCGACTGTTTAGCACAAGCATACTCTGCATAATCACGTGGGAGTGACTGTTTACATTCAGGAAGACTGCCATAGCCGGCCTGATATGAAGTTGAACCTACAATCTGTCCATTTTGTGAATTAGACGGATAGAAGAGGCCATTTGACTGTTTAAAGCACGAGCGAGTTTCATATGGACCCGGAAGAGAAGATTCACAAGTCTGGAAATCACTGTATCCTGCCTGATAGCTTGAAGATCCGACAATCTCAAAAGTCTGACGACTTGTTGGATAGTAAAGACCGTTGCTTCTCTTAGAGCAAGTTAACTGTGACTGAGGCTCAGGTTGTGGATATGGAGGATAAGGTGGGTATGGAGTCGGCCCAGGATTTGGACCTGGATTCGTTGGGCCTTCACGACGAAGCAGTTGAATCGCTTCATTAACATTTCGAAGAACTTCCCGCTGTTCTTGAGGAGTCAGATAGAGATGGGCCTTCTCTATTGCGACCAGCTGATTTAGTCTCTGAAGTCGAGTTTCAATTTTTTGTTCTAATCTATCAACTTGTGCCATGGCACTGAAACTTAAACCTACAAGTACAACTGATAAAAACTTCCTCATCTTTTCTCCTTTCGTGGGACCTAGATTGAGAATCCAAGTATCACGATAAATCGTCAAG
>DFXY01000045.1 GCA_002381945.1 Bacteriovoracaceae bacterium UBA4096
TTCGAAACATTAAAAATGGTTTCCAAGTCAGTTCTCCTGAATATTAAGGGTGGATTGGAATAGTTTCTCAATAAGGAGTTAGATCTCATGTACGACAACATTAAGCCCCTCACCAAAAAGCAGCTCAATACACTAAAGAGTAAGCTTCTCTCTGATAAAGAGAGTTTAGTGTTTAGCGAAAAAGACACAGATCTAAGTCTTTCGAAGCCTGAAGGAAGTGATGAAGTTGAACAGTCTATTACAGACTATACAAACTCTCATTTACTTCGATTCCGTAACAGAGAGGCTTTTTATGCCAAGAAAATTGAGAAAGCTTTGAAAAAGTTTGATCTTGAAGAGTATGGCAAGTGCGATGACTGTGGGAGCTGGATTAAGTTTGAAAGATTGATGGCCAGACCAACTGCCGAACTTTGTATTTTCTGCAAAGAAGAAGCTGAAAGAGATGAATCTAATAACTTCATCGCTCGTCAATCAAAGTCCCTTGGTAAGGTCGTTGATCTCACTGGAATGATGGCATAAGGAGCAAAGATGTCTAACGTTAAAGTTGCAGTTATCGGCGGAAGCGGCATCTATAAGTTAGATGCCATTAAAATTAAAAAACAGATCAAAGTAAATACTCCCTTTGGGAGTCCTAGTGCAGATGTTATGGAAGCTGAAGTTGATGGCTGCTCTTTTTACTTCCTTCCAAGACATGGCATGGGTCATCACTATACTCCAAGTGAAGTAAACTACCGTGCCAATATCTTCGCTCTTAAAAAACTAGGTGTAGATACTGTAATTAGTATTTCGGCCGTGGGTTCTCTTCAAGAAGAGTATGCTCCTCGTCAGTTTGTTCTAGTCGATCAATTTATTGACTGGACTAAAGGGATGAGAAAGCGAACATTTTTTGATGAAGGCATGGTGGGACACGTTTCTACCGCCAATCCGGTTGAAGCCTCACTTCAGAAAAGACTTTATGAGTCTTGTCAGAAAGCAGGTGTCGAGTCTCATCTCGGTGGAACTTATATTTGCATTGAAGGACCTCAGTTTTCTACTAAAGCAGAATCCAAGATCTACCGCGGTTTTGGAGCTTCGGTTATTGGTATGACTAACGTACCAGAAGCTTACCTTGCAAAAGAAGCCGGCATGGCCTATGCCACCGTCGCCATGGTGACCGATTACGACTGCTGGAAGGATGAGCACTGTACAGTTCAAGAAATCATGGATGTCATGAAGTCCAATTATGTTTCTGCTCAAAAATTTGTAGTGGAAGCCATTCCAAGTTTAGTAAAAAGTCCGATCAAGTTTGAACCAGAGAATCAGTATGCCGTGATGACCGATCAGGCCCTTCTCAGCAGTACACATAAAGAAATCTTAGAAGTTGTATTAAAAAAATGACCGAATATCTTTCCCATTATTCAGTGATGTTAAAAGAATGTCTGGAAGCCATGAAACTTGGTTCTAAGGCTTCCGGCTCACTTTTATTTGCTGATCTCACCTTTGGGGCCGGGGGACATACCTTCGCCCTGTCGGACCACATCAGTGGTTCTACGGTATATTCTACCGATCAAGATCCTGATGCCTTAAAGAACGGTGAGGCCAATATCCAGCATAGGGGCAAAGAAGGCAAAGTTCATCTCTTGCCTATGAATTTTGAAGAGTTTCCGGCCTGGTGTGAAAAGAACCAAATGCAGGGAAAATTTGCTGGGATTTTGATGGACTTGGGAGTTTCTTCTCATCAGTTTGATAAGATGGAACGTGGGTTTAGCTTTCGGGCAGAGGCCCAGCTTGATATGCGGATGAATTATACCGATTCCTCTACTCCGACTGCCGCTGATCTTCTGAACTCCCTTTCGGAAAAAGAAATTGCTGATCTAATCTTCAATTACGGAGAGGAGAGGCTTTCTCGCAGGATCGCCGCCAGAATATGTGAACTTCGCCAGAAAAAAAGAATTGAGACCACGGCTGAACTGGAAGATATCTGTTTCCACGCCTACCCCGCCAAAGATCGTCATGGGAAAACTCACCCTGCCACCAGAACTTTTCAGGCCTTAAGAATCGCGGTAAACCGGGAACTTACCGTCTTGGAAGATACTTTACCAAATTTGTTGCCTTATCTTTCGGTGGGTGGTGTTTTAGCAGTCATCAGTTTCCATTCTCTGGAAGATCGGATTGTGAAGCACACCTTTAAAGAAATAGTGGAGAAAGAAGATTTTCCTGCTACAATTTTAACTAAGAAGCCACTCACAGCCACGGAAGAAGAGCTGTCTGAAAACTCTCGCTCTCGAAGTGCCAAGCTTCGGTTACTGCAAAGGGAGTCTCAACTAGGGAGGGTTGATGGCATTAAGAAAAAAAGGCAAAATAAAATTCAACAATAGATTGATGGAGTTTCTCTTCAATCCTAAAGCCTTGCCTTTTACTCTCACCTTTACTACCCTCGCCGTTTTATTTATTGGTTTCAGAATGAAAGGCATTGAACAGGCCTATCAGTTAAATAGTATTGAGTCCGAAATCGATAAAGCATCTATCGAAAGCAAAGAACTCAAGGCCCAAAGAGCACGCGAAATGTCTGTTCATAAGCTTCGTGAATTTGCCGTGAAGTATGATCTTAAAGAACCAGGTCCTGAACAGATAATACTTATTCCTTAGGTGAGACTTGGTGAAGAATAGAATTTTTTTTAGCTTCTTAGTTTTCTGTTTTTTATTCGCCATTGTATTAAGCAAGGCTTTCTACATTCAGGTTCTTAATAAGCAGAAGCTACTTGCCTATGCTAAGAGCCAGTTTTTTAGAGAAGTTAAAGAATATCCCAACCGAGGTAATATACTCGATAGAAATGGCAATCCTCTAGCGATTAATGTCCACGTCTATAATGTCTTCACTATTCCTAAAAATAAAAATGCCGAATACTATCGCCAGCTACACGAACTTTCTAAAATTGTTCCAGAACTAACCTACAATAAACTGAAGTCACTGGTTAATAAGCGAACTCGATATACATGGCTAGGTCGTAAAATAAGCTTGAATGAAGATCAAATAAAGAAGATTAAAAAATTAGACATGGTCTTTATAGAATCCCATTCTCAACGTGTTTATCCAAACCGAGAGCTTTTATCCCAAACCTTGGGCTTTGTAGGAGTGGATAACACCGGTCTTGCAGGAATTGAAAATAGCCTTAATAAAGAGCTGAAAGGTGAACCGCAAGTTGTTAAATACATCAGAGACGCCAAAGGGCGTCCGATCAAATATGAATCTCGTGCCATGGAATTAGTTGCTCATGATGTGCAACTTTCGATTGATAAAGATATTCAAGGAGCTCTTGAAAGTTATCTTAAAGAAACAGTAGAACATCACAAAGCTTCAAGAGGTGGAGCAGGGGTTATGGATGCTCGAACAGGGGAAATCCTGGCCGTTGCTAATTATCCAACCTTCGATCCGAATTTCCCTTCGAAAGCAGCTCAAGAACATAGAAAACTAGCTTTTGTAACGGACCCTTTTGAACCAGGCTCAACCTTCAAGACCATAACGGTTGCTTCTGCCCTTGAACATAAGGTTGCAAGACCAGACACAAAGTATTTTTGTGAGTATGGTAAAATCAAAGTTCAGAATCATTGGGTTTCAGAAGCAGAAAGTCATGAAAAGTTTGAATGGCTCACTGTTGCGGACATCCTTAAATTTAGCTCAAACGTAGGAACGACTAAACTTGCGTTCAATTTAACTTATCCGAGGCTCAGAGAAACTCTGGATAAATTTCAGTTTGCTCAAAAGACTGGAGTTGAACTCGCTGGGGAGTCTAAGGGTATTCTGAGATTTAAGGCGAAAGATAAGGTTATGCCTTTAGCACTCAGTAATATCAGTTTTGGACAAGGGATTGCTACTACTGCTCTTCAAATGATGAGATCTTATGCGACCATCGCAAATGGTGGATACTTAGTAAAACCAACTTTTCTTAAAAATGAAAACTCCCAGTTGATAGAAGAAAATAGAATTATTTCTGAAAAGACTGCTCTAGAAGTGACCGCAATGCTTGAGCAAGCTGTAAGTACTGGTACAGGTTCAAATGCCAGAATTCCCCATTACGAAATTGCTGGTAAAACCGGGACTGCCCAAAGGGTATCCCCTACCGGTGGATATGAGGGGTATATATCTAGCTTTATAGGGTTCCCGGTCAATGTTACCAATAAATTCGTTGTATTCGCTTATATTGAGCACCCTAAAGAGAATGGTTATTACGGTAACAAGGTTGCTGCTCCAGTCTTCAGAAAGATCACTCAGTTTATACTCTACAAGAAGAAGGGGTTTGCTCAGTTTGCTCGCTATGATGCCCAATCTAATAAAACAAACCTCGATGAAGTACAATCTCAGCAGGCTTCTCTCGTTAGATCTTATGGTCCGGGGATAGTTCCAAATTTTCTTGGTATGGATAAGGCGAGTGCTCTGGAACTGGCCCGTGAGAAGAATATTATTTTGAAGATTAACGGTTTTGGTGTGGTCACTAAACAATCCATTCCTGCAGGTACTCCTTTAAGTGCTGATGGAAATCTAAGACTTCAGTTTGAAGCACCCTCTTATGTCGAATGAACAACTAATATCCTCAATTCTAAAAGCTACATCTCTTAATTCTAAGATTACAGACATTCAGTGGAAGACCCAGGATGCTGGCGAGTCTTCTCTTCTTTTTTACTGGATCAATGATGATGCTGTTTCTATTGCAGCTTTCAAAGAAAGAATCAGTCACTCAGCGTTTGCTTGGTTAGTGGTTAATAAACCCCTCGTCGATCTACCCAGTAACTCTACTGTGATTGATGAAGCACTCTGGGCAGAAACGCAAAAGAATTGTTTAGACGTTGTATACCCACTGCCTGTTTTGAAATTTATGGCCTTAACTGGGACTAATGGTAAAACCACAACTACTGACTTAATCCTTCAGTTGGGGGAATTGATGGGTAGAAGAGGTTTAAGCATCGGAACCCTTGGTGTGAGGGAAAATCATAAAACAATCCTAGACTTTGGACTTACATCACCTAGTCTTATCGATTTAAGAAAATTTCTTTTTTTGTACGGACAGGATAAAGATTTTTGTGTTCTGGAAGCCAGCTCCCATGCATTACTTCAGAAACGGCTTTGGGGCCTAGAATTTGATGGAGTTGGTTGGACTTCATTTTCTCAAGATCATCTTGATTACCATCATTCGATGGAAGCTTATTTTGAGGCCAAGTGCCTTTTGTTTGAGCAAATGAAGCCTCTAGCAAAAGCATATGTACCTAGAGAGCAAGAACAGCTGTTTGATATGATCTCAAATAAGTTCTCGCGAGTCTGCAAGACGCAAAAGATCGAGGGTGAGCTACCAGTTTTTTTTCAGGCCAAGTTCAATCGCAATAATTTAGAAGTAGCCGTTTCAATCTTGGAAGATGTATTTAAAGAGAAAGTACCAGAGAGATGGCAGGAACTCACTCCTACGGACGGGCGCTTTTATATTCGCTCATATAAATCTAATTATATCATCATCGATTTTGCTCATACTCCCGATGCCTTGGATAATATTTGTCAGGGTATCCGGGAAGCCTTTCCAGACTTCAAACTTAAGACTCTTTTTGGTTGCGGGGGAGATCGAGATCGCACTAAAAGACCTTTGATGGGAAGTATTGCAGAAAGATGGTCAGATGAGATTTATTTAACCAGTGATAATCCCCGATCAGAAGAACCTATGACAATCATCAGTGATATTGCCGCAGGGATTCAGCACAAAAATTTTCAGCAAATAGTTGAGCGGCCTAAGGCAGTTCAAACTGCCTTATCAGAGTTAAAAGAAAAAGAAGTGCTTTTATTGGCCGGAAAAGGGCATGAAGACTATATACTTATAAAGGGGACTAAGCACCCTTATAGTGACATTCAGGAGGTCGAAAGCTTCCTGACCAGGAATAAACATGATTAAGCTTAAGCATCTTGCTCAATGTAATACCGTCATTACTGCCCTCTTGGACCTTGAAGGTGCATTACCTTTTTGTAGCGATAGTAGGAAGTATGCTCATCCTTCAGCCTTTGTTGCTATCCCTGGTGCGAAGGTTAATCCTTTAGATATCATCGATCCTTTGCTTAAGCTCAGGTGTCCCTATGTGATCTATCAAAAGGATAAGATCAATGATGAAAAAGTGATTAAATTGAATGAGCAATATCCTCATACTCGTTTTATTGCTGTCGAAGATAGTGTGACTTTTTTGCAGGAATTAACCCGAGAACATATCAAAGAATGGAAGGAGCTTTCCTCCAAGAATACCGTCTTTGCTATCTCTGGATCAAATGGGAAGACAACTCATAAAGAAATGTTGTCCTTTATCCTGAACACCATTCTTCCAGGAAAGGTGGTGGCGACTGAAAAAAATAATAATAACCACTTGGGAGTTCCTTTAACTCTATTAAATGTTAATGAAAGAACTGAGATGGTTGTTTTGGAATTAGGAAGTAATCATCCTGGTGAAATTAAAGTTCTCTGTGATATTGCTCTGCCGAATGCTGGCCTTACGACCAATATTGGTGCAACTCATCTTGAATTCTTCGGTAATGAGGAGAAAGTCTTCCAAGAAGAGGGCTATCTCTACTATGCCATTAAGAACAATACCTCAGGGAAAGGATTTTATCTTATCAATAAAGATGATTCCTTTTTAAAATCTTTGCCCGATACTACAGGGTCCATCAGCTTCGGAGAAAACACTGAAGCGACTGCTCAAATATCTTATTTAGATAATGGAGCGGCCATAGATTATAAAGGGAGTGAGCTGGCCGTAAGCAACTCCTATATTACAGGTAAACACAATAAGCTTAACTTAATAACCTGTGCCTTTATTGCTCATCATTTTTATCCTGAATCCAAGTCAGAGATCATTCGTGCTGCTGGTGAATTCAAACCAACTAAAAATCGTTCTGAATGGATCGACTTTCAAGGTCGCTCGGTCTTTCTTGATGCTTATAATGCTAACCCATCTTCCATGAAAGCTGCTCTCGTAGCTTTTAGAGACAGTATTATTGAGCAAGGCAAGGTCGTTAACGAGAGCTGTGTTGTGCTCGGTGATATGAATGAACTGGGAGAGAATGCACCTCGGTATCATGAAGAACTAGGGGCGTTTGTCAGAGAGCTTGGTTTTCCTCATGTCTATTTCGTGGGTCGTTATGCTGATTCTTACTTGAAAGGATGCCCATCGGGAAACAAGAGAAGCAGTAGTCGTGATTTTAAGAGTGAATATCGAGATGAATGTATAAAGAATTTCTCAATTCATTTTATTAAGGGTTCGCGCTCTTTACAATTGGAGTCACTCTTCGATATAACTTAAGTTTATCTTTTTCTAAGGGATAAACATGCTGTATCATTGGCTTTACCCACTAAGTCATAACATTCTCGTCTTCAATGTCTTCAAATATATTACCTTCAGATCTTTTCTGGCGTTTATAGTTGCAACAATTGTCTCGATCATTTGGGGAAAACACTTTATTGCTCTCATGAAACTAAAGCAATTTGGTCAGTCGATTCGTGAAGAAGGTCCTGAATCCCACAAAAAAAAGAAAGGAACTCCTACCTTTGGTGGTGTCTTCATCTTAGGAAGTGCTTTCATCGCTTGCCTTCTCTGTGGTAATTTTACCTCTTACCCCTTTTTACTCGCGGGTTTTGTCACCATCTCCTATTTCTTTCTTGGTGGCCTGGATGATTATTTCAAAGTCTTGAAGAAAAATAGCAAAGGGGTCAGTGCTAAGCAGAAGTTGGCCTGGCAATTCTCCACTGCTTTAATTGTAAGTTATATCATGATTGAATGGGGAGTTACTGACTCTAAGCTCTACTTCCCTTTTCTGAAAGATCCGTTAATTGATTTAGGTATGTGGTATATTCCTTTCGCCGCTTTCGTCATTGTTGGTTCATCAAATGCCTTAAACCTGACAGATGGGCTTGATGGTCTGGCCATTGGTCCCACTATCACTTCTGCCGCTACACTGGGCTTAATATCTTACCTTGCTGGNNGTTGGTTTTTTATGGTATAATGCCTATCCTGCAGAGATCTTTATGGGAGACGTGGGCTCTCTTTCTCTGGGTGGCTGTCTCGGAACTATGGCCGTCCTGACTAAGAATGAATTTCTCTTTGTTCTCATTGGCGGTATTTTCGTGATAGAAGCCGTCTCCGTTATCCTCCAAGTTGGATCATTTAAACTTCGAGGTAAAAGAATTTTTAAAATGGCCCCCATCCACCATCACTTTGAACTCAAAGGATGGCCTGAGACAAAAGTCATAGTTCGTTTTTGGATCATCAGCTTGGTCTTTGCAATCCTGGCTCTAGTTACACTTAAATTACGATAGTTATTAAGGAGATATGAATGGAAAAATATAGAGGAAAGAAGGTCTTAGTAGTAGGCCTTGGGAAAACAGGATTTGCATTGATTAATCTCTTTAATCAGTGGGGATGTGACATCAAGGTCACAGATATCAAACCTATTTTCGATTTAAATAAACAGGTTAAAAGATTAAGAAAAATCAATCCTAATCCAACCATGACTTTGGGAGAGCATAAGGATGAAGATTTTATCGAAGCCGATATCATTGTTTATTCTTCTTCTGTAGATCCAGGCCTTCCTCAGTTAAAGGTCGCTAAGGAGCACGGCAGACAGGTCTATTCTGATTTTGCCTTTGCCTATGAGAACTGCACTAAGCCTATTATTGCTATTTGCGGAAGTTACGGGAGAACGATTATCTCTCATATGATTGGCTATACTCTTAAAGTTGATAAGAAGAATGTCTTTGTTGGTGGAACTTCGGAAGAGCCTTTCATTAACTTCTTATCACTTCCTAACAATGAAGAGATCGATTACTGCGTAGTTGAAGTTTCTCCACAGCAGCTTCAAACGGTTGAAACATTTAAACCAGTTCTCGCAGTTTATCCAAATCTAGAAGAGAAGAATCTTATGGGAAGATTTAAGTCTTCTGCTGAGTATCTTGATACTGCCCTTAAAGTGGCCCGTAATATGAGTCCGGAGACTTATCTCGTGGTTAACTTTGATAAACTTGCTTCTAACTCGGTACTTAGAAATAATCAGGCCCAAACTTTCTGGTACTCACGTAAATCATTTGTAACGATGGGTGTGATTTCAGAGATTCAAGGAACACACTTCCACGAGAAGAGAATCCACTCGAATATCCATTTTCATTCAGAGTTTAAAGTAACCGATATGCGGATTGTTGGTGTTAACAATCGTGAGAACCTCATGGCAGCTATTACAGCTTGTAAGGCGCTAAAAGTCTCAGACCAGTCAATTCAGCATTGTATCGAAAAGTTCCCAGGGATTCCTCATCGCCTGGAGTTTGTGGTCGAGAAAAATGGTGTTCGTTTCTATAATGATTCTAAATCTGAGACCATGGATGAACTAAAAACTTCTTTGGAAGCTTTCAAAGATCCCGTCATTTTGATTGCTGGTGGTAAGGAAATTGAGGGCATTCCCTTCGATAAATATGCTGGCATCATCAAAGATAAAGTCCGCGTATTAGTTCTAGTAGGTGAAGTTAAAGAATCGATGAACCGTATATTGGGTGATTTTACTCAAACCTACCTCGTGGGCTCATTTGATGAATCAGTCCTACTGGCCTACCAAAAATCCCGCACTGGGGATACCATTCTTCTCTGCCCTGGAAATGATAGCTCGGATGTTTTCCGTGATTACGAAGAGAAGGGCAATTACTACAAGAAATTGATCTTTCAACTCTAATAGTATTGCAGCGATCAACCCACTCAAGTTACACTGGAAGAAACCTTCTTCCGGTGTAATGCATGAGTGATAATAACAGACTAGAAAAATTAACTAATTATTTCCTGATAAATATTTTTTTCCTGATGCTCTTTGGAGTCATCATGGTCTTTTCGGCCAGCTATATGTATGCCACCGAGAATATGGGGAATAGCTACTTCTTCTTATCAAAGCAAATGATCTTCATTGTGCTGGGTCTGTTAGTGGCCTTGGTGGCTTCTCGCCTAAAAATTCTTTACCTTTATAAGCAAGCCTATCTTATCAATGCCTTCATGGGTGCCGTGGTTACTCTTACTCTCATTCCAGGAATAAGTGTAGTTATTAAGGGATCTAAGCGTTGGCTGAATCTGGGTTTTATGAACCTGCAGCCGGGTGAGTTCGTTAAATATACTCTGATGTTGGCAGCCATTCGTTATTTTGAAAATTTCAATAGCTATTCACCTAAACAAAGATGCCTTTACCTATCTGGACTTCTCTATCCCTTGGTCGTCCTGATCGTGCAACCCGACTTTGGTACTTTTTTTATTTGCTCGATGATTATAGGATTTATCGCTTTCTTGAGTTCATTTCCCAGAAAATATTTTTATACGACGTTGGGCGTGGGTATGGTGGCGGCATGTGGAATTCTTTTTTCCGCTCCTTATCGTGTGGCACGAGTACTTGCCTTTCTTGATCCTTGGAAAGATCCCCGAGGCAAAGGCTTTCAGATCATTCAATCTTTTTTGGCCTTTGCGAATGGCTCTTTTTTTGGGCAGGGATTGGGTAATAGTAATGAGAAATTATTTTATCTGCCAGAAGCCTATAACGATTTTATCTTTTCAGTAGTGGGAGAAGAGTTAGGATTTATTGGAGTTTTAGTTACAGCTCTAATGTTTATCAGTTTTATCTTCATCGGCTTCAAAATGGCTATTTCTCTTAAATCCAGAGTGGGCAGTATTATGGTATCGACCATTGTCTTCACTATTGGATTTCAGGCCTTCCTCAATATGGGGGTGGTTCTAGGGGTACTTCCGACTAAAGGACTAAATCTTCCTTTCATTAGTTACGGCGGCTCTTCCATGGTGGCAAATCTTGTTGCTCTTGGACTAATTTTTGCCTGTGTTAAAATCCAGCCAGGAGACGCAAAACAGGTCAAGGCCAATGGCAAACAATCTACATTAAAAGCCTTCAAAAGTGCGTTTGGTTGATTATGAAATATGCCGTATTAGTTGCTGGTGGTACTGGTGGACATATCAATGCCGCATTAGCTGTTGGAGAAGCACTTGAAGCAGAGGGATTTGAAATCGGTTATCTGACTGGTAAACGGCATCTTGATTATCAACTCTTTAAAAATCGGCCAGTAAAGCATTTGAATTCGCGACCTTTGAGAACTAATAATCCAGTCATTCTCATAAAGAATATTCTTTTAAACATGATAAGTTTTCTAACAATCTTTAGTCTCTATTTGAGAAAGCGTCCTGATTTTATAGTTGGCGCCGGTGGTTATGTTTGCGGCCCAACCCTGCTCGCCGGATATTTGCTATTTATTCCCGTTTTTATCATTGAGCAGAATGCAGTCATGGGTCTCACTAATAAAATTCTTGGTTGGTTTTCTCGTAGAATTTTTGTTCACTTCTCCCGTACTTTGGGACTACCTCCAAAATTAAAAAACAAAGTCAGTGTTGTGGGCAATCCCACCAGAAAGGCTATTCAACCAGTCCAGGGGAGAAATAATTTACCAGGTCTCAAGGTTCTGGTTTTTGGTGGAAGCCTTGGTGCCAGTCAGATTAATAAAGTTATCTTCGATATCGTGAGAAATCCTCCCGCCCCGAACTTAATCATTCATCATCAAGTGGGTAAGGATGAAAAAGTACCTACTTTGAACTCATCGGCTGAATATGTTCCCATGACCTATATCGAAGATATGCAGAAAGAGTATGAATGGTGTGATGTTCTTATTTCTCGCTCAGGGGCCAGTACCGTTTCAGAATTAGCGATCATTAAAAAGCCAGTTCTAATTTTTCCTTTTCCACTGGCCACCGATAATCATCAGTATCACAATGCGATGATATTTAAAGAAGAGTCTGACTTCACGGTAGAGGTCCTGGATCCTAAGCAGAGTCATGAGGCGTCCCTAAAGGATGTTCAGGATTTTCTGGTCAAGGCTTCCCATCAAGAGTTAAAGTACTCAAAAATTCCCTCTCCTGGTAATACCACCTGTGAAGAGATACTGCGTGAGATAAAAGCAAATGTTGGGATGGCTTAAAACGACCAAATTACATTTCATCGGGATTGGCGGCATTGGAATGAGCGGCATTGCCGAAGTTTTGCTGGATTTGGGTTATCAAGTTTCTGGATCAGATCTTAATAGCTCTCCCGTGACTGAGAATCTCGCCCGTAAGGGGGCGAGCATTCATCTTGGACATGAAGCGCAGAATGTTGAAAATGCCACTCTGATCGTATATAGCTCGGCTATTAATCATCTCAATCCTGAAGTCATGAGAGCTAAGGAACTTAATATTCCCATGATCAGAAGAGCCGAGATGCTCGCCGAACTTATGCGACTGAAGTTCGGTATTGCCATTGCTGGCTCTCACGGGAAAACGACAACGACTAGTCTTATTGCTACCATTTTTCAAGAAGCCAAATTGGATGCCACTCATATCATTGGCGGTATTGTGAATAATCTTGGTGGAAATGCTCGCAAAGGTGATAGTCAGTATCTGATTGCTGAAGCCGATGAATCCGATGGATCTTTCTTATACTTAAATCCAATTATGGCAGCCCTGACAAATATCGATAATGATCATCTGGATCATTATGGTACCAATGATAAAATTGTGGATGCTTTCGTTGAGTTTGTGAATAAGATCCCTTTTTACGGAAGAGTTGCATTGAATGCCAATGATCCTGCTTCAGTTAGTATCAAAGGCAGGGTAAAGAGACCCATGGTCTGGTACGGCATCGATCTGAATGATAATGATGCAGACTACATTGCAAGAAATACCAGCTTCTCTGCGGCAGGTACGACCTTTGATCTTTATCATCAAGGTAAGAAGGTTCTCCCTATTAAGACTCATCTTATTGGTCAGCATAATATTGCTAATACTCTGGCAGCGATTTCCATTTCTCATGAAAGTGGTCTGAGTTGGGAAGATATTCAAAAAGGCTTACTAGGGTTCAATGGAGTGGGCAGACGTTTAGAAAAGGTGTGGGAGAAAAATTCATTCATAGTTTTTGATGATTATGGACATCATCCGACTGAGATTAGAGCAACCATTGCAGCCCTTAAGAAAGTCGATGAGCGACCTTTGTATGTTGTGTTTGAGCCACATCGTTATTCCCGAACTCAGAATTTTTGGCAGGAGTTCCAAGATTCTTTTGAGGGAGTGAACAAGCTCTATATGAGTCCTATATACCCTGCGAGTGAAAAACCTATTCCGGAAATAACTACCGAAAGAATGGTTGAAGAGATGAAGGCCAGTGGCAAGGATGTGAGTATGCTTGCTAGCTTGGATGAAATGAAGCATCTTATTCAAAATCATAAAGAGGAAAGTGCGATCTTTCTAACTTTGGGAGCTGGTGCTATTTCTAAAAAAATTCGTGAAGTGGTCAAGAGCTTATGAGTTTAGAGGAAGAATTAAAGCAACTTTCAGATATCGTTTTTCTTCCTCAACATGATCTCACTTCATTTACCACCTTCAGGCTTTTCTCTCGGGGTGATCTCATCGAGATTAAATCCGTCTCGGCTTTGCAAAAAATTTTACCTCTTCTAAAGAAATACCAAAAACCTTACCTGGTAGTCGGATGGGGAGCGAATCAAATCCTACCAGCCGAATGTAAACAAATCATTCTGCATCTCTCTCTGCCATTTGATGGCTCTTTATTAAATGAAAAGCAGGAAGAGTATACTTTGCCCGCCTCCTTAGGTCTTAATCACCTAACTGCTCATGCCGTGAAATTTGCCCTTAAAGGTTGGGAAGTCTTTACTGGTATTCCAGCATCCTTAGGTGGGGCAATCTATATGAATGCCGGGACTAATTTGGGCGAGATAGGAAATTTGATTAAAAAAGTTACGCTGGTAACCCCAGAGGGAAATATTCGGGAAGAAGTCATCAGGAGTGGTAGTTTTTCTTATCGGCATAATCATTTTGTGAAGGCTGGCGAGGTTATCGTAGGGGCAACCATGATTCATCATGGAGTTGATGAAAGCATTCCTCAGCGAATTAGGGAGTACCTGGAATATCGTAAGCGCAGTCAACCTTTGGCGACTAAGAACTGCGGCTGTGTCTTTAAAAATCCTCTCAAGGAATTGCCCGCAGGCCGGTTGATAGACTCTTTAGGTCTTAAAGGACTAAGGAGTGGAAATCTTAGAATTAGTGAGAAACACGCAAACTTTATTGAGAATACCGGCGAGGCAAATTGGGATCAATTCTCAGCTCTTATTTCTACTATTAAACATCAGATGGACCATTTCTACGGAATTGAGTTTGAATTGGAAGTCAAAATCCCCTATCATTAATCAATGCGCTTATCAATTTTAGCATTGATTCAGATACTTTCTCTTTCCTTGGCTTCTGCCAATGTTCCCGAGTCATTTACTCAGAATAATATCAAGTATCAAACTTACTTCAGTGAATGCCCTTCTAAATCATCCGGCATGCTTGCCTTAATTGTGATGAAGGAATTCGAAAAAAATAAATCTCTTAAAGATGTCAAAGAGAGAATCATCAATGAAAAGTTAGACGAGAAATTTTTCCTTTCAGATTATCGCATTAGCTATAATCCAGTGATAAATACTCTTCGTGTCCATCTTGAGTGTCCTGAGCCTCTGGCAAAAGTGCAAGTTTATAAATCCAATGGTGATGAACACTATTCGGCGATTCTTGGTGACAATACTAAGCTTTATGAGCCTCATTATGAAAATTTAATGAAGGCCGAGAAAAAGCTAACTCATAATCTCCCCTTGCTTGCCATCTCGACTGAGCAACTTGAAAGCTCTGCCCCGACGGAATTAGCTGGTTTTATCAAGATAATGAATCCAGAACTCAGAAAGCAGATTTCGGAAATCATTATTAGCAAAAACAACGAGTTAACAATTATCTTCTCACTTGGCAGGAAGGCCACCAGTGTTTTTATGGGGGCAGATTTGTGGGAGGAAAAAATTACAAAACTGGATAAAGTTGTGAGCTATGTGACTAAAAGTAAACGGTTCCCAACTACAATCAACTTGGTCAACTCGAAAAAGGTTGTTGTCAAGTTTTCCGACAAAATCTAGAATTTACGTAAGGGCAAAGAAGCCCTGATTTTTTAAGTCAGAATGAATCTGCTCTCTTCGCGAGAAGAGTAATTGAGAAGGGAATCTCATGAGTACCAAAAGTGTCATTGTCGCTTTGGATATAGGGACCACAAAGGTCTGCACCCTGATAGCGCAAAAAACATCTAAGTCTTTAGAGATCCTCGGCGTAGGATCACATCCTAGCTATGGTCTTAAGAAAGGCTCCGTAGTTAATATCGAAAAAACCGTTGAAAGTATTCGCTCTTCTATCGAAGAAGCTAAGCTGATGGCAGGAATCGAAGAACTCGATTCGGCTACCGTTGGCATTGCTGGTAATCATATCTACTGCTTCAATTCATCGGGTGTGGTTCCGGTTAAAAATAAAGAAATTTCTCAAGCCGATGTTGAAAGAGTCATTGAAGCTGCCAAGGCAGTACTCATTCCTTCTGATCGCGAAATCATTCACGTCATTCCTCAAGAATTTAAAGTTGATAATACTTCTGGAATTAAAAATCCTGTTGGGATGTGTGGCTCTAGACTTGAGGTTAATGTTCATATCGTTACTGGCAAGACTCCTCTCATTCACAATCTGGTTAAGTGTGTAGAACAAGCAGGTCTATCGGCCAACTCTATTATCCTTCAACCGATTGCTTCTTCTCGTTCGGTACTTACGACTGAAGAAAAAGAACTAGGCGTAGTTCTGATAGATATTGGCGGCGGAACAACCGATGTGGCGGTTTGGAAAGAAGGCAGTTTACTGCATTCACAGATTATTCCGTTAGGTGGAAATCACTTTACGAACGATCTCGCCGTAGCGTTGAAGATTCCCCATAATGAAGCTGAAAGAATTAAGCTCACCAATGGGACCGTAATGGATCAGGCCACGAGCGATACTTACATAACGGTTCAGGGCTTATCTGGAACTAAGCCACGAGAAGTTCCCTTGAATTTTATTGCGGAAGTTTTGGGATCTAGAGCAGAAGAGCTTTTTCAAGTGGTAAGAGAACTTATCAATGAAAAGAATCTTCACAACGAAATCACTGGCGGCTATGTGCTGACTGGTGGTGGTGCTCTTATTAAAAACTTATCAGAGTTAGCAGAATACCATTTAGAAAAACCGGTTAAATTGGGTTACCCACAAGCTTTTGGTGGCATGACCACGGCCATGCAACATCCCAAGTTCTCAACGGTGTTGGGACTTTTACAAGAATCTAATCATGTTTCACACGCTCATACCCGTGATGAAAAAGTAGAAGACGAAATAGATATGTTTGATAAACTAGGTCGATCATTGAAAAATGTATTTAGAGAGATTTTTTAATTCGGAGGATTCCTTATGTTCGATATAGCTGACAATTCACCACTTCCTGCCGGTGCCCGTATCAAGGTTATCGGTGTCGGTGGCGGCGGATGTAATGCTGTTAATACCATGATCCGTTCTGGTTTAACTGGCGTAGAATACATTGTGGCCAATACAGATGCTCAGGCATTGAATGCCAATATGGCCGGTGTAAAAATCCAGCTGGGTGGAAATGTCACTAAAGGACTTGGAGCTGGTGCCAATCCTGAAGTTGGCCGAAAGGCTGCCATCGAAGATTATGAAAGACTATCAGAAGTGCTAGATGGCGCAGATATGGTTTTTGTTACCGCCGGAATGGGTGGTGGTACTGGTACGGGAGCCGCTCCGGTAATTGCAAAACTCGCTCGTGAAATGGGTGCTCTTACAGTTGGTGTGGTCACTAAACCCTTCATGTTTGAAGGGAAGAGACGATCTCGTCAAGCTGAAGAAGGAATCCGTGCCCTTGAGGAATCGGTTGATTCACTTATCTGTATTCCAAATCAGCGTCTTCTTCAGTTGGCCGGAGAGAATCTCTCATTAGTTGATACTTTTAAAGCTGCCGATGAAGTTCTATTGAATGCTGTTCAAGGTATCTCTGATCTTATTAATAATACTGGTCTCATCAATGCTGACTTTGCTGACGTTTCCACGGTTATGACCAATAAGGGTCTATCACTCATGGGAACTGGCACGGCTTCTGGTCCTGAGCGCGCAATTAAGGCCGCTAGACAGGCCATCAGTTCTCCACTCCTGGAAGATGTTTCTATCAATGGAGCTACTGGAATTATCATCAATATCACTGGTGGTGCTTCGCTTACTACTCATGAAACCAATCAAGCCGTTACCCTTATTATGGAAGCTGCCGATGAAGATGCTGAAATCATCTTTGGTACCGTTATCGATGAGTCACTTGAAGAGAATATTAAGGTAACAGTAATTGCGACTGGTCTGCAAACGGCCCGCAAGGAAATCAGTGCTCCTCCGGTAACGCAAACAGCTCCAGTAAGAACTGCTCCGGTTGCCCCTAGCTTTGAGCAACCAGCTCCAGCAGCTATGCATACTCATACTCCAACTCCTGCGCCAGCTGCCCCGGTAGCTAGAATGGAAACTAGGATGGAGCAGCCAGTGGAAGCTCCAGCTCCGATTAAGACTGATTACGCAGTTAAGTCTGAGATTTCTTTTGAATATGAAAGAAAAGAGCCAGCTCCGGTTGAAAAGCCGAAGATTAACTGGGCAGAAAAACTACAAACTGCTGCTTCTAAGTATGAATCTCAAAAGAACTTTGAAGCTCCGGTTGCACCGTCCCGTCCTATTCATACCGAAACTCGTACAGAGTATTCTCATAATGATTCAACTCCTCCAATGGAAACTAAGTCTGAGCCAATGCAAGTAGCTCAAAGCCGTGAAGGAAGAATTAAGTCAATTGCTGAGAAATTGGGATTCTTTAATTTTGATGAAGATGAGTTTGATACTCCTTCATTCATGAAGAAGAATGAGCGTAATCACGATTCACAAATCTAAAAAAAAGGCCGGTCATCCGGCCTTTTTTTTATCTATTTAAATTGATTCATTTCCTGATTAACTTTTTCAAAATTATCTAGCAAAGAGAAAACTACCAGATAGGTCTCGATGAAGTCCTGATCCACATTTATCTTATAGTGAGTTTCTATAAAGGTTGGGATATCTAGATCCTGAAAAATTCTTTTCTTTTCGTCATAAAGCCTTACTCCCTCTTCAGGGTCTTGAGTGGAAGTCTTAACCGTTAAGACTTCTACCCATTCCTTATTCATGATGAGAGGCATATGTTCCCGACAAAAATGCAGATTTTTATAGGGCTTGATACAGACTTTACAAAAAAGTCTGTCACAGATCCCACAGCTCACTTCGCCGGGCTCATCTGGGTGATTCGGACAGAAGAGGTCTGACCTAGTAAGCTTTATTTTATTCAGATCTTTCATCCTCTGCTTGATAGCTGGATGATACTCATGAGCCAAATTATCTGAAGTTTCGGTCGAGCTCTTTTGTTTTAAGAGTTTATAAATAAGAAAGGTAAGAGCACCCAGAATGAGTACGATGGAAAGGTTCGTGATTACAATTAAGATAAGGGCGGTATTATCCATTAATATAAGTGAACTTCTGTCATAGGTTTATAACCCAAGAAATTGTTAAAAAACTGTCTGGTTGAAATCTTTAACTGGTCTTTGAAATAAGTTTCTTCTCTCGAGCTCAGATCATTTTTAATCTGTTGCATAAGCTTTTTCTTCAAATTCTCTATTAAGTCCTGAGCGGATAGAGGGAGACCCAAGGTGGTAATTTCCATATGACCATGAGTTCTATGATAACTCACAAAAACCGCCCCTTGAGTAGCGAGCTTTCTTCTTTGACTAATTTGAGTCTTTTCAATTTCAAGCGCCTTTCCATGTATAAGTCTGGGCTCTTTATGGTCGTGCTGCTCAATTTTTATAGTATTATCGCCAAGAATGACTTCTTGATAGTTATATATGAGATGAGTAGAAACCTTAGGGTAATGCTTATTGATGAATTCCTTATGCTTTCTTAGCATGTAGGACTCGCCATGAATGGGAAAATAGAAGTCAGGTGTGAAGTTCTTTAAAAGGAGATGAAGGTCTTCTTTTCCAGGATGGCCAGATGCGTGGATAAGATGATCACTGGCGGTAATGATTTCTGCCCCAAACTCACTAAGCTTATTATAGATTCGGTAAATCTTCTTCTCATTACCGGGAATAACCTTTGAACTGAAGACAATTAGATCTTGCGGTCTTGGTTTAAAAGTACTGTCTTCCCCAAAGCTAAAACGTCTGAGAGCACTTAAAAAATCACCCTGGCAGCCAGAGAGAAAGATGAGCATTCTACCATTTTCCCCTTTCACCTGATCAGTTTGAAAGATTTCATCTGGAAGTATTGAAGTGTGTCCTGTTTCCCAGGCGGCTTCCATATAATTCTTCAGTGAGCGGCCCATGATTACTAACTTTCTTCCGGCAGCTTTACCCATTTTCGCAATGGCATCCATGCGATGGACGTTGGAGGCAAAAAGCGTAATGAAGATACGTTCATTCTCTCTTTCCATCAAAGAATTTAAATCCAGCATTAGTTCATTTTCAGAAGTTGTTTTACCGTCACTCAAGATATTGGTGCTATCAAGAAAGAAGGCCGTGGTTTTACACTCAGCTAGCTTCTCCTGAATTCTCGCAAAATCAATGGGCTTCTCATGAGTAGAATAAAGATCTACTTTGAAGTCTGAAATATATAATGATCCCCAAGTGCGATCCTTGGTTCTAATGATCATTCCACAAGTTTCTGGAATAGAGTGATTAACATGAACGGGAGATATTTCCACATCTTCAAAAATCAAATCATCAGTAGGTGCATAAACTTTGTAATTAAGTTTGACTTTAAACTCTTCGAGCTTTTTCTGAATGAGATGAAGAGAGAAATTTGTCGTATAGACAATCAGGTCAGGAAACTCTCTTAAAAGATGGCCCAAGGCCCCAATATGGTCTTCATGGCCATGAGTAATGATGATGGACTTTACTCTGGCAGGATCAAGTTCTGAAAAATCGGGAATGAGATAGTTGATACTGAAGCACTCTTCATAGGGGAAGAGCATCCCACAATCGATGATGATATCTTCCGCTTCAGTACGGATTAGAGTCATGTTGGAGCCGATTTCTTCAACTCCACCAAGGGGTAAGATCGAGTAATATTTATTCTTCAAAACTAAATTGCCTCGCTGGCCTCAGTCGTATGAGTCGAGTCTAGTAACTCTTTGATTCTAGCAGACAATATAAGGGAGGCAACATCAGTTTCTTCGCCGACAGTGAAATCAGCGAACTGACGTTGAGGGTCGAGATATTTTTGATACATTGGTCGCACGGTATCATAGTACTGGGCAATGACGGACTCTAGTGAGCGGCCGCGCTCCTTAACGTCTCGGTGAAGACGTCGAGTAAATCTGATATCTGAGTCAACATGAAGGAAGCACTTAATATCCAGAAGATCACGAATTTCTTGATCATAAAGAGAGAAGATGCCTTCAAAGAGAACTACTTTGCATGGTCCGACAGTTTCGTATTCTTCTGTTCTACTGGAACTAGCAAAATCATAGATAGGGCATTTAATGGTGAGGCCCTGTTTAAGTTCTGATAGGTGATGCCTCAAGAGATCCCAGTCAAAGGCATTAGGATGATCGAAGTTAGGCTTTCCAGCAGACGTATAATTGGTCTTTGGTTGCTTAGGAAGGTAATAGGAATCCATGTGCAGCAAGCTAGAGGTAGAGTTATTGATATTTTTCATGACCTTCTTAGCAAAAGTCGTTTTACCAGAGCCTGAACCACCAGCGATGCCGATAATAAAAATTTTTTGATTTGTCACGGGTTCGAGGTTTAACAAAAAAAAGCTCGTTAGACCAAGAAAACCTTCACCGATGTAATTTTTTTATCCTCTCAAGGGGCTTGCTTTGGGATATAAAGGACCCAACTTAAAGGATTTTTATGGATAATTTTTGGGTCGTGACTCTCTTTCATCTTCAACCATCAAATGAGGAGCTGGAAGCTATTGAAACCAAGGCAATTCATGAGTACGGTGCCATGGGAGTCGAAGAGTATGCTATGAATGAAGCCGAAGTGGATGCACTCCTGGGTGAGAGGTCTTATTCTGGCGGGGATTTACCTCTGGAAGTCCTGGATGAAGTGGAAAAGCATATTTCTGGTAAACCTGGAAATTATCGCTTCTTTTTTAATGATCCCAAAAAGGCTGCTGCCTTCAAAGAAGAAGTCTCCAGAGACTATCTTTGTGAATCTCAGCTGGAAGAGTGTCCTGAAGAAGACTGGAATGCAGAGTGGAAGAAACACTATAGTCCCATTCTGGTTAATGAGAAGCTTGAAGTCATCCCATCATGGCTTAAGAGTCATGAGTCAGCAGCTCAGAAGAAAATTTATATCTATCCAGGGATGGGTTTTGGCACCGGAAGTCATGAAACGACCTTTCTTTGTCTAAAGCTCTATACTGAAGTCTCTCATGAAGCGACCTCTACCGTTTTAGATTTTGGATCAGGATCTGGAATCTTGGGACTCGCAACCCTACTCTTCTCGCCAGAAGCGAAGGTAGATTTTTATGATATCGATTTAGAGGCGAATAAAAACTGTTACCATAATGCAGAAATCAATAATCTTAGCGATAAGAGTTTTAGGCTCCTACTTCCGGAAGTGCGTGAGAAGTTATTGTCAGAATATGATCTTGTTTTTGCTAATATTCTGGAAAACGTTCTTATACTGGAAAGAGATAATCTAATCGCTCATACCAAGGCCGGTGGTCACTTAATTTTATCCGGACTGCTGAAACATCAAGTTCCAGGAATTCTTGCTAGTTATTCTGATAAAAGCCTAACTTTGGTTAGTCAGCTTGAAAAGGGCGATTGGGCTGCTCTTCTTTATAAAAAGAGTAAGTAGTGAGAGCGGCTTGGATTTCAGATCTTATTGAGGGGGAAAGTTACTCCATAGCTGGTGATGTTCATCATCATTTGGTTCACGTAGTTAGAATCTCGGTTGGCGATGACCTTCTCCTCTTAAATGGAATGGGTCTAGCGATTAAAACTCAAGTAGAAGCCATCACTAAAAAAGCTATCATTCTAAAACACTTTGAAACTTTAGATACAAAACGTGGACTCTCGTTTGATATTGCTATTGGTGTACCTAAAAAAGAAGCCCTGGAATTGTGCCTAAAAGAGGCCACTGAAATCGGAGTTAGAAGAATATTTCTCATTCGGGGAGATTATTCTCAAGTAAAAGTTCCTGAAGATGATAGGATTTTGAAGATACTAGTTTCAGCCTTAGAGCAATCAAACTCCCCTTATTTACCGGAGGTTATTATTACTGAATGGGAGAGGATTCCTTGGAATGAATATGCCAGTAAATTACTTTTAGACTCCCAGACCTTGAATCCTACTCAAAACAAGCAAACTCCTGATTCAACACTTCTCATCATTGGTCCAGAAGGTGGATTCTCTCCTAATGAATTAAGTTATCTACATGGTCGTGAAGGTCTTGAGGTTCTTAAGCTTCCCACTCCTATTCTCAGAACTCCCACTGCTTTAGCGGTCGGGGCCGGGATCGTTCTGGAAAGATTGATGGATTGAATAGTTTATGACATTCTCTTAAATAAGATCACAAAGGAAGTTTATGAATTTAGAATCAACCCCTTCAAAAAAACCAGCTCTACCTACAGAAGATGATTTTTTGATGGAAGATTTTGATTTTAAACCAATTACATCGGGACTGGGTTTCCACCAGCCTAAGCCAGCGGATGTAAAGCCGGTATTTACCGAGCGAACAATGCCTGCTCAAACTTCTGCTGGTCCACTACCGAGATCTGCTCCTAAAAAAGAGATGACTGTTTATCAAAACGATCTCTCGATGTTCTATAATCAGCCACAGAATAATAACCATGTAGCCCAAACAGTGGTTCCGGAAGCTCCAAGTATTGAAGATAGCTTCCGAGTCGCCAAACGCTCTCTTCGCATTTCTGCTTACCTGGTTGATCTCTTCTTTATTGTTTCAGTGCTTGCAATGGTAGTGACTGTAATGGCCAGAACCATCAATATGGATTTAATGGAAGTATGGAGTGCTTACCCTCAAGAAATAACTCCTCTGGTAGTAATCCTCTTCACTGGATTCTATCTTATCTACTTCTCGGTTTTTGAAAAATCACCTGGCTCAACAATAGGTAAGAATATCTATTCTTTAAAGGTTGTCGATTCTAGCAATGGGCCACTTTCTTTTTCTGCCCTGATGTTAAGAACTTTCATTACGCTGACCAATTTTATTAGCCTGGGATTATTTTCTTATTTTGATCTTCAGAATAAAGTAACTAACTCGAAAGTTATCAAGGTTAAATAAAATGTTTTCATCTGAATTAGATGCCTTTCTAAAAAAGAATGAAGGTAAAAAAATCGTATTCACCAATGGATGCTTTGATATTCTACATCGAGGACATGTTACCTATCTCAATGAAGCCAGGAAGCTCGGTGATGTACTGGTTATAGGTCTAAATTCAGATAACAGTGTAAGAAAATTAAAAGGCCCGGAAAGACCTATCAATAATGAGCTTGATCGTGGATATGTTTTATCCCAACTTCGTGCAGTTGATTTCGTGGAAATTTTTGATGAACCAACTCCTCTTTCTTTAATAATTAAAGTCCGGCCTCAAGTCTTAGTCAAAGGAGGAGACTGGAAGATCGATCAAATCGTGGGTGCTAAGGAAGTTATCGCCAATGGCGGGGAAGTCTTCTCGCTAAATTTTGTTGATGGCTATTCTACAACTTCAGTTATTCATAAGATTCAAACTACCTAGGCCCTATCTAACTACTTGAAACCTAAGCTAAATCATAATTAATTATTCTTCTAGTCAAAAAAAGCCGTCATGTATTACCGGAGTATTACGATAAGGAACTGAGCCTGACCGTAGTGGTCAGGCATAATGATTCTTTCTAAGGAGTACGTTGATGGGCTTAAGAATCAACACCAACATTGCCTCGCTGGCAGTGCAGAAGAATTTGAAGGCTTCAAATTCCCTGCAAGAAGCGGAGTTTTCAAAACTCTCGTCTGGTAAACGAATCACTAAGTCTGCAGATGATGCTGCAGGTTTGGCGATTGCTAAAAAGTTAGAAGCCGAAACCCGTGGTTTACGGATGGCCAACAGAAATGCAAACGATGCGATCTCGCTCGTTCAAGTTGCCGAAGGGGGGCTGAATGAATCGAGTAACATTCTTACTCGTTTGCGAGAACTTTCCATTCAGGCCGGTTCAGACACAGTTGGAGATGCCGAGCGAGGTTATCTTTCACTAGAGTATGAACAGCTGGTACAGGAGGCGGATCGTATTTCAAAAACGACCTCCTTCAATGGAAGATCGCTTCTCGAAGGAAAGGGAGATGTGCTCCAATTCCAGGTAGGTGCGATGGGAGGAGAGAATAATAAGATTGAACTCGACTCCAGTGTGACAGATGCTTCTTCCGAGAATCTCGGAATAAGTGGAACCAATCTTAGAGATAAGGATGGTGCTTTACAAAATCTAGAGGTAATTGACTCTGCTATTCAAAAGGTCAGTGGATTCAGAGCGAACTTAGGTTCGATCCAATCCCGCCTTCAATCTACCATCAACAACCTTGATGTAGCAGTTGTTAACCAAGAAGCTGCTAGATCACGAATTGAAGATGTGGATGTTGCAGAATCGACTGCAAAACTCGCTTCTTATCAAATTCAGAATGCGGCAGGTACTGCAACATTGGTTCAAGCGAATCAACTTGGTAACAGTGCCCTGCGGTTAATCGGATAAGTCGAACCTTACGGATATGTCTTAAGCCCAAGACCCCCAGGCGAAATAACTTGGGGGTCTTTTTGGAGTAATCTTGGCCAATGATAATAGACTAAAAAAAGTCAAAGATGAAGCAATCATCTTTGGTTTAATAACCGGAGCAAAGGAGAATAACTCCGAAATGTTTATTTGGAGATTGGTAGGCGGCTCTAAGAATTTGGGTCAGGTGAGAATTGAATCCGTAAGGAAATCGCGTCGAGACTTTTGCATCATACCTGCTGATGGACAAGAAAGAAGTGTGCAAGATCTCATGGGAAGCCAGAATCATATTGATATTTATGTTCCAGATTCAGCTCTTCTTTTACGATGNNTGAGATTAAATGTTCATGAGAGCGATGAAGTTAAAATTACTTTTTCTAAATCTGTTGTTGTTCCCCGTCCTATGACACAGCATTTTTTTAAATCATGTTTTGATATTAGTACGGGCGGCTTCTCATTTTTCATTTCCAAGTTGGAGTCAAAATTTTTCGAAGTAGGAGATCCTATATCTAAAATATCCATTAAGGCTGGAACTTGGAACTCTCAAGTTAATTCAGAAATAACCAGCATCAGAGAGGTTGAGCCAGACGAGTATAATGGCTTCCCCTATAAAGTCTGGCGAGTCTGTTGCCGCTTCTCTCAAATTGACCAGATCAGTAAGAAGTACCTCGATCGCTTCATTTTAGAGCGGATAAAAGATGAGCTTCGTGCTATAAATGAATGAATGAGAATTTCCGCTATATCAGATGTCCATGTTAGAGCACCCCATGATGAGGCCGATCGGCTTCTTATGAGTTTTTTTTCCCATCCGTTAGTAGTGAAGTCAGAATATGTATTACTACTTGGCGATATCTTTGATTTAATGTGTGGACCTCATCAGGCTTACCTCAATGACTTTCAGCATATCTTTCAACGGATTGATGAATTGATGAAGTCAGGAATTAAAGTTTTTTACTGTGAGGGTAATCATGATGTTCATCTAGAAACTCTTTTTAAACTTTTCTGGCCAGAGAATGGTCTTGTTCCCTTGCAGACTCCTGTTATTGAAGAAATCGATGGCAAGACCTATTATTTCTCTCATGGAGATGAACATGAAGTGGATAACCTCTCCTATCAAAGATATAAAAAAACTATTTTATCCTCACCATTAAAGTTTGTGGCCAATAAAATAATGCCTTATGCTGTTTTAAATATGATTGGCAGAAGAGCCTCAAAGATTTCTCGAAAAAAAGGTGCTCGCTTATTTGATGAAGAAGCAGTTAAAAAACGATTTCGAGAGGGAATTGAGATCAGTCTTCAAAACAAAAACTATGACTTTATCTTGGGAGGGCATAGCCATGTTCGTGATCTTTATCAGCTAAGTAACGGTAATAGCACTTATGTAAATAATGGTTACGCTCTCAGAACCCGCAGTTTTATATCGATCAATAATCATGAAGTGACTTTTGAAAATTTAACTTAACTGTGCCATGGCCTTTACTTCCTTAATGATTAATTTTCCGGAAACTTCTCTTACTGAGGACTCTGTTCTTGTTTCTTTTTCATTTTCCTGGATTTCCTTATTCACCAGAATAAGATTTTCTGCATATTGAGCAATCTGTGGAAGATGGGTAATGGCAATCACTTGTCCGTGGGAAGCTACCTCAGTGAGGGCCCGTCCAATGCAATTAGCTGTTTCTCCACCAATGCCTGTGTCGATTTCATCAAAGAGAAAGATACTGATAGCGTCATAGCTAGATAGTATTTGTCTTAGTCCGAGTAGAATTCTTGAAAGTTCTCCACCCGAAGCTGAGTCTTTAATTTTAAAAAAGCCTTCTCCTTTATTGGTTTCGGCAATGAAATAAGCTTTTGTCATTCCAGTTTCAAGAAATTCTTCCGTTTTCTGAAGCTCCATCTTTATGGTGGCTCCATCCATCTTTAGTGAACGGATTCGGTTAGTAAGTTCTTGCCCAAGCTTAGCTGAATGTTTGATGCGTTTTTTATGAAGAGATTCCGCTTTTTCTTTTAGTGAAGCCAGAGAAGATTCAATTTTGTAACTAATTTCATTAAGATTTAAGTCCAATTCTTCAAGCTTCTTTTTTTCTTTAAGAAAATCAACCTGAGTTTGTAGAATGCTCTCAACGGTTCCACCAAATTTCTTTTTTAACTTTTGATAGAGGTCCAACCTATCAAGCACGTTTTCTAATTCAGAAGGATCGATTTCTGTACTTAAAGTGGAATCAATCTCTTGCTTCATATTCATGAGTTTATCTTCAACTTCTGTCAGGGAGTCCATTTGATTCATAAACTGATCAGGATTTTTTCTTAAGATGGATGAAAGGCTTCTTAACTGATTGAGGATACCTTCCTGTCCATCACCACCTTCAAAGAGCTCAGCTATCTGGAATCCAAGTTTCATGCTCTTTTCAAAGTTCAATATAAGATGCTTCTTTTTAATAAGATCATCTTCGTCCTGGGAGGAAGGATTGAGCTTTTCAATTTCTTGTAGCTGGTAACTAAGATAGTCGAGCCTTTGATCTCGGTGGTTTTTGGAGGCAGAAAGGTTCTCTTCCTCTTTTTTGAGGAGTTTATATTCCTGAAGATTACGATAGTATTCCTTGCTCTCTTCGTGCAGCTTAGCGAATTGATCAAGAAGATGAAGTTGATAGGTGGATGATAGCAATCTCTGGTTTTCGAACTGCCCGACAATATCTATATAGCGTTTGGCAAAGGAGGAGAGGAAACTGACCGTGCAGGAGAGATGATTTATATAATTTTTTGTGATCCCTGTTCGATAAATGAGCCTCTTTATGATGAGCTCATGCCCTTCAACAGGATAACCTTCCTGTTCTAAGAATTGCTTCATGGAGGGATCAGAGCAGTGAAAGCAAGCTTCTATTAGAGAGTAATCGGTTTCTCGGCGAACGACTTTTTTATCGGCCCTACCACCTAGGATGAGTTGGAGTGCATCCAAGACCAAACTTTTACCAGAACCGGTTTCACCGACTATGGCATTGAAGCCCTGTTGGAAGTGGATGTTCTGGTTCTTAAAGGTGGCAAAATTTTGAATAATAAGTTTTTTAAGATAAAAATGTGCTTCCATAAACACTCCTTAAAGAGAGTTTACGGATAATTTACGTAAAGTCAATATTTCCGTATTTTTTACGTAGCTACTTGCTGGTTATGAATTTGTCTCTGATGGTTTGAAAGTAGAGCCTTTCGGGATTTTGGATGAGAGAAACCTTTTTCATTTTTGAACCATTAATAACTACTACATCCTGCTCATCTATATTCAAGGCCACCTGTCCATCTAGAGTCAAAGTAACTGAATGATGTGGGGGCAGTATCTTTAAGGTGATAGGGGCATTATCAGGGATGACAAATGGTCGATGGATAAGTGAATGAGGACAGATGGGAGTAAGGATTAAGGCCTTTACATCCGGATGAACAATAGGTCCACCGGCCGCCATAGAATAGGCGGTCGAACCCATCGGGCTTGAAATAATAATCCCGTCCCCAGCTATATTGTATATATGATCATTGCCCATTTCCGCCCTGAGGTAAATCATTCGGGCTATGTCGTTCTTGGCCAAGACAGCATCATTGAAGAAGTAATCTTTAAATTGAATCTGATTCTTGCGAGTAACACTTACGTGGAAGAGAGGCTTGGTGGTGACTTCGTATTTGCCTTCTAGAATATCTGCTAAAAGGTCAAAGTATTCATTCTTATTAAATTCGGTAATGAAACCAAGCCTTCCCAGGTTAATCCCTAGGACTGGGATTTTAGCATTAATTCTTCTGCAGACTCCAATCAAGGTTCCATCACCTCCCATTGAAAGCATCATGTTAACATTATTATGAAAATCTTTTGAGTTCCAGAAATGAAAGTTTTCAATGGTCTTATTCTTGAAAAATTTACTTATTCTCTGACGATCCTCTTCTCGAAATACCACCTGGCGCTTTCTTCTGAGAAGCCATGAACATAGATTGGGAAGAATGCTATAAAACTCAGGAGTAGCATTGGGTTTTAAAGTAATTCCGACAATTTTAACTGACTCTTTCTTCATCTGTTACTCCGTCATCACCTTCATAGCATGCTCAAGATCATCAAATGGCTTATTCAATAAGCGGCACTGATAAGAATTGGCCTTATTTAGCACCTGTGGAGAGCTATATGCAGTCATTATAACAAACTTTTCGCTAATATCCTGGGTACTGTACTTTTTTTTGGATTCTTCTATGACATCAAAGCCAGAGATGTCCTGAAGCATAAGGTCGCAAATTATTCGGTCGTATTCTTTAGTAAGAATCATATCGATGGCCAACTTACCACTGGCCGAAACGTCCACTAAGAAGCCCTTTCTTTCAAAGAGCTTTTTTAATGACTGTTGGATTAGGATTTCATCCTCGATAATTAAGAGATGTTTCATGATAGAGGAAGAGTAAGCCTAAAAGAGGCGCCTTTTAAATCATTTTTTGCAAAATACTCAAGATTCCCCCCCATTTTTACTGCAAGATTTCTCGAAAGAACCAAACCGAGTCCTGTTCCTTGGGGCTTAGTGGTAAAAAAGGGTTTAAAGAGCTCTCCCTGCTTATCTTCAGGTATTCCGGGACCATTATCGCGCACATCGATCAAAAGAGTATCATACTCTGTCTTGATATCCAGGGTGAGAACGCCTCTGATTGCTTCCTGCTTCATGGCCTGTGAGGCATTGATTATCAAGTTGAAGATAATCTGAACCACAAAGATTAGGGGGACTTCCAAAGTTAGATCTTCTGTTCCTTCAGAGAAGTGAATATGTTTATCGATCTCTCTTGTTTCACTCTTGGTGAGAACCAGGGCTTCATCTATGATTTTCTTCACAGCTACTGGTTTCTTTTCTGTTTGGATCTGATAGAGATTAGAGAAATTCTCTATGATAAGTTGAGAGCGATTAATATTTTTCTCGATCTCACTCATAATCTCTTTACTGTCTTCTGGCACATCCAAGGTTCCATAAATTTGAGCCCCAAGTTTTAACCCAAATAATGGATTACTAAGTTCATGCCTGAGAGTGTTTAAGAGTTCACCTAAGAGGGAGATCCTTTGAAAATGAAAGAGGTCAAAAGCATAGTGCCTCAATTCATCACTGTCATAAATATCGAGAGTGAAAGGGCCCGAAACTCTCTTGCTAAAGAAAATATCTTTTTCTTGTAATTCATTATTGTAGAGATCATTTAAGAAGGTGGCGTCGGTAATTGAGTCTTTAATTCTGAGGGGTAAGGGGAAGTCTTTGAGACAAACACGTAACTCAGAGATTCTTTTATCCGAAAACTCCTGATCTATTAATCTTTCAAAATGGGGTTGTAAGAGATCAATACAGGTCTCATAGAGTTCAATCTCATCTTTGGCGTAACTTAAGAAATCGTGGCGAGAAACAATTGCAACCAGACTGTATTTCTTAGATAAGACCTCCTTAGCTAGAAAGCTGCCATTAAAAGGCAGGTTCATCTTGCCAAAAGAGTCCGTGGAAAATGATTTAATTTTGGACTTTTTAACTGAGTTGTAAAAAGCGTTGAAATCTTTTACTTCAATTAAATCTTTGTGTTTCTCACTTCTCCAAAGTGTTCCTAATACTTCAGCCTTGGTTTGACCTTTAATGTGAAGGATGACCAAGGATGACTGGTAGCTTTGTAAAAAAGGAACATCTAATACTCTTTCTATTAAACTTCCCAGGCTATGGCACTCATGAGAGATAGAATTAATTTTTTTTATAACCTCATCCCAGAGGTCTTTTACATTTTGTCCATGAGAAATGGGCACACTCGAGAACATCCTCTTTTCAATCTTTTGATTAGTCTTTATGAGAGAATCAAAGACGTCAGTATGGTCTTTAGAGGGATTTTGCCTTTGTGAGAAATCAGAAAGGACCTGTTTTACATTGTTCAGATAATAAGGAAAATCACAATGTTCGCCGTCGGAATAGTTCACCCAAAGGCGATCGCCTTTTTTAAGTAAGGCAAACTTCGCTTCATTTAAGGAGCATAGATTGAAAGCACCAAGATCATAATGATCTTGATGGAGAGCGTCTAATATATCAGGATCCAAGTATAGAGCTAGGCTTTTAGGAGACGTTTGGTTTTGGGAATCAGGTCTATTTTCCACAGGGTTAAATTATCTTTTAATTCATACTTAATCAATTCCTCAAGTGCAATTGCGTCTTGTTTCTGTTGGGCCTGATTCATGGCCTTTAGTATGAAAAGAAGATGAATATGGGAATTTTTAACAGTAGGGAGAAAGTCGCTACTTTTTACCTTCATGAGCTTTGATACCAAGGTAGTTACTTCTACAAAGCGACTGATGTCTGAAGTTAGCAGTGATAATTCCTGGTTCCAGCTATCTTCCAACTCTGAGCTATAGGTAGAAATGCCGTTGATAGATTTCATTATGGAGTTTAGCAATTCTTCAGTGAGCAGGAGTGTATCCGACAAAAACGTTTCGGCTGTCTTGTCCGAAGAAGAAATCTGCATTGTAAACTCCATCCTTGATGTTTATCTTAAAATGCTAGCTTCGTTTTTTCGCAAAGTCACAGAAAATAATTCGTTCAAGGCGCTGAGGGCATGGTGCTCTTCAGTGTAGGTAATAAATGTATTTTGGGTCTTCTCATTCAGGGTAGAACCGTCATTCTGACCTCTGCGGATTCGATAGAAATCCAAAAAAGGTCGGATGAAAGGATGAGATTCTGCCAGCTGGGCCATAATGCCATCGATTTCCTTAAGATTCTTAAGATGGCCTTCTATAACATCTGCTTCAGAGGAAGCTGATTTGGTCTGAAGGTAAATAGTATCGATAGAACTTAAGGCATAGTCATGCAGACGCAGCAATTTAGATACAGCATGATGATGATTCTTCAGAACTTCCAATTGCTCTTTACCACAGCTCGCAATATCTAGATTGATGTCCAAAAGATTTAACAGAAAGTTCCAAAGCACAACATGACATTGATAAAAGGGATAACTCGTGTCCGAGGCATTCAAACTTTTGATAAAAACACCAAAGGTGTCTATGTCTGTCTTATACAATGAATAGTTGGTAGAAAGGTCTAGACTAGCTCTGTTAATGATGGAGCTGATTATGCCCATTAGTTTTGTATTTTCTACTTTTTCGCTTTTTGTACTGATGATGAAGTTTTGTGGCCCATAAGGAATCAGGTTTAATCCCTGAAATTGTCTTCCGATAAAAATGCCGCGAGCGCCGGCCTCACAAAGTTTTACGGCATCCAGGTCTGCGGGCCCGATGTAGAGCGAATGAGTGAAATCCGACACTAGATCTACTTCACTTACATTTTTTAAAGTTACTTGGGGATAGGCACCGGCAATGAGTTTTTTAAGGTTCTCCATCTGAGAATGATCCACATAGGCTTCGGCAAATCTTCCCAGGATAATTTCCCGGATATGACTTGCTTGTGAACTCATTTGCGGCTGAGCTTTGATTCCCAGTATGTTTTTATAGATATCCTGCAGATGGAAAGTCAGAAAAGGGGCACCTGACTTTACTGTAAGGAGAAATGTTGACCAAAGATCAGGAACAGCTAGCTCCCCATCTTTCACATGGGGGCCGATTTTTATCTTAGAGTTAATCTTCTCATGGGTTATCCAGCTGGACTCGTCCATAGAGAGATTAAAACTCATATCAAACTGATGATTAAGAATAGGGATGATATCCGAGGTCAGGGTATGTTCATTGGTGTGAACATGTCCCTGTAACTTCTCTATAGAGCTTTTAGTGGCAAGAATAGTGATTGAAAAACCTTTTAAGGAGGCACGGGATTTCTCCAAAACCTGCAAGGTTTCAAAAAGAAAGTAGGGCCCGTCCCATTGGATGATTAAAAGGTTCTTCTTCACTTACTTCACATCGCTTAGATTATAACCTCGAATATTTTCTTTTTGACGGCATGTCTTTTCGATATCGAGTTTAAGTTCTGCGCGATATTCCTGTAGTTTGACCAGTAGCCTTTCATCCAACTTTTTAATGTATTCAAGTTGCTTGTTGAGTTCTGTCTTCTTCTCGTTGTCGATGCTATTCCAGTCAATCTGATTAGCAATCTGGCTAATCACAGAAAGCAAACGGTCACGATTGTCTGTGAAAGAATCTATTTTGTCATTCTTACTGAAGTCGGTATTCAACATCGTCTCAGTTTGAATGATTGCTTTCATCATAAATTCTTCAAAAAGCAGTACTAATTTTTCCATTAAGCACTCTTTGTGTTTGTTTGTGTTTTTAAGCTTTTGATTGCTTCTGACCAACCGTCATAAAGTGTATTTAAAACTTTTAAACAGCCTTCAAGATGAGACTTTTCGATCTTGATGTTCGCCTGTGTACTGGCATAAAGAAGATAGTCATAGAGAGATGCCAGTTCTTTAGCAACATCACCACCAACTTCAAAATCAAGGCTATTGGAAAGCTCGACCACAATGTCTTGCATCTTTCCGATATATTCACCCTTCTTGGCCAGATTCTTCTGTTCAATTGCTTCTATACCCTTCTTGCAGTTTTTAATTGCAGCCTGGTAAAGCATTAACAGGATCTGCTCCTTACTTGCTGTTTCTACCGACGTTTTTTTATATGCACCTAAACCATAGCTCATGGGACCCTCCTCCTATGTCGCTTCTATTCTACCCTAATTGTTGTATTGGATTCATACCCTGGCTCAAACCGGCAAGTCCGGCCCCTTGACCACGTATCTTTGACATTGTTTCTTCAAGTCTTGCGAATTTAGCCTTGAGAATCTCTTCCTTTTGGCCGATCGTTCTCTGACGGTTGGCGATCTGGCGATCAATTTGATTGATCTGTGTTTGTAATCCGCCCTTTCTAGTCGTCAATATCCCATTGGGATGAGTGAGCAAAGTCTTGGCGGTCTCATCTAAGAGATCGACAAAACCATTGGTCTTACCTTTTTCTTTTGAATAGGTACCTGTCAGGGCCTGGGATACGGCCTTGTAGTCTTTGGAAAGAGCAGATTCAAATTTTGACTGATCGAAAGCAAGGAGACCACTTCTTTGGAAGGTGACTCCTAGATCCCCGATTCTCATTGGGCCTTTATCTGTCATGATCGGAGTGAAGATAGCACTTCTGATTCTGCTCTCGATTTGCGTTAGTGTGAGATCACCACCGAGAGTTCTTGTTGTATCGGATTTCTCACTTAAGGTGTTTTGTTCTTTAATGAACTTAAGGATGTTATTGATATTCTCAATTAGGCCAGAGACCTTGCCTCCGACTTTTTGAATATCCTCGGTGATTTCAATATTGATTTCTTCCCCAGGCTTGGCCTTCTTTAGGTCGATAGTGACTCCCGGAATGAGATCGGTAACTCTGTTTGAAGGTACTTCAATCTCAAATCCATCGAGTTTTACGATAGCATCTTTAGCCTTTCTTTCCTGCTCGATAACTAGATCAACTTCCCCATCTACTAAGTAGAGGTAGGGAAATTCTGCTTTGTTTTCATCACCGGTTTCCGAGAGAGACATGATCAACCGCCATGGCTCATCTCCATCCTTCCCGTCATTCACAACATTGGCACGGATCCCTAATTCAGTGTCCTGATTGATAAGCTTAGCAATTCCACTAAGGGTGGCATTTGCTTCATCAATATAGATTTCTTTTTCTTCACCGTTAGGAAGAACGGCCCTGAGATAGCCCACTCCTACATAGGTCTTATCTTTATCCTCAACACCATTACTGATGGCCGATGATTTTTGGGCAAGTTGCACGACTTCTAATTGATACTTACCAGGCTCGGCTAAGTTTTTATCTGCTGTTACCGTGATATCTTTTTGTTCACCGGTATTAACGGCAAGCTCTCTTAAACTACGTTGACCTTTGTTCTTTAAAACTTCACCACGCAAGTTTTCAACTAAGGTCATAAGCTGACCTACAAGGGCCTTCTTATCCTCAATCTTTTCCTTACGGACTTCCATTTGCTGCAAAGGAATTTTCTCTGCTTCAACGATCTGTTGAACAATATCTTTAGGGAGTCCTGAATTAATGGAACCAAAGGCGATTCCCAAAAGCTTCCTCCATGAAAGGGCGATTTGGTCAGTCGAGGATTCATCCTGAATTCCCATCTAAAGGGTAGCATGGGACATAGTTGATGCAAGTGGGAAGAAAGTGAGCTACCATGAAAGGAATGGATAAAGGAAAAGAGGGACGGTGAACAACTCCTTCCCCCTTTTCAAAGATGTAGTCTGCGGTGGGGATTATTTAAATTTACCCCACTAATCTGATCGGACATTATGGAAAAAGCTTTAGCAAAAAACTCAAATATCTTCTTGGAAAAATCGAAATTCTTTCTAAATCGATTACTTATCTACTTTTCTTTCCTGCTCTTGCCGGTATGGATTCAGAAGACCCTTGAGATCAATATCTTTGTCCAATCCCTGATGATGCTGTGTTATCTGATGTTTATGGGCGGGCAATGGTATTTATTGGGTAAAGAGATTGATCATCGCTTAAAAATTTACTTTCGGGCCAACTCAAGTATTGATCGGGTTCTCTATCGCGTCATCATAGGGAACGCCACCATGATGCTTATTCTTAACCTCATGTCCTTTATTCCCGAGAGCATTGTTAGGCATTTTTTCTGGGGCTTCTTCATTATCCTAGGTCTTTTCTACTCCTGGCCCACTCGAGGAAAGATTATCGAGGAGTCGGTTTCCACTCAATTTACCGAATACAAGTATCTTGATTCCTTCGAAAAAACCGTACTATTTCTTACGATCCTGATGTTTATGGTAAGCATGCCCAGCTTCCCCTTTATCAGCAATCTCGAGACTTTTAAATTATTAGTGGATCCTGAGGAGAAGATGAATGGTCAGCTCTGGACCTATCTTCATATGAACTTCTATCCCTTCAAGCGTTTCCCGCATTTAGTGAATTTAGGCTGGAGTATGCATTTTTACTTCATAGGCTTTAGCTTATATTTACTCGCCTTCTATGGAATCATGCGTTTTTTTATATCTCGCAGATTATCAATATTAGGCCTATTTGCTTTAGTTTCTACCTGGTCTTTTTCCATCTTCTTAAAAAACGATGTGTACCTAGGGGCCACTACCACCTTTTCGGTGCTATGGGTGTGGGGAATATTGTGGTGTGTGAAAAGTTCAACTTATCGCTCGGGTTTAATGTATGGACTACTCTGTTATTGGGGAGTGGTACTTAACTATAATCATCTTTTTCTTTTCCCCGTAGGGTTAGTTTTTCTCTACTTCCTATTTTTGAAAGAGAATACCGATTGGTACCGTGGGCAGTTTGTGAAATACACCACCCTTGGTATGTTCTTGATTCTGATAACACTGATAACTCATCTCAATCTTCGCTTCTTTGAGCACTCCACAGACTGGAATAAGCTCTTGCAATACCTAAAGATTGTGATCGATCGAAAAGCCTTCTTTGCTCTTTCTTTTATCGGTCTCTTCTCGCTAGTTATCATGCTGGCCCGCCCTAAGTGGAAGGCCCTGACTTCGCTTAATCTGGATGTGGTACGTCTGCGAGAGCTGACTATTCTGATCATATGCTTACTGGTTTTAGGCATTTGGGTTGAGGAAGAACTTCTAATAGGTTTTGGAATTCTTTGGTTTATCGTCTTTCTCTGCGTGCTACCTCTTGAGTGGATTTTTCAATCTTTGAGTCGTCTTCGCTCTAAGAGAAATTTCATTTATGTTATCTATGTCTTGTTGTGTTTATTAGATTCTCACTTTGAAGGCCGCGTTCGTATCATCTATAATTTTTACCAGTCGCCTCCCGATATAGTTGAGCTTTTAAATCGTTAGGTCAGAGTCAAGATCTTCAAATTACTTACTTCTTCGCTTTTCTTTTGCGCCGAGTTTCGAAAGTTAGGTACAATAGAGAAGAGACAAAGAGAATGGATCTCTTTATCGGCCATCAAGGAGGATCTTTTGTACAAGGCACCCCTAACCGCCACTGTTTTCAAAGACTTTTCTTCTTGCTATCAGCACTTTACTTCCTCTGCATCAACATCTACTCAACCCTTTGTTTATGTCGACTCCTTTGGAGTTAAGCTCGTAACCAATGTAGTGGAAGCAATGACTGCTAAGGACGGAGTGTTCGCTCTTTCCATGGCCGAAGACGGATGGGTTGAGATGCTTGCTATCTATGAAGCGAGTTAAGGAAACATGGGGACAACTTTTTTAGTCAACAAATAGCTTTGGCTCTTCACAGGAGGAGCTTCCCTTTCCTCCTGTACTATGTTATCGATTTTACGTAGTTTTAGGCTGCGATGCTTAATATTCATTCTTCTTTGCAACAAAAAACATTGTGGAAAACTAAGGTTATTTTGTGGATAAAAATTCTTTATTGAGAAAATCTTTGGCCAAAATTATGATTGAGCATATCGATCAAATTAAAAGTATTGTGGCTTTTCACATCTCCCCTGCCATCACCATCAAGACCGATGGTTCGCCGGTCACGGCTTTAGACCTTGCTTTGTCTGAGTATGTAGAAAGTGTGGTGAAGGAAGAGATGAATCCGGCGCTGACTTTTTATTCGGAAGAAAAATACGATATCTGGAAGTTTCCTCTGTTGGCCCTAGATCCCTTGGATGGCACCAAGGAATTTATCGCAAAACGACCGGAGTGGGCAGTTTCCATTGGTTTGCTGGAAGCTGAAACATTTAAGGGGGAGGGTTGGATTTTTAATCCCATGACCGATGAGTGCTTTTCAGAAGAAAGTCTCAAGGCGTTCAGTCAGAAAACATGCTACGCGGGAGAGGTCTCTAGATCCGAATGGGAGAAGGGTCTCTTCACCCATAACAATGGAGTAACCTTCAAAGTCGCTCCTATGGGCAGTATCGCCTATAAGTTAGGAAGATTGTCCGCCGGGAAAACGGACTTTGTGATCAGCCTTCGTCCTAAAAATATATGGGATATTGCAGGAGGAACCCTACTTTGTCATAAAGCAGGTTATAAGTTCTACTCTCAAGGTCAGGAAGTGAGTAAGGTTCAAAAACTCTACCAACCTCCACTCATCTGGTGCCATGAAAGTCTCATCTCTGAACTTTCAGCGCAGTTTTCTTGAAGCCACAAAGATCTTTTAAGCTACATAAATCGCATTGAGGCCTTCTTGCTATACAGGTCCTTCTTCCTAAAAAAATAAGCAAATGGGAGAGCTCGGTCCAGACTTCATTCGGGAAGAGTTGCATGAGGTCTTCCTCTACCTTTACCGGATCGGTTTCTTTAGTTAGACCCAGTAATAGAGATGTTCTCTTTACATGGGTGTCCACCACAATACCTGTATTGATATTAAAAGCATTGCCTAGAACCACATTTGCCGTTTTTCGGCCTACGCCGGCCAACTCACTTAATTCCTCAACTGTTCTAGGAACTTCCCCTTGAAATTTGGTCATTAAAAGCTGAGCACATCCAATGAGGCTTTTGCTCTTATTTTTATAGAAGTTGATAGATTTAATGGCTTCTTCCACATCTTCCAACTTGGCCTTCGATAATTTTAAAGGTGTAGGATATTTTTTAAAAAGAGCTGGTGTAACCATATTTACCCGGACGTCGGTACATTGAGCCGAGAGAATGGTTGCGATTAGAAGTTCAAAGGGATTTGAGTGATCCAGCTCACAATGGGCATCGGGATATAATTTTTTTAGTCTTTCATAGACTGCCAGGGCTTTTTCTTTTTTTTTCATGGACTGAGCATAGCAAAATTGGCCTAACTCTTCAAAGATTGCTAAGAAAAGTCATGGGTAATTTCAAAGTTAAAGACCACTATTTTAATAAGGCTAAGAATGAGAACTTTCTGGCCCGAAGTATTTATAAGTTAGAAGAAATCGATGAAAAGTACCGTATCTTAAAGCCGGGAATGAAGGTCGTAGATCTGGGTTATTACCCTGGTTCTTGGATTCAATACACAAGTAAAGTGATTGGAGAGCAAGGGCAAGTGGTAGGCATCGATATTCAAGAAGTAAATAAAAAAGTTACCGGGCTTAAAAACGTAAGAGTTTATCAAAAAGATATCTTTGATATTCAAGACCTCTCTCAATTAGGAGTGGAAGAAGCCTTCGATGCAGTTCTGTCCGATATGGCGCCAAGCACTACCGGTATTAAATCTCTCGATCAAGATCGAAGTTTGAATCTGGTGGAATCGGTGTTCGGATTGCTCCCCAGATTTCTCAAACCTGGTGGAAATTTTGTTATAAAAGTCTTCGATTCTCAATCGGCCCAAAATTATTTAAAGGCCCAGAAGAGCCTTTTTAATGAATTCCATTATTTGAAGCCAAAATCTACCAGAAGTGTCAGTAAAGAATTTTTTGTCATTGGAAAGAACTTTAAGGCATAATGCTTTCATGGTTTTCAACGATTTAAACCGAAAGTGCCAACTTGTGATTGGTCTAATAATATTGGCTGCTCTTCCTGCGTGGGCAAATCTCAATTTCATTAAAGACAATAC
>DFXY01000061.1 GCA_002381945.1 Bacteriovoracaceae bacterium UBA4096
AGCCCAGGATAGGCGTCGGAGATGAGTTTTAGTAAGTGTTGGGCCCGCATTCGTATCATAGGGCTAAAAGGTTACAATTTTTTTAGCTAAATGTTTAGTGCGCGCGACGCGCCATTATTTATCAATGCCATTTTACTTCTCTCTTTGGTATTTTTGGAGGGTCAAACCAAAGAAGGTGCCATGCAAAAGAAGCTCGTCCCAGAGTATATTGAACAACTCGAAGTTTATCAGGCCGGTAAGCCCATTGAGGAACTTGCCAGGGAAAAAGGCTTAACTCGTATTTCCAAATTGGCGAGTAATGAAAATCCTTTAGGCCCTTCCCCTTTTGCTATAAGGGAAATGACTAATGCTCTTTGGGATGTCCATCGTTACCCTGATATGTTTGCCCACCAATTAAAAAATTCTCTATGCGATCTTTATCAATTAAAACCTCAGAACATTATTTTAGGAAATGGCTCAGAAGGAATCATGGGATATATCGTCCGCGCATTCCTTCAGCCGAATGAAGAGGTCGTAACTTCTGAAAATACGTTTATAGGTTTTTTAATTCTGGCAAAATCAGTCGGAGCAAAACTTATTCAGGTTCCAAGAGGATCAGACTATAAATATGACGTTGAGGCCATGGCAAAAAAAATTACTGACAACACTAAGATTGTCTACATTGCGAACCCAGACAATCCAACTGGTACTTATATCACTAAAGAAGAATTTGATTTTCTTATGAAGCATGTACCGTCCCATACCATCGTGATTCTTGATGAAGCCTATTTTGAATTCGCCCAAGGCCAATGGGATTATCCGGATTCTATGAACTACAGGTATGACAATGTCATCACTCTTAGAACTTTTTCAAAAGCTTATGGGATTTCAGGCGTAAGATGCGGTTATGGGTTTGGACATGAATATCTGATTAGTAATTTGCATAAAGTTAAACTTCCATTTGAACCCAGCTTGATTGCCCAAAAAGGTGCATACGGTGCTTTGAAGGATTATCCTCATTTGGTTCGGACCCTGGAAAACAATAAAGAACGTTACAATGAATTATTCAGATATCTGACTGAAAATGGTTTTAAACCGATTCCATCGGTAACTAATTTTGTGACTATCAAAACCGGGTCAGAAGAAAAAAGTTTATTTCTTTATAATGAACTTCTGAATCATGGAGTCATCATTCGTCCTTTAAGGGCCAATCTTATGCCTGATCATATAAGAATTTCCATGGGGACAAAGGAAGAAATGATGCATTTCTACGAAGCCATGGAAGATGTACTACCTCGTTACAAAAAACAATTTGGAGGGGTTTAAATGAGAGTCTGCACCTTTAAACGCCCAACTCCTTTTGGCGTTCAGAAAAGACTAGGTCTTTTTTTTGATGAAAAAATTCTTATTGATGTAAATCTACTTTGGCAAGCCGAGTTTGAACGTCAGGGATTTTTTGCTCCGGAGAAACGAGCTCAGCTTTTTGCTCCAACATCGCTGGCCCAATTCCTTCGCATTCATCAGGATGCGGCCATAGCCATGTTGCAAGATACTCTTGAACTATACAAAAAGTTATCAAAAGAAGGGCTAACTCACTTCGCTTTTCATCTATTGGATGCTCCAGATGTGAGATTCGACGCACCTTTGGATGAAATAGCTATGTACCGTGATTTTTATGCTCATGAAAAACACGTCAAGAAAGGTTTTGAAAAAAGACAGGAAGATGTACCAACTGCCTGGTATGAGATACCGGCCTATTATAAGGGTGGTAATACTGGTTTCATTGGTCAGGACGACATTATACCTTGGCCTTTTTATACTCAGAAACTGGATTATGAACTGGAATTAGGAGTCATCATAGGACGTGATGGAAAAAATGTGAAGGCCCAGAATATAAAGAAGCACATCTTCGGTTTTACTATCCTAAATGATATTTCTGCCCGGGATATACAACGCAAAGAGATGTCGATTCGCCTGGGACCCGCTAAAGGTAAAGATTGGTGTTCAGTCATGGGGCCTGTAATCGTTACTTTCGATGAGTTTAATTACGAAGAACCTAACCTCCTCATGACAGCAGCAGTAAATGGTGAAGAATGGTCACGAGGTTATTCAGGGGATTCACATTACTCATGGGGTGAAATGATTGAACATATGGGAATGGAAGAATGGATCAGGGCCACTGATTTTATTGGTTCAGGTACAGTTGGGACTGGTTGTGGGCTTGAATTAGATAAGTGGATCAAGCCGGGAGATCTGCTGGAACTTTCAATTGAAAAGATTGGAACTTTAAAAAATATTGTTGGAACACCAAACAAAAGAGATTGATATGAGTGATAATTTTCATGCAAGTGGAGTTTATACGAAACAGGCCCATGTAAAAATCCCTGAAGGAATGTTTGAAGAAGAGCATGGGCGGAAAGGATTTTTTGGCCGGGTTTCACAAATTTATCACACTAACAAGCCCACTGATTGGACGAATATCGAAGGTGATCTAAAACCCCGCAATCTTCCTCCATTATTCAATGATAAAAAATTCCAAAATCAATTTGTAAAAATTCTCTATAACAATGATCTAGAAGTTTATTTAGGGACTTTGACGAAAAACCCGGAGAGCTTTTATCGTAATGCTGATTTTGACGAAATGTTTTTCATACATGAAGGCTCCGGCCGAATGGAAACGATCTATGGGCACATTCCATTCAAAAAAGGTGACTACATCATTGTTCCTCGAGGAACCACTTATAAAACTTATATTACTGAGACTTGTAAAATCCTTAAAGTAGAGTCTAAATCAGAATTTGAAGAACCTTCCAGAGGAATTTTAGGACCGAATGCCCTTTATGACCAAACTGCAAAGTTTATTCCGGAAGCAGCTCTCGGTTCAGAAAATAATCTTAAGGCCTATCCAATTGACGTCAAATATCATGGAGAAATCACCAGAGTCGTTTATCCTTTTAATCCTTTGGATGCTGCTGGATGGAAGGGCTCGCTTTATGCCTGGAAAATTTCAATCTACGATTACTGTCCGATAAATTCTCACCGTTATCATATCCCACCATCAGGTCACACAATGTTTGTTGCCCATAACTTTATTATCTGCTCATTTGTGGCTCGCCCACTCGAGCACACCAGTGAGGGTGTACTAAAAGTTCCATTTTTCCATTCTAACATTGATTATGATGAAGTCCTTTTCTACCATCAGGGAAATTTCTTTTCTCGTGATAATATTGATGCGGGAGCAATTACCTTTCATCCTCAAGGTATTCACCATGGTCCTCATCCCAAAGCATTTTTGAAGGCCAATGAGAATGAGTTTACAGATGAATTTGCAGTCATGATTGATTCCCGTAATTCCTTGATGATGACTCCAGCTTTTGAGCAAAATGAGAATAAGGATTACTGGAAAAGCTGGATGAATAAATGAAAACTTTTAGAACCGATGGCGCCTTCGCTGATAATTATAAATTTCTTATTGGATCCATTATTCCTCGGCCAATTGCAGTCATTTCGACCAGAAATATTGATGGAACAAATAACCTGGCCCCTTTTTCTTTTTTCACTGCAGTGTCGGCATCTCCAATGATCATTGCCTTTTGTCCTATGATCAGGACCTCGAATGGCGAATTTAAAGATACTGTTAAGAACATTCTTCGAGAAAGAGAGTTCGTGGTAAATTTTTGTACTGAAGATAATTATACGAAAGTAAATTTAGCTTCAACTGAACTACCCTATGGTGAAGATGAGTTTTCCTTCACTGGATTAACGCCCCTTGATTCTGAGCTCATTAAGGCCAAACGTTTAAAAGAGTCTCCTGTTCAATTTGAATGTGAATTTCGGGATATGCTCTCTTATGGAAAAATCCCCGGCTCAGGCTCACTGATTACAGGTGAGGTTAAGCTGGTTCATGTCGATGAGAGAATCATGAAAGACGGAAAAATTTCAACCGAGTTATTGAAGGCCGTAGGCAGAGGGGCAGGAAATGACTGGTTTAAAACAGACAGCCGCTTTGAAGTAGAGCGGCTGACCAAAGCACAAATTCAGAAATAATTATTCACATCTAACATGAGTAAGCGATTCTGACCCACTATCAAAGTGTAAGGTGACAGTTCCCTGAATTTCACCTGTTGCTGACTGGGTCAGACTCACGTCCATACTCTTGTGCGAGAACAGGGTATAGCGATTTGTATCACCGATGACAGAAAAGCGGCCGTTATTTGAGATGATAGTGGCAACATTATATTGAACAGGAGTGGTCATTAAGTCTTCATTCAGTACAGTTTCAACTGCTGTTCCACAATTAAGATTTAATATTGCAGACGATGAACCATCAGCATCATAGCTAACAACACATGTATACTTATCAGCAAAGATTCCTGAACAGTACCCCTGTTGATTAACAGGTTTAGGCGAAATCACAACCCGGCAAGACCCCTGGTTCCCCATTAAACTTCTTGCCTCGGCCGTTTCACAGTTTTTCTGATGTTTCATTACTGGGTCTTCGGCTAAAGCAAAAGAACTGAACACTAAAATCGAAAAGATAATCAGATTTTTCAAGGGAACTCCTGAATAAGTATCTGGTAATTATATGGCAGATTTATTCGAGCGGATGAGGTCCTGTAAAAATGACACTATTTTACTGGTTATTTTGATCCCGATTAAGTTCAAAAGCATCATTATCATGAGGGATAGGAGGGGGTTGAGGCACACCAGTCAGCTCTCCACGCCCTAATCCAATTCCCCTAGTGGCTTTGGCCATGGCAGTAATTGAAAACTTAGGCGTTCGATCTGCTTTAAATAATCCATTGGCCTCCTGAAAAGTGTCCGTAAACTGGGTATAGCAGTATCCGGCAAAGAGCTCGATTCGATGAATTGAATCCATTAAAGCTTCATAACGGCGTCTGAACTCCTGGGATGTAGTCGCTGCAGAGTACCCCCATGATTTAGTAATTTCATAGTCAGGCTCTACAAAAGCGATGCCTCCGAACTCTGTTAACATAACTGGCTGTCCTCGATGAGCATACCCATCCACCGTTATCACTCGGCCACCAGGACGATATTTATTTAAAACTTCTGCTACACTGGTATGACCACTGGTAGCATACTTCTTGAGAAGTCTTTCTGGCTGATCATCATAATCATGAATTCCAACGATGTCTGTGGCAGTACTTTCCCAGCCATCATTTCCTATGCAAGGCCTGGTAGGATCAATTGTTTTAGTTAAATGATAAAGCGCCTGCACACAACTTTGATGTGCAATTTTCTCAGCAAGATCAGGGACACCCCATGATTCATTAAAAGGAACCCAGACAACAATACAAGGATGATTAACATCACGGTTAAGAACCTCCAGCCACTCACGTGTTAAGCGCTCAACTGACTCTTGTGTAAAACGATAGGCGCTTGGCATCTCCCCCCAAACTAACAGGCCCATTTTATCAGCCCAATAGAGGAAATTAGGATCTTCAACTTTTTGATGTTTTCTGACTCCATTAAAACCCGCAGCTTTTATCAACTCAATATCTTTGATAATGGCCTCTTCACTGGGTGGAGTCATAAAAGTATCAGGCCAATAGCCCTGATCAAGAACTAATCTCATATAATAAGGTCTGCCATTTAGCAGGAACCTATCCCGATTATATGAAACAGAACGAAGTGCCGTATACGAATGAACTTGGTCGAGTCTTTTATTGTTGCACCAAAGTTCTAGTTCTACATTAATGAGTGTTGGTTTTTCTGGGCTCCATAGAAGCTCATTTCGGAAATCATCAATTCCTGGATCTGACATCGCTATCCTACGGTGAACCTCATTATGAATAACTTCATAACGATCACGCGCTAGGATCTGATCTTTTGAACTTAATATCACCCGTAGTTCAAGCCCGTCTTTACAAGGACCAGCAATAAAAACTTCACAACCAATTTCCCAGCGTTCGAGCAAGGGCGTGCAGCGGCAACGCTGGATATATGTCTCAGGTACTTCTTCCAGCCATACGGATTGCCAGATACCAGTAGTACGGGGATACCAGATGCTATGAGGCTCTTTTTGCCAATCCTGTTTACCTCTTGGTTTAGTGAGATCCAATGGATCATCATCGGCGCAAACTGTGACAATTTGTTCTTCGGTCCTATTTAAGCAATTGGTAATATCAAAGCTAAATGGAGTATGACCACCTTCATGGGAGCCAAGAAAATGGCCGTTAACCCAAACATTGGCGAAATAATCTACAGCACCAAAATGTAAGATGGTCCTACTTTCAGTAAAAGAAACAGTAAAAGACTTTTGATACCAGCAGCGGCGATGAAAATTGCGATCGTCAATGCCACTTGCCTTGGTTTCTGGCGCGAAGGGAACATTAATTTTATGCGTCCAACGGTTAATGTCATTAGGTGTATAAAAGTTTTGTTCATTATCAAAGCAGAAGTCCCACTCACCATTCAACGTTTTCCATTTATTTCGACGAAAAATTTTTCTCGGGTGATTTGCCCCGCTTTCGTCCAAATTTGCCTCTGCTTTCATCCGCAGCCCCTTGAATTCAACTGTAGCGGTTTAAGTGTTTTCAAATCATTTCAAAACCCATGCCTGTTTTAATATTGAGCGTTCTAGTTTGGCACATGATTGGCATTGACTGGCCTGAATGAAATTAAGGAGTCCCAAGTCTTCGCGTTAAATATAACTTGAACATTCTGGAGTTGATGCATGAACACTTCTTGTGAAACCACGGATCTCTTGGTTTTTTCTCATTTGCGATGGGATTTTGTTTTTCAACGACCCCAGCATCTTTTATCTCGTCATGCGAAATATCGCAGAGTCTTTTATTTTGAAGAACCGGTATTTGGTATGACTGAGCTACCACGCCTGCATTTACGGGAAACATCCGAAAATGTTCTTGTTGTTATTCCTTATCTTCCTTCAAATATTGAACATTCAAAGATGGAAGCCGCTTTAACAGATTTGGTAGATGAATTAATTTATGAAGAAGAGCTGATTGATTATTCTCTGATGTACTATACCCCTATGGCATTGAATTTCTCACGCCATCTAGAGCCACGATCTATCATTTTTGATTGTATGGATGAACTTTCTCATTTCAAAGAAGCACCTAAAACGCTGGTGGAATTGGAAGAAGAACTCCTGGGAATGGCCGATCTCGTTTTCACTGGGGGTCATTCCCTATATGAGGCGAAGAAACACAAACATCACAATATCCATCCTTTTCCAAGCAGTATTGACTTTCATCATTTTAGCCAGGCCAGGACCCGACTGATAGAACCAGATGATCAAGTTAACATCCCTCATCCTCGAATTGGTTTTTATGGAGTCATAGATGAACGATTTGATCATGAGCTTCTGATGCAAATTGCAGATTTAAAGCCTGAATATCAGTTCATCATTGCAGGTCCCATAGTTAAGATTGATCCGCGGATTCTTCCTAGGAGAAATAATATACATTACCTTGGTAAAAAAGATTACCACGCTCTCCCTTTATATCTGGCCGGCTGGGACTGTGCCATGATGCCATTTGCTCATAATGATTCGACCAAATTTATATCACCCACTAAAACCCCGGAGTTTTTAGCGGCAGGAAAACCGGTTGTATCAACCAGTATCAAGGATGTGGTTAATCCTTATGGTAATCACCATATGGTGCATATTGCTGATAGTCCGGAAGATTTTATTGATGGAATAGATCTAGCAATGGAAGAAAGAAAACTTCCAGAGTGGATAGATCGAGTGGACCATTATCTGCGAGATCATTCTTGGGATAAAACCTTTCAAAAAATGGCGGAACTAGAGCTTAGATGCAACCACACCCAGTCAAAGACTGAAAGATTCAGTGAAAAGAGATCGATAAGCGTTAACGTGAGCGGCGCGGTTTAAAATGAAGCCACTTGAAATTTGGGGAGGGATTGAGTGTACGCTCAATCGGGTTGGTGATGACTATTTTAACCAATGTGAGAAAAGTGGACACAATAAACGAATATCTGATCTAAAGCTCTTTGCAGATCTTGGTATTAAAAAATTACGTTATCCATGCTTGTGGGAGTTAGTTGCACCAAGAAGTTTGGATCAATGCCAATGGTCTGAGTTGGATATCAAACTCAATGAACTTAAACGTTTAAATCTGCCTTTCATTGCTGGTTTTCTTCACCACGGAAGTGGGCCTGAATATACAAGTCTTATTGATCCGGATTTTGCCGTTAAATTCTCAACCTACGCGCGCCAATTTATCCAGAGGTATCCCTGGGTTAATGATTTCACTCCAATCAATGAGATTAATACTACCGCCAGGTTTAGTAGCTTATATGGGCACTGGTATCCACATTTGAAAAGTGATCTCTATTATTTAAAATCTGTCATAAATCAATGTCAGGCCACTGTGCTTGCGATGAGAGAAATTAGAAGGGTTAATCCTTCCGCTCGCTTGATTCAAACTGATGATTTAGGCCAATGTCAAAGCACCGATGTGCTCATTTATCAGCGGGATTTTGAGAATGAAAGACGTTGGTTAGCCTTTGATCTTCTCTGTGGGAAAGTAACTAAAGAACATTCTCTCTACGCCTATCTCATCAGGAATGGCATCACTGATGTTGAGTTGTCATGGTTTCAAGACAACCACTGTCCTCCTGATGTCATCGGTATAAACCACTATCATCTGAGTAACCGATTCCTAGACCATCGTCTGGAGTTGTATCCTGAATCACTTCATGGAGGAAATGGAAAGCATCAATATGCTGATGTTGGGGCGGTAGATTCAGGTGAAGCAAAAATCATCTCCCCGGAAGATATCATACTGGAGAGCTGGGAGAGGTATCATATCCCTCTCAGTATTACAGAGTGCCATACTCGAGGTCCAAGAGAAGCTCAGATGAGATGGCTAAATGAAGTCTGGATCTCCACACAAAAGCTTCGTACTCATGGAATACATATTGAAGCCGTTACAGCATGGAGTTTACTTGGGACTTATGATTGGCACAATTTATGTACGACATCTGAGAACTTTTACGAGCCGGGTGTTTTCGACTTGAGAAACCCAGAGAAGCTACCTAAACCAACTGCTCTTTCCAGAATGATTAAAGAACTCGCAACAAATGGTACGTTTAATTCTCCCCTCCTCCTTTCAGAAGGGACATGGAAAACTCCGAGAAGAATTTTATGGGCAGCCAAACATCATGAATTCACCAGGCTCTATCATCACAGCGAGGCCAGGCCTATATTAATTACAGGGGCAACAGGGACTTTAGGGCAAGCCCTTGCCCGGGTTTGCGGGGCTAGAAATATTAATTACAGACTTCTTAGTCGACGAGAGCTTGATATTACAGATACCGATTCCATAGAGCATGCAATGGATCTGCATAAACCCTGGGCAGTGATCAATGCAGCAGGATACGTAAGAGTAGACGAAGCCGAAAATGATCAGATTAACTGCTTCAAAAGCAATGTCATTGGAGCGGTTAACCTGGCACGTGCATGTAAAGACTACAAAATTCCTTTAGTAAACTTCTCATCGGATTTGGTTTTTGATGGCACGAGTGAATCTCCTTATCTTGAAAGCCATAAAGTTTCACCGATGAATGTTTATGGTCAATCTAAAGCTCAATGCGAAGAGAAAGTTCTTTTAATTCATCCGAATTCTCTCATTATTAGGACCAGCGCTTTTTTTAGTCCATGGGATGAGTTCAATTTTATTACAACGACTTTGAAAAGCCTGATTCGTAATGATGAAGTGTATGCACCTAATGACATGTTTGTATCTCCCACATATCTCCCAGATCTCGCCAATGAGTGCCTGAATCTTTTAATTGATGGAGAAAAAGGCATCATTCATTTGACTAACGTCGGTGAAGTCTCTTGGGAAAATTTTGCTCAGATGGCATTAGACTCAGGCAGAGAGAGATTAAACATCAGGTCTGATCTATTACGGGGTATAAGTTCTCATTTAATGAAACAACAGGCGAGACGACCCAGGAAGTCCGCACTTTCAAGTGAGAAATATTCAAGACTCCCTCCTCTTCAGGATGCATTAAACAGATATTTCAAAGAGCTTCAAATTCCGATTGAAGCCCCAAAGGAGCTCAGACAATGAAAAAGAGTATTGGCATTGCTGGCGCAGGTTTTGCTGGCGCCGTTCTTGCCCGGGAACTTGTAGAGTCAGGAAAATTTAAAGTAACTGTTTTTGATGAAAGAAACCATGTCGCCGGAAACTGTCACACGTCCAGAGATGAAGAGACTGGAGTTATGGTTCATCAATATGGGCCACATATCTTTAATACTGATCGTGAGGACGTTTGGAATTATGTAAACTATTGGGGGAAGTTTGAACCCTTTGTTAATAGAGTTAAAGCGGTTACTGAAAAAGGAGTTTTCTCACTTCCTATAAATCTTCTCACGATTAATCAGTTCTATCATAAAAAGCTCAACCCCGCTGAAGCCCGAGATTTTGTGGGTTCTTTGGGTGATCAAAGTATAAAAGAACCTAAGACTTTCGAGGATCAGGCCATGAAGTTTCTGGGGAAAGACTTCTATAAAAATTTTTTCTATGGTTACACTAAAAAACAATGGGGTGTTGAACCTTCAGAATTACCAGCTTCAATTCTAAAAAGACTCCCTGTGCGCTTTAACTACGATGATAATTATTATGATAAAAAGTTCCAGGGCATCCCAATTAGTGGCTACTCGGAAATTGTAAAACGAATTCTTGATCACAATGATATTGAACTTCGTTTAGGCCAAAGGCTTGATCCTGATCGTAAAAGGGAATTTGACCACATCTTTTGGAGTGGCCCCATGGATGGGTTTTTCAATTTTAAAGAAGGAAAACTTGGCTATCGAACCTTAAAATTTGAACGTTTTGTGGAAAATGGGGATTATCAGGGAAACCCTGTCATAAATTATTGCGAAGAAGCAGTTCCTTATACCCGTGTGGCAGAACATAAACATTTTGCTCCATGGGAAGGCCATGAGAAAACGGTCTACTTCAAAGAGTATTCCAAAATTTGCGAAGGAACCGACACTCCTTATTATCCCCTTCGTCTCAGTAAGGATAAAGATCTCCTTCAAAAGTATATTCAACTTGCTGAGCGAGAAGAAAAAGTTACCTTTATCGGACGCCTTGGGACCTATCGTTACCTGGATATGCATGTAGTAATTGGAGAATCGCTTGACCTGGCAAAGAAATGTAAAATAGAAGATCTAAGAAACTGGCCCAAATTCAGCGTTCATCCTATTTCTTGAGGAGTTTTCATGCGTGTTTTAGTTACTGGTGGAGCTGGTTACATCGGAAGCCATGCAGTTCGGGAACTCATTAATTCAGGTCATCATGTAACTGTTCTCGATAATTTATCTAAGGGACATGAGGAAGCAGTTGACCCAAGGGCAACACTATTGGTGGGAAGCACCACCAATCATGAGCTGATTATTCAAAGGCTTCACGCTCATCAAATAGAGGCCGTTATGCACTTTGCAGCTGATATTGAAGTTGGAGAAAGTGTGCTTGATCCTTATAAATATTATGCTAATAATTTTTCAAATACGCTAAAACTTCTGCACACAATGGTAATTGCCGGAGTGAAGAAAATTGTCTTTTCCTCCACGGCGGCCGTATACGGGAATCCCGAACGAACTCCAATTGAGGAAGACCAACGAAGAAATCCCATCAATCCCTACGGCAGAAGCAAAATGATGACAGAGATGGCGATCGAAGACTTCTGTCATGCATACGGAATCGGATATACGATCCTGCGATACTTCAATGTTGCAGGTGCCAGCCCCGACGCCAGTATTGGCGAGGACCATAAACCAGAAAGTCATCTTATTCCTCGCATACTTCATGCTGTCCGGGATGGTGGAGAAGTTAGGCTATTCGGAACTGATTACGATACATCTGATGGCACCTGTATCCGTGATTATGTTCATGTGGTAGACCTCGCTCGTGCTCATATTCTGGCCCTGGAAAAAATGGAAGAAGGTAAAGGTAATATCTATAACATTGGAAGTGAAAAAGGATTTTCTGTAAGAGAAGTGATTGCAGCTTGTGAAAAGGTAGTAGGAAATAGAATCAATGTCATAGAAGAAAAGCGCAGACCAGGGGATCCCGCCGTGCTGGTTGCCAGTAGCAAAAAAATACGAAAGGACCTTAACTGGGAGCCCATATATCCAAGAATTGAAACTTTGGTTCAGCATGCCTGGCGCTGGCATTCAAACCATCCCTCGGGTTATGCCGGACCACTTGATTTACAATTAAGTACGTTTCAAACGAGTTAACGCTATGCCATTTCATTCTTCTGTGGTCAAAACCTCTTCTCACTCCTAAAATTTATTCCATCCAATCTATAAGGAGAGGTCATGGGACTCATTCTCAAACAGCTATTTGCTTTTATTAAATTACTTAATTCCGATACAGGAAATATCTCACTGGCACTTGGCATGACCTGTGGTTTTATACTAGGTATGACCCCAGTGCTGTCACTTCACAGTTTGCTCGTCTTTTTAATACTCTTCTTTTTCAGGATTCAGATTGGAGCAGCCTTAGTAATGGCATTTTTCTTTAAGTTTGTGGCCTATCTACTAGATCCTATTTTCCATTCAGTAGGTTCTAATGTTCTGGAGATGGAGTCCCTGCAGGGATTTTTCACCACTCTCTATAATATGCCAATTTTACCATATACTCGCTTTAACAATTCAATTGTCATGGGTTCAGCGGTTGTCACCTTCGCCCTTTCACCAATTGTCTTCATCGCTAGTCAGTATTTTATTGTTAAGTACCGTGAGATTGTTGTTGCCCGTTTCAGAGAAACAAAGTTTTGGAAGGCCATGCAAGCAACGAAATTTTACCAATGGTATTACAAGTACGATCAATATAAGTGGAATTAAGTGGAGCCTCAAATGACTGATACAACTAAGAATAAGAAGAAAGGTCCGATCCGTTTTGAGGCAATCATTCCGGTCGCTATCCTTTCACTCATAACGTTTATTTATTTTACATTCTACTTTGATCATCACATGAAAAAGCTGATCGAGTATGTGGGAACTCAGGCCAATGGTGCTGAAGTAAATGTTGATTCAGTTAGAACCAGTTTTATCCGGGGTTCTTTTGACTTAGATCGCCTTCAGGTTACTGATCCGGAAAGGGCCACTCATAATTCAATTGAAATTGGTAATATGCATTTTCAGTACCTGTGGGATGCCCTCCTGAGAATGAAATTTGTGGTAGATGATGCCAGCATCAATAACATCCAACTTTTAAAACCGAGAACATCTCCGGGGAAAGTATTACCACCTGAACCGGCCAAGCCCAGTAAGATTAATGAGCTTCAAAATGAAGTGATGGCACAAGTAAAGAATAAGTACGGCGCCAATATGCTGGGTGACGTGCTGGCGATTTTGGAAGGCGGAGATTACGAAGATCAAATTAAAAAAATTCGCGAAACGTTAAAATCAGAGGTCAGGGTTAAGGCCATGGTTACTGATGTAAACACCAAGAAAGCTTTCTGGGACGGAAAAATCAAAGAACTCTCTGATACTTCCAAATTAAAACAAATTGAGACAACTCTCCAGGTAGTTAAAAAAGAAAAAAACTTTATTCAACAGGCCCAGGGAGTAAAGAAGCTTAATGACCTTTTAAAAGACGTACAAAATCAATATAAAGAAATTGAACGTTCTTCTAATAAGCTACAGGCCGAAGTTAAGGCCGTATCTGACTATCCAAAAGAACTTCAAGCTTTGGTAAATGAAGACATTGCCTCACTTAAGAATCGTTTCTCTGTTCCACAAATCGACTTTAAAGATATGGCCATGCATCTATTTGCGGGCCAGTTCGCGGAATACATTGCCAAGGCCCGCAAGTACCAGGCGGTGGCCGAACAGTACTTACCTGAAAAGAAAGATCCTAAAGACGTCGTTATTCCTCCTAAGCGTTCTGAAGGCAAGAACTACGACTTCCCCATCACTGCTGGTTACCCTTTATTCTGGCTAAAACGTGCGGCCATCAGCTCTAAAGGAACTGCAGATTCATATTCAGGACAAGTCTCTGGTGAACTGACCAATGTTACAACTTCGCCTAAGCAAATTAAAAAACCCATCGTGCTGGATATGAAGGGTGATTTTCCAGATGTTAAAGTCATGGGGGTTAAGGCCCTGATCACTGCTGACTTCACTCAGGACATCAGTAAACAATCAGCTTTAATTCAGGTGAATTCTTTTGCCGTTCCTCAGAAACTTTTTGTAAATGATGAAAAATTAAAATTTGGATTTTTGGACGCTATTGGTACTTCTACCATCTCGGCGACTCTACAAGAGCAAAAAGTGAACATGAACTGGACCTCTGCCTTAAATAAACCAAAATTCTTAGTGGAGACTTCCAACAAGCTCGCCAAAGAAATGCTCACCAACGTGGTAAATGGCATACCTGTTATCAACATCGACGGAAAGGCTTCAGGCTCTTTTAAAAACTTAAGCATGGATATTACATCCAACCTGGGAACGGAACTTGGACAAGGCTTCACTCGAGAAATCGGGGCCAAAGTGACAGAAGCTCAAAACAAGATCAATGCTCTGGTTGAAGAAAAAATCAAGAATCCCAAAGAGCAATTAATGGCCGCCATTGGGGGAAATAAAAACAACCTCTCCCAACTAGGAAACCTGGAAGATCTGTTTAAAAAGCATGAGAATAGGATTCAAACTGAAATCGCCAAGCTAAAATCTGGCGGCGGTGTAGATAAATTAAAAGAGCAAGGTAAGAAAATTTTCAAAGGTATAAAATTCTAGTTTTTTCCGCTGATTGTCCTTAAGGCATAATCAGCGGAATCATTTCTATTTGAACCCCTAATCCTGGTCTTCCATAAGTTCCAATTAAACATACGCCACTTGCACTTCCACAATCTGTAATTTGTAGAAGCTCTGGATCCATGTAAGTATTAAAGAGAGAATAATCAAACATCACAAACCAGCTACCATCGAACTGATTTTGGGCCAATACCTGCCCATTAGTATTTAAAATATAGAGCCTGTCTGAACTATCGAATTTAAAACCAAGAATTTCAAAACCTAAAGCTGTACCATCATACACATCCTGCCAGCTCGCCCCATTGTCAGAGGTTTTAATTACTTTATATTTTGTATGGGCCAGGATATCTCCGTTACTATCTTTGGTAATAGTCTTGGATCTCCAGGTACTTTCAGCAACACGATAGACTTCAGTCAAAGTAGTCCCACCATCAATTGAACGATAAATGACATAAGTGGTGGAAGGTGAAGTTTCCTTCGCTGCAATCCATAAACTATTATCATCGAATGTTTTGATCCCTAATAAACTAAAATTTAAAAAAGTCTGGATGGTATTCCATACCGTGCCACTGCCAGTGCCTTTCCTGAGAATGGTTGACGTGCCTGTGACTCCGGACATGTATACAGTTCCATCACTGGCGACAGTCATTTTTTTATCATAAGTCGATACACCGACGTTGGTGTCAACAACACTCCAACTAAGTCCGCTATTGGTTGTCTTTTTTATCACATCATCTGAATCAATATACCCGCCTACATACACCTCATTAGCAGGGCCAATTGCAATGCCCTCAGCATAGGCGTCACTAGTCGGACCTACGAAAAGTTCATTCTGCTCCCAAGATGCCCCGTTATCACTACTTTTTATAACGGTCCATGGATCACGAAAGGTTGAATCTATATGGTTAATCCAGGCGGTGGCCCAAATATTACCCATTCCATCAACCTTTAAATCATTGAAGGTCGTATATAAATTATCCTTATAATAAACTTCTGATCGATCACTCCAGGTCGCTCCGCTGTCAGTGGAACGAAGGTTAATAATTTGATAAGGACTTCTCTCATAAACACCAAAGGCCAAAACAGAACCGTCACTGGCCTCTGTCAAAGTGATACCTTCTTTACTCACTGTCACATCTGAATATGTTTCGACCCAAGTTGCACCATCATCGGTACTTCGAATAATTTTAAAAGTATCAGGATCACTGAATAAAGCTCCACCAAGGGATCCGATTGCAACAAGTTCCCCGCTAGTGAGCTTAATGATTGTATTTCCTTTATACCTGACCGCTCCTGTATAAGCTGCGCTCCAGGTAGCTCCGGAGTCAGTCGTTTTCATGATCTTCCAGTTAGCACCATTACCTGAATAATAAGCCTCGGTTTCAGAAATCACATTGATGTCACCAAACAACTGATAAGCACTACTTTGAGGACTGACACCCATGATTGATCCACTATCCGTCCAGTTCCAACTACCAAGCGAGTAAACTCCTTTCCATACATGACCATCCCTGGACACTCCCCACAGTACTCCCGCTGGAGAAATATCCAAACTTACAAATGTATCCATTGAAGGAATGGTTCCTATAGTAGTCCAGGTTAAACCTTCATCAAGACTTTCTCGAATCACACCACCATCAGTATCAGTGTAACCAACGGTATAAATATTTCCGGCAGAGGAAACAGCAATGTCATAACAAACGTGATTTTCACCTATATTTTGGACGAAATGATCAGACATAGTCCACGTCACACCATTGTCGGAGGACTTCCTTACTACCCATTCTGAGTTATACGTTACTGAATCAATGTCCCAGGCATAACCACAAACATAAATATCATTTGCTTTATTTGCCAAGGCCATTGGATGAGACTCTCCAAAATCATAAGGCGCATAAAAATCCACCTCTGACCAGGTCAGACCAAAATCATCTGTCCGGTTAATGAGCCATCTCTCCCAACCAGTTCCATCAATAACAATTGAACCAATAAAGGTGGATCCATTCGGCAAGGAAACAGCGCTATTAACATAATTCTGATCTCCGAAGGCCAATGGAAAATCCACGGTCCCGGCGCTTTGAAATCCGGCAATTTTTATAGTATTTGATCCGGTCTTATCAGCATCATCAGTAGCTTCAATAGTGTGACTTACAGGTCCCAGATTTGCAGGAGCTGAATAAATTAAAGTGGAAGGATCAAAAGTTCCAATACCGAAGGCGTCAGTTGTAAAACTAGCGCCACCATTTGAAAAAGAAAAAGGCACCGTCTCACCGGCACGAATTGTTGGAGAGGTAAAATTCCAAACTAATGCTTCCGGTGGATCAACTGGATCAGAACCTGAATCCGGATCAGGCAAAGTCACAGACTTGGCCGCATTAATATGGACATCATTGCAAGAGATCAAGGTAAATAGAAGGCCAATACCCAATAATCGGATCATACAATGCTTATCGGAATATAATCAGGGAATTTTAAGAGTTATTAAACATGTGACCTAGAATAGTCGGTTAATCCCTAAGACCAGGCCATACTCAAAAAAGCGTAAATCCGCTGAACGGCCATCTTTAAGCTTAATATCCCAAGCCTTTAGATCCACGTAAGGAAGGATAGACCAGGAGAAGTTATCCAGAAAGAAGCCTCGAAAAATCCCTATCTGCTCAAAACCTAATATCAAGCGATGCCCGGATAAAGTCACGACTGATTCTCCTGAGACAGATGAATCCAACAATAGGCTCAGCTTGGAGAAGAGTCTCCAATGCTCTTTTTTAGGAGTATATCGATACCCGAAGGCCAGCCAATGACTACGAACATCTTTAGGCCTAATCGTCTCTGTACGGCCATCCAGCATCAGATTTTTAGATGTCTCAATTCCACCCAACCAGCCCCGCCACTGAAAGCCTGTATGAAAATCATAAAGGGGAATCGTTTCTTTTTCTCCATTGGTAAAATTCAAAAAAGATAGGTTGAGCTCGTTGTTCCATATCCAACCTTCATTTTGCTTTTGAATCAAGAATCGGTAGGAAGAAATAACAGTGGAAGAATATGACTTATTTCCAAAGTCACCATCTTGCTCTAAGGCAAAGTGATAAGGTGATACACCCGCTCCGAGCCTCCAACCTGGGCGCTCGGCCGCATAAAGATTGCATAAAACGCTGACTGAAATCAGAAAAACAAAGCAACGAAGTATATTCATGATTCAATTGTAACTCAAAATGAATCAATTACTATCCTGTAGGAATCATGGTGCAGTTCTTAAGAATTGCACCATGATTATGAAAATTAATAAGCGAGTAGTTTTCTTAGAGCTTCCACCACATCATTTGTTTGAGGGAGAATCACCTCTTCAAGATCCGGGCAGTAAGCAACATGCACATCTTTTGAGCAGACACGCAGAATAGGGGCGTCCAAAGTATTGAAGGCTTCTTCGTTCACTCGGGCCGCAATCTCTCCGGCAAAGCCAGAAGTTTTATGCTCTTCATGACAAATTAGCAGGCGATGAGTTTTCTTAAGTGACTTATAAACTGCTTCAAAATCAAAAGGCGCAATCGTACGGGCATCAAGAATCTCAATCGAGTGGCCTTCCTTTTCAAGTTCCTTAGCAGCTTCTACTGACTTTTGAACTAAAGCACCCCAAGCGACGATAGTGGCGCTCTTGCCTTCTTTAACCAAGCGGGCCTTACCAAAAGGAATCATGAATTCTTCACCTGGGTCTGCGGATCGATTATAACCTTGGTAATAAAGATGCTTGTGTTCAAGGAACAAAACCGGATCATCACACCGAATGGCGGTTCTGAGTAATCCCATGGCATCGAGGGCGTTGGATGGATACACTACTCTGATACCAGGATTATGAGTAAATAGAGACTCGCCAGATTGAGAGTGATACATGGCCCCTCCACGAAGGTAACCCCCAATCGGAACCCGCACGACCATTGGGCATTTAAAATCACCACCGGAGCGGTAACGAGTAGTCGCCATCTCGTTTTTTAACTGCATATATGCTGTCCAGATATAATCAAAAAATTGAATCTCAACGACAGGCTTAAGCCCTCGCATCGCCATACCGATTGCGCGACCAATGATATTAGCTTCTGCCAGTGGTGAATTGAATACTTGGCCTGGTTTAGCTGCTTTCTGCACACCATGAGTAACTTTGAATACTCCGCCCTTCCCTTTAAGGTCCGGATTATTATATTTTTCAACTTCTGAAAAATCTGCAACATCTTCACCGAAGACCATCATCAAGGGATTATTTTTAATCTCTGATTTCAGAGTCATATTGATTGCTGTCGCTAGAGGGATATCTTCCTTGCCAGAAAAATTCGCTGCAGTTTCAAACTGAGCCGAAGTCGGATCAATCTCAGAATACAAGTGATCCATATAAGTTGATTTGAGAGGCCAGGCAGTTTCCAGGGCCCTTGTCATCGCTTCACGGATCTCTTTGGTAACCTCATCAAGAATGCCCTTCACTTCTTCCGTTGTGAAAAGACCAGTATCAGTTAAAAACTTCGGATAAGAGTTAAATACATCTTTGGCCGATTCTTCTGCCAGATCTTCTTTTGTCCGGTAGTAAGAATGATCATCAGAAAGTGAATGTGAATAAGGACGAGTTACATTCGCATGAACAAGTGTCGGTCCATTCCCTGCACGCATGTATTTTTCAACTTCTACCATCGTGTTATAAGAATCAATCGGACAGTTTCCATCACAGGTAAAAATCTTAAGACCTGGAAAATCATGGAGTGCTTTAGAGATTGACCCACCTGGAGTGTTCATCCAAACCGGAGTTGAAATGGCGTAACCATTATCCTCTACCATGAACATGACTGGAAGCTTGTTCACACAGGCAGTAGTTAAGCCTTCCCAGAACTCACCTTGAGAAGTTGTACCGTCACCACAAGAAACGTAAACAATCTCTTGATCATGATAAATGGGAGAATCTTTAAGTTTAACTTTTTTAAGATGAAGTCCCGCCTCTGCCACACCACATGCTTGAAGAAACTGAGTTCCCGTACAAGATGATTTAGAAACAATGTTTAGTTTTACATTTCCCCAGTGTGCTGGCATCTGACGGCCATGAGAAGCTGTATCCCCGGTATTTCCATTCGCCTGACAAAGCATTTCGTAAGGAGTGACCCCAAGACCGATACAAAGGGCGCGGTCACGGTAATAAGGAATGAAATAATCGTGCTTAGGTTTCAGTACTTTTGCAGTGGCAGATAAAATTCCTTCATGGCCAGCTCCAGAAATCTGGAAGAAAGCTTTGTTTTGCTTCTTCATGGTGATTTCTGCATCATCCGTTTTCCTGGAAAGGAAAACGTTCTTTAAAAACCAGGTAAGATCAGCTTTAGTAAGCTTATTTTTCTTAATGAGATCAAGTTTCTTGTTGTAGAGCGGATTGGATTTTGAGTTCACTTCGGTAGCCTCTGTTTCTGACATGTTAATGCGCATAGTAACTCCCCTAAAATATGGACTCATCTTACCCTCTAGAGGCAAGAAAATCTACTTTTGAGAGGGAAATGGGTATTATTTCTCTACATGATGGTAACGAAAGATTCGTTCAAAATAGGCACCATGGGCCCTTATCGAAAAGTACATAATTTGATTTTGCTCAGGGTAAATAACTGAAAATTCCCAAATTCCTTCATCGATGAGCTTCAATTCTTCTATAGAACCAAGTCCATCCAGTAGAACTTCTGGTGTGTCAGGCAATGCCACAGGTCGATTTGACTTATCCGCCAGACGCAAACGTAAGGTCATTTTATTCTTATCATTCTTAACCAGAAATACTTGAGTATGAGATTTGTCTGGCTTTTTTAAATAGAGTTTAAATTGCTCTTTTAATAATTTATCTCTGATAAAAAAGTTTAGTTCACCAAAATTTACTTCAGACGTTTGCTTAACGGTAACATAATAGCGACCTGTAAGTAGTCGCTCAAACTCAAAAGGGATCGGCTGACCAGAATGGGTAACGAGGGAGATTTCAGAAGGTTCACAATCGATAAACCTTCCTTCTCGATCTTTAAGTTGCAAGTAGAAATAATGAACTAATTCTTTATTGGAAATAACCGCAGGAAAAATTTGAACCCGGCTTTTCAGAGCATCTATTTCACCAAAACGAAATAAGGTTTCAGAAGAAGGTCTTCGCTGGGGTAGTTTATTGGCACAACCAACAACCGATAAAAATATGGCCATAAAAACAAGTTGCTTCATTACCCGAGCTTATCGGTATGGATTTATAAAACTTGGCCAAAGAAATCGAAATAGAATAAAAAAAGGCCCCAAAAAGGGGCCTCAATGAAAAGTAGTTAGATATTATTTCAATGAGTTAGCTGCTTCGAATGCGTCTACTATTGAACCGTAAGTAGAAAGGCTGGAAAACAGAACTGGATTAGAAGTTCCCGGTAAGTTCACTTTCAATTTCGGGTAGCGACGAGAAGTATCAATCATGAGCGCTTTAAGAGAATCTGCATCCATCGCCGAATCATATGAAAGAAGTAAAGCAGCAACTCCTGCAGCAGTTGGAGACGCCATTGAGGTACCAGAATAAGTATCGTAAGAGTTATCTGGAGTAGTTGATAGGATATCTACTCCTGGAGCAAAAAAATCTACCGTCTTTTTACCAAAGTTAGAAAAGTCAGCTGGCAACTCAAGACCTTTAGCAAAAGAAGAGGCACCGATCTCTAACCAGTTATTAAACTCACGCTTGCCTTTAAGGTCTGTGCGACTTGGAAAGCTTGGAATCAAATCATTATTTTTGTTGTCGTTACCAGCAGCATGAACGAGTAGAACACCTTTTGATTCTGCGTAACGAACAGCTTCATCCACGGCTTTTTTAAATGGTGAATACATTTTACCAAAGCTCATGTTGATGACTTTAGCGCCATTATCAACAGCGTAGCGGATACCATTGGCAACATCTTTATCGCGTTCATCACCATTAGGAACAACTCTGATGGCCATGATTTTAACATTGGTAGCAACACCTTTAATACCTAAGCTATTGTCACGAACTGCAGCGATTGAGCCTGAAACGTGAGTCCCGTGACTTGAATCAGGACCAATAACATCGTTATTCCCGTAAATCTTCTCATTCAGATCAAAATAGTTATCACCCACGATAGTACGAGAATTAAAGTCTTCATTGTAATAGAACTTAAGCTGATCACCATAATACTCAAGCACACTATTTATACGAGCTTCACTTAGCCCACTTGAAAGCAGGCTCAGCATATCGTTCTTCGCTTTTTGAACTGATAAATCAGTTGATTCTACGGCACGAACCGCTTCAACAGTCATGGTTGAAACGCCAGCAGCTCTCAGAATACTTTCAGCTGTTTTAAATGTGTCTAAGCGAGCAGTATAAGTTGTAATAATGCTTTTCCCTGATTCAACCATTTGAGAAACATATTTCTGAACTTTCTCTAAGTACTCTGCCTGGGCCGCTGTTAATGACTCTCCTAATACTTCAACCTGGGATTTAAGCTTCTTCATCCTAACAAGTTCACGCGTTACTTCTAAAGTATCAGCTCCAATTTGGGCTTCAGGGTTACCCTTAACCAAGCGCATACCGTTGGCCAATGAAGAATCTTCAACCATTTTTGCCATACCATCAACGCCACCAATGAAATTCCAACCGAAAACATCATCAACATAACCATTGCCATCATTATCGATGCCATCGTTTGCAACTTCGCCTTCATTTATCCAGATTTTACCCTGTAGATCTTCGTGATTCACATCCACGCCTGAATCAATCACGGCAACAATGATATCTTCACTTTGTGGCATTCCGAATGTTTTGTAAGTTTCTTCTGTTCTCACACCTTCAGCACCATCGGCAGGGGAAAGGTTAAACCAATTCTCAGGGCGAACTTCTAAAAAAGCTTTGGCAATAATCGTACCTTTGGCATTTTTTAGAACATATTTGGATTCATTCTGTTGTGCTTGTTTCAGGATGATATCAGCTTTCGGTATTTGCTGAACACGGGCGAAAGCAGTTGTAATTGAAAGCGGAAGAGCAAGCGCGAGTAGCGCTGTTCGAGACATCATAGGGATCCTTCCTTTGTTGATGATAACTGTCTACCTTTATGTCTTAAATTAAAATCGATTACAAGGGCCTTAGAACTAATGTCAGACTTTTTATTAGAAAGTATGTCAGGTGGTGTAATTTTTACACCACTAGCTAGACTCTAAACAGGCTTTCCTATATTTCCAATCCTAAAAAATTAAACAGGGGTTTCTATGAAAGCAGTCATTCTTCTCATTACGATGTTTCTATCAATTCAAAGTTTTGCGCAAACGACCATGGGCCCAGAAGCAGTCGAAATGTTCAAAGTTGCCTCTCATCCTTCAGTCATTGAATGCTTAAGAGATGTCAATGTTGACCTGGTAAATATAGAAATTAAAAAGCAAGTTGCTCGTTGTCCAGGTTGTAATACATATACTATCTCAGGATACAAAAAGAGCATCGATATTGCTTCAACTGAAAAGGTTAAGATAACGATCAAGGGCAGAGCAGTTCCGGGAACTTTCAGAGATTTTATTCAATTGTATACTTGCGACATTTCAGAAACTCGTTAAATGAATGGGGGTCGATAAGACCCCCATTCCTTCAATAACAACCTGGTAATCTCTCTTCACTACAAACCAATTTGTGAACAAGAGTATAAACATCCCAATTACTAAAAATCGTTTCTCCACGTCCCTTCACAACTGCCGCAAGGTAGGCCTGGTTATTCCTCATCACAAATAAAGGTGCGCCACTATCTCCAGGGGCCACTCGAGAAACTGAACGTGACACAAGATGTTGTCCGGTGGCTTTTAAATTATTAAGAGAAGCACTACGTTTAACGTCAGTACTGGATTCCTCGATGAAATTAATGGTTGTTACTTTAACGATATAATTCAAAGGGGTCTTTATGAAAGCAGCATGTAAAGTCGTCGGAAGCACTGAGGCAAAAATAAAATCATCGCTCACTGGAAGAGCTTGATTTAAATAAACTACCGCCACATCATCATTAGGAGTTAGCTTGGTCCGCTTTCCTCTGCTCGCAAGCTTTCTCGTTAGCTCCGGAAGAAAACGTATATTCACCGTCGTCTGAATACTTTTTGAAGTAGCATAACCTACTCTTACTCGCTCTCCATTCGGACGATTCACGTAACGATAATGACCAAGGTCAATCTGCATCGTCATCTCTGGATGAAAATAAAGATCTTTTACACAATGAGCAGCGGTTATCAGAGTCTTGGGTGAGAGCAAAGTTCCCACACAAAAAGCTGGAGCATCGTTGCCGGTATGATCAGGAGCGTAGTTTCGAATTTGCACGACCGAATCCAGATTATCCGAAAGTTCGGCCACAGAAGGTGACAAGGCCAGGGAAGCTTTAGAACCCAACAAAATGGCCAATAATAAAACAAACATTCTCTCTCCTCATCAGGGTGAGTGAATATTCTTTCCCTGATGAGTGGCCATGACAATGGATGAATTCTTACAAAATACGACTTGTCTCTTTAAACCAGGGCAATCGCCACTTTAATAGGTCTCTCAACTTCAAGACCTCGGGCCGTCAAGACATCAATAATCTCTGAAGGTCTGATGCTCGCCCCTTGTTTAACTTGTGCGGTAACAAAGATTCCTTCAGTGCGGCACGGTGAGACTTCATCGATAATTTCCATCAGCCTCTCATTTAGATCGAGAGTTCCTGAAGTAATATCAAGAATCATTGGCCTGATATCTTTATCTAAAAGCTTCTCGTCCTTCTTAGAATAAGATTGAATGATGATCTGTTCCTGAGATTTTAATTCATTCACCACATTCCCGATTTCAACCTTACTCTTAACAGGAATAAAATAAGTAAAGGCCTGTGCCGAGTCCTGAATAGAAGGTGTCTTGCTATCAATTACGGAAATGCCTTTAAAAATTATCCCAGGCTCTGAGTGATCCTGAAGACTTTTCAACATGGCCTCAAAATCAGTCCATTCTGTCGGTACTCGGACATCAAAATATTCAGTCAAAGAACTAATCCCTAATGTCAAAGCTGGGCCAAAAGAAAGTAAAGGACGGATGTTGTAGCCTTCTGAGTGTAATGTTTCCAATCCAGAGCGTTTGAAAATTCTGGCCATGACTTTTTGTAAATCCAGATGAGAGATGAAAGTTATAGGCCCGATTTTTGAAAATTCAATCCGATATTTAAATCCCATCGATTGATTTCGCTTCTCACGCAACTCTACGATATTTTTCTTTAAAACTTCAGGTGCGATATAAGGCTGATCTTCAATTGAATTCATGTCTTTAAGAAAATCACGCCGCTCCTCAACCATACCTTTTAAGTCGCAGGCCACACCGCAGTGGTAACAAACCAGTTTCTTTTTATCTATATCAAAGGTTTTCTCCAGAGCTTCAAGGTTAGAGTGATGAACAATCATTCCATGAACTTTCCCACAAGGAGGTGAAAGTCTGTTATGAGTGGCTTTTTTCCATTCAATTTCCAGAAACCTTTCAGTCAAACCAACATCGATGTGATCCCACGCAAGTTTTCCATTCATAGGGATGGTGCCTAAAAAAATCTGGGTATCAATTCCCGATTCCTCTACACACTTAACCCATAAGTTATAATCAAAAGTTTCATCCCAACCATCAAAACGAGCGCCACCTTTCCATGCGTTATAAATGATATTACCAATTCTTCGGTCACCTCGGGCGACAATTCCTTCCAGTGCAGAAATTTTTGAAAAATGTTTTCTGAAATTGAGACGGTATTTTTCAGCATGATCTTTTAGAAGATTCTGCTTACGTTCAATCTCAGGCAGAGTAATCATATTCGACCACTGAAAAGGAGTATGTGGCTTAGGTACAAAGGATGAAACTGAAACTGTGATGGTAGGATTGCGAACACCGCACTCAGTTGCTTTTTGTCGGGCCTTACCGGCAGTTTCCATAATGGCCACAACATCTTCATCTTCTTCTGTTGGAAGACCAATCATGAAGTAGAGCTTCATTTTCGTCCAACCACGAGAAAAAACATCCACGGCAGTTTGTAAAAGATCTTCTTCAGAAACATTTTTATTAATTACATCCCGCATACGTTGAGAGCCGGCCTCAGGAGCAAAAGTAAGGGAAGCATTCTTCACCTCGGCCAGTTTATCCAGGATACGATTATCAAGACCGTAGGCCCTGAGAGATGAAATCCCAAGTGTCGCATTCTCCTTCTGTAGTTTATCCAGAAGCTCAATCACCAAGGGGGTTACTGCTGAATAGTCGGCAGTTGATAGGCAGGTCAAGGAGGCTTCATCAAAGCCTCCATTCTTAAGCCCATCCATTATCATTCTCACAACGTTTTCAGGATTTCTTTCTCTCACCGGACGATAAATCATCCCTGCCTGACAAAAGCGGCAGCCTTCTGTACATCCTCGGGCAAGTTCGACCGAGAAACGATCAAAGATGGCGGTCATATGAGGGATAGGAGATTTTGTCGGAAAAGGATAATTTGCTAAGTTATCCACAAAATATCTCTGGACTCGTTCAGGAATAACTCCGGCATATTCAGGCTTAGGGCCTGTTACCACTTCCATTTGAGTCATAGAATCAATAGTTGTCTCATAGAATTTAGGAACGTAAATACCTTTCCATTTGGCCAGTTCAAAAAGGATTTCATCGCGCTTCATACCGCGGGCACGAGCTTCCCCTACAAAATGCGTAATACGAGCGAAGAGTTTTTCACCATCGCCTACGACGACAAAATCCATGAAAGGGGCCAAAGGTTCCGGATGAGTGGCACACGGACCGCCACAGATAACAAATGGCTCTTCTTCTGTTCTATCTTTAGTCCAGATTGAGATACCACCTAACTCAAGCATATTTAAAATGTTGGTATAAGACATTTCATACTGAAGCGAGAAGCCAGCAATGTGAAAATCTTTGAGGGGTTTAAAGTTCTCCAAAGTCACAAGTTTAAGGTCACGGCTTCGAATCTCTTTTTCCATATCAATCCAAGGAGCAAAAACTCTTTCCGCCAAAAGTCCTGGATGTTGATTGATCTCATCGTAAAGAATTTTCATTCCCAAGTGACTCATTCCAATTTCATAAGTGTCAGGAAAACATAAAGCTACCCGGCCAATCGATTCATCCCAATTCTTCTTTGTTACGAAATGTTCACCGCCGATATAACGAGCAGGCTTTTCAACTTTATCTAAAAAAGATGCATAAGGATTATGAGACGCCACGAGGACTCCTGTTGTTCATTTTCACTTAGGAAACGAATGTTTTTTTTAACAGATAGTGGAATTCTTGGGAAGACTTATATTCGAGGTAAGTGCTTGATGTTAGAAGCCCGAAGACAGAGACAAAACCCAACGGCGATCCTCTTCTTCGCGAAAGCCATCTAAAGACCGATCTATGGCATAAGTAGTTAAATCCATAATGAAGGTTCTAGAGCGGACTCCTATACCACCTGAGCCCCATCCATCTCCATAACCGGCCCTAAGAAAGATCCGACGTCTGAAATCAAGCTCTGCACCGGCGGCAAGACGACGTTTATAATCGGTGTCATAAGCGTTATTAAAATCTTTGATATTGGCCTCAAGATGCAATCGTGACATTTTACTAATCTGAGGTGTAATTGATAATCCCAGATCAACAGTTTGCTTAATTTCTTCCGGTGGTCCGGCATCACCAGCACCTTCAAATTCATTGCTCGTAGCATTTCTCAGTACCGCGGAAAAAGTTGGAAGAAAAGTATAGGGTAAGGTCAGACGAGCTCCTGCGGTAAGCTGAAGGCTTCTGCCAGATTTATAATCTGTATTGGTATTAATGGAAACAGGCTCAGTGGGGCCGAACGACTTATAAAGATCCCGACGATAAAGATAAACACCCGAGGCACCAACTTTTAAAATCCCTCCAAATAACGAGGCATTTAGGGCCATAACCGGCCCATGATCTCTTCTCTCAGCAACTTCAAACTCGTTGGCCACATCGTCATTTATGATGGCACGATTTCGCTGAGAAAATAGATAGCCCAGAGTTAAACCCCGAACGGTAAAATTTGGAAAAAGATTGAATCGGGAATGAGCAAGTTTTCCCTGGTCTTTGACTAAGGCCGTTCTCATTTCTTCAGGATCAAAAGAGTCTATAAAATTTCCGGGAACTTCAGTTGCAGGGCCATTTCCAATAGCACTCATTAATCCAGAACTTGCTTCGACATGAATATTCGCCAAGTGAAACTGAGGTTTCCTGACTGTGCCCAGACCTGCCGGATTATAAAATGCTGACCAGGCGTCATCCACCTTATTGATATAGGCGTTACCCATGGCCAGGGCCCGTGCAGAAGTAACGAATTCAGGGAACGCGTGATCTTCAAAGTCTAATTCTGCAAACGACAACTGAGTCGTAGCAAAAATCAAAAATATTACTGACAGTAGAGTTTTCAAACTGTTCACTCTCCTCACCTAATCATTTTAGAAGATGACAGCATAAGTCTCAAGCAAGGGACAAAACATCCTGTTACCAACTGATTCCAAAGGAATAGCCAAAGAGAAAGACAGATTTGTCCTTAGTATCAGAAGTCGCGAGTTGTTGATAAGTTGTCTCAAATTTAGCAAAAAAGGCGTCCATGGACAGTTCTACGCCTCCACTTAGGGATTTTACGGTCGTTTCCATTTCTGGTTCGAGTCCATTTAAGGTCGGATCACTGGAATGAACCTCACCGCTAAAATTGTAGGTAGCATAAGAAAAACTGGCATAGGGAAAAACATTGGCATTCAGACGATATCCGTAAAGCAATAGATACTCTTTACCCTGGAGGTTAAATTCTACCGTCTCATCTTCTGTCTCATGTTCATTTCCACCGAAAGCAACTGCCAGACTCATTTTATGTCCTGCACCTGCGGCCGTTCTGGGAGCACCTATGAATTGGAATTTTCCTCCCACCATGGAATTTGCACTTCCGATGTGTGACCAGAAAAGGTCAAACTGCTCAAAAAGAGAATTGGATAAAAGGAATCCACTTCTACTGATTGAGGAGTAATTAACCCCTTCATCCACAGTTCCATTCGAGGTATTAACTGTTAATTGATTGGCCTTGGTTTGCTGGAATTCAACCTGGCCTCGGAAGGCACCACCCTGTGTTTCAGGGGTAATAAAGCGATTACCTGGGACCAGGTACTTAGTGGCACAACTCACCTGAAAAAAGAGGCAGATTAGTAATATTATTCTCATAAGACTCTATTCATTCTAATCCGTTATCCTCTTAAAAACTCAGGGGTGGCAATTTTTTCCTCTCAATCATTGTGGTTAATAGCTAAGCTTAAGAATGCCGATATAGGTAGTAAGTATGAACAGCTTTAGCCTGATGCTTTCTCTATTCACGTGCTTGATTCTTGCCTCCTGTCAGGTAAAGGATTCTGCGCCAGGTGGTGGCCTCATTTCAGGACACTTACCAACAACCAATAAATTTACTCTTCAGACGCCTTCTGCCCGAACCTATGTTGAAGGTGAAGTCATCACTCTAAATGTCTCCTTTCCCTTTGACATCATCATAGACACCACATTGGGTACTCCCCGATTGAGAATGACTATCGGTGCTACCACTCGTTATGCCGATTACGTTGCTGGGGTCAATCCTAAGCTTTTAGGATTCACCTATACCGTCGTGGCAGGTGAAGCTGACGCCAACGGTATCGATATCATCGCACTTGAACTAAATGGCAGCACTTTGAAGTTCGATCAATCTGGAGTGATTACTGATTGTAATGTTGCCAGCATCACAACCACAAATTTAGCAACTCAAAAAGTGGATACGATGGGTGCCACCATTATTGATTTTGATCTGGTGAGTTTGCCTGGACTCTATAATGTGGGAGAAACCATCAATTTCACCATGAAATTCAGTGAAGCCGTTTATGTCACTGGAACGCCTTCTTTTTCAGTGGTATTTGGCGGAGGCACGCCAGAAGAGGTTACTTATCTCTCCGGCTCAGGGACTTCTCTCTTAACTTTTTCTTACACCGTGACATCCAATAATTCTGATACCAACGGTTTTGATTCCTTCTCTTCGACCACTTTATCTTTGAACACTGGGACGATTGAAGATGCTGTTGGCAATAGCGCCAATCTGGATTTTTCTGCTTATTCTGGTGCCGTCCTGACTTACAGCTCAGCTGTTAAAATTGTGGGCGATTATCCGTTCGTAGTTGATGTAGCTGTCCCGGCCAATGGAACTTACATTGCAGGCCAGACTTTAAATTTTATCGTCGAATTCGACCGGCCGGTTAACGTACCCATGGGAGTGCCTTACCTCGGAGTGACTATTGGCTCGACTCTTCGTCAGGCATCTTATGCATCTGGTGCCGGCACAAATTTTTTAACTTTTAGCTATACTGCAGTTCCTGGTGATGTTGATGCAGACGGGATTACAGTTGCAACTTCGATCACTTCCAATGGTGGAAATATTCGCGATCCTTCTCCTCCAACCACCAGCTATTTTGTAGATGCTCTTAATAACGTATTCAGTGTGCCTGATACATCGGGCATTATCCTCAATGCTTTGCAACCACAGGCCATTACGGTTACCCGTAATACTGATATTACGAATGGTAGTTGGGGAACTTTAATTGATAATAAATGGAATATTGGTCAGGTGCTCGACATCACGGTTGGCTTTAATACTGCCGTTTTCGTTTCAAATCCTGAAACACCAAGCATCCCCCTCACGATTGGTTCAACCACTGTGCAAGCTCCCTATGTTTCCGGTCATGGTCAGAGTTCCCTGATTTTTCGCTACACGATCCAAGAAGGTGATCTCGACCAAGATGGCACAATTGCTTTGGGGAATATTAATTTTAATGACGGAAGTATTGTAGATGCTGCCGGAACAATTGTTCTTTTAACTCTTCCCTCTGCAGGATTAACCACAACCCAAATAGATGGAGTCAGACCAACAATTGATACAATCACTCCACCAGATAACAATACATACTCCGTGGATGGCAGTAACGATTATCTGGATATGATTTTCACTGTTAATTGGACTGAGCCTGTCCGATATATGTCAAACGCTGCATATCTTTCCATGGATGTAGGCGGAGCTTCCACCCCGTTACAATATGTTTCTGGTACTAACACGGCAGCTGTTGTTCACAGACCAAGTGCGGCCTTGACGGGACTTAACGATAATGATGGTGTGGCATTAAGTTCACCCCTCTATGGAACTGCCGTTATCAAAGATCAGGCCGGAAATGAAGCAACTGATTTTACATTTACTCTTCCTGATACTACCGGAATTTTAGTTGATACCACTCCTCCTCAAGTTTTATCTGTAGATCCCGCTATTGCTGACAATACTTATGTGGAAGGTCAGGATCTGAAATTTACTGTTGTATTTGATGAATCAGTGACTATTTTTCGGGCAGGTGGTTATCCAAGAATTCCCATCACCATCGGGGCCAGTACCGAATATCTGATTCCTACTTCTGACTCCACTGGCACCATTCATACATTTAGTTATACCGTTAAACCCGATGATCTCGATACTGATGGAGTCACAGTTGGTACGGCAGTGGAAAGTGATGGTACCAATGCTTATGCCAGGGATGCTGGTGAAAATATTGTTACCGGCACTTTTGTTCCAGCAAGTACAGCAAATATAAAAGTCGATGCAACCGCACCATCAGTTATCAGTGCAGTCCCTTCTCTTGCTAAATCTTACGTCAGCACCGAAATGATTCAAATTACAGTAACTTTTTCTGAGGCAGTAGATATCGATCTCACAGGAACTCCCTATATCGTTGTTGACTTTGATAATGGAACAGATCATTTAGATTATTTATCCGGCACAGGGACGAATACTATAATCTTCAGCCGTGAACTTGATGGAAATCATTTTGATATGACTGGTCTTCCTGCTGTCGTGAATACCATTAACTTCAATGGCGGTAATATTACAGATGATGCCGGGAACGTTGCTGAAGGAAATGGGAGTGAGGTCGTTTTTCCAAGTGACGTTGATCTTTCAGCTCATTTTGTGACCTATCCTCAAGTTAAACTGTGGGTAAAAACTGATTTTGTGAACCTGGCACCACCAACTGGAAGTGCTTCGGTTGCCAATGAGGGAGTAGTAGGAACTGAAGGCTGTGGTAGCGGCACCTGTCGAAAATTTGATGGGACTGATGCACTTAAACTAACTGCTAATATGGATTTCATTTCTTCGGTTTTTATGGTTTTTAAAACGCCGTTGGCTATTGTAAATCACGATATTTTTTCTACAGACATTAAGCTCGTAGCCGATGGCGCAATCTATGATATGGATTCATTTAGTGCCACTTTTAACTTAGATGGAGTTGTTTTAGGTTCCAATGTTAATCACAACACTGATCTGGCAAATTCCACAACTCATATTATCCAGGTTGATTTTGCCTCAACCCAAGACTACACCTCAGGTACCTATTTATTGCCTACTACCTTTGACGGAGCCGTAGGAGACATCATTGCAGTTGAGGCCGGCCTAACACCAACTCAGGAAGGAAATCTCCTGAGCTATCTCAACTCACAATTTTAATCATCAATGTAGATCAGTATCTTCCATCCCTGAAGTATAAAAGCGCTTACTTAAATCGGAGTTCTGATTTCTGTTCCTGAAATCCTGATAATCATCGGCCTCATCTGGATCAAATGTATCTTCTTCTCCAAAACTATCTATTCCGTGAGCATTAACTTTTTCAGCATCTCGGGCAAATTCCGAATTCTCAGTATAGGCATACTTAACTCCAGGTCCAGGGTCTTTATTAAGCGTTAATGGTAGGTCATCAATACGATGGGATTCGTATTGATAATTATCGATGTGAATCTGCTCAGGTGAGGTTATTTTTTGATCTTTATGAAAAACGTGGGAAATTTTACTACGAGCCGCTTCAAAATCATGCTCAGAAAATTTCATCCAAAGATGTTGCATGTTATTTTTCAAATGATTCCAACGTCCAATTAATTCATCATTAAGCATAAACCACCCCTTTGCAGTAGGCCTTGCACCCGCTGACTGTACGTAGAGAAGCATGTTTCATGCCATTACATAAAAAGTTAAATAGCTTGAATGTGGTAGTAAGAGAAAACTGTTTAAGGGGAAATTTTACCAATAGCTGACAAAAAAAGGGCCCTTCGAAAAGGACCCTTTAGGATGATTATCTTCTTTTTTGACCTGGCATACGATGATCAACTTTACCCAGATAAGCATTCTTGATGTTTTTCATCGATTCAATGCGTTTCTCGGCCATGACATCTGCGGCCTTGTTAACAGGAATATTTTGCTCATCAGAGATAGCAAATACCTCAAGAGTTTTATCGTAAATAGTGTCAACCATACGACGAGATTTAGAATCCGCCCAACCTTCAAATTCAATTGAAACGTTCATCACACCGCCAGCATTAACTAAATAATCTGGAGCGTAAAGTATACCTTTCTCTTTAAGAACTAATCCATGTCTGTCTTCTTTAAGCTGATTATTAGCAGCACCACAAACAATTTTAGCTTTCAGCTGAGGAATTGTTTCATCATTCACAGAAGCCCCAAGAGCACATGGAGCGTAAACGTCGCAAGCAACACCAAAAATATCATTGGGAGCAACGAATTTAGCATTTGGGAAAGCTTCTTTCATTCTCTGAATTCCACGCTCATTTACGTCAGTAAATGTGATGCTCGCTCCGGCTTCAGTTAAAAGTTTGGAAAGCTCAAAGCCAACTGATCCCACACCCTGGATCGCAATAGTTTTACCTTTAAGACTACGAGAACCAAAGGCTTTGGTTACAGAAGCTTCAATCCCACGGAATACACCTAAAGCTGTATATGGAGAAGGGTTACCAGATCCACCGTTAGTTTGGGCAACACCTGTTACGTAGTTAGTTTCTGTGAAAATGTGCTCGATATCTTCCACGTTAGTGTTAACGTCTTCAGCAGTAATATAACGACCATTTAGCGATTCAATAAAACGACCAAAAGACCTGAAAAGGGCTTCAGATTTATTTTTTGGATCAGCGATAATTACAGCTTTACCACCACCCAGGTTTAAACCCGAGATAGCATTTTTATATGTCATACCTCGAGACAGACGAAGAACGTCAATTAAAGCATCTTCTTCACTGGCATATGGCCATAATCTTGTTCCACCCAGGGCAGGGCCTAGAGTAGTATCGTGAATCCCAACAATGGCCTTTAATCCACAAGATTTATCCTGGAAGAAAACGACCTCTTCGTGGCCCATTGAATACATTTTCTCAAGCGTTAGCATGACTTTCTCCTCTGGCACCAGATTTACCGGATGACCAAAATTATGAGTTGAGTTAGACTTATTTTTTACGCGAGAAGTTTCTTAAACTATGACGTTTTTGACAAGGAAGAATCTTATGCCCATAGTGTCAATTAAGGACACAACCAAAGTTTTTGAGGTGAATAAGGACGAGATTCTTTATGATTCTCTCTATGACCGTGGAGAAGAGTTGCCTCATGGCTGTTTATCGGGCTCATGTGGGGCATGCCGGGTAGATGTTGTAAGTGGAAAAGAAAATCTCCAACCCCCTGGAGTCATTGAACAAAATACCATAGAAGCTCTTAAAGACGAATTTACTAAATTACATGGTTCTGATTTTGTGAAAGAAAAAGAAATTCGCCTATCCTGTCGGGCAAAAGTAATTGGTGATGTCACCATTATTCCCATTAAATGAGATTAATCATTCTTTTAGGAGTTGCTGTCGTTTCTTAGAGCGGATTTTAAGATTTATGGCATTGGCCGAATTCACGGCCGTATCCCAGGCAGTATAAATTTGTTTTTTCGTATTGGCCTTTAAATCGCCGGCCACATACAGTCCAGGAACTGAAGTTAATCCGGCCTCATCCCCTTTGACGAATCCTCTATCATCGAGTTCCGCCCCCAACTCGCGGGCAATGTCGTTATATATAAGCATCCCCATAGAAATAAAACAAATGTCGGTTTCTATTGTAGTCCCATCTTCCAGAATGAAGCCTTCCAGAATCTGACCTTTTTCCTGGCCGAAAATATCTATGATGAGCGCTTCATTAACTTTAATGCCATATAAATCTATCAGCTTCTGAGTATCAGACGAAAAGTCAGCTTTTTTTCCATTGGTAAGAATGTGAAAATCTTGTGGATGATATCTTTCATGCAACATGATAGCAGACCATGCGGCCCCATTCCCATGCCCTATGACAGAAGCTCTCTTGTTTAAAACATGATGGCCATCGCATATTAAGCAGTAATCTATCGTTTGCGCGTTAGCATAATCAAAGACGGTTTCAATTGTGCCTTTTATTTCAGGCTGAACATCCATGACTCCCGTACATAAAATGATGTATTCAGCAAAATGAGTCTGGTCTTTAGAATCGATGATTTTAAAAACATCACCCTGTTTTTCAACCGAAACAACGCCGGTATTTTTCTGAGTGTGAAGATTATCTTTGAAGTCAGACTGCAAAATCCATTTCATCGTTTCAAGATTGGGTTCTTGTATCCCCCGCTTATAATGAAAATGACCCGGAATATTCTCAATTTTCCTTACCCATAAATCACGAGAACGTTTTTTATCCTTGGCCGAGCCAGGAAAAAATAAACACTCATCATTATTTAAAATGGTTCTTAAAACGGCCATGGTTCCAGCGGAACCTCCGCCAATGACACAAACGGGATAAATTTTTTGATCCATGGCTTATTTTGCCCCAATGGCCTTGTGATGGTCATTGTCCTGAGCTTCATTTTTCTCTTTTCGATCAAGCTCACGTAAATGATCACCAGAAGTTGATTTGATTTTCACTTCTTTAATTTCAGAGTTCTTAACCCGGACAAGCTCGAAAGAGAATCCATCCCAAATGATGATGTGACCTTTTTTAGGAAAACTATTTCCCAGCTGCTCCATTAAGAAGCCATTCAAGGTTGAATAATTATCATTTAAAGGAATCTCAATATCGTACTCATTATAAAGATCTCGCAGTGAAATAGTAGAAGGTACTAACACTCCTTCCGCACTCTCCACTCCAGGAATTAAATCCTCATCGTCATCATGTTCATCCTGAATATCACCAAAGATTTCTTCCATGATGTCTTCCAGAGTTAACATACCAACTACTAATCCATTTTCATCTTTTACAAGCGCCAGGTGAACTTTCTTGCGATTCATATGGTCAAAAACAGCTTGAATTTTCATATGCTCATATACATAAAAAGGCGGCTTCACATATTTGGTAATATCAAAGTTAACTTGCTCTTCAGGACTCGAGAAAACCAGATCTTTAATATGCAAGAATCCCAATACGTCATCAAGATCTTCGTCATAGACAGGGTATCTTGAATGAGCAACTTCTCTCACCATTTTAATGATGTCATGAAAGCTTGAAGTTTTTTTAAGAGACTCAATTTGAGTTCTCGGAACCATGATGTCTTTTACTTTAATCGATGGGAATTCAAGAATGGAGTTTAAAAGATCAATTTGTTTGGAGTCAATTGAGCGCTCTTCTTCGGCCATTTCAATCATGACTTCAATATCATCTTTGGTGACAAGACGACTTCGTACATTAACGTTCTTACCTAGGACGAATTGAATAATTTTGGTAAAAGCTTTAACGATGGGCCACATGGCATAATAAAAAGCCATGAGAATCATCACACAAAGTGGTGCAAACTTTTCAGACTGACCACGGGCAAAAGTCTTAGGCATAATCTCGCCAAACACCAGAATGGCCATAGTGGTAAGACCCACACTAATTGCCAGTGCGTCGTTTGAAAAAAATCTTTCAGCAATACTCGCAGACAAAGTCGCGATTAAAATATTGAAAAAATTATTCCCTACTAAAATTGTTGTAAGTATATCGTTCGGAATTTCGAGCCATTTCTTCATCGCCCACGAATCAAATCCATGCTCTTCAGCAATCTGCTTGGCCTTCTCATGAGGAAGTGAAAGCAGAGCTGCTTCTGAACCTGAGAAGAAAGCAGACAATACGAGGGAAACTGCAAGGATTAAAATCTCTTGATCGGTACTCATGATAAATGTTCAGTTGGTTGTGGTTTCAAAAAGTCGACTGAGGGTTCGGCCGGGGGTTCTATAAGAACTAACTCCTGTTGATTAATAAAATAGCGACCTTAGTATAACACAAGATCCATATAAAGATCAAAGTCCTAAATATATTTTATATAAACCAACCTCTTATTAATGAGATAGCGGCTTCCCCTTAAAGTCATGATCCGAGTAAACTATGCGGTCATGCATCTCATGATCAAAGTCAGGAATATCATTTATATTCTTCACTTTGCGAAAATTGGTGCTGCACTTATAACAAATGGCCACTAAAGATAGTCTTCGGAATAAGAAGAGATCCAGCAGATATAAAACCACCAAACTTATTCCATAAGTCCAAATGGAAAGAATGGCGGCAATGACAAACAAAGCGACACCAATCTTACGGTTAAAGTCTTTCTGCTTATAGAAATCCATGCGAGTACAAACCGGACATTCAGTTAAAATCCCCTGCTCTTGCTCCACTGTGAAATGCACATCTTGCACGTGTTTACATATATCGCATTCAACTTTAGAGGCCAGATGATCAGGTAGAACATCAATACTTGAACCGCAGCCTTTACAGGTAATTTGAACTTCCATCATAGAGGTAATCCGTGTTTTGCCATGAGATAAACTGAAATAAGTTCGCCCACAATAACAAAAAACTCCACGATGTAAAGAACACCAGTTGCGCTCTGAATGGAGCGCAAACGACATAGTTTATAAGTGAAGAAACTTAATGTGACTGGAGCAAGATAACCCCATAAGTAACGCATAGACACAAAAAGCCAGTTATACATATAACCGTCTCCCAAGAGAGTGCCTTCAGCGAGATAAGGGGCCCCAATAGTCACAATAACGGCAATTGAAGAAATAATTTTTAGAAAAAAACCAATCCAGAATATATGCAGGCAATAAATGAGAGGTTCTTCTGTGAGTTTCGGAACGACCAAATAATAGTGACCTAAAAGCATTGAGAAATTACTGATCCCTAAGAGCACCATACTCATAAAGAAAAACATTATCCAGATAGGATTAAAACCAAATACATGAAAGGCCAAAACCGAAAATGTTATGACCTGAAGAATATAAATTCCCCACATGAGTAAACTTTTTTCATCCCTATGAAATATAGAAGTCACGACATTACTAAGAATCAAAATCCCATAGCACCAGATCTCAATCGGCCCGAGCGCGGGAGTCATAAAAAAATCCACCCCAAATGCCAGGACCAATGATGACAGGACGATGGATGTGCCTAGCTTGTAGAAGCCAACCCCTGTTAGTTTGGTACTCACAACCGGAGAGAAGAGCTGAGTTCCAAAGGCCAGAGAAAGAAGAAAAAAATGGATACAAATTTGTGTGATGCTATTCATGCAGCTAACTATATAGCGAGCGATAAAGATCATCAATCATCTGATGATTTGGACCTGGAATCATTCCCTGATAGGGGCCACTTAGATTTTCATAGTCAATTTTAAGCCATCGACCTTTACCTAGCAGTGAAGGTTGATCAGGAAATAGAAAAACATTAAGCAGAATAACCCTGCCACCTATATTATTGGTGTAAATGCCCATGGATTTGCCATCAAGTGGATTTATCTGGATACCAACTTCTTCTTCAACTTCCCGGACCGCGGCAAGGAGCGGCTCTTCACCAGGTTCAATTTTTCCACCAGGGAACTCCTGGAGCCCGTGATAAGGACCATCATCTTCACGGCGTTGAGTCCAGACTTCCAGAATTTGATTGTCTCTTTGTCGAAAAAAAAGCACTAAGGCCACAGGGAGAAGCTTCATGGCAGATCCTTATGGCCTTTAATAAAATTAAGTTCTAACTGCAAAAGCTCAAAGGCAAGACTTCCCACAAATGGGGCCCACCAAGGCATCACACTGTCATTAATGAAAATAACCACTAGCCAAAAAAGACCTGCGGGTAGAATGCGGATAAAACGTTTAAGTAAATCAGGGGCCCAGCCAAAAGGTTTCAATATAAGAGTCTGAAGATTAGATACTAATTTGAGCATCGACATTCGATAGCGGTTATTATCCAACATCATGGAAAGGTCATTGGATGCGGCCCAGTTCCAGATAAAACCGAAGACAAAAAGAGTCAGGGCTTCAAAGCTGGGGTAAATAAAATAAAAAATGAGGGCAAGAACAACAAGTACAACCAGCTCGAGAAGTTTTCTTTTTGGGGGGATGAAATTCATTCCAAAAACCCATCTTTATGCAAAAAAGTCATTTCCGGAAATTGAATGGTAGGTGGTGCATGAACTATGAAGTTAAAAACTGTCATAAAATCAGAAGTTTTCAACATCTTGTCTCTGGAAAATTTTGAGCCAACTTTATCCCATAACGGAGTATCAATCGCACCTGGGAAGAGGTTGGTAAAACGCACTTTATAATCTTTCCACTCCTTTTTAAGACTCTGAATCAAACCCAGTTGTCCAAATTTTGAAGCATTGTAAGCGGCAACATTCGGATAACCATAGTGAGCAGCCGTGGAAAGAATAGAGATGATATGAGTCTCATCCTTTATTAAAAAAGATTCCAGACCTTGGAACAACAAGAAAGGGCCTAAGGTATTGGTAGCAAGATGAAGTTCAAAATTTTCAGTACTGGTTTCGGAGAGCGACTGCATTTCACATATACCAGCATTGTTCACAACTAAATGGACCTGATCAGTGAATTCTCTGACTGTCTCAAAAAATTCCTCAACTGATTCAGATGAAGTTATATCAAGTTCAACATCATAAAAATTGTCATGTTCAAGTTCGGTTCCTGAACGGGAACCACCGAAAACTGTATAGCCTGAGAATAAAAGGGATTTAGTGATCTCTAGACCAAGGCCAGAGGAGGAACCAGTGATAATCGCACACTTTTCCATAATTCCTCCTCTGTCTTTAATTATTTAGCAATACCTACGGCACGAGTTTCACGAATCACAGAAACTTTGATGGTTCCTGGATAAGACATCTCTTGCTCAATCTTGCGAGCGATATCTCGTGAAAGCATGATGGTTTGTTCATCTGATACTTTTTCATTTTCAACCAGAACGCGAACTTCACGACCGGCCGAAATAGCATAAGATCTATGAACACCCTCAAAGCCATTAACAATTTTTTCAATGTCTGATAGACGAGAAACATAAGACTCTTTAAGGGCCTTACGAGCGCCTGGACGAGCACCTGAAAGGGCATCTCCGGCAGCTACCAGGTGAGCAAGAACTGACTCTGGTTTTTCATCATCATGGTGAGCGCGGATAGCATGAACGATATCCGGCGACTCTCCATACTTCTTAGCAAAGTCCGCACCGATAACAGCGTGTGAACCTTCTGCCGAAGCATCCAGAACTTTACCGATATCATGCATAAGACCTGCACGACGTGCTTGCTTAACGTTAAGACCAAGTTCGGCCGCCATGTTACCTGCAAGAAATGCTGTTTCCAAAGCATGCTGGTACTGGTTCTGAGTATAAGAAGTACGCCAGTTGAGAGCACCAATCAGTTTCAAAATTTCAGGGTGAATACCATGAACTCCGATTTCCATCTGAGCTTTTTCACCTAATTCACGTAGACGAGATTCAAACTCGTGCTTACATTTTTCATAGAATTCTTCAATTTTTGCCGGGTGAATACGACCATCTGCAATCAGACGTTCGATTGTCATACGTGAGATTTCTTTACGAACCACGTTGAATGAAGAAATTGTCACAACACCTGGAGTATCATCGATAATTAAATCTACACCACAGATCTGTTCAAAAGCGCGAATGTTACGACCTTCACGACCAATCAAACGACCTTTTACACCATCATCAGAAATTTCAACGGATGAAATTGTCTGTTCAGCAACATATTCACCAGCAAAACGTTGGATTGCAATTCCAACCACGCGCTTAGCACGTTTCTCAGCTTCTTCATTGGCCTCTTCTTCAATGCGCTTAACTTTCTTAGCAGCATCAAGCATGGCCTCTTCTTCCACTTGAGCGATCAGTTCATTCTTGGCCTGATCTTTTGTCAAACCTGCAACTTGCGTAAGCTTGTTTGCGAGGTCTTCCTGAATTTCATGATTCTTTTTAAGTTCAGCATCCAGTTTTTGAACACGAGTTTCAATTTCCGATTCTTTTGCCTTAACACGCTCAGTATCTTTTTGGACCTGTTCAGTTTTCTGCTCAAGAGCGACTTCTTTTTTTGTTAGGCCACGTTCGAAATCCGTAAGATGCTTTTTCTTCTTTTCCATTTCAGTTTCAAGCTGATTCTTTTCGTCACGAACGATTTGCTTAGCACGATCTTCAGCTTTTTTCTTAATCTCTTCGGCCTGAGATTCAGCTTTTTTCAAAATATCCTGTGCCGCACTTTCTTTTGACTTCTGTGCTGCTGTGTTCTTGATGCTTACCAGGATGTAAGCAATCAATGCACCAACAACCACGCCCAGAACGGCCATCATGATTGGATTCATATATTCCCCTTAAAATCTTTCCTGCTGGTTTACGTCCCAGCAAAATTCTTCTGTTATTATAAAGTCCATGTAGCAGTCATGCTGTTCTACAGGGATTTTTTCTACAATTTGTTCAGACCAAGCGAGACCAATTTTTAAAAAGTTCTTGCCCTCAAGATAACGGTCATAATAGCCCTTGCCTCGACCAAGTCGCGCACCGCTCAAGTCAAATCCTACTCCAGGCACTAAAAACCATTCAGGTTCGGCCGGATGATAAGGAGGTTCAAGCCAAGTAGCTCCTTTTGGCATCCCGTTAGGAATTCCAAAAAGCATTTCACCTTCAAACAAAATCGGAAAGGCCAGGCTTAAAGGAACTGCTCGTAAGAGTTCCTGATAAACCGGAGCGACTTCGTCTTTAAGAGGTAAATAACCAGCTCCTACTTGACCATGCAGTTCAGGGAGTGAAGAGATAAGTTTGATAAGTTGATTAGTTAACGAGAAACTCAACGATAGTATCGTGTCGTTAGACAATGAAGAGAGCCTAGATAATAAATCATTTCTAAGACTTTCTTTATCCACAATTAATTCTCTTCAAGACTCAAAGCTTGAAGGGCCGTTTCGAGAGATTCTTCAAGTTTGAGAATGTTCGTTTTATATTCATCCTCTAACTCTAATTTTTCCGTCGCCATTTTTAGTGCTACTAAAACTGCAACATCTGTATCTCTAAGCAAAGGGCGTTTCGCCTTGAGTTCCTGGATTTCCAGCAACACAAGATCAATCACTGCCTTTGCATTGTGACTATCATGTCGTTCAGGTCTGTATTTAACCTTGCAACCTAAAACATCAAATTCTTGTTCCTGACTTTGGGTCATAGAAATAAGGTAGTGGAGGCCCGGATAAAAGTCAATGAAGACGCTTAGGGAAACGTTGTATTTTCAGTCGTTTAAGTCGTCTCTAAACCAATTAAAGTTTTAAGGTAAAGTTCAAGATCAAACAAGTGTAAATCCTCAACTGATTCTCCTACTCCAATATAAGTAATTGGGACGCGAAGTTGATCTACAATGCCAACAGCACTTCCTGCTTTGGCCGAACCATCGCATTTTGTGAATATAATTCCAGTCAGTTGAAGTGCTTTATGAAATTCCTGGGCCTGCTTCAAAGCATTTTGGCCGGTGATAGCATCCAAAACTAAAAGAACTTCTTGAGGAGCATCAGGACTAATTTTTGACATGACACGTTTTGTTTTTGTCAGCTCATCCATTAAATTCTGATTCGTATGAAGTCTGCCGGCAGTATCAATCAGGCAGTAATCATAGTTCTCAGCAAAAGCCTTAGCCACTGTGTCATAAGCTACGCCACTTGGATCCGCACCATCTTTGGCCCGAACCATATCAACTCCGGCCCGATCACACCAAACTTGGAGCTGGTCTACTGCCGCTGCTCGAAAAGTGTCACATGCCCCTACTATAACCTTGGCCCCTTGGGATTTTAGTTTAGTGGCCAGTTTTCCAATCGTTGTGGTTTTTCCGGCCCCATTAACACCTACGATCATGAAGACGCGGGTTTTCTTTTCATTCGGATGAAAATCAAAAACGTCTTTGTGGATGTTCTGCTGAACCGGGGCCATCTTTTCTTTCATAAAGCCATAAACAAGATCTTGGATTTCAACGGCACTCTTACCTTTACCGTCACTTTCTAGTTTACCTAGTAGTTGCTGAACCATACCTGTAGGTATATCGGCCGTATAAAGTACTTCTTCAATTTCATCTAAGGCAGGAGTGGGACCAGAAAATAAATTTCCGATTTTTCCCCAAACTTCCGAGCGGGATTTGGATAATCCCATACTTAATCGATCCGTCCAGGATACTTTAGGAATCTCAACAGGAGGAGCTTTTCTCTCTTCGAGTTTAGCTTCAATCTTTTCTTCAACTTGATGAATTTTTTCTTCTAATTTCTTTTCAGCTTTCTTTAAACGTTGAAGATAATAGAAAAGAGCTCCGCCCAATACGATAAAGCCGCTTACATAAACTTCAATATTTTCCAGAACGATACTCTGCAAATCCATCATGATTCCTTTTAATGCACGCTAGTATTAACCGGCCTCGGGCCCATAGTAAAGTCGTAAGAAATCCCAAACCATTGAAGCCGTGGCCCCCCACAACAAATGGGTATGAAAATTCTGTGATAAATTCAAGAATGTGCCTTTCTGGATAGGATGATAAAGTACGGGAACACGGGCAAAACCATTGCGCCAGGCAAATTCCCAATTTTCTTCTTTTGCAAGCTCCTTCCAGGGATAAACAATAACGTCATCCCATTCCCCGTTACTTTTAACTCGATTCAAAAAATCTTCTGTCGGTATTAAAAGTTTTGATAATACCGGGACAATAGGTTGTAAACGGGCAGTCATTACAATAGGCAAATAACCGAGAAACTGAATCTGGTCACGGGGAAGACTCGTCTCTTCTTCAAATTCTCTTTGGGCAACAATCCATGGATCGCTTTCATGACCTTGTTTATGGCCTCCTAAAAAGGCCATCTGTCCACCATGAGTGGGCATGGCCTCAGAGCGTTTGATAAAGAAAACATACTCTTCATTACATAAAAAGACGACAGACCCTTTCCACTCATAATCCTGAAGGGTATGCTCTGTTTGAACTATTTGTTTTATACGGTGAAAGTCCATGCGTCTTCGTTACCAATTTGAACTCATCCAGATTATTCGAAACTATTTCCAGGGGCAAGGCTTCTTAGACGTCTTAACTCCCCCAGCCGTGGAAAATCCCGGTATGGAAGTGCACATTCACCCTTTTCAACTTCATTCGGTAAATAAAGAAGAGTTAAGGCCTCTTTATCTTCATACTTCTCCTGAATTTTGTATGAAAGAGCTTCTTGCCAGTGACGAAGGGTTTGATAAAATTTTTTCTCTATCCTATTGTTTTCGAGATGAACCCGACTCACCTATCCACCGCTCACAATTTTTAATGCTGGAGTGGTATCGGAAAAATGAGCGTTATGAAAGCATCATGCAGGATATAGAAGGCCTTATCGCCTATGTGATTGAAGAAGGTAAAAAAAGAAATTTCCCGCAAAGATTAAAAGACCAAAAGCTGATAAAAAAAACCATGCAGGAACTTTTCCAGGAAGAACTGCAGATTGATATTCTTAACTATTCAGACATCCCGTCCATTAAGAATTTACTAAAAAATTATTCTGATGTACCAGTTCCGAACGTTGAACTGGAATGGGATGATTATTTTTTCCTACTCTACTTAAATCGCATTGAACCTGTGCTTATAAAATACCCATTGCTCATGATAACAGAATTCCCGGCCCCACTCAGCGCTCTATCCACGCTTAAGGCCAGTGATCCAAGAGTATGTGAACGCTTTGAAGTCTATATAAATGGAATTGAACTCTGTAATTGTTTCAATGAGCTGACTGATGCAAATGAACAGCGCAGACGATTCAAAATACAAAATGATCTAAAACAAAAAATTTACCACTATCAATTGCCTGATCCTCAGAACTTTTATCAGACAATGGATAAAGGCTTTCCACCATCTGCAGGAATCGCACTCGGAGTGGAACGACTTCTCCACTCTCTTTTTGACATCGAAAATCCATTTTTTTACTGAATCATCTGTAGGCCGTTCATGACTAAATGAAGTTTTATGATAATTTCAGACTTGATATGCTGAACTGGCATACTCTTGGCCCATTCATAATGATATGAAGCTGAAGTGTTTTTTCGAATTTGTGACTCCATCATCAATTCATGATTCCGGGCCATGTCGGCCGAAAAATTCGCGTACCAACGATAAAGTAAATCCAGGTCCTTCACTTCATAAAGCTCGAGCAGATCAAGGCTTTTTTCAGTCAATATTCTTTTCAAAGAATACAAATTAAGCTGATTAATAGATTGTTTTTCGAAAGTCTGATTCAAATACTTCTGACTAAACATTAGGCTAAAATCAAGAAGCTTATCAGCGGGTCGATCCTCCATACTCTCCAGGCCATTGTAAACTTCGTCTAATACTAACGCCTGGTAAATTCCTTCCCGGGAACCACCTTGCTCCAAAGTATTTAGCCAATTTGCTAAATCCTCATCCTTCGCTTCAGTTTTCCGGGTAACATGAAAAAGCTCTTCTATAAATTTATAATCAAACTGACGTTTACGTTCGGGTGGTAATTTATCAAACTCCGTAGGTCCCTTCGATTGCCTGGTATAGCTTCCAACATCAGTTGATTTTTTTTCTTGAGTGGGTATTTCCGGCATAAGTACTTCAACCATCGGAGCAGGGGCAGCCCCTAGAAGTTTATTACTCCAATCAACACCGGCGACTTGAGTAATAAGATCCCTCACCTTCGTTTTCCAGGCCGGTTCAGTTACCTCTTGGGCCAAAACATTTAAAGATAAAGATAATCCGAGAATAAAGATCAGTTTTTTCACTTAGGTAACTCCTTAAATTTCCATATAGTTTAAGACGTAATGGACAGGTAACCTACTAGGAGATTCTTGCCTCGAAAGCTTCAGAAGTCATTTTGCCCTATGATGTAAGAAGAGGAGCCACTATGTTTGAAAGATTTTTCCTGAAAAAGCGCCGTGTAGAAGATGATGTTGTCGTAACAGCTGTTGTCTCTCAGACTTCCGCCCTCATAAATGACCTTTATAAACAAATTGATTTTCGCTTTAAGGAACTATCCGCTCAGGTAAAAGAAGTTGAATTGGGCTTAGCTCAAATGGAAACAAAACTTTTAACCAAAGACTTGAAAGACAAGCAAGCCTACGGATTACTACACTATAAACTTCATGAAGCTAAGAATACAAAACTGAATGATGAAATAAAAGAATTAGAAACTAGCCTTAGACTCAAAAACCTAAAAGATCAGTAAGCTTACTGAGTTACAAAGTTGCAGCCGAAGATTCAGTAACAGTCATCTCTCCTGGGTATATAATCCGGCCGTTGCCCACATAAGTGGAATCGACTCTAAATGATGTGTAATAAACATTTCCAGGTTTAAATCGTAAGTAAATATAACCATTAGAACCAATATACTGAGTTGGAGCAAAAAATCCCTGAGGATCACGACTTTGTGGATTATGAATGATTGTTGGAGAGGTCGTATAGGAATAGCCAACATAAGTAAGATCAATGATCTTACTATCTGCATAAGAATAACCCTCCACCTTGAAGTGATACATTCCATTATTAACCGTTGGTTTATATGGTGTGCGAATATGAATATAGTTTGCAGTTGTATTATTAGAAGTAAAAAATGAAACGACACCTATTGTTTTGGCACCCATGCCTGTACCGATGACGGCCGAACCAGCGACTTCCAGCTTTGCCTGAGGATTGGTACTACCGATTCCAACATTTCCAGACTTAACAATAGTCAGTGCTCGCAAATTATCACCATCTGCCGTATCTCCCGTACTGATATTAATTCCACCTTCACCTCTCAAATTCAGAGAATCTCCGAATTGTTGAATTTCATTTGAATCAATCGCTAAATTACCAGGAGAACCACCCACAATGTTAATGGCAGCATTTGCAATACTGGCAGAAGTCCCAGCAATGGTTCCTCCGTTGTTATTAACCTGTAAACTTCCCACTGGTGATGTTGTCCCTATTCCCACATTACCAGTGGCCTCAGAAGCGTAAACAAGAACACGGCTATTTGCTGAATCAAATATTCCGGTAAATCCTGTTCCCGTGCCATTAGTCCAAATATAACTATCTCCTCCGGCCATTTTTAAATCACCAGTCAGAGCAAGATCTCCATTAACGTCCAATTTACTCGTTGGAGTAGAAGTTCCAATACCAACATTTCCTTCAGAACTTATTTTCATTCTCTCTGCAGGAGCAACCGTTCCAACAGGAGTCGTCGTAAAACGCATGCTGGTTCCCTTTGCAGTTAAAGAAAAGTTTTCAGCAGCATCGATAGAAATACCCGCAATGTGTAGCCGGTCAATACCATCCCTTCCTTGAAAAGTAACAAGTCCATCACCACTTTGAGGATATGTTGAAGCGAGTGCAGTTCCCCGGGATCTATAACCTATGAAGTGAGTAGCATAGTTTGGATCAGCATAAGTATTACCTTCAATGATTCCATAAGTACCTTCTGCCTGCTGTCTTATCGTTCCATTAACATGAAACTTACTTATAGGAGTAGTAACTCCAATACCAACGTTACCGCCGTTATAATAAACACTGGTTCCATTCTTACTCCACTGCCCCGTCGAATCAAAAGCCGTCTTATTCGCAATAATTTGACCTTCTAGTTTTTCCAGTGCCTCAAGTAGAGTATCCGTAGCTGCAAGCGGTGTCGCAGACCCGGCCGCATAACCACTCAGTAGTGCCCCTCGCACACGCGAATCTAAAAAATAAAGATTCGTTCCTTCGGGAACAGAAGTGGTGTTCAAAGTTTGCCAGGACTTATCTCCTCTCCAGTACTGAGCGGTGGTTCCTGCAGTTATGGTTGGCTCCTTACCACCAAGGGCCGTGGCCAAACCATTCACTTTTGCTTGGGGAATGTCACCATCAATCAGATTCAGTTTACTATATGTAATGGTAGTATTTGCAATGTCTGCATTGGCAATGGATAGATCAGCAATCTCCGTACTACCGACTGCACCTGAGACGATCTCAGCATTCGCGATTGTCCCCGACAAATCTCCACCCACGGAACTCGAAGTCGTAGCAACTGCACTCCAGGATAAAGTTCCTGTTCCATTGGTGGTTAAAGCGTATCCGGATGTTCCAGTGGTTGCAGGAAATATGTAAGTCTGAGTGCTACCTAAACTGAGCGGGGCCTTGAGTTCAATATAATTCGCGGTATCTGACTTAAGGCGAAGCTTACCGCTTAAAGC
>DFXY01000060.1:0-39629 GCA_002381945.1 Bacteriovoracaceae bacterium UBA4096
AAACTTTTGCCATCGTCATTGTGATAGCAGCAGTAAGCGTTGTTTTACCGTGATCCACGTGACCAATAGTTCCGATATTTACGTGCGGCTTACTACGGTCAAATTTTTCCTTAGCCATGGGGCTTCTCCTTACAAAAAGTTTGAGATCGAGTTATCTATGTTTTTGACTGGTAGAGTATGCTCTACCTCTTATTAACTGACAATAAAAAAAACCTACCACGCTCCCTAAGAATGGAGCTCGCACCGAGAATCGAACTCGGGACCCCTTCCTTACCAAGGAAGTACTCTACCTCTGAGCCATGCGAGCATTATTCTTGGGAAAAATGGAGCGGGCGAAGAGGCTCGAACTCTCGACTTCCACCTTGGAAGGGTGGCGCTCTACCAACTGAGCTACGCCCGCAAAAAAACAGTCAAAAAATGGTGGCGCGGGGTGGATTCGAACCACCGAAAGCTAACGCTGGCAGATTTACAGTCTGCTCCCTTTGGCCACTCGGGAACCACGCCTAAACAATGGAGCTGCTCACAGGAATCGAACCTGCGACCTACTGATTACAAATCAGTTGCTCTACCAACTGAGCTAGAGCAGCTCTTACATCAACGAAAAATCGTGAGTTTGAAATTTATAATGTTAACACCTTACGAAATCAAGCTTTTTCAGATTAGATACCAAAACATTTTTCCATGGCAATCGCCGCGGCCGATGCCACATTCAGTGATTTTATTTCTCCCTGAGAGGGAAGACTCATATTTTTCTGCACTAAACGGGCCACTGCGTGACTAAGTCCGGTTTCTTCGGCTCCCAGCAGTAAACAAATTTTATCTTGAGCCCTTAAGTCGGCCTGGCTGAGATTTTCTGAGGAATGTTCTGATAAGCCCACCGTTAAAAACCCAGCATCATTTAATTGCCCTACCGCACGGCTAAGCGAATTCACTCTGATTAGATTTACATATTCGGTGGCCCCAGAGGCGATTCGATAAAATGAAGGTGTCAGTCCGAAAGATTTAGAAGAAGGAATTAAAACTCCTGTCACTCCATAAAAACATGCGGATCTGAGAATGGCAGCACCATTGTGAACATCTGTAATTTGATCTAATGCCAGAAAACGACCAGTGGGAGCTTTGATGAAATCCTGCAACTGATAAGTTTCCAGAGGTGACGTCTCGAGGAATAGCCCTGAAGGCACTCTCGAGAATTCCACATCCATATAACTGCAAAGTCTCTTAGCATCTTCTTGCAGCTGGTGAGAGGACGCCATCTCTATTTTCACGTTCAAGTTCTTTGGGTTGATCTGATGCTTACGACTTAGTTCAACTAAGCCTTCATCAGTAGCAACAAGCTTGGTGTGAACTCTCCGAGGATTTTTTAAAGCCGCGGCGATACTATGCATTCCAAATATTAATTCAAAATCTACAGCCATTTTCCCAACTCTTGAAGTTTTGCTTTAACAGTTGAAAGCAGTTCTTCTTTTTTCACTTTCAGGGTTTCACCAGTTTTACGAATTTTTATTTCTATCTCGCCAGTAGCGAGATAATCCCGCTCACCCAAAACAACTCTTACAGGAAGCCCGATAAGATCAGCATCTTTAAACATCTGACCTGGGCCCAGCTGTCTGTCATCAAACAGAATATCAAGTCCGGCATTTTTAAATTCTGTATAAATGCCTTCAATTAGTTCTTTGGTTTCGGGAGTCTTACCAATGAAACAAAGATAAACGTCATATGGAGATATTGAGGCAGGCCAGATTATTCCGTCTTTATCATTATTTTGTTCTACCGCCGAAGCTAGAACCCGAGTCACGCCAATTCCGTAACAGCCCATCAGAGGAGTTACCGCCTTGCCTTGCTCGTTTAAAACCGTCACTTTCATACTCTTGGTGTACTTGTCTCCAAGCTGAAAAATATGACCGACTTCAATCCCTTTTTTAAGAATGATTTGATCGTCACCAATATAATCGCCTTCTTTTGCCAGACGCATATCGGCCCGAAAGTGCTTCGGCTTAGTATCCCTCGCCGGCACAAAACCTTTCAAATGATGATCAGGCTCGTTGGCACCCACCACATATGAAGCATTCATATCAATGGCCTCATCATAAATAACTTTAAATCCCTGAGCTTCAGTTGAGGGACCCATAAATCCCTTCACTAGTCCCAGATTATCTAATTCATTTTGTTGAGCTGGACGGATGTGTTCGGCCGAAACTTTATTTTTAAATTTAACTTCATTGAGCGTGTCATCGCCTAAAAGCATCACCATGAAGAACTGATCTTTTCCGTTAATAATGGCATTCATTACAATGGATTTTAGACTTTGGGTGATAGGCATGCCATGGGCAGAACAGACTTCTTCACAGGTTTTCTGATTAGGAGTGGCAAACTTCGTGAGTTCAGTTGCCGAAGCCATTGGGATATTTTTTCTGGCAGTCACGGCCTTTTCAATATTGGCGGCAAAACCGGTTTTAGGAATAGTGACAACGTAGTCTTCACCGTTATCTGCTACCACTTGGAACTCGTGAGTTTTGGCGCCACCACCGGCCATGGCCCCACCATCGGCTTCCACCGTGATGAAATCAAGCCCTAAGCGGCGAAAAATATTTTCATAGGCCACATAGATCTCTTCATAAAATTTATCCAGAGAAGCTTTGTCGATGTGAAAAGAATAACCATCTTTCATGGTGAATTCACGGGCCCGCAAAAGGCCAAAACGTGGGCGAATTTCATCCCGAAACTTGGTATTGATCTGATAAAGGCAAACCGGCAACTGTTTATAAGAGTTGACCGTCCGGCGAAAAAGATCCGTTACAGTTTCTTCATTGGTTGGACTGATACAAACTTCGCGTTCTGCACGATCTTTTGCCTTCAGCATCTGACCGCCCATTCCGTCCCAACGACCGGATTCCTGCCATAATTCAGAAGGAGTAACTACCGGCATGAAAATCTCAAAGCAGTTAATTTTATCTAATTCTTCGCGAATGATCTTTTCGATTCTTTTAAGCGATCTGAGTGCCATAGGTTGATAGGTATATAAACCGGCCCCCGTTTTATACATAAGACCAGCTCTCATCATAAGCTGTTGTGATACTACATCAGCATCAGAAGGAGTTTCTTTTAATGTTTGCCAATAACCTTGAGACAGTCGCATAGGTCCTCTTATTCAAATAAACTTTTGGAGTTATAATCTTTTAATTCAATATAGACGCTGAGTTCACATTTTTCCAGGATTGCCCCAGCTTTTACCACGGGGGAAGTTCCCTGCACAGGAACAATTTCTAAATCCGTTTCCATCTCCATACCAGGGCAGTTTTTATAATCAAAAATATATAAAACCATATTGAATCCACCGGGAATTGCCAGTGGAACAATTTCATTCAAAGTAACTTCCTCACCTTTTATAAAATCCAACATCGCCCCACTTCTTTCATACTGTGGGAGTGCAAAAGATTGGGAAAGCTTATAGTTTTCTCCGGTCATGAGCTCTTCCCAGCTGGCCCCTAAAGCGCTGAATGAAATAAGAAATAAAAGTAAAAATAATCGCATGTTCCCCTCCTTGGTAATCTCTTTATGGTAACTTAAACCGTCACATTATGAAATTTAGAACGCACTAGAAGCACTGCTTCAAAACATTTTATTTAAGAGAAGCAAGATTTCATCTAAAATCTTTTTTAATCCACTACTGAGAACCTATGATCCATTTTAGAAAGGCCCATTTAAGTGATGTTCAAGAACTAGATAAATTAGTCAATTCGGCTTATCGGGGTGAATCGTCTAAGAAAGGCTGGACCACCGAAGCCGATCTGTTAGGCGGCCAACGAACTGATACGGATAAAATCAGCGACATGATTACGACCCCTGGTTCAAGAATTGAATTGGCGACCAAAGACGGTGCCATCCTAGGATGCGTTTATCTTTCAAACGAGAAGGATGCAGTTTATTTTGGCATGCTGACGGTTAATCCTGAACTTCAAACTCAGGGTATTGGAAAGGTTCTGCTAAATCGCGTGGAAGAGCTGACTCGAGAATGGGGGCAAAACACCATTCGCATGACCGTTATCAGTCAACGTCAGGAGCTGATTGCTTTTTATGAAAGGCGTGGTTACCGCAGCACCGGAAAGACTGAGCCTTTTCCCGAGCATGATCCACGATTTGGTTTACCAAAAACCAAACTGGTCTTTCTTGAGTTCGCTAAAAAGTTAGATTAATGAGTGACGTTGATGAATTGAGGCAATTTATGGGCCTCGCGAACTTCTGCTTTAAGTGCCGAAGCTGAGACTATTTCAAAGGCCGCTGGCGTTTCAAGTAATTTACGGCAAAGCAGATTATGCAGATTGTGACCTGACTTATAAGTCGTAATCTTTCCGGCAATTTCATAGCCCAAAAGACTGACGTCTCCAATGGTATCTAAGATTTTGTGACGGACAAACTCATTATTAAAACGCAGGCCTTCCGGATTCATGACCTTATAGTCATCTAGAACAATGGCATTATCCAGGGATCCGCCCTTAATTAAGCCTTTACGCTTAAGCATATCCACATCTTTGGCAAAACCAAAAGTACGGGCACGAGCAATATCCTGGATGAACGTTTCACAAGAAAATTCAAAATCAAAACGCTGGGTTTTAATCTGGGGGTGAGCAAAAACAATCGTGGAATCAATGATTAGATTTTGTGAAGGCTCGAATTGGGCCCATTTCCCGTCTTTTTCAACACGGACAGTATCAAGAATCACCAGAAATTTTTTCGACTTATTGAGGTTTTTAATCCCTGTTTCTTTTAATAAGAAGACAAAAGAGGCACCTGAACCATCCATGATTGGAACTTCAGGACCATCAATTTCAATCATGCAGTTATTAATTCCTAAACCGTAAAGAGTCCCCAGAAGGTGTTCCACCGTATGGATGGCACCGGCCCCGGAACCTAAGGTGGTAGCGTTTTCAGTTGTTCCCACAGTCAGGGCATTGGCCTTCATGGGTTTAGCATTGGAAATATCGGTACGAATAAATTGAATGCCAAAATCAGCTTCGGTCGGAATCAGCTTCATGGTAACTTTCTTACCTGAGTGGAGTCCGATCCCTGTTACTTTCACATCTTTCGCAAGAGTCCGTTGATAAATCATGTCTAACCTTGTAATAAGTCGTACCTAGCCGTTCAATTATAAACGAATTTTATAAGTTTGTACGAGAGAAAATTGTGCTGTATATACAAGGTTTGACAATGCAAGTCAACGAATCATGAAATATGGTTAATGGCACTTTCCGATAAAAGCCGGCCTCGTGGTGTTCTGAGGATAAGCCCTTGTTTTAATAAGTAAGGTTCATACACTTCTTCAATAGTCTGTTTATCTTCGCCAAGTGTTGCTGAAAGTGCATCAATTCCGACTGGCCCACCCTGATAATAATTCTTCATAACCGTCAGGATTTTACGATCCATAGAGTCAAGGCCCAAATCATCAATATCAAGGAGGCTTAAGGCAGCTTTAACTTCCTGAGTATCCACTGCCGCTTTTTTATTAACCAAAGCGAAATCCCGAACTCTTCGAAGAATCCGATTGGCAATTCGGGGCGTTCCCCGTGAGCGGCGAGCAATTTGGAATTTAGCTTCTTCAGAAAGAGCAATTCCCATTTTTTTGGCATTATTCAGGATAATAATCGCCAGCATATCAGGTTCATAAAAATCAAAATTGAGGTGGGCCGTAAAACGATCACGTAAAGGATTCGAAAGAAGACCTGAACGAGTTGTGGCACCAATTAAAGTGAATTGGGCCAGATCAATTTGCATGGTGCGAGCGGAGGCCCCCTGACCGATTAAAATATCCAGTCTAAAGTCTTCCATGGCCGAATAAAGAATTTCTTCAACAGTGATGTGCATGCGGTGGATTTCATCAATAAAAAGAACATCCCGAGGCTTTAAATTGGTCAGTACCGCCGCCAGATCGCCTTTTTTTTCAATGGCCGGACCTGAAACCACATGCAATTCCGTTCCCAAACTTTTTGCAATCAGCATCGCAAGAGAAGTTTTTCCTAAACCCGGTGGACCGGATAAAAGCACGTGATCCATCGCCGTTTTTCGGACGATGGCCGATTTAACCATGAGATCAATATTATCTACCACTTTGTTTTGACCGATGAATTCTGAAAAATTCTGAGGCCGCAGTTGGGATTCCTGCTCTTTCTCCACGTGGGAAGTTTCACCATTCACTATTCTATCGGCCATGATATCTACCTAAGTTCCTTTAAAATTAATTTTACCAGTTCTTCCGGTTTCTGAACCAGGCCTTCTTGAAGATGACGCTGAATCATCGGCAGAACATCCTGATCTTTAAATCCTAAACCCTGACAGGCGGCCAGAGTTTCTTTAACCAAAAACGCATCCACTATATTTTCGGATTTTGTTTTAACACCACTCTTGATGGGATTTTCTTTAACGGCAAATCCCATTTCAAGCTTGGTCACTTTATCTTTAAGAGAAAGCACGATTTGTTCAGCACTCTTTTTACCAACTCCGGGAGCTGATTTAAGGACATCAACATTCTCAAAGGTAATGGCAGAAATAATCTGCTGCACACCCAGATGAGTGACCAGACCAAAAGCAGACTTAGGTCCAATGCCATTGACATCCAAAAGCATTTCAAAAAACTTTTTATCATCAGCAGTTTCAAAGCCGTAGAGATCCTGCGACTGTTCCCGGATGATATGGGAAATAAAAAGTGCAATATCACGATTAGGTACCATGGGAGTGGAAGTATGCACCTCGTACCCAACTCCGGAAGCCGTCAGTATCACTGACTTTTGAGAGTCTGAGTAAACAACAGTTCCTGAAACATAACCAATCATGCAGTCGGTTCCTTAATTTTATGAGCGAGAGCTGATGCCAGGCCATTGCCCATGTTTTTAGTACGTTTTGATTTTGCCGGCATCTGAATTATGGATCCACGATTGAGCAGATGGCACAGAGCAATTGCCACAGCATCACTTTCATCATGAGTTTTAAAATTTGTAAGTCCAAAATATTGGAGCAGAACTTTTTGGATCCCCTCTTTGTCAGCATGACCATGGCCTGCGACAGTTGACTTTACTAAGTTCGGGGAATATTCAAAGATCTTCTCATGATACTTCTGAGAGATGGCGGCCAACATGGTTCCGCGTGATTGAGCAAGTTTGATTAAAGCATCGGGGCTTTTAACAAATATCAAAGATTCAAGGGCCACTTCATCCGGTTGATGTTTTTCAATCAATTCCAGAGTTTGATCATAAATACTTTTTATTCTGTGCAAAAATTCCGTCTGCCCATTAAATTTCAAAATCCCCGAAGCCACATAATGGATCTTTCTCCCCTCTTTTTGCAGAAGGGCATATCCAGCAGTAACAGATCCGGGATCAATGGCAAGTACGATCAAAAGAAATCCTCATGTAGTGTTACGGAAATTGTACACATGAACATAGGATCAAGTCTAGTTGGCAGATCTGCCTTTAAGGTAATTACCGATATAAAAAACCAGCGAGCCCAGAACCAACTGCAGAAGCTCTATCCTTCCGTAATCTCCATTCTGGATTCCTGAGACAAAACAAAGCCCCACGGCCGTAAGACCAAATAATTGCATGCCTAAACCAACATAAAATAACGCTTTCATAATTCCTAGAGATACAGCTCTTCCTCTAAATAAGAAAGGACTTTTTAAATTCTAACATCTATAGTTGATGCATATTTATGACGGCAAAAATTCTTTCCGCCGCTCCAGTAGTGGCACAAATTAAAAAAGATTTGATTCTAAGGTGCGAAGCTCTCAAAAAAAGAGGCTTAACTCCTTCGATGTGCGTGGTCCTGGTGGGAGATAGTCCTGCCAGTATGAGTTATATCCGGAATAAAAAGAAAATGTGTGAAGAAATTGGAGCAAAATTTCAATTACGTCACCTTTCTGAAAAAATTGATTCAACTGAATTTTTGAATGAAATCGACAAGCTTAATGCGGATCCCTCGATCAACGGCATCATCATTCAGCTTCCCGTCAGTGATAAATTAAAAAATCTTCCACTACCTAATCTGGTGGTACCTGAAAAAGATATCGATGGGTTTCATGGGATCAATACCCAGAATCTCTATTCCGGCTCAACCGACCTCTCACTCCTGCTTCCCTGTACGCCAAAAGGGATAATTAATCTCTTAAAATTTTATCACATTGATCCTCAGGGGAAAAATGTCGTGGTCGTAGGAAGAAGTCTGATTGTAGGAAAACCACTTGCAATGCTCTTATCAAATCTGAATGCCACGGTAGTCCTGGCCCATTCGAAGACAAAACAATTGCGTGATTTTACCCATCAGGCAGACATTGTTATTTCGGCCATCGGGCAAGCCCACTTTTTTGATCGCTCCTATTTTAATCCGGAACGTAAAACAGTTGTCATCGATGTTGGGATGAACTCACTTGAAGGTAAGCTTACCGGAGATGTGAATCAAGACGATGTTAAAGATGTCGTTTCGGCCATGTCCCCCGTCCCTGGCGGAGTGGGTCCTATGACGGTTATCAGTCTTATTGAAAATCTAATTTCTGCAACAGAAAAGCAAAGCAAAGGATAGTTTATGACAACATTAAAAACTCACCTTTATGATGAGCATGTCAAATTGGGAGCTAAGATAGTGCCATTTGCCGGATGGGATATGCCTGTTCAGTATACATCAGTAAAAGATGAGGTTCTGGCCGTAAGACAAGGTGCTGGGGTCTTTGATGTAAGTCATATGGGAGAATTTTTCATTGAGGGAGACGATGCTGAGGCTTTTGCTGATTACATTGTTACCAACGACATTCAAGGTGCAACGACCGGAAAAGCCATTTACTCTCCCCTTTGTCGTGAAAACGGGACAGTCATTGATGACCTGATTGTCTACAAACTCTCCCCAGGTCGCGTTTTGATTTGTGTTAATGCTTCCAATATAGATAAAGACTTTAACTGGATTAAATCCAAGCATCAGGGTTTTAAATGCAACCTCACGAATCGTTCAGCTGATTTTTCTCTTCTGGCCCTGCAAGGACCAAAGTCATTTGAAATCCTAAAACCACTTCTGAATGAACTTCCTGATCTTGATTACTATTCAGTTTATGAAAGCGCTTTTGAAGGCGAATCAGTCATCGCGGCCAGAACTGGTTATACCGGCGAAGATGGTTTTGAAATTTTCGGGGCTCATGAAACGATTAAGGCCCTGTGGAAAAAACTCATGAGCCTCAATGTAACTCCATGTGGTCTTGCGGCCAGGGATGTTTTACGTCTGGAAGTTGGTTATCCTTTATATGGACATGAATTAAATGATGAAGTGACTCCTTATGATGCGGGTCTCGGTTGGGCAGTAAAGCTCGCTAAAACAAATTTTATTGGGAAGGAAAGTTTAACGCCTAAACCTAGTCGTTATAAATTAGTTAAGCTTATTCTCGATAAAGGCATTCCGCGCGAAGGCTATCCGATTCTTAACTCTCAAAATGAGACCATTGGGCTAGTAACTAGCGGAACGATGTCAGTGGTTTTAAATAAAGGTGTCGCTATGGCACGTATTCAAATTGATAAAGTACCGAGCGATGAAGTAGTTTTAGTCGATATCAGGCAAAAAGCTTATCCAGCTCAAATAACTAAAAAACCGTTTGTAACCGGAGGACATAAATAATGGCGACAAATATCCCTGGAAATTTAAAGTACACAAAAGAACACGAGTGGACACTAATCGAAGGTGACACGGTAACAGTTGGAATTACTGATTTTGCTCAGTCTGCCTTGGGTGACATTGTATTTCTTGAAGTGCCTGAAATTGGAACTAACTTAAAATCAGGTTCAACATTCGGCGTTGTTGAATCAATTAAATCAGTGAGTGATCTTTACTCTCCGGTTTCTGGCGAAGTGGTTGCCAAAAATTCTGATCTAGAAGGGTCACCAGAAAAAATTAATGAAGATGCTTACGGATCGTGGTTAATCAAAGTCAAGATTAATGATGCTGCTGAATTAAATAATTTAATGACAGCAGAGCAATATCAAGAGTTTTGCAACTCATCTCACTAATTTAGATCATGTGTCACGTACCGAAAGGTACGTGACACCTTTTATCATTTTTAAAAAATTTATTTAGCCTATCTCAAATCTAATCACAGTATAAATTTCAATCTAAAATTTTTCCTCTATCTAGAAAACATTGTTTACTAAGCTTGGCCGTTTATAGATACTGGCCTCTCGTAGACCCATTTAGTTCGTAAGGATATTTATTAATGGAATCGATTCAGCTTCTCAACACGGCCATTATTAAAAGCAAAGAAAAGAAAGTCACACAATCATTTGAAGAAAGACTTAACCAAGTTTGTAATTCACCTGTGATTGAGATTCTTAATAAATGTATTACCCAGTACGCTGAAACTCAGAAGATTTCACGCGACCAGGCTGCTCTACAAGTAATTGAGTCCATTCGTGAATTAGATTCTATCTGGTCTGATTACGTGACGATGGAAGGCATTGATTGCTTAAAGAACATGCTACGTAAAACTCACTAGCTCTTAACCACAAAACCCCATTCAATAGTGGCCTTTCCATTAACCAAAAGATCTTTGGGTGGATTAGGAAATGGCCCGGCCTGATTGAAAGATTCAATTGCAGCATCATCAAGTTCTTTTACCCCCGAAGCACCTACAATCTTAACTCCAATAATTTCACCTTTAGTATTAAGGGTGACTTGTAAGGAAGTGATCAGATCTTGTGAAGCTGGCATTCTTCTGCCTGACTTAAATAGGGCGTGAGACTTCTCCTGAATACTTCGACCCCAGAATTGTTCCAGTTTTTGGCGAATACGATGAAAAAAACCATAGTGCTTATATTCAACCGTATTGAGATGTGTAAAGTCACCTAAGGTCACTTCCTGAACATAATCATTAGTAGCAGAAAGACCATTTGCTAAAGGATCACCATTTTCCATTCCTTTTTGAGAAACACTTGCCGGTGCGCGAGTAACCTCTTGAGGCATAGGTTCACCGGAGACCATCCCAAAATCCGAAAGCTTCAGGTCTTTAACTGCAGGATTCTTTTTTCTGGCAGTCTGAGCTTTTTGTGCCATTTGAGTCTCATTTGCATTACCCAAGGCAGCTTTTTTGAAACTATCAATATTCTTAGCAACCGTCTGACGGTCAAAACTTCTGTCTTTATCACTTAAGAAAGCTTCCTTGGGCTTGGTATCAGAAGCCGAATCTTCTGATTGCACGATTTGTTGTTTATGAGTCGATGACATTTCTGATAACGCTTCCTGCACTAGTTTTATTTTGATCGCCTCAGGCTTAGACCATTTTACTTCTGCCAAATGATCACGGATTTGCATCACCATGAAAGATGCATGAAGAAGAAAAATTCCTAGAAAAAGGAAATAAAAGAGTCGGCTCTGTTTAGAGAGGGAAAGCATAGGACCTCCGTTGAAGTCCTATCGGCATTAATTGAGAGAAAGCTTACTGATTCTCCCAGTATTTACCATCATCAATACTTGTAGGACTGCCTTCGGTTCCTTGAGCAGATTCATCAAATACTGATGAAGTTTCCGAAAGCGGATCAAAACCAGTCGCATAAGACTCTAAGAAACCCTCCCCTGAACCTGGTGGTAGAGGCTTGCCTGTTTCTTTATTGATCAAAAGGTTAGTGATTCCGTCGGGCACGGTAAATTCGGGATCACCGTACTTCGTTATGGCATTTGCCATGTAATTCATCCAGATAGGTAGTGCGGTCTTACCACCCGTTTCGCCGTAACCCAGAGAGCGGTTATCATCAAAACCTGCCCAGGCCCCAACCACTAAATTTGAAGAAAATCCCACGAATAGAGCATCCACAAAATTATTAGTCGTCCCGGTTTTTCCACCTATATTCATACTAATTTTACTGGCAGAAGCGGCCGTTCCATAATGAGTCACACCTTTTAAAAGGTTACTCATGATATAGGCCAATCGAGGGTCATAAACTTGCACCGATGATAAATCTTTTTTAAATGGATTTTCTGTCAGACCTTCAGTTTCGGTATTAGCTTTTTCAACTTCTGGCCAGTTTTGATCAGCAGAAGGAATGGGATAAGGCTTTCCATTTCTATCCTTAATAGAAACAATGTGGCGAAGACGTACTGCCTTACCACCATTAGGAAAAACAGCGTAACCTTTAGTCAGCTCCGCCAGACTAATTCCAAAAGAGCCTAAAGACATACTCATATCTTTTGGTATCTGTGCACTCATATGCCAGCGTTGAATAAAATCATGAATTTTACTAACACCCATGTCCTGAACTAAACGAACGGTAGGTATATTTCGACTTACTTCCAGTGCATGCCTAAAGGTCATAGGGCCTTTAAAATCTCCGTCATAATTTCTTGGCTTCCAGCTTAAAGAGTCATCCACTCCACCTAATGCCTGTGGTGAATCCATTAAAATACTCGAAGGAGTGTAACCATTTTCCAAAGCGGCAGCATAAATAAATGGTTTAAAGGCAGAGCCAGGCTGACGGGACGATTGAATCACTCGATTGAATTGAGATTTCTGAAAATCCACACCACCAACCAGTGTGACGATTTCGCCGGAATGAGCATTAAGGGCGATCAGAGCACCCTCCGCTTCCGGATCCTGATCAAGGGAAGCCTTGAAAAATTTTTGCTTTCCAAGGATGGTCTTAAGTGTTTGATCTTTATATTTCTTGAAGAAGTCAGAGTGAATCATTTGATCCAGAGGCACTAGTTTTTGCTCAATTTCCACTAGTATCACGTCACCACGCTTTACAATCTTGGACGGAGTTTTAACGGCACTATGGTAAATAGGATCTTCTCCAAACTTCCTTTCATGGGCCCAGCTAAAACCACTTTCAGGGATGATGACTCTGGTACCAGCGATCTCCGCCATGATTGTCCGTTTCAGATCATCCACATCCAGAACAATCGCCTGATAGGATTTTCCCACTTCCAGAAAATTTAAGAACGGATCATTTTGCGCATTTCCAATTTCAACCAGCTTTTTAATACGCTCATTGAGTTTATCTTTTTCTTCTGTGTAATAAGAAAGACTTTGTTCAAGAGCATCTTCATCCTCGTTGAACTCAAAAACATTCTTGCCAGAAGTAACAAAAGTAAAAAAGCTTGATTGCTCACGCAGTACTTTCTTTCTTTGATCGATAACAAACGCTTTAATTTCTTCATCGCTTGCAAACTTCTTGATAGGTCCGCGAAAGCCCTGCCTTTTATCCAAAACTTTAACGCCACTAATGACGGCCTTTTCTGCTTTATCCTGTAATGACCAATCAAGAGTCGTGATAACTTTAAAACCATTAGTCAGAAATTCTTCTGTTCCTACGGACTTCATCACTTCTTGTCGAACCCAATCAGTGAAATGACCACCTTTGACGTCATTCGGTTTACGAATGCGCATCTTAATATCTTCCGTTAAAGCTGCCTGATACTCTTCTTCATTGATCTTTTTCGTTTCAAATAATCTTTTTAAAACGTAATTCTGTCTGACTTTGGCATATTGAGGATTCACATAAGGTGAATAGCGGCCCGGTGCCACCAAAAGACCTGCCACCAATGCAGACTCTGCGGGAGTGGCTTCTTCCAGATCTTTATTAAAATAACCTTTGAAAGCGGCCTTAACTCCATAGTAACCGCCCCCTAGATACACCTGATTCAGGTACAGAAAGAGTATTTCTTCTTTGGTAAATTTTTGTTCAATTTTGCGGGCGAGGAGAAGATCTTTAATCTTTCTTGATATCGTTCGCTCTTTAGTTAAAAGAAAAGACTTTGCCACCTGCTGAGTTATGGTTGATCCACCTTGAACCAGCCGGCCCTCTTTCATGTTTACGACAAATGCACGCATGATTCCGTAATAATCGATTCCTTCATGTTGAAAAAAATTGTCATCTTCTGCCGCAAGGAAGGCATTCACGACTTTTTGTGGAATCTTTTCAAAGGGAACGACATCCCGCGTTTCAGTCCCAATATCTAACAGAACCACACCATCTTTTGACATGATCTTGGAATTCATCGGGGGATTATAATCTTTTAAAGAATTAATCTGAGGCAGGTCCATTGATATATAAAATATGACTCCCACAACTGAGAAGACACCAAATAAAAATAAGATCGCAAGCACTGCGAGGGTTTTAACCAGACGTTTCAAGAACAAATCCTCTGTATGAAGTTCAGGTCTATTTTAAGGGATTTTTTTTTTATTGAAAGAACTAGTCTTTATAATCTAGTTCTTTAAGGCTATCGCTTAGGATTTTAATCTTCTTTTCTGCGGTTTCCAAAGTCGAGCGACACTTCTTATATAGCTCAATTCCTTGTTCAAATTTCTTGAGACTCTGGTCCAGATTGACATCACCTGACTCAAGTTCTCGGACGATTTGTTCCAGTTCTTTGAGTGAAGTTTCGAAATTAATGGTGCTGTTTGGGGTTTCCATAACTGTTCCTGTTGTCGTTTTGACACTAAGATTGGTCCCAATCTTCTCATGATCTTCCGGACTTCGACAAGGTTTCACTGACTTAGCATTGAGCGGAGGAAATTGCCCATGCTAGGTTTATGGCACTTAGGTTGCTAAAATTGCCTACAAGGGCACTTTTCGCCCACTCCATCAGGATGAAGGAGTCCATGAAGAATATTTGGGTGCCGTTATCAGGCCAAGTGGCCCAGCAACGTAAAGTTGAAACCATTGCTAACAATGTAGCAAACGCTAACACTGTTGGTTTTAAAAAAGATCAATTAGTTTTTAAAGAGCATCTGACTGCACTGACCAAAGGTGTGGAAGATATCGATATTCCCCGTAAAGAATTTTCTCCTGCCGATTTTTATCATACTCAAGGAGCTGAGAACGCCATGGTTGCAGTTGATGGAAGTTTTACCATCTTCGAGCAAGGCACTCTCATCCCCACTCAAAATCCTTTAGATGTGGCACTTAAGGGTGAGGGCTTCCTGGAAGTCCTGACACCGACGGGTGTCCGATTTACCCGCAAAGGTAATCTCTCTTTGAGCCGCGAAGGTGAATTGGTGACCGATCAGGGCTTTAAAGTTCTGAGCGCCTTAAATGCCTCGGAAGAAAGCTTAAGAGATCCGGCATCAATTAGTAGTTTCCCAAAACCTGAAGAGAGAATCCTGCGAGTTCCTACAAATATGAAGCTCACTATTTCAAATGAAGGTGAAGTTCTCACTCGTAACGGAGTCGTTGGTAAACTTTCAGTTATTGAATTCAAAGACAACCATGCTCTCAGGAAAGAAGGTAATTCACTCTACCTTACGCCTGATGAAAATAATGTCGTCAGGACTGATATAAAAACTGTTGTTCATCAGGGATTTTTGGAAGGCTCAAACGTCAATGCGATTGAAGAGATGTCGGAACTTATTAAGGCCCATCGTCATTTTGAATCCATTCAAAAAGCGATTAATGCTTATGACAGCATTTCCGGAAAAGCCGCTAACGATATTGGTAAATTTTAATTAGGGGATTAACATGATTCGCGCACTTCACACTTCTGCAACCGGAATGGCCGCTCAGGAATCAAACGTAAACACGATATCCAACAATATCGCCAACGTTAACACCACCGGCTTTAAAAAGCAGCGCACAGAATTTGATGATCTTCTTTATGAAACTGTCCAGGAAGCAGGTTCCAAGTCTTCTGGTACAACAGAATATAGTGTCGGTCATCAGGTTGGCTCCGGTGCCAAGGTTTCAGCTACCCGTAAAATAAATTCCCAAGGTTCTCCTCAAATGACCAATAACCCTTATGACCTTATGGTTAATGGTGAAGGTTACATGGGTGTAGTCGCTCCTAATGGTGAATTAAAATTTACCCGTGACGGATCCTTTAATGTGGATGCCCAGGGAAATCTGGTTTCACGTGCCGGTCATAAAGTTTTCCCCGGTGTTGTGATCCCTCCAAATATCATGCGAATTAACATTGCAGAAAACGGCCAGATTGAAGCTTTTACCCGCGATGCCGTTGAACCTATTAACTTAGGCCAGATCCCGGTCTTCACTTTCGTTAACCCCACCGGTCTTCGCTCCGATGGTGGAAACTTAATGGCAGCAACTTCCGGTTCAGGCCAGGCCATTCAAAACGTTCCTGGCGAAAACGGTTCAGGTATTCTCATGCAGGGAGCGATAGAAGCATCCAATGTTAACGTCATGAATGAGATGACTGATTTGATTAAGGCCCAGCGGGCCTATGAAATGAATTCCAAGGTCATGGGTGTTGCCGATCAGATGCTCCAAACGGTGAATAACATCCGATGATCATAAAAATACTTTTATCCATTGCCGTTATTTTATTCAGTAGTTTAGCTATAGCTTGCGAAGTTAATCTTCCACACCACCTGGTGATCCTGGGTGATACAGCAGATTATAATCAAACCATTACTCATAAAAACTGTGATCAGGATATTCTCAATGAAGTGAGTGCCACTTTGCGCTCAGTCGAGGGAAAAATCACCTCGGCGCAGTTTTCAACCATTCTTAAATTAAAAAATCAACTTGTTCACATCCACCCAGAACTTATTCAAGTACAACACCTGAAACATTTAATCCGGGAACAACTGCATATTCCTAGTGGGATTCAATTACGTAATCTGGAAGCGGTCAACACTCCTAACTACATGGCCGTCGCTCCAGGTGACCGGATTGAAGTTCAATGCATAGGCTGTCTCTTTGGCCAACAGCAACCCATCAACATAAATATTGTGGGATTTGATGGATCAGAAAAATCCATTATTGTAAAAGCTGATTTTAAAAAAATGGTCCGGGCCTACCGAGTTTCAACATTTCATCCGGCCTTCTCGGAACTGACAGTAGAATCTTTGACGGAAGAATTAATTGAAGCAATCCCTCACACTGATTTAATGACGGAACTTGAGACATTAAAATTTTATAAGCTCAATAAACCCGTCAAGGCGGGAGAACTTCTTCGAAAGTCAGACCTCAATGCCCAGAATCTTGTTCGCGCCGGAACTCAAACAGAAGTTATAATTGAAAATTCATTGTTAAAACTTAAAACCACCGGCATAAGCCGCAGTAACGGTACTCTGGGACAATTTGTAGAAGTTTTTCATCCAAAAAAAAATAAAAAGTATCAAGGTAAAGTCATCGATATTAACAAAGTATTAGTGGAACTATGAAAACAGTAATCTTATTTCTTTTATTCAGTCTTACTTCTTGTGCCAGCTACGTAAATCAAATGCATCGTCAAATTGATCGTGAGGAAAAACAAACTAAACGCGAAGATCCTGATTCCCGCGACCGTTACTCCGCTTACAGAGAACGTGATCGCATGCGGCCGGAAGCTGACCGACGCCCTATTAAAAATCCTGTCACTTATTCACTTGGCAGTGACCCTTCCCGCCAAATGCGACCTCCCGTTAAACGCCAGTACCGACCTCAGCGCTATCAGGCCCAGGATTTTGTGGATGATGAGAGCGGTGGATCTCTATGGGCCAATCAAGGTTCCAGCTCATCTCTCTTTACTTATCAAAACGATAAACGCACTGGTGACATGGTCATCATCAATGTTCTAGAGAACCTCCGGAATCAGATTTCGGCTGAACTAAAACGCACCTTCCCTGACAAACCCAAAAAATCAACTAAAGAGGGCGAAAGTGCGACAGCAAAAACGCCGACCACGCCAGCGGCCACAGGTGCTGCCGCCGCTGCAAGTGCTCAAGATAACGAAATGGACATGAAAGTTTACGATAAAATTTCCGGCACAGTGATGGAAGAGATAAGTCAGGACTACATTCTTCTGCGCGGCCGTAAGGAAGTTATATTTAAGAAGGAAAAAAGATCCATCGAAGTCCAAGCACTTGTCTCAAGAAAGGACATCATGGAAAATGATTATGTGAACTCGGATAAACTTCTTGAGTCACGTGTCTTCATCCTAGGAAGGGATCAATGATTAAACTCCTGCCACTTTTACTTTGTACATTCGCCATTCCAGCTATGGCGAATACCAGCCGGCTGAAAGATATTGTGACCATTAAAGGAGTACGGGAAAATCCTCTGATTGGTTACGGACTCGTCATTGGTCTCAATGGCACCGGTGACGGTGGCGGCGAAATCACTAATACCTCCCTTAAAAAAATGTTTCAAACCCTGGGATTAAATCCACAGAAAGAAGTGACCTCCAAGAATGTGGCAGCAGTAATTGTCACGGCGAAACTCCCTGCTTTCGGCCGAGTGGGACAACGTCTGGATGTAACAGTTTCCTCCATCGGTGACGCTTCTTCATTAGCAGGCGGCACTCTCTTAGTTACACCCTTAAAAGGTGGAGACGGCCAGGTTTATGCTGTGGCCAATGGTCACCTTTCCATCGGTGGACTTGAGCAAGGGAAAAAACTTGCAACTACCGGACGTATCCCGGAAGGTGGGACTATCGAGAAAGAACTGGAGCTGGCCTTCAATAATAAAAAAGCTATCAGAATGGCCTTGAATAATCCGGATTTCACCACTGCCGCCCGGATTGAGCGAACGATCAATCAGGAACTAGGTGGAAAATACGCTACCGCCTCTGATGCCACCACCATTGATGTCATCATTCCGAATTATTATGAAAGAAAAGTAGTTGAGCTCATCGCTAATATTGAGAACTACAAGGTGGTGGCGGATGCTGCTGCCAAAATCGTGATCAATGAACGCACCGGAACTCTGGTTGCCGGTGGTGATATTGTCATCAAAAAATCGGCCATTAGCCATGGGGACTTGGTGTTGGAAGTTAAAGGTGGAGCTGAAGGCTCAAGTAAAGGTTCTTTACATATGATTGAGCAAACGACCACCATCAATGATCTGGTTAAGGCCCTGAATGCATTAGGAACCAAGCCAGAAGATCTGATTTCCATCTTCCAGGCGCTTAAGCAAAATGGCTCCCTTTTGGCCGAAATCGAGCTGATTTAACCCGCAAAGGGAACTTTTTTCCCAGGGGTGTTTTTCGCTAACACCCTCAAGTTTAAAAATGCTACACTCTAAAGAGAATCTCATCAGGATGATGAGGTCCCAAAACCAGGATGGTACGAGTGAAAATCAACCCTCAGGCACAAGCCTTATCGACCGCTCAAAGAACCAATCCAGTTAAACCATTTGAAGAAATAGCAGAAGGCATGGAGGCCAACTTCACGTCCCATATGCTGGCCGAAATGAGAAAGACCATCCCTAAAGAAACTCCGGATTCATCATCTATGGAGTACTACAATTCTTTACTGGATTACGAAAGAGCTCAAACTATGGCAAAATCAGATAGTGGTCTGGGAATTAAGAAAGTCATCCTGGATCAGATTGTGCCTCAGCATATGAAGCATTATTTAAAAAACGCGGCCCCTCAAGTTCGTCAAGGAATGACGAAGGAGAACACAAATGAGTAGCATCGATACACGGACAGCATTTTTCCCTCGTGGACGCGACGTTAAAAGCGAATCGACCAAAGGTGGAGACAAAGTTGATGGAGTTCAGCGTAACACCACGGAACGCGCTTCAGAAATTTCTCAAAAAACATCCACTGATGCCAAAGTCAACATCCCAGATGGTGTTAAAGATTTCTCTCGTATTAAAAAAGCAGCAATGAATGCTCCGGAAGTTGATAATTCAGAAAAGATTGCACGCTTGAAAGCACAAATTCAGGACGGCTCTTATGAAATCGACTACGACGCTTTAACTGATAAAATCCTCAACTCTGAATTTTAAGCGGGGCCGGCATGGATAATCGAATGGACGAGAAAAAGCTTTATTACCAGCGCACTCTCAGTGTCTGGGAAGGCTTTTGCCAACTCCACAAAGATTTATACGATCTGACTTGTGATGAGTATCTCACTCTACTTGAAAGTGACATCGATAAACTTGAAACCATGCTTCCGCTAAAAGAAGAAATCATCTCCAAGATCGGTGAACTTGAAAAAGAGCGCACAGAGCTGATTGATAGTTTAAACGGCACTGCCCTCTTTTCGATTAACATCCAGCGTGCCGGTGACCTGTTAACCGCTTTTGCACCAATAGATCAAACGTCAGCTATCGCTGCCCTTAAAAATTTGAATAGCCTGCTACTGGATATCATCCAGAAGATTCAGGAACAGAATAAAAAGAACCAGCAGTTTTTAAATAAAGCGATGCTATCCCTACGTGAAGTCAAACAAGGCTTTAGTGGGAAGAAAACATACACAACCTATGGGGCAGACGGACAAACACGTTCACTCAATAGATAACAAAGTACAGAGGACCAAGGATTGGGCGCTGACTTATTAAACATTGGAAAATCTGGTTTGTTTACTGCGAAACAGTCGATGTCGACGACTTCGCATAACATTGCCAATGCCAATACTGAAGGGTTCTCCCGACAGGAAGTCAGAACGGAAACGGGTCCTGGTCTTGGTGAAGGTGACTATGTTCTAGGAACCGGTGTTGAAGTCCAAAGCATCAAGCGCTCCCATGACGAACTGGTAGAGAAAAAATTAAACACCTCCATTACCACTCATAAATTCAATGAAGAACGCACCCTTCAGTTAGGTCACGTCGAAGAAATCTTCAACGAGATTAACTCTGACGGTATGAATAAGATCATGAACCGTTTCTTCAACTCTTTTCGTGAACTTTCCAATCAACCGGAAAACGAAACAGTGAGAAACGTCGTTAAAGAAAATGCCAAGATTGTAACTGGCGACTTCCACCGGATTCAATCCAACCTCGATGATATCCGTGGCAGTATCAACAAGAAACTCACTCTTAGTGTGAGCGAAGTGAACAGTCTGACGAAGACCATCGCCAAGCTCAATAAAGAAATCAGTATTCAGGAAGTCTCCGGTGGGATGGCCAATGATCTTCGCGATCAGCGTGACCGTGCTCTTCGCACACTGACAGAATTTTTTCCGATTAATACTTACAGTGATAATCAGGGCCAGTTTGTGGTGAACATTGAAGGCGTCGGGTCCATTGTGGCCGGGGGTCTTGCTCAGGAGCTCACGGTTGGTGCCGGAGTTCAGCCGGGGGAAAACTCGGCCGACAAAGGTGACATCAAGATTTTCTATGCCAGCAGACCAGGGGTAGCGATCTCTGATAAAATTACCGGCGGGACATTAGGCGCTCAGCTCAAAACCCGCAATGAAGAAATTGTTGGATTGGAAAAACAACTCGATGAGCTCGCTCATGGTTTGGTGCTTGCCACTAACTCCATTCACCGCCGAGGTTTTGCCAATCACCCGGTTCCGGTTGATGGCCAGGGCAATCCTGTTCCCAACGCTGCCAAACAGAAAGTTACCGGAATCAATTTCTTTAAAGAGCCACTCGATTTAAAACGGGCAGCTGAGTACATTTCACTTTCTGATGAAGTCCTGGCCGATGTTAACAATATCGCGGCTGCACTTGAGGCAAATAAACCCGGTGATAACCGTATTGCCCTGGCAGTCTCTAAACTTCAGCATGAAAAAGTTCTGGGAGGTGGAACAACTACCTTTGAAGAACAATATTTAAAATCTGTCGGTAACATTGGTTTACAAACAGGTAAGTCCAAAATTGATGAAGAGCAATCTCATGGAATCCTGGCACAGGCAAAATCTTTTAAAGAACGTCTGGCCGGTGTGTCTCTGGATGAAGAAGCTGCCAATATGGTTCGTTATCAGAACGCTTATGAAGCTTCGGCCAAAGTCATCAGGGCGTCAGATGAAATGTTTAAAGCAGTATTGGGATTACTCCCATAAGGCATGATGTATGAGTAGGGTTTCAGAAAATTCATCAGTACACGCAATCAACTATGCCGTTGGTAAGACTAAGGGCAAGGTTGAAGACCTGCAACTTAAAGGTTCAACCCTTAAACGTGTTTCTAAGCCCTCGGATGATCCCGTGGGAAATGTTGAACTCCTTGCCATCCGTTCTCAGAATATCGATGCCGGTCAATATCTGCGGAACTTAGGTTTCGCCCAAACCCAACTCTCCTTCACAGAAAATGTCCTGGAAGAGATGACCGATCTCTTGGTTAAGGCCAAAGAACTGGCCATCGGTCAGGCCTCATCCATTTATTCGCCAGAAATCCGTCAGGGTGTTTCAAAAGAAATTCACCAAATTCGCCAGCAAGTTTTGAGTCTTGCCAATAAACGTATGGGCAATCGTTATCTCTTTGCCGGTCAGAAAGTGTTAACCCGACCGTTTGATCAGCACGGTAAATACATGGGTGATACCAACAAAATTAACATTGAAATTAATAAAGATGTTTATGTGCCTATCAATATCAATGGGCATGAACTTTTTTATTCCAAGGCCAAGGGCCCGGTAGATAAATCCCAGGTTGATCTAAAACCAACCGAGATAGATCTTAACCCGGAAATCGCAGTCATGCGCAAACCGGCCTCCATTGAGCCTGAAGCAGTGCCTGCCAGCGTTTTTGATGAACTGCGGGCATTAGAGAATGCACTCCTTACCGACAATCCTCAGATCATTCAAGGCCTACTGGAAAGAATGGACGACAGCATTGAGCGGATGGTTAGTCACAGAACAGAAATTGGTGCACTCACTAACACTATTTCTAATGCAGAAACCAATATTGAGAAGACCAAACTTTTAAATGAAGCTCACAAAAGCAAAATCGAAGACGCCGATGTCACAGAACTCTTTGGCGACCTGCAAAAAGAGCAAAACGTCCTTAAGGCAACCTATAGAGCAAGTTCAAATCTTATGAACACCAGCCTCATGGACTTCCTGAAGTAAGCAAATCTTACAATTTCTTAACTTTTTAACGAAATTATCTTGCAATTCCCCCTAATAATGTAATAAATCTCAGCGCAACAAAACTTTATTGAGTTAGTCAAATTCTTGACACGAAAGACAAGGATCAACCATGCTGGTTCTGACACGGAAGCTAGGAGAGAGCATTGCAATCGACGACAATATTAAAATTGTCGTAGTGCAAATCAAGGGCAAACAAGTTCGCCTGGGGATTAAAGCTCCAAAAGAAACTAAGATACATCGCGAAGAGGTCTACCAGGCCATTCAAGATCAGAATACAGAAGCAGTTCAAGCTAACATGTCTGATATTGCGCGCCTTGGCGAAGAACTCAAGAAGAAATAATTTTCCTCCTTGATCATTTATTCGTTTGACTGATACCATCATAGTGCTATGGTAATAATACCTTACCATTTCATTTTGGAGGCATCCGTGAAAGTCAAAACCACTCGATTTGGGGAACTTGAAGTTAACCCCAACGATATCGTCACCTTTTCTGAAGGTCTTTTGGGTTTTGAAAATCTCAAGAAATACTTCGTTGTTGATCCAGGCGACAGCACGCTAATCCTATGGCTTCAATCAACAGAAGATGAGAAGGTCGCCTTCCCGATCATCGAACCTAAGATTTTCAAACCTGATTATATTGCAAAACTTCTTCCTGCTGATTTAAACGGCCTCGAACTCGAGTCCCTTCAATCGGCCAAGCTTTATTCAATCTTAACGATCCCAGCGAACGTTACGGAGATGTCGGCAAACCTAAAAGCACCGGTTGTAATCAACTCTGCTAAGAAAGTCGGCAAACAAATCGTGCTTCAGGATTCTAAGCTATCTGTGAAACATGAAATGTATAAAGAGTTGAAAGTTTATATTGTTAACTTCACTTCTGATGACGCTCGTAGAACGACTTATGAGCCAAGCATTGCACTTGAAGGTGGCGATCTTAAAACAAATTCATCTTCTTTGCAGAATCCAACTCGCACCCTAGAAGTATAAAAAAAGCTCAAATTTAATACTAAAAAAAAAGCCCTCTTTTCGAGGGCTTTTTTTTTATAAGCTGATGTTGGTTTCAGTCGCAGACCGCGAAAGGTTGATGTACATCGTGGCCTCGGGATGATTTGGCTCACGAGAAAGTACGTTCTGCCACTCCGCCTGAGCTTCGATGATATTGCCGTTTCCATAATAAAGCAGACCCATGGCAATTCGGGCCGGCATATAGCCTGGTTGCTCATTTTTTAAGCGCTTTAGTTCTTCAAAGGCCTTAGAAGTAAAACCTTTCTTAGTATAAGTCTTGGCGATTTTAATTCGTATTTCTAAATTATCAGGATCAAGAGTAGCGGCCTTATTGTATTCAAATAAAGCTTCATCCGCCCGGCCGTAAGAAGCGTACATTTCCGCAATCTCGTAATGCTTAAGCGAGAATTTTTTATTCAGATGAGGATCTGACAATCCTTGTTGCTGAGTATTCTTAACCTGATTGTTCGCTTTTTCAAAGATGGCCTTGGCCTCTTCATACTTTCCGATATCATTATAGATTACCGAAAGTGAAATCGCGGCATCAGTATGATGTGGATCAAGCTCCAGAACGCGCTGAAAGCCTTTAATGGCCTTTCCTAGCTCGCCCCTGACATGGAACACATTGGCCAGGTAGAAGAAAGCTTCTGTGGCATTTGGATTCTGCTCAATAATTTCATTTAAAAACAGGCTGGCAGTTTTCAGATCATTTTTCTGGAAGGCTTCTTTGGCTTTTTTCAGAAGATCACTAAGTTTTACGTTTTCCAAAGGTGGGCTCCAAGGCTTAGAGTTTTTTCTGACAGTTTTCTTTAATTGATTTTATTTCTTTCTGGGCCTCTTTATCAACTGATTGGTAAAAGTTTTCTACGTAATCTAAACAGGTTTCCCATTCTTTTAGTTTAGAAGTCGCTAAAATCGTTCTCAGCATGGCGTGATTGCGGGTCTTAGGGTCCTGATGATTTTCCAGAATATCTAAGTACCAATATCTGGCAGCTGAAAATTCTTTGGTTTTGAAATAAAAATCAGCAATATACAGATCTTTTTGACGAAGCATTTGCATCGCCTTGGCAATTCTGCTTTCAGCAGTTTTCTTATAACTGCTGTCTCCATATTTCTGAATGACCTCATGATAATACTTCAAAGACTCCAACGCCGGTTCCAGATCTCGGTCAATAGTATCAGGAATTTGTTTATAGTAAGATTCTGCAATTCTAAAAACCACATAAGGAATCTTTTCATGACGTGGATGAAAATCCCGAAACAATAGATAAGCGGCAGCTGATTCAATGTAGTTCTCCTGGGCAAACAGAATATCGGCCTGAAGAAGTTCTGCGGGAGTAGCGTAAAAAGAATAAGGGTGCTGAGTTTTAATAAGGTTTAATTTTTCAGTCGCCAGAATAAACCGGTCAGCTTCCATCAGCTCCTGAGCTTCTTTGAATAAAATTTCAGCTTCCGTTTTACCTTCTGGCTTGTCAGTTGAGCATGAGGAAATAAGAAACAGAATGGAAAGAGTGAAAACTAAAATCTTCATAGATGAACCGATAAATCCTTATAAATTTCTTTAAACAGTAGCTTAAAAAAGGCAATAAATGGAATAATCACTATCATACCAACAATACCACCTAATTGAGAGCCAATAATGATACTCACCACCACCAGGATAGGATGGAGATTGACTATTTTTGACACCAAGAGTGGAAAAACCAAAATCATGTCGATCAAATTCGCGAGTGCATAAATCACCAACATCGAAAGTACCGTTACATTAGGATCCTTGGATAACATTCCCACAAAAATAGCAGGAATGACACCAATCACAGGTCCAATATAAGGCAAAATATTGGTTACACCGGCAATAAACCCCAGAATAAAAGGGTAAGGAAAGCCGATAAGAAATAATCCAAGAGTGACCAACGTACCTAAAATAGTGGCCTCAATAAACTTTGCGATGATGTATTCTCCAAATTTAGTATTAAACTGGGAAAACAGCACATAGCTTTTTTCAAAAATAGGATTAGGAACGGCTTCCAGAAAATTCCGGCTAAAACGCCGACTTTCCATAAAAAAGAAGTACAAGAACAAGGGAACTAAAAGCAACCATTCGAAAATAGTTGAAATAAAATCAGGGAAATGACTCAAGAAAATTGTTCCCTGAGATTCAAGTTTTGCCATCAAGAAGTTTACCGGATCAAGATTGAGTCTGATTCCGAACTTCTCAAAAACCATCACTTTATAGGCAAAGAATTTATCCTGAAGCATCTTTTGGATTTCTGGTAGTTGGTTGGAGAATTGACTGAAATCCGTATCCACATTGTATAAAGTAGCAAAAAGTGGAAAGCAGAGAAAAACAATTCCGGTCATCATGAGTGAGAAATAAATGAGTCGCTGCCGCCGACTGCCTGTGGTTAGTTTAATGGTAAAGGGCTTACACATCAGATAGATGATGTAAGCAAAACCAAAGGGCAGCGTGAGGCGCGGAAACATAATGGCAAAGACAATGCTTGCCGAGAAAAGGAACATGAATAAATAGAGCTTGATTTTTTGGTTTCTCGTCATACGCGTTGTTCAAGTTCTTTGACTTTTTTCTTCAGACCTACAATTTCTCTGGTGAGCTGGCCCATACGGTTTGCCATGATAAGAGCTGTCTCTCTCAGAAACTTGGCACCTAAAACCGGATGAGTCTCCAGCATCAAATCCAAGTCAGGTTTAAATAAACCTAGAAGAATAGTGTTTTCCGCTGCCACTATCGTTGCACTTCTGCGGTTAAATTCTTCCAGGAGTCCCATCTCTCCGAAGTACTGTCTCTTCTCAAGACGAATGATAAAATCACCCTGCTCTTCTGGTTGGTTATTATAATTAGCGTAAATATTGACGGCACCGTTGAAGATAAAATAAAAGCCGTAACCTGAATCACCTTGCTTGAAGATGGTTTCGTTGGTCATGAATTCCCTACGATGAAGATACTTTGTAAAAAGCCGGACTTCATTATCTGAAAATGAATTCAAGAAAGTAATTTTTTTAAAAAACTCATGATAACTCTCTTTGGCCATGAAAGAGAGAGGACTTGCATCCCATAAATATTTAAGAATAGGTATATCCAGCCTGTCTCCTGTGGACTCACCTCTTCCCAGTTTATCCATCATTTCTTTTTCGTAACTCATTTAAGCTCCTTCAGACCGGAATCTTTAATCCACCCTTTAAAGCGAGATGGATAAATGACATCAAGCCACTCACCTTTTTTAACCGTAATCAACAAAACCCCTGCAGGCACTTCTTCCCGGGCAGGAAATATTTGAGACGGGCCCTCAAATAACGGTTGAGCAATCATAACCATTTTTTTATCCCATGAATGAACCCACACATTAATTCCTGATATGATGAGAAACAAAGTGACAATTATGCCAAAAGCTTTAAAACTTTTTTTCTTCCAAAGACTAAAGAGAGCGAAGACTACCAACAATAAACCAATCGTGGCAAAAATTCCCTCGGAAGCGGCCAGACTCCCTTTGATTAAATAATCAGTCCACACTAGGGGCTTCTCATATTTATCAATTTCAAGTTTAGTTTCCACCAGATTGCGATTGGTGATGACTTCCTTGGTTCTTAGTCCTTCCTGATCCGCCATCAAAAGATGGTAGCGGGATAGTGGAAAGTTACCTAGTTTGCCGTAGATGGTTCCCACATTATAGTGCCACAGTCCCGGTGAGATTTTTGATTGATGAGTTTCAAGAATCTGCAAGGCGCCCCGATAGTCCTTCTGAGCAAAAGCGGCTTCAACAGTTTTCAACATGTCTTCGATAGTAGTATCCTCCAAAAGGTCAGGGTATTATCCCTTACCGCTGTTGCAGAAATCAAGAAATACAGACGAAGGATCTCATGACACTCAGGACAATTGAGAGCGAATTTTCTGAAGAACTTTTAAAACAAGTAAAAGATGAATTTCCACTCGATCTAACTCTGGATGGTCCGATCATGTCCAAAATGCACCCGAAACTCATTTGGGCGCGACTGCAGTTTGAGCATAACCCACAGCAAGACATTCCAGAGGCTCCCATTCCACAGTGGAATGCGGACTATTTTCCCAATTTAAAGGCCGCGGAAGCCGCCTATCCTAAAATTGGTTTAGTCTTTGAAGGGAGACCCTGGTCTTTTTTCAAGTTTCTGCATGGCCAATACCATGAGGCCATCATTGATTTCCCCCCTCTAGGAACGATTGTTCTTTCTAAAAAAGAACTGCCTTCCGCTAATACTCACAAACTTCAAAAAATTCTGCTTCCTCTTTGGATGAACTACGCACTGAGTCCTGAGCTTTGGGGCCCTCAAGGCAAATGGACTCGCTTTCACGCCCGGCTTCATCAAATTTTTAAAGAACATAATTTGTTGAATGGAGAGGATAGTCTGGGGTATTACCCTTTGAACGAGAAGGCGAGTTTGCTTGAAAGTCTTGGATTTAAGGGGACAAACCTCGAAAAATCCTATGTTCTCGTGTTACCATGGACCTTCTCTCTTGCCGCTCTGGAAAAGCTTGAAGAAATCATCCGTCAGGAGTTCTAAATGTTCATTTTGCGATCAGTTCAACCAGATGACTTAAGTGATTTATTTAAACTAAGTAACATCATGACCTTCATCAATTTGCCTCCGGATGAAGAACTCATTAGTTCAAAAATCGACAGTTCCATGAAGAGTTTTAAGAACCCAAGTTCTGATCTCTCAAAAAATTATTATATTTTTGTCTTAGAAGATTTTGAAACAAATGAAATCCTGGGTGTTTCGATGATCCATGCCCAACATGGAACAGAGAACGAGCCTCATTTCTATTTAACCGTGGGCCAGGAAGCGAAGTTTTCACAAACCATTAATACCGGTTTTGTTCATGGCACCCTGAAACTTGGTTTAGATACTAACGGGCCTACTGAGATTGGCGGATTGATATTAAATCCGGACTTTCGCGGTCATAAAGAGAAACTGGGCAAACAACTTTCTTTCGCCCGCTTCTTATATATGGCCACAAGTCCGGAAAGATTTAAAAGCATGATTCATTCCGAACTCATGCCTCCACTTGATCGTTTTGGAAATTCTCCTTTATGGGAAGCTGTTGGCAGAAGATTTTTTAACATGAATTATCACGAAGCCGATGTTCTGAGCCGAAGTAATAAAGAATTTATTCTCAGCCTTTTTCCGTCTGAAAACATTTATCAGACCCTCCTTCCTATGGACGCAAGGGAGTCAATTGGGAAAGTGGGTAAGGAAACGGAGCCAGTTAAAAAAATGTTAGAAAGCATCGGCTTTAAATACACTTATGAAGTCGATCCTTTTGACGGAGGTCCTCATTACCGTTGCCCACTTAAGGATATAAAACCGATTAAAGAAAGAATTACGGGACTCCTGATTACTAATAAGAGTTTTGATAAAGAGAAGGCCCGTGAAGTGCTACTATCAGTCGAAGTTCCAGGGCATGATTTTTTTGCTTTCCGTACACAGATCCAAGTACACGGTGATGGTCAGCTCTCGCTTGATCCGCAAATTACCAAGAAATTGGATATTAAATTACCACAGAAAGTGACAGCGATTCCTTTTCATTAGGCTTGTTTCTTATTGATCAGAACACCTTTAGTGGAAGCAAAACGGATTTTATCTTTGCCATCGACTGAACTGGGAGTTTTTACCATATACATCTCAGTTGATTTTTTATAACCCTTAAACGCATCCAGTTTAAGAATATTTCCTTCCGCCTGTTTGGCCATCTCCCGTTGCCATAAAACCACATCCGAGGCCATGAGATCGCCGGAATCTTCTTCATGATTAGCAGCGCTCGGTTTATGTTCTTCACGTAAAGAGGGCATCTGGCCGATGTTCTTTTTGGGAAATTCTAAAACCCGGGCCTCAGTTTCCGGTTGAACCTTTTTAGGTTTTGGGCGCTTTTCTTCCGCGTCATCCCAGGCGATGAGTTCTTCCCCTGCGGCCTTTTTGAGGGGGACCTGCTTTTCATGCAGGACTTCTGAAAGTTTTAGCATCTCTTCTAGCCCTAAAATTTTCAGGGCCTGAAGGACGAAGGAGGATTTTGCCAAAATGGAGGGTCCTTTTTGACTGTATCGGTCAAATACTCCAAAAACTTGAGCAAAATAATTCAGTAAATTTCCTATGCTTTACTGCCAAAAAAACTAGACATTAGTTCAGTTGGAGATTATAAATTACTGATCTTTTGACTATGAGTTGGGAAGTGGCGCAGTTGGTTAGCGCAGCAGACTGTTAATCTGTTGGTCGAGAGTTCGAGTCTCTCCTTCCCAGCCATCTTTTTTATCCAAGAACTCCAAAACATTTTTGTGATTTTTCCCGTGGTTGACTTGAAGCACCCACGGTTAGGCAGTCATTCTACGAATTTTTACCCCAGCACTTTCAAGTACTGCTCCAACGCCATGTTGAGTATCTAACATCGAATAAATCTTAATAAGACGATCAATCGTAAAACGATCCAGATGATGGTTTTTAATACGGCTAATATCACTCGCATTTACATCTGTGAGCCTTTGAACATCTGATAGGCTTAATCCTTTTTTATCAATAAACTGAGCGATATAAGAGCAAAGCTCAAACTTAAGTAATTGGTCTGCTGAAGGATTTTTGCCAAGCACACCCAAAACAAAGTCTTCATCAATTTCATCAATGACAAATTCCTGGTCACTGAAATAATCTTCTGAAATCAAATTTTTCTTAGACATAAAAGCCTCTCTTCTAGTGGATCGTAACCACTACAGTTGCTTCGTTTTTCATAATATCCACAACCATTTTAAATTTTTTATCATTTTCATATACATAAAAAATAAATCGTTTCTCAACGGACCTGAGGGTTGATCTCTGAGAAAAAGGTATTTGAATCAGAGTCGCTAACTGCTCAAAAAATGCAACCACATCATCTTCAGTAAGATTCTGTCGTGCAGGCCCTTCTTTATAATCACGCTTAATGCTATCCCAACCATGATTGATGTGTTTCAAGTCAAAATAAATTTCAGTAACAACGAGGCCATCAATCACAACTTTTTTTCTCAGTTGTCTTAGTATTGTATTCTCTTTCTTCACTACAACCCTCACTAATAGTATACCCACTATTGGCAAATTTGTCAAAACACGCCCTTGTCCTTATCTTTTAAGGTTCTTTACGAGGAGGCACCATAGGAGAATGGAAAGAGGGGTTAATAAAAAAATTTTTATTAAAAATGAATTTAAAACTATTCAAAGTTTCAGTAGTAAACTGAGTGTGATTATAAAAAAAACAGCAAAGAATTATAGGGATTTTAAAATCGACCAAGGACCAGTAATATGTGCAAATGATAATTTTTTCCAATTCACAATATTCACGACTCAAATCCCGTTTAAAAACCCAGTACAAGAAGAATCTAGCGCAGGCGTTACGCACTCTGAAGAAGCAGTCACCAACTGCCTTGTCACGCTGGATGGAACTTCATGCAAATGAATTAAAAGAATATAGCAATCTCAACTGGCACTTCCTCACTTTGATTGAATCGTTAAATTTTTTCAATTCTCAGAAGGTGAATTTAGGTAAAAGCGACTTCGGTCCCGAAGAAGAAAAAGTTTTTGAAGGTTGGAATAACAGTGAATTCGCTGATGTATTCTTAAAGAATTTGAATCGCGGCCAGATCCTAGGCAAAGCTTCTTTAAACACCTTAAAAATTTTTGATAAACATCTCGTGGCACTGGCCGAAAAACATATTCTTAAAACAACCAAGACTTTCGCTTTTTACCGGGCGCAAACTTCTCTTGGTGAGTTTGTTAAAAATAAGAAAACCCTCCGCTTACTTGAAACAACTCTCCATCTAGAAGGAAAAGAGTTGAGGCTTATGACTCGTAGCTTAAAGGAAATGAAGCTTTTCTCTCAGCGAATTGAAGTGGCCTTGAAAATCATCAAGAAGTTTTCCCCCTCTTCCTGGGAACGATTTCAGGCCTTCACTGATGTCATCATTCCTATTAAGCAGGAACAATTGGTAAGTTATTCCCATCAGGATTTACCCGGCCACTCGATGATCAATCTTTACCATCGGGACTTTGTGGATCTTATGGATGATCTCCTTCATGAAAATGGGCATCACCATCTGAATTATTATTTGAATCTGGGAAAATTAATTGATGGGCCAATGGATAACATTTATTACTCCCCTTGGAGAAGGACCTTGCGTCCTCTTCGTGGAGTCTATCACGCTTACTTTACCTTCTTCTGGGCCTTTAAACTCTTTGCTGATCTCACCAAAGCAAAAGAAGTTGATTCCATCTGGTACTTATTCAGTCCGGCCGAAAAAGAAAAAATGATTTGGCGGGCAGTGGAGGAATACCACATGCTTAACTACACCTTTAAAGAACTTAAGTGGGCCAGAAAACAGGGTCTCATTAAAGATACCGGATGGAACTTAATTCAAGAGCAACAAAAAGAACTGAATAAGTTTAAAAAGCAAATCCCTCTTTGGGAAAAGAAACTCAAAACACACCGCAAAGATTTAAGTGATTTGAAAAAAACTCTCAAGAAGGCCGAACTGCATTATTCTAAAAATTAAGTTCCTGCTGCATTTGATTGGCAGGCATCAGATCACCCTTGGCCGCGGATACTTTAATTCCTTCCTGCCAGATTTTCTTAGCTTCTTCCACCAGACCAAGCCCTTTAAGTGCCTTACCTAAAGCGAGGTAGGCCACGGAATACTTAGGATCCTGCAAGATCACCCGCTCGAGATGCTCACGCGCAGTTTGCCACTGACCTTTTTCTACCGCAATGGAACCCAGCCCGTAATTGGCAAGAGTATCTTCCGGATCGATTTCCAGCACCTGACGGAACATGGATTCCCGCTGGGCCCATTCGCTTTCCTGCTTTTGTTTGAGCTCGGTTTCTCTTTCTTTGTTTTTAGCTTCGTCCCCAAAGCTCTGAAAGGATTTTACGGTGGCGAGGGATTTTTGTTCTTCGGCTTCCGGAATTTTTCCCATTCTCATGAGATAAAGGGACATATTGGTATGAGCAAGAACGGATTTGGGATCGACTTCACTCAGTTGTTTCATGAGATCAATGGCTTCCTGAAAACGCTCAAGTCGCCCAAGCATGACACCCAGACTTTCATAAACATCAGCAAAGGCCGGATCAAGTTTAATCGCCAGACGAAACTTTTCTTCGGCCAGTTCTAATTCATCCATTCGGAAGTGATCCGTCGCCCGATAATATAATTCGCGGGCCTTGGTTTTAGGATCACCGGAGAGCAATGGATAATAACGAACAATTCCATCAAATTCCGATCCATTCACAGTGAAATGAATCTTCATCTTTTCCACGCGAAAGTCTCTCAGAAGACTTGCTGTGAGATAAAACTTATCTTCCCACTGATAGCAAGCCTCACCAGTTCCGATTTTTTTATCAAAGCTCATGATCTCACCAGCAGGAGCTGGCACACTTAATTCAACCAAAACCGGACTGTAAGCTGCTCCTCGGCGGGTGGCAATTTTAGAAACCGTCTCTTGCCCGGGATAACAACCCTTGTTCATCACAAGACTTAGATCGAACAAGCGAAGATTATTAATGATCTCTAATTTAAAATCTGAACCATCAAAACTGGGCCATCCAGTTAATGCCTGCCAGGTAAGAACCTCAGAGGCAGAAAGAGTTTTAAGCGAGGGTGCCACTTGAGTTTGAAGATAGGCAGCTTCATCAAAGATGTTGCCGCTCACGGCATTAGCTTCGGCGAAAGTGCTTGCCTCCGGGCCAATTAAAACCTGATAGGTTTTTTTAACTGGTTCACTAATCACAACATCTTCAGAAATTAAAAATTTATTTAAACGGACAAGTGTGCGCTCCAGTAATTGTTCTGGAATAAGGTAACTGTAATTATTTTCCTGACGAACTAACTGGCCGTAACACTCCACTCGGCCTTGCGGATCCAGGAAGCTGATTAAATGAAAACTGCCGGGCTCCAGTTTTTCAATGTCGTAGGTAGATTGATTTTGCAGAAAAGATTTTACATCTTCACCGGAAAAACTCACTTCATACAGAGCAATCGAGAACTGGCCGGCGTGATAACGATATTGATTTAACATGATTTAAAGTGAGAACGATTCACCGCAACCGCAGGTGTTTTTGGCATTGGGATTATCAAAGACAAAACCCTTACCATTAAGGCCATCTTTGAAATCCAGGACGATGCCTTTAAGGTAGATAACGGATTTTGGATCTACCAAAACTTTGATGTCACCGAACTCGAGGACGTTATCTTTTTCTTTAGGCTCACTGAATTCAATTTTATAAGAAAGACCAGAGCAACCCCCACCGGTAACGGCCAGACGCAGGCCTTTAGTTCCATCGGGATTTTCAGCTTGGGCAATTTGGTGAATCTGTTGAATAGCTTTGTCGGTAATTGAAATGATTGAGTCCATAATTCTTCTCCGGAGTATTAAGCCATTATTACAGTTAAACGCCCACTTTTACAATGCTCGCTCTGCAGCAAGACCACTCAGGTATTTGGGATTTTAGTAAGTTAGCTTATAATAGCATAATGGAATTAAAACTTTACCATTATGTTCACTGTCCTTTTTGTATCCGCGTGCGAATGGCCCTGGGATACCTGCAACTGCCTTATAAGTCGATTGTCCTGCCCTACAACGATGAAGAAACTCCTCTAAAATTAACGGGCACTAAAATGCTACCCATTATAGAAATCAATGGGAAGGCCATGAATGAGAGTCTGGATATTGTGGCAAAGCTTGATAGCACAAATTCTTTGCAGGTTCACAAGCTAGAACAGGACGCACATTTTGCAGATTTTAATCAGCTTCTGAATAAGCTTGGAAACAATGTTCATAACCTCGCCATGCCCTACTGGATATTCACTCCAGAATTTGATGAAGCCTCAAGGGCCTATTTTCAAAAGAAAAAAGAGGCCAAGCGGGGACCTTTTAAGGAATTGGTGAAACAACAGGATTTGTTTTCTAAGAATGTTTTAACCGATCTCACGACCTTAACTTCTGAGCTTAGGCCTTTTTATCGATCGGCCAATTTCACTATCTATGATATATTACTCGCCTCGCACGTTTGGGGACTTTATGTGGTTCCGGAGTTTCAATTTCCGGAAGCTATTCATGAATATCTCCAAAGAGTAAAAGATATCTGTCATTTTAACTATCATCAGGATTTTTGGACTTCATGAAAGTTTCGCTCAAGATTTTAAGCCAGGGTAAAATTAGAGAACATGTTCTTTCCTCAAATGGAGCGGTGACTTTCGGTCGCGGCCGCCTGTGTGAGATTCAATTGGAAGACACCAAAGTCAGCGGCAAACACTGTCGACTGAATCTCAAAAAAGATCGTCTGGAAGTTACCGATTTAGATTCCAAAAATGGCACCTACTTAAATGGTATCCGGGTTGAACAGACGGAAGTTTTCGCAGGTGATGAAGTCCGAATTGGAGACACTCTGATTACTATGCAGGAAAATAAAATGCAGGACGAAGATGTTAAGGCGTTATCTTTCCCTGGACCCGAGCATGATCGACTTGAGTATGCCTTGAAGGCCGACTTCACTGGAGCACGTGTTCAAAACCAAATTGTGAATAAAAGAAGCCCGTCCTTGAAATTGGCCCAGATCGCCTCTCATGCCAAAGAAATTGATCTTCGAAAACGTGTTAACAGTCCGATCTTAATTTCCAAACAAGAAATAAGAAATCGCAATAAACTTCCTTCTTTTATAGCGACCCTTCTCGATGTCATCACACTTCTCATTGTCATGGCTTCCCCGCTCTTTATTGTGGCATCTCTACCTTCCCAAATTGGTAACCAAACTCGCATGATAGTTTTAATCGGGCTGGCAATTGTCTTTGGAGGAGCGTTCATCTTTTATAATTATAAAATGTCGAAATTCACTGTGGGTGAAAAGCTGGCAGGGATTCAAAGACTTCATTCCGAGCAATAGATTATTTTCTGGGTTTCCAGGAAATCTCTTCGGCCCCTTTGACCTTATTTACATAACGGGCCAGCACGAAAAAATAATCAGATAATCGGTTAAGAAAAATAACACTGTTTTGGGGAAGCTCTTCCTGAGAAGTTTCATGATATCGCAGAAGTTTTCTTTCAACAGTTCTGGCATTTGTGCGACACAGATGGATGGATGATGCCACAACTGAACCACCCGGCAGGATGAAGTTTTTCAGCGGGGCCAGTTCATTATCCATCCGATCGATTTCCTGCTCTAAGTCTGAGATAAATTCATCAGAGATTTGCGGTAATTTAAATTTATGGCGATTTTCCACTTCACAGGCAAGATTTGATCCCAGATCAAAAATCGCCGATTGAACGTGATGGAGAAAATTTACGATTTGTTGAAACTCCAGGTCTAAGGCCAGTTGTGAAGCACTAAAACCCATGCGGGAATTAAGTTCATCTAATTCCCCATAAAGATCAATCCGTGAATCAGACTTACGGGTTCGATTGCCACTGACAAGTCCCGTTTCACCCTGATCTCCGGTTTTGGTATAGATCCTGGATTTTTTCATCACATATTCCTTCTGTATCTTCCACCAACTTCGTAAAGCACTGAAGTAATTTCACCTAAGCTGCAATAACGAACGGCCGTAAGGAGCTCTTCAAAAATATTTCCACCTGTCAGAGCAGTGTTACGCAGACGCTTTAAGCACTCTCCTGACCGGGCCTTATTCTTTTCCTGAAAAGCATTCAGGCGTGCGATCTGATCATTTTTTTCAGCTTCGGAAGCGCGGGAAAGTTCAATTGGTTTCCACTCGGCTTGTGTTTCCGGAAGGAAAGTATTCACTCCAATGATCGGAAATTCGCCCGAATCTTTCAGCATTTCGTAATACAAAGACTCTTCCTGTATTTTTCCACGCTGGTACATGGATTCCATTGAACCCAGAACGCCACCCTTATCAGAGATTCTTTCAAACTCGGTTAAAACCGCGTCTTCCACAATCTCGGCCAGTTCATCTACAATGTATGAACCTTGAAGAGGGTTATCGGTTTTATTTAAACCGTACTCACGGTTAATGATAAGCTGAATCGCCATGGCGCGACGGACAGATTCTTCCGTCGGAGTGGTGATCGCTTCATCGTAAGCATTGGTATGAAGGGAGTTACAATTATCCGACAGGGCGAGGAATGCCTGAAGTGTGGTGCGAATATCGTTAAAATCAATTTCCTGAGCGTGAAGCGAGCGGCCGGAAGTCTGAATATGATACTTTAATTTCTGAGATTTCTCAGAAGCGCCGTACTTCTCTTTCATGGTCACGGCCCAAATTTTTCGGGCCACGCGTCCTAGGACGGTGTACTCAGGATCAAGACCATTAGAGAAGAAGAAAGATAAATTCTCACAGAAGTCATCAATCGCCATACCACGGCTCAAATAATATTCCACGTAAGTGAAACCATTTGAAAGCGTCAGGGCGAGCTGAGTGATAGGATTCGCTCCCGCCTCTGCAATGTGGTAACCGGAAATAGAAACGGTGTAATAGTTTTTAATTTTATGCTTACAGAAAAACTCCTGAACATCTCCCATCATCTTGAGCGCAAACTCCAGAGAGAAAATACAAGTATTCTGGGCCTGATCTTCTTTTAAAATATCGGCCTGAACCGTACCGCGTACCTGGCGCATGATCTCCACTGACTTCTCAAGATTTTCCTGATCCGCTTCCGGAAGCGATCGGTTAATGGCGGTGTTCATAAACATCGCTAGAATGATCGGTGCCGGACCATTGATGGTCATTGAAACGGAAGTTGAAGGAGACGTCAGATCAAATCCCTTGTAGAGATCCATCATGTCTTCCAGCATACAAATCGATACACCGGATTCACCAACTTTTCCGTAGATGTCCGGACGAATAGCAGGATCTTCTCCATAAAGTGTCACTGAATCAAAGGCGGTCGAGAGGCGTTTAGCGGTATCGTTTTTAGACAGATAATGAAAACGGGCATTGGTACGTTTTGGGCCACCTTCGCCCGCAAACTGGCGTTTTGGATCTTCATCGGCCCGCTTAAATGGGAAGACTCCTGTCGCAAATGGATAGAAGCCCGGAAGATTTTGAGAACGAATAAAGCGCAGTTTATCCGAAGCATAATGAAACTTAGGAAAGCCCACTTTAGAAATTGATTGCTGTGAAAGTGAAACGTACTTGGTTGGCACTTTGATATCTTTGCCACGAACGACGTAAGTGTATTCACCCTTAGTGTACTGATCGATCATTTTATCAAATTCTGCGATCTCTTTTAGCTCTGTTCCTAGTGTCGCTTCAAGTTCGGATGTTTTAGTTTCGAGTTCTTTACTGTCAGTAATAAGCTTAGAAGCATTCACCAAAGTCTCATACTGCTGGAGTTTTTCCACCGATTTTTTGGCAGCTTCATTATAAGAGCGAACCGTATCTGAGATATCCCGCAGGTAATTGACCCGAGAAGCTGGAATAACGGAAAGCTTCTTTTCCGAGGCCCGGTCCGAACTGATAATATCTAATTCTGCGTTGTACTTAAAATCAACCGACTTAACGATTTCCTTAAAAAGTGCATTGACACCCACATCATTAAACTTAGAGGCCATGGTACCAAAAACCGGAAGCTCATCATCCGTAGGACTGCCAGGATGATTAGCAAAAAGCTGCTTGTTACGACGGTACTGTTTTCTGACGTCACGAAGAGCATCTTCCGAGCGGGGTTTTTCAAATTTATTAACTGCGATGAAGTCAGCGACTTCCAGCATTTCAATTTTTTCCAGCTGTGTAGAAGCTCNNCCAGCATTTCAATTTTTTCCAGCTGAGTAGAGGCTCCATATTCCGGAGTCATGACATAAAGAGTTTTGTTGGCCACTTTGGTGATTTCATCCGAGGCCTGGCCAATACCGGAAGTTTCCACCAAAATTAAATCAAAGTCCTGAGTCTTTAAAAACTCCACCACTTTATTGATCTCTGGAGAAAGTTCATTATGAGAATCCCGAGTTGCCAGTGATCGGACATAGAAGTTTTCATAAACTGCCGACCCCAACCGAATACGGTCTCCAAGAAGAGCGCCTTGATTTTTTTTCTTAGTAGGATCAACTGAAACCAAAGCGATTTTTTTATCTGAATAATAACGGTGAAAGCGCAAAAGCAGTTCATCAATCAAAGATGATTTACCCGCGCCACCGGTTCCGGTAATTCCAAAAACCGGAATACTCTTCGCTTTGACAGCAAATGGAAATTCACGGTTATCTTCAATATAAGTAATGACCTTGGCCATCTCATAAGGAGAAAGTTTTTTGTCAGCGAGTTTTTTAAAATCCACATCATCAATCGTCGAATAGTCACACTTATTGATCATGTCATCGATAATGCCACCCAGTCCCAGCGCCGTACCATCATTCGGATGATAAACACGGGTGATGCCACGAGATTGCAGTTCAGTAATCTCAGGCGGAGTAATCACTCCACCACCACCACCAAAAATCCGAACCGCTTTCCCACCGCTTTGATCCAAGAGTTCACGCACATAAGTGAAATACTCCATGTGGCCACCCTGATAAGAACTGAGAGCAATAGCATGAGCATCTTCCGCGATAGCGGCTTCCACCACTTCCTGGGCCGAGCGGTTATGGCCCAAGTGGATCACTTCCACGCCCTTAGACTGTAGTAGTCTTCGCATAATATTGATGGAAGCATCATGGCCATCGAAGAGGCTGCCTGCGGTTACAAATCTTAATTTACGAGTGGTCATTGACAAATCCCTGATTTAAATAGTATTTGTTTATTTTAGTGATTTCCGATCCAGTATATCTGGCCGAATTCTATAAGGAAAATGCTTTATAGCTTATGGCCCTGAGTATATAATGGGGGTTCTTTGTATAAGGAATACTCTCATGAGTGATGAATTAAAAGTAGAAAATCCGTTTCATACGGCCC
>DFXY01000060.1:39708-40705 GCA_002381945.1 Bacteriovoracaceae bacterium UBA4096
TGTTCCCAAGACTGTCCTTGGGAAACGATTACTATGTATCAGCACGATGATGCTTTCGTAGCATGGGGTAATGAGACTCTGGCCTCGGAGCTTTATGTGGATGAAACGATACTAGAAAAAATCAAAAAAGAAGATGAAGCTGGCTAAGCACCAATTTAAAAGGCTCCTTTCGAGGAGCCTTTTTTTTGCTATCACAATTCAAATTTTAATCACTATGCACTGCTTTCAAGAGAAATTTACCCGTCTTACCTAAGAAGGTTAAGCTGAGACAATTATGGTTCTTATCAACCCTGTAGAGAATCATATGAAAAACAAAAATTTTATCCAGTCCCTGTTCTTTTTTTCCCTTTTAGCTCTTCCTCTAACTGCAGTTCAAGCTCGCGAAAAAATAGTTGGTGGCGAAAAAGTCACTGACCCAACTGAAGCTCCTTATATCGTAAGCCTAAGTGGCGTCTGCGGCGGTAGTGTTATCTCTAGTAAGTGGGTGCTGACAGCTGCTCACTGTGCTGGTCACTTCTCAGAAGTCAAAGGCGGCATCCTGAATCTTAAAGAGCAAGGTGTGAGTGTTCGAGTTAAGCAAGTTATCAAGCACCCTGACTACAATGCCAGCACTTTCAGTAATGACTTTGCTCTGGTTGAACTTGAAAAAGAAATCGATTTCAAAAACACGACCATCACTCCGGTCAGACTGGCCTCTCCGGTTTATGAAAGTCACGGCGGTATGGATCCAGGCATTGATGCCACTGTTTACGGNNAATCTCTCAAGCTGGAGACCAAACTCAACTAAAGACTTAAACAAAGTGATCGTTCCGATCGTTTCTCACGAAGAGGCCAATGCTCCCGCTTCTTATAACGGCAAAATCGACGATACAATGCTACCTGCCGGATACGCTGCTGGCGGAAAAGATTCATGCCAAGGTGACAGCGGCGGCCCAATGGTTGTCTTCAATCACCGTAACCAACCCGTTCAAGTTGGTGTCGTGAGTTGGGGCCAAGG
>DFXY01000060.1:40722-41169 GCA_002381945.1 Bacteriovoracaceae bacterium UBA4096
GTTCCAACACACTTTTACGTAAGCACCTCAGCAAATATTGTTAGAAAGGTACGTGACACCTTTAAATCTAAGCCTTTTTTCACTGTTGAAAAATTATACAGTTGTCGGCCTTTTTTTCACTATCAATCAACCACACCTACTCCATCTCAGTTATGCTGGCATCGGAATTGCTAATCATGTCTTTAGCTATTTAACTCTGGGGCTTTATGAACAAGGGCATTTTAACACTGTCATTAGTGATCCTTTGCGTTTCTTGTGGAAAGAAGGGTTCTCATTCTGAACCTGTGCTTGAAACTCTCCCTCAAACAAGTGAATCATTCACTGTGAACTATAGCGCGAGCTTCGATTCAACAGATAACTTAAAAACTTTAACTAATAGAATGCAGATGTTGGATAAATCTCACTCTAAATACATCAACGTAGATATCAAGCGGGATAAAGAGCAAA
>DFXY01000060.1:41239-41856 GCA_002381945.1 Bacteriovoracaceae bacterium UBA4096
TCATTCGGGCCAAAGAAGTCATATTTGGAGAAAGAGGACAGATAAATACAACTCCCATCTCCAAAAAGGAAAAGGCCCAACAGTTCAGTAATGGAGTAGATGGCCTGAGTGGCGGAAATATTACCATCATCGCCGACAAGATTTCACATCAGGGCAATCTTCATCTGATTACGAATGGCGGAGACGGACAAGATGCCGGGCCAGGTCAAAATGGGGCCCGCGGACATAATGCTCATATAGTTAAGGGTGCCAATATCTATGAAGNNATGAAACCAAAACAGGTCGTCCTTCAGGAAATGGTCGGCCCGCACAAGCTGGAGGTCTTCCCGGAAATCCTGGTAATGCTGGAATCATTACTCTTAATAAAAAAGTTGATATTAAGTTCTCATCGTTGGGAGGCAATGCCGGAAGCCCGGACGAAAAAAGAACTGGTGGCGCTCCAGGAAATCCGGCCACAACTTGCAAAAGAGATCATAAAGGGAAGGTTCATTCATGCATTACCGCCATAAAAGGTGATGATGCTGAAGCTCCAAAAACGCTTAACTCTATAGGTCTCTCACAAAACTTGAATATCAAAAGTGAAATCATGGCCTCTTCTGCTTTGGCCAAGATGCAGT
>DFXY01000027.1 GCA_002381945.1 Bacteriovoracaceae bacterium UBA4096
TCAGATTATTTCACCGATAGTATCTGCCGAAGTTGTGGTGAAATCTGATGAACATCAACGTTACCCGGGATTTGGTTCGGTGAAATAATCTGAAACAATCTTGTGAGACCATTAAAATGCTCATCTTTTCGATTGCCATATTTTTTAACAGCAAGTTTTGAAAGGTGGCCAAACGCCGGAATTTGCGAGACCTCAAGAGCGAGAATCCTCCTGCGATCCTCATCCACCGCAACAGTTACACTGAGTGGTTTTAGTTTTGAATTTTCTTTCGTGATGAGATCATCAAGCTGCATATTGTGAATTCGACCTTTAAACGTCTCAAGTTTTTTTTGATTAAGTTCTTTGCAGCGTTTGGCGAGATACGGGAGTTTCCTTTCAACCGTTTTTTTATCTACACCAAGAAAAAGCGCCGATCTCCTCATTGAAACGCCAGAGGCCAGTAGTTTCAAAAGTGGGAAATTAATCCTTCGCCGTTTCTGACAATAAGTCGTTGTAAAGGTGGCATTTGAGAAGCGAGTTCCGCAGGTCTTACAACGAAAACGCTGAATAATTTTTGAGTCTTCCTTGCGACGAAAAGATCCGTCACGGATAAAGTTTTTGGGAAATGCGCAGTTGGAGTTAGGGCAATTTTTTTTCATGCCCAGATAGAGCAAAAATTGGTCCTAGTTATAAAACTGTAACCACTCGAAGTTAAAAGTCTTCTGACGCATCTTGGAAAACTAAAGACATCCACTGAATGGTTTTAAAGTCTTTTCCCAACACCAATGAAGTAGGGCAGTTTTAGCGCTTCTTAATGATGTCTACCAGTTGTTTGATGTGGGCGGGCATCGTTTTAAAATTCAAGCTTGAAAGATGAATATTACCTTTTTGAAGACCTTTAAGATCATAAGTTTTTAGATGCATTTCAGGTTCTACTGTATGATCTGGAACAATCGCTATCCCAACGCCTTTACGAACCAGTTTTAAGATTGTGGTGATGGAATTTACCACGATTGTTTTATTTGAACGTTTTTTGTTCAGGTGAAATAAGTGATCCTGATCGGAATAAACGATCCAGGTGTATTCGTGAGCATCTTTAGGATTCATCTCAGTCTTACTGATAAGAACCATCTTCTCATCAAAAAGTTTAAGGGAACTAACAATCTCACTTTGAATATTTTCTGTGGTGAAGATTAAGTCATACTTACCATTGTGTAACTTCTCTTTAAGCATATCCAGGCTGTTCACTTCAACAGATAGTTGGTGTTGATTATTTTTTGAGAATTCAACCATCACATCATTGAACCAGGTCTCAAGCAATCCGTGCAGAATGCCTACGCGGATGGTTTTATTCATGTGGGCGAAAAATATATCCTGAAGACGACCTTCGAAATGATCGAGTTCGTCCAGTAGGGCCTGGCCTTTATCAGTCAAAATAACCTGTTTGGAAGAACGGATGATAAGTTGTTCACCCACTGACTCTTCAAGTAGTTTTATCTGTCGGGAAACTGCCGACTGAGCAATATTTAATTCAAGGGCCGCTTTTGAGAAATTGAGGTAACGAGAAGTCACCATGAAGGCCTTAAGATAACGATAATCCAATGAGATATCTTTCATGCCTTGGCCCATGGAGGAAGTTTTGATTCGTCTTTAAAGAATTTACCACGATGTTCTCCATCGGCCGCATTAGTCACTACAAAGCCTTCATCATTATTTGAAGTATCAAGCAAATAATCCAAAGTGGAATCTTGGGTATAGTAGGCCGTAAAAGGATCAATCAGAATTTTCAGCTCAAAGTTAATGAGCGGGTAATTCTGGATAATGACCAGATCATCCGGATGGAGTTCAGAGAATCCGGTGTCATAAGTAAAGCCTTCGCAACCTTTTCCGCCGATTTTAATCCGGAATGATAAACCTTCTAAAGTATAGTCATTTTCCTGCATGAGTTGAATTTGGCGAACAGCGCTATCAGTCGCAAATAGTTTTATATCAGAGGCCTGTAGAGTCTTTTCCATAGATCGTACTTTAACAGTTTTTTTGAATATTGTCTTTAGACGTCTCAAATCTTATTCTACTTCACAAAACCTTGAAAGGATTGAATATGAAGGCCCATTATATCGTTCAAATCGACAAACCTGAGCATAACCATGTGAAAGTGACTCTAAAGCTCACAAGACCAAAAAATAAAGATACGGTCAGAGTTTTTCTTCCTTCGTGGAGTCCTGGATCTTACTTATTACGAGAATATGCCCGCCATATCCGGTGGTTTGAAGCTTCACAGGAAAATGGAGAGGTATTGTTCCATACTCAACTGGCCAAGGGCATTTGGGAAATTGACTGGAATAAATCTGATTTAAAAACACCATCGGATTCTTTTGAAGTTAGCTATGACATCTATGGGAAGGAACTAACAGTTAGAACCCTTCATATTGATGCTAGTCATGCTTATTTACATGGCCCGGCCTATTTAATGGGAGTAGTGGGTGAAGAGCTAAAAGATCCGACCATCGAATTCAGGTTCCCATCCATGTGGTCTAAGCTCAGTACTGGCCTCTCAGACATTTCAGAAAAAAGGAATGTCTTCCTTTATACTGCAAAAAATTATGATGAATTAATTGATTCACCGGTTGAAGTTGGATGTCATGAAACAGATGGTTTTGAGTTCCTGGGGAAACCTCATCACATTGCTAACTATGGCGAGCTCTATCCACATAGAAATAACATCAAGGCCGATCTCAAAAAGATTGTAGCTACCGTTGCCCAGCATTTTGATAATGATATTCCCTATGATCAGTATCTTTTCATTACCCATTTCGTTCCTAAGCTTTACGGTGGGCTCGAGCATTTAAATTCAACCGCCCTGCAGTTTGATGGAAGAAAACTTGTTAATCGTAAAGACTATCTCAATTACCTTTCACTTGCCGCTCACGAGTACTTTCATTTATGGAATGTAAAAAGAATACGTCCGAAAGAATTAGGGCCCTTTGACTACTTAAATGAAAATTACACGACCCTGCTATGGCTGGCCGAAGGACTTACAAGTTTTATGGACGATCTCTTCGTCTACCGTGCCGAGCTGTCAACATTAGAAGAGTATTTGGAAGTGGTGAAGGGAAATCTTGAAGCCTATTTAAATACCCCAGGCAGGCTTTATCATTCTCTTGAGCAAAGTTCATTCAATGCTTGGGTAAAACTATATCGACCTGATGAAAATTCAAAAAATTCATCTGTAAGCTATTATCTCAAAGGTGGTCTGGTCTTTACAGTTCTTCATTCGTTGATGCTTGAAAAAGGTGCTTCTGTTGATGACTTGTTAAGAGCACTTTGGAAGGATTTTAAAAATCGTCCGGAAGAAGGGGTGTCCCGGGAAGATGTTTACCAGATGATACGAGATATTGCGGGAGAAGAAGTTGTTGGGAAATTTTCAACGATGGTTGAAACCACTCAGGATATTGATTTTGATTCTGCCTTTAAGAAAATGGGCTGTGAATTAAAATGGATTGAGAATCAAAATCCATACCTCGGTGTTGATTGGGAATGGATTGGTGACCGGGTCGTTGCTAAAGCGATTGCTTTAGATTCTCCTGCTCATAAGGCGGGTATTAATTCTGGTGATGAAATAGTCTTTTTAAATGGCTATCGCTTCCTGCGTGAGGATGCGGAAAAATTGGGAACTTTGATGATGATTGATCAGAATTACGAACTGATTGTTGGACGTATGGGAAAACTGGTTCGTCTTGAAATCATGCCTGGCAAGAGTCCAAAACAATTGAAAGAGATTTCTATTGTTAACCGGGCCTTGGCAGAGAAGTCTTTTAGTTTTTTAAAAAGGCCATTGCCACCACAAATGGCTTAATTCTTTCAATTCTCCATTCACCTTCCAGCATGGAAGGTGGATGGACCCAACGCTCGCTGGCCAATTGGATACTATTAAAATCAATTGGAACCGAAAAATTTCCGGAATTCATCAGGGCCTTATAACAGGCCTCTTTTAAACACCATACCTCAATTTTTCTTAGGGAAACTACATCTTGGGGGTTGGAGATCCTTTCTAAAATTTGATCTTTAACCTGGCGCTCCTCATGCTCGACATCAATTCCGAGTGAGTGAAAATCTTTCCTGTCACCGATTAGGGCCACGCCACATTCTTTAGTATGGGAGAGTGAAATGGTTAGCTCTGGGTAAGAGGTCATTTGATGGAAATGACTCATTTTTAAACCCTGAATCGGAGTATCAAATCCAAACGACTTAAGACCCATTTTTAAGGCTTCACGAGAGAGCAAAAAGCCCATTTTTCGATCCGGATGCACCGCCGTTCCCAAGGCCGAATTGGCCAGTTTATCCCACTCAGGATCTAAAGGATTTGTTAAGTTTTTAGTCAGTTTCCACTCAAACATAGTTGACCTAGTTTATCTTGAAAGCAGGATCTTGATAAGTTATAAAAAGTAGTTAGAAAAAAGCGCAATTCTGTCGATAATAAATCTATTGTTTCCCAAATTAGAACGTTTAACCACCTTCATATATGAAAGACAGCTTTCAGGAGAAGTTTATGGCCAATCAGTTACGTCAACAAGCAAAGCTCACAGTTTTAGGTAGAAAGACACGTAAGTGTAATGTACCGGTGAGTGAGCAGGGTAAGTATCTTAAAGTTTCACAGTATTATGGTGAGAACGTTTACAACTATCATCTTTCAAAATCACTTTCTCTTGAAGATAAAGAAGCTTTAAAGCAAGTCATTGATGGTAAAAAAACAATTGATAAACCGCTTGCGACAAAAGTTGCAAATTCTGTTCTTGAGTGGGCCATCTCCAAGGGAGCGACGCACTTTTGTCATTGGTTTCAACCGCTAACCGGATCGACAGCTGAAAAACATGATGCTTTTCTTTCTTTTGATAACGATCGTCCGATTGAGGCCCTTTCTGCCTCTCAGCTTATGCAGGGTGAGCCGGATGCTTCATCTTTTCCTAACGGGGGATCAAGAGCGACATTTGAGGCGCGTGGTTATACAACATGGGACTTAACTTCTCCACTCTTTATTCAAGAGTCATCAAATGGCAAAACATTAGTTATTCCAACCGCCTTTGTTTCTTATCACGGTGATGCTTTGGATACAAAGACTCCGCTGCTTCGTTCCGATTTGAAAATCAATGAAGTCGTTACGAAATTCTGTCAGCTTGTGGGAATGAAGGAAGTGGGTAAAGTTTCTACAACCTGTGGGGCCGAACAGGAGTATTTCCTGGTTGATAAGGCATTCTATTTTTGCCGCCAGGATTTAGTTATGACAGGAAGGGCATTGTTTGGCTCTCTTTCCAGTCGTAACCAGCAATTGGAAGATCATTATTTTGGTATGATCGAAGATCGTGTTCTCGCGTATATGCAAGAAGTAGAAATTGAACTTTATAAAATGGGAATACCCGCCAAAACCCGCCATAATGAAGTTGCTCCCGGTCAGTTTGAGCTGGCGCCGATTTTCAAAGACGCCAACGTTGCTGCCGATAGTAACCAGGTCATCATGACTGTGCTTCGAAATGTCGCCTTAAAGCACGATTTCGTATGCCTCCTTCATGAAAAGCCTTTTGCCGGCGTTAACGGTTCAGGTAAACATTTGAACTGGTCTATGTCGACCGATTCAGGGGTTAACCTGCTTGAACCCGGACATAATCCTCATGAAAACTTTCGATTTTTAGCAGTTGTGGCGACGGTTGTAGAGGCAGTTTATCGGCATGCAGATATCATTCGCATGGGAATTGCTTCACACGGGAATGACCATCGTTTAGGTGCCAATGAAGCACCACCATCTATCATGTCAGTTTTTCTTGGATCAACTCTCACCAATATTTTAGATACAATGATCTCGGGCGGTAAGTATGTTCATTCGGCGCAAACGTTGCTGGATTTAGGTGCTCGCCAGCTGGCCGATCTCTTTAAGGATAATACTGACCGCAACAGAACTTCACCTTTTGCTTTTACCGGTAATAAGTTTGAATTCCGTGCTTGTGGATCTTCGGCTTCAATTGGTTATCCATTGTCAATTTTGAATGCTGCAGTTGCCGACATCTTTGAAGAGACTAATAAAATTATTGAAGATGAAATGGCCAAAGGGAAGTCTGCTGATGAGGCGATGACCACTGTCATTTTGAAATGGTATGGGAATGCTCAAAAAGTGGTCTTCAATGGCGACGGTTACTCCCAGGAGTGGGTGAAGGAAGCAGAGAAAAGGGGGCTTGGTAACATGAGAACCACTCCGGAAGCTATCTCTGTTTTAAAAGATGCTAAAAAGGCCAATGTTCTGATGAAGACTGGGGTATTCAAGGAATCAGAAATTGCTACACGTCATAACGTTATGCTTGAACGCTATATTAAATGCCGACAAATTGAAATTAAAACTCTGGCGGGAATGGTTTTGAAACAAGTCATTCCAGTGGCCGTGGATTATAAGGCCCATTTGGCAGAGTCCATTAAGAAGCAAAAAGATGCAGGTACTGATTCTTCACTTGAGCTTGAACTTTTAAAGGATCTGGCAAACTTGTCCAAAACTCTTTATGAACAAACGGTCAATATGGTGAATAATCTCGAAGCGATTCATAAAAATGATGAGGAAACAGTTGCTAAGAAGATTGCAACTGAACTTATGCCATTAACAGTTAAGGTCGCAGACCTATGTAACAAGATTGAAGAAATTATTCCGGATGAGAACTGGCCGGTTCCTAAATTTTACGACATGTTGTTTATCAGATAACTTCTTGGGCCTATCAACCCAGTTTAACTACCGGTTGATAGGCCCTTTTTTTGAACCCTTCCTTCCGAAACTCCAGTGCTCCTACATTTCCAGGAAACACTTTTTTTGAAAAATTATAACATTCAACAATGAAAAGATTATCCTCTTTATCTGCAGAGAGGTTTTATGATTTTTGAAAGAGAAAACTCTAGTTCAGGCTTCGGTCTTATCGAAGTCATGGTAGCATTCGCATTGATGGGCGTTGTTGGTGTTGGCGTGATGAGATTGACTGAAACCATGAGCAAATCTAACACCAAGGCCAGGGCCGATTCAGATTATCTACTGGCAACAAATGAAATTATTTCCATTCTGTCAGATCCCGTTAATTGTAAAAAAACAATCCCTAATATCAATACCAAGATTACGAAGGTTCATTTTGGTGCTTTGGAGAAGTTTAAGATTGGGGATCCATTTGGGGATACGGGAACAGTCATATCAAATTATAAACTTTTATATCCCGGGAAGACAGACAAAGACGGAACACTTTTAGTTTATTATAAGAAAAAAGAAATCCTCGGTGGTGGAGATACACATAGAAAGATTGGACTTTATCTTGAAGTAAATTCTGATAAAAGCATAGAGCATTGTCGATCAGTCGTTTTTAGCCCTGACATCTGGACAAGAGGTGCCGGGCAATGGGCTTCAGATATTTTCTTTCATGGAAGAGTGGGGATTGGTACAAGTGAACCAAGGGACCAATTGGAAGTGAACTCGAGCATAACGGCGCTTTCGCAAAGTGGTACTTTTGCCCTAATGAATACAAATGTGATTGATAATACAGGATTACCTCAAGAACAAGGTGGACATCCGGTATTCTTCGGGAAGAGAGGTAGAGGAACTCTATCGGCGTTACAATATTCAAAGAAAGATGACGTTTTCGCTTCTTTTGTCGGAAGAGATTATCTTGCTCATAAGGATGCGATCGGTGGACCTTTGTATGGTGGAGCTGCCATTTACATGATGGCAGCAGAGGATCAAGGTCCTTCCTCTCTCGGGTCAATCATCACTTTTGAGACTACGCGCAGAGGAGAGAAGCAGGCCAAAACCAATATGGTTATTCATGATAATGGTTCTGTCACAATTGGTGCGGATGCAGGTGATCCTAATTTTAAGGTTTCAGGTTTTGATCCATCTGAGTCACAAGTTCTAAGAGTTCATTCCAAGAACGGTCAGGGTGGAATTATTCTAAGTGGTGCGGGAGATTTGTTATCTGGTGATAGAAGAACTCATAGTCAACTTTCACTGGCAGCACTGGATACCACAAACTATACAGATAATTGGTATATTGCTCACAAAAATGAAAGTAAGGCAGTTGATGGTGCTCAGGCAGGGGCCCTGGAAATTGGTAGAGGTACCGGCACAACTCATTATATGACTTTCTTAAGAGGGGGCAATGTTGGTATTTCAGACAGAAATCCTGTGGAGAAGCTTACCGTCGATGGGAAAATTAAAGCGACGGGCGATATTATGTCAGGTGGGAGTGTCATTAGTTCTTCGGATAAGAGGCTTAAGAAAGAAATCACTCCAATTAAGAATTCTCTGAATAGAGTTTTAAAGCTCCAGGGTGTTAGTTACATGTGGAAAGAGAGTTCGAAAAATACAACTGATAAACAGATGGGATTAATTGCACAAGATGTGAGAGAGGTTTTTCCTGAAGTTACTTCAAAAGACAAAGATGGATTTTGGGGAATTGCTTATGCAAATTTGATCGCCCCGATTATTGAAGCGATTAAAGAGTTAAATACTGAAGTAGAATCGCTAAAGTCTGAAAATCAGGAACTGCGAAATTATATCTGTTCCAAAGATCCTTCTGCTCATCTTTGTAATAAAGATTTCAGGAAGCTTTAGTAAAAAGCGAAGACAGAAACTCTGAAGTTAAATGGCCCTCTGGTAGGAAAAAGAAGGCGATAAAGATGGTGGAAATGATGGTTGCAAGGCCAATGAAAATGGCCATTTCTTTGAACCAGAAATAAAGATGATCCCATAAAGTCGGTCCGGTCGATGAGTTTAAGGCCAAGGAAACCTCCCATTGAATCTTTATTTAAGACCGTTCTGGTGTACTTGAATAAAATAAAAAGGTGAAATATTTTGAGGTTTTTACATGCCTTTGAGAGACAAAATTTAGGTTACTTTGAGTTAGAAAGTAATAGTTAGCTCAAAGTGTCGGATATTTTATTCCTTGACTCTTTTCTGGATGGCCCTTATCTCTATTAAGGATAGCTCCCCAAATTTAGGACAAAAATGGCAGACAAAAAGTATCTGGTTATAGTGGAGTCACCCACTAAGGCCAAGACCATTCGTAAATTTCTCCCAAGTAACTATATAGTAGAGGCCAGTATGGGTCATATCCGGGATTTGCCACAATCGGCATCGGATATTCCAGCCGCTCTTAAAAAAGAGGAGTGGGCCAAACTTGGGGTGAATGTCGAAGAAAACTTTGAACCTCTCTATGTTGTGCCTAAGGATAAGAAGAAAATCATCAGCGAACTCAAGACGAAAATGAAAGATGTCGCCATGATCTATCTTGCGACCGATGAAGACCGTGAGGGTGAGTCAATTTCATGGCATTTACTTGAGTTATTAAAACCAAAAGTTCCGGTCAAGCGCATGGTTTTCCATGAGATTACTAAGGCCGCTATTTTAAAAGCCCTGAAAGACACTCGTGAAGTTGACGAAAAACTTGTTCGGGCGCAAGAAACTCGCCGAATACTTGATCGTCTATATGGCTACACGCTTTCTCCTTTAATATGGAAAAAAATCGCCTATGGTCTTTCGGCCGGACGCGTTCAATCGACCGGTCTTAAAATGATTGTTGAGCGTGAAAAAGAGCGGATGCGTTTTAAGCGTTCGGTTTACTGGGATATTAAGGCCCAGGTTCATCCAGCAACTGATAAAAAAGCACTTTTTGATGCCAAATTGACTTCGGTTAAGGGGGCCAGGGTTGCTGGTGGTAAAGACTTTGATGGCTTAACCGGCAAACTCATCGATGAGAAAAAAGTCATTTTGCTGGACGAGAAAAAGTCCCGTGACCTGGCAAAAAATATTGAAAAAGCAGACTGGAAAGTAACTTCCGTAGAAGAAAAAACATTCCATTCCAAGCCTGCCATTCCTTTCATTACTTCGACTCTTCAAATGGAATCCAACCGTAAGCTTGGCATGTCTTCTAAAGACACCATGAGAACTGCTCAACGTTTGTATGAAGAAGGTCTCATTACTTATATGAGAACGGATTCGCCCAACCTTTCTCAGGAAGCCATTAACGCTGCCCGAAATATGGTGGTTGAGCTCTATGGGAAAACTTACTTAAATCCTGAAGTTCGTCAGTACGCTGCCAAACAAAAAGGTGCCCAAGAGGCCCACGAAGCGATTCGTCCGGCCGGTGCTGAGTTCACCCATCCTGATAAGACTGGTATGACGGGCAGAGAACTTGCCCTGTATGAACTTATCTGGAAACGTACTATGGCCACTCAGATGAAAGATGCTGAGAAAGCTTCAATGACGATAAAAATTGAAGCCGGGGAGGCAGAGTTTTCTGCTTCCGGAACACGTATTATTTTCCCTGGTTTCCTTCGCGTTTATGTTGAAGGTTCAGATGATCCTGAAGCGGCTCTTGAGGATAAAGAAGTTATCCTTCCTGTCTTGAAAAAAGGCGACTCCCTCAAAGCGGCTTCAATTCATCCTGATATGCATGAGACAAAACCTCCTGCAAGATTTACAGAAGCATCAATTGTTCAGTCTCTTGAAAAAGAGGGGGTTGGTCGTCCTTCTACTTATGCTTCCATTATCGGAACCATTCTAGACCGTGGTTATGTTCGAAAAGATGGTTCGGCCCTCATTCCTACTTTTACCGGTATGGCCGTGATTCAACTTCTCGAGACGCATTTTAAACATCTGATGGACTACTCGTTTACTTCTGAAATGGAAGAATCTTTGGATAAAATCGCGTATGGAGAAGAAGATTCGCTTAAGTATCTGACAAAATTTTATAAAGGTAAAAACGGGCTGGCCAAAAAAGTTGAAGAGCAGGATAAAAAGATTAAGCCGGAAGAGTCACGCACTATTCATATCATGAAAGACGGCGAGGCCATGGATATTAAGGTCGGACGTTTCGGGCCATACGTGGTTGAAAAAAACGGTAAGGATGAAGTACATGCTTCTATTCCAGAAGACATTGCACCGGCCGATCTTGATCCTGAGCAAATTAAGGAACTCCTTGCCAATCAGGCCAACGGGCCTACTCCGATTGGAAAAGATCCTAAAACTAAGCAGAACATTTACTGTCTGGTTGGTCGCTATGGGGCCTACTTTCAACTTGGAGAAGTAACTGAAGAGACTCCTAAGCCGAAACGGGCCTCGTTACCTAAGGGCAAGGATCCTAAGACGATAACAATTGAAGATGCTCTTGAAGCTCTTTCACTACCTCGTGAACTTGGCCTTCACCCAGAAACTAAAAAGCCAATATTGGCCAATAATGGTCGTTTTGGGCCCTATGTGATGCATGATGGGAACTTCAGGTCGCTTAAAAAAGAGGATGATTTGTTTACCATTGACCTTAAACGGGGGCTGGAACTTCTTTCAGAAGAAAAAGGCGCCAACCGTCGGGGTGGTAAGGTCCTGAAAGACTTTGGAGTTGTGGCGAAATTAAAGAAGAAAGCGTCTATATTGGACGGAAAATACGGTCCATATATCAAGGTCGGGACGAAAAATATCACCCTACCGGATGATAAAAAAGACCCGAAAGTAATTGAGAAAATGACCGAAGCAGAACTTGCGAGTATTGTGCTTGCTGCAGGGAAGAAATAGATTTTCTTCGTTGACAGTAAACGCACCCGTAGGTAAATTGCCAGAACTTCATTAGTTATATTTGTTCACTATAAGGATAAGCGTATGAAAAAAGGTATTCACCCAACTTACAGAGATGTCGTTTTTAAAGACGTTTCTTGTGATTTCGAAATCATCACTAAATCAACAATCAAGACTACTGATAAGATCACTCTTAACGGTACTGAATATCCACTTTTTAAAGTTGATATTTCTTCTGGTTCACACCCATTCTACACTGGAACTCAGCGTGTTATGGATACAGAAGGTCGTGTTGATCGTTTCAAGAAAAAATACGCCAAGAAGTAATTCGAGACAGTATAAAAAAAGGCCCTCTTGCGAGGGCCTTTTTTTTTGCTTAAAAACTAAATAATTTTAACAACATTGATGCTGGTGACGGTGTGAATGCTGGATGTTCTTTACATGGGCCAAAACCAAGATCAAGCTTCCGAAAATTGAAATGCCATGGGTGATTTGATCAGTGAATCTTCCTTCTAATAAAATTCCTAAAAGAATGAAAAATAATCCGCTTATGGCAGTGCCTACGATCCAAGACAGGCCGTGCTTACGATAGCCTGGTAGGAATGCGAGAGGAGAAGTAAAAAGGATGATCACGCCCACCACAATATGTACCCAAGTTGAGTGCGTGTAGGCCGAAATTGCAGGGAAGAATAGAGGTAGAAAGGCCACAAGAATACAGTGAACTACACAGGCCGATGAAAATGCAATCCCGAGGCGATCCCAAATTTTTTTCATGATGCGGGTATACCTGAAGTTACAGACCTCGTCTATAATGGTAGATAAATACTTCATCAATTTCTGGGAGATAAGTTGTGAAAATATTGCCATTGATATTAGGAATGATGTTTTCGGTTTCAGTTTTAGCAGCAAAAGTTGAGGTTGATGTTGTTGGTATGACCTGTGGAATGTGCGTTGAGGCCATTACAAAGGAACTTAATTCCACTGAAAAAGCTGAAAATATTACGGTAAATCTGGATGATAAGAAGGCCCGATTTACCGAGGTTAAAAATAAAAAACTAACGGATAGTGAAATCAAGGCCGCCATTAAGAAGGCCGGGTACGAAGCTATCAAAATTCGTCGTTACTAATGTCTTTAATTCATATCCTCTGGGGTTCTCAAAGTGGGAATGCCCAAAATCTTGCTCAGGTTATTGGTGACTCCCTCATCGACCACTTTCCTGTTGAAGTGATTGATATGGGAGAACTAGATCCTGAGGGGATTCAAGAAATTAAGAATCTCATTATCGTCACTTCCACTTATGGAGATGGTGAAGCCCCCGATAATGCATCGGAATGGCTGAGCTTTGTGAAGTTCGCGGAAGATTTGGATCTGAGTCATTTAAATTATGCCGTAATCGGTTTAGGTGATACTTATTATCCCCATTTTTGCCAGGCGGGGAAAGATTTTGATCAATACCTGTCCAAACATGGTGCCCATGCAATGCTTAAAAGATTGGATTGCGATCTTTATTATGAAGAACAATATCCCGAGTGGGTGGAAGAGTTGAAGTCTGTATTAAAAAGCCATTTTCCAGATTAGACTTATTCCATGAAAATTGGAATTTTGTCGCGCAATCCGAAAATCTACTCTACCCATCGTCTGGTGAAGGCTGCCCTTTCCCGAGGCCATCAAGTCAGAGTGATTGATCCTCTTCGTTGTTACATGAACATTACTTCCGCCAAGCCTATGGTCCATTACAAAGATCAGATGTTGGATGATTTTAATGTGATCATTCCCAGGATTGGCGCTTCAATTACGTATTATGGATCGGCAATTCTTCGTCAGTTTGAAATGATGGGTGTGTATTCACTCAATGAATCCACTTCTATTACCCGGTCGCGAGATAAGTTACGTTGTCTTCAGATTCTGTCTCGTTCGGGAATAGGACTACCGGTTACAAGTTATGCTCACTCAACGAAAATGTCGGAAAAGCTCATCAAGATGGTGGGGGGTGCCCCTTGTGTGATTAAGTTAATTGAAGGCACGCAAGGCAAAGGAGTGATCCTGGCCGAAACCCATAAAGCGGCAGAATCGGTGATTGATGGCTTCAGGCAAATGAAAGCACACTTTCTTGTGCAGGAATTTATTAAAGAATCAAATGGTTGTGACATTCGGGCCTTTGTTGTGGGGGACAAGGTTGTGGCAAGCATGATGAGGAAAGCACGTGATGGTGAGTTCCGTTCGAATCTCCACCGTGGAGGGACGGCCATTCCTGTAGAAATTTCCGAAGAGGAAGCCGAGTTGGCCGTTAATGCTGCTAAGGCGTTAGGCCTTAATGTGGCCGGAGTGGATCTTTTAAGATCCTGGCGAGGGCCATTAGTTCTGGAAGTTAATTCTTCCCCTGGTCTCCAGGGTATTGAGACTTCAACTGGTCTTGATATAGCCACGATGATCATTGAATACGCGGAAATGAATAATCAAAATAAAGAATACGCCGGTTAAAGGAAATCTTTCAGGCGATATTGCCTTTCACTCAAAGGTAACTTGAAAAAATTCTCCAGGTCCATTTGCTGTGTAGTTGTAAAGTTGAATAAGGCCTTGTGGAACTTTTTCAGGACTTCGGGTCCTTGATAAACATAAGATGTATAAATCTGAACGACTTTTCCACCTTCATTCCAAAGATTAAAGAGGTCTTTAGGTTCTGATATTCCACCCACTGCTATGAGTTCTGAGTTTAATCTTTCATTTAATATAATTCTGCACACTTCATGGGATTTTTCTCGAAGCAGGGCACCTGAAACACCTCCTGCGCCACGCTCTGACATAATCGTGGTATTGGTGGCGATCAGACCACTGAGACCAAAATCGTGAGTGAGCTTTGTTAGTTCAAGAATTTTTTCTTTCGTCAGATCCGGTGCAATTTTCAGATAAAGATCTTTATCTCCGCGACTCTTATTTAATTCGGAAAAAAGTTCTGAAAGATAGGGTGTTTCCTGGAGAGAACGAAGACCCGGAGTGTTAGGGGATGAAACATTAATCACAAAATAATCAGCATGATCCTGTAGGGTTTCAAGTAACAATGAGAGCTCATTGACACTTTCTTCAGGAGAAGTGTCTTTATTTTTTCCAATATTCACTCCTAAGGGAGTGTTACCCTGATAGCTTTTCAAACGAGGTAAAATTTCCAAAAGTCCTTGATTAGGGAAACCCATGGCATTACGCAGACTCAGTTCTGTTGGATAACGAAACATGCGGGGGCGAGGATTACCTTCTTGAGGCATCAGAGTCACTGTACCGCATTCAATGGCACCAAAGCCCTGGGCACTAAAGAAAGTGAGGGCCTCGGCATTTTTATCCAGCCCGGCGGCAAGACCCACCGGAAAGTTCCATCTAACTTTGCCCACATTAAGGGCCAGCCTGGAGTCGCTTACCATACCGGTTAATTTTCCCAATACAGGGGAAAGTTTGGCCACTTCCAGAGTGAGGTTATGGGCCGTCTCTGGATCCAGGGAGAATAATAGAGATTTAATCAGAGGATAGAACATGACTGAAATGGTATTAAGCTTTTCTTTGAAAGTCATCAAAGCGTATGAGATAATTTCTTTAAGAGGTCACACATGCGATTTGCAATCTTACTTTTTCTTGTGAGTTTCACTTCATTTGCCCAACATGCTTCACAGCCCGTGAAAGAAAGCTCCTCTGATCTCCGGAGCGGTATTGTCATGTTCAGCATTGAAGATACGGAAGAAGATGCCATTTATTGGTTGGAGCGCACTGCTAATCTGGACTATTTTTTACGCATGAAAGAGGGCGATGATGAAAAGATCCGAAAGGTTGATACCCGAGATGCCAAGAAAGTTGATATGGATTTTGCTTCCCGCTTTTTAAAGTGCCAGTATGAATTGCCGCCTTCTTCCAAAGATTGCAAGGTAACGCTTCGCCTAAGTATGAAGGGTGAAACCCAGGATATCTGTAAGAAAGATGATAAAAAAGCTCAAGAGATGATGCCCTTCCTCAAGGCCTTGATGAAACGTTTCTGAGTGAAAAAGATTGCATCTCCCTCTGTGTGAGTAGAAAATATGTTAACCATTGTTTCGAAATCGAGGTTTCATGAAATCCCACGTTCTATTGCTCAGTTTGGCTTTGCTTACACAAGGAGCGATTGCTCAACAGACGAGTTCTCCTGCTTCTACGAGTGATGACCCGTCCAATCCTTCAATCTTGGGTAGTATAATGACGCCAAAGCCTCGTTATACCCGTGAGATGGTATTAGGAAATATCCTGAAAGGTGCACTTGAAAATATGCATCTCTCTAATAAAGAAATTAATGATGCCCTTTCTCAAAATGCTTTTAAACTTTTTCTGGAAAGACTTGATTATGGAAAACAGTTTCTTCTTGAAAGTGATGTAAAAGAGCTTGAAAAGTATAAGAAGTCATTTGATGACATGATTATTTCGGGGGATCTGGCAATTTTAGATATGAGTTCAGAACTCATGAACAAACGCATCGGCCAGATAGAAAAGTATATAGAAGAGCTTTTGAACAAACCATTGAATTACAATCAAAAAGAAGCCCTTGAGACTGATCCCAAGAAGAGAGTTTTCCCCAAGACTGAAAAAGAACTTTACGCTCATTGGGAGCGCCTCATGAAGTATGAGGTCCTAGGTAGGATGGTGGATTTAAAAGAAGAGCAAAATGGCCTGGCCACTGATGAAAAGGGTAAGAAGAAAAAACCTAAAACTGAAAAGAAATTATCTGATACAGAGGTTGAAAAAGAATCACGCTCAAAGGTTCTAAAATCTTACAAAAAAATATTTTCACGACTTGTTAATGAAAAACGTTCAGACAAACTTGATAAGTTTTACAATGCTGTCACGAAAGTTTTTGATCCTCACACCAACTATCTGGTGCCTGAGGAGAAAGAAGACTTTGACATTGATATGTCAGGAAAACTTGAGGGTATTGGAGCAATCTTACGGGAAGACAATTCTTACATTAAAGTAGAAAAGATTGTTCCTGGTTCAGCTTCTTGGAAAACCAAAGAAGTGGAAGCCGAAGACGTCATTCTAAAAGTGGGTCAAGGCAAGGACGAGCCAGTTGATGTTGTTGATATGTCTCTGCGTGATGCTGTTAAGCTCATACGTGGTAAAAAAGGCACAGAAGTTCGATTGACTATCAAAAAACCAAATGGTCTGGTGAAAGTCGTTCCTATCGTTCGTGATGTGGTTGAGATTGAAGAATCTTATGCCAAAGGAACTTTGCTGGAGCTTGCTCCTTACAAATCTAAAATCGGTTACATCACCATTCCTAAATTTTACCGTGATTTCAATGACCGTAACGGTAGGAATGTAACTGATGACACCAGAAAAGAAATTGAACGCCTGAATAAAGAAGGGGCCGATGGTCTCATTTTGGACTTAAGAAATAATGGTGGCGGAGCCCTGGAAGATGCCAGAATGATTTCCGGTCTTTTCATTGAGAAAGGACCCATTGTTCAGGTTAAGGCCCATACAGGAGCAGTGGATGTTCTGGCCGACACTGATCTCAAGGTTGATTTTAAAAAGCCCACAGTTGTACTTATCAATCGTTTTTCAGCTTCTGCTTCTGAAATTGTAGCTGCAGCTCTTCAGGATTACGGACGTGCGGTAATTGTCGGAGGAGAATTCTCCCACGGTAAGGGAACTGTGCAGGCCGTTGTGGATCTTGATGGGTATGTCTCTCCCATGGCCAAGTCTTATTCTCCATTGGGAGCTTTAAAAATTACCATTCAGAAATTCTATCGGGTCAATGGTAGTTCGACTCAGTATAAGGGTGTGACACCCGATATTATTCTTCCGGATCAGTTCTCGCATCTTGAGTCGGGGGAGAAGTTCCTTGATTACTCAATTCCTTGGGGAGAAGTGAAAGCTGTTAAGTATAATAAGTGGAAGCCAAGTTACGATATCAAAACTCTTCGTGCCAATTCTCAAGAGCGTGTGAAAAAGAATGAAAAATTCCAACATCTCGTTGATTCAATCAAATGGTATAAAGAGCAGAAAGAGAAAACTAAACGCTCTTTAGTTGCCGCTGATTATGAAAAAGAGAGAAAGGCCATTCGTGAAATGTCGGATGTTTTCAAAAAAGAAGAAGAAAGTAAAAATCTTGTAGTCAAAGACTTGAGTCCTAACAGTAAGGATAAGGCCCAGATAGAAAAATTTGATGAATTTTCCAAGACCCTAAAAAAAGATGCTGTGATCGAGGAATCTGTCATGATTCTTAATGACATGATTAAGAAGACTAAATCATAATTGTTAAACAGATGGGCCCCTCCGGGGGCCCTTTTTTATTTCTATTTTATTGAAGGATGGCCGTGAAATCTCAGTTAACTCTTGAACAAAAGTATGATTTTTATGAACGCTCTGTGCAGAATGCCGAAAGCGAAGTGGCCTTTATGCATGATGAATATAAGCGTATTTATGGACGTTCTCCTTTCACTTTAAGAGAAGATTTTTGTGGAACCGGTGCCATATCGTGTAACTGGGTTCAGCAGGACAAGCAATGTGAAGCTTATGGCATTGATCTGGATCCAGAGCCAATTAAAATGGGAAAAGAGCGACACTACTCAAAACTGACTAAGGCCCAAAAAGAACGGATGCATTACCGGGAAGAAAACGTCCTTAAGACGAAAGCTCCCAAAGTGGATGTTATTTGTGCTTTTAACTTTTCTTATTTTATTTTTAAATCCCGCAAGCAGATGGTTCAGTATTTTAAGACTGTACGAAAATCTCTGAATAAGCAGGGAGTCTTTTTTCTGGATATTTTTGCAGGTCCCGAGAGTCAGAAGTTAGTGACAGACGTCAAGAAATTAAATGGCCTGACTTACTACTGGGAGTGCCAGCACTTTAACCCTTTAACTCATGACTGTACTTTCGCCATTCATTTCAAAGATGCCAAAGGGAAAAAACATGAAAATGTTTTCACGTACCATTGGCGTATGTGGATGATGCCTGAACTAAGGGATATTCTGGCCGAGGCAGGTTTCTCTAAGACTATTGCCTACTGGGAAGGCGATGATGAAGATGGTGGTGGAAATGGAGAGTTTGTACCTGCCGAGGATGCCGAGAACTGCGACGCCTGGGTTTCCTATATAGCGGCCTTAACTTAATTATCAGTTATTAAATCACTTTCTGAAGATGAAGTAATCTGGCTCAGAAAGTGATATTTTTTAAGATATCAATGACTTTTTGAAAGCGCGACGTTGGAAATTCTTCTTTGAGTTCTCGTAGCATTTCCGGCCTGTCAAATGGCCCATTTTCACGTTTTAAAATAATGCGGGTAAATTCTTCTGCCACTATAAAAACTATTGCGACAGGTGAGACGTTGTTTCCATAGTGCTCGGAAAATCCAATGCCATTAAGTGTTCCGTGGTGCTGACGGATAATTTGATCTGCACCCATGGGTGAGTGGGGGTATTTGGATACAAATTCAGCTGACATTTGAGCGTGTCTTTCTACTAATTGCTTTTCTGCCACTGAAAAGTTCGCCTTTTTAAGCTCAAGATTGGATTTTATCATTGCTTGCTCGTCAGTCTCTAAAACGATGTCATGAAAAAATGCAATGAAGCTAATTTTATCTTCCTGTTCGGCATTACCCCAATCGATGTGTTTAATGATGTGCAGACATATATAGGTAAGCACCTGAGTATGCTTAAAGAGGTAACTGGTCTTATTGGAAAGAAGGCGCTCAAGAAGTTTTGCCAGCTTGGGGTTGGACTTGGCATTCCTCCTCATCACTTCCATGTTCTTCTTAGCAAGCTTAATGGTCTCTTCATTAACTCCGATAGTGAGTAATTTTCTAGAAAGAAGCTCAACACTCTTGTCGGCGGCCGAAATCTCCTCGTCAGGGGATAACTCACTACTTTCGAGTAGATTCATAAGTTCTGCTGTGACATTATTCACGAAATCCAGACGATCAAGTTTATTGATGAAAAGATGAGTCACTCCTTCTTCAATCAAGGCATTGATTGTGCTCTCATCAAAATTTGAAAGCTTTTCAATCCTTAGATGGTACTGCTTAGAATTATCAATATCTTGAGAATAAACCGGGCAAACTGAGCGTTTGATGACTTTGAAATAATTTATAGGAATAGGAAAGTAATCCGGGACCACTTTGGTGGACATGTCTTTAGCGGTTATATTTAAGGCCTTGGCAGCGCTTTGAATCAGAATTTTTAACTGGAGCGAGTTGGGAACATGGGCAAAGCTTCCCGGAATTTCCTTTCCTGGGCCAATCACCACGATGGGTATTTTAAGAGCTTTCTTCTTTACGTAATCAATCATCAATTGGGCCGATTCTTCTTTTTCAATGACGGCACGTACGATGATTAAATTTATGTCTGCTGCGTTAGATTCCAGCAGTTTGATCGCAAATTCAGCTTTCTTTTTTCCAAGGATATCCAGACCCAACCAAGTGGCCAGATTAAGCATATAAAATGATTCAATCCGCGGATTGTTTTCTACTAAAAGCGTTAGACTCAAAAAGCCTCCAATGAGCTTATAGTTTAATCGGAAAGGGGATTTTTGCTTAATTTTTTGTTAGGATATTTATAAACATCTGATTCTATTTCCCGGAGATATTGTGAGTTCCTTAACAAGCTATTTTGAGACCTCTTTTAATAACCAACAAGAACAGTGGGAAAAATCCCTCCTGACAGAGTTAAAGCTCACCGAGGTCGGCTCAAAAACCATCAAAAAACTTATCTCAGGCCAAAATTGGCCTACGCTTTCCTTAAAGGCCAGAAATGAAATACGTTTAACTACGGAAGAGGTTTGGAAAAAAGCCTCGATTACTTATGTTCAACTTGAGCCTTCAGAAATTGCCTTTGTGATTAAAGAGGATCTCAAATCAGGCGTTCGAAATTTTTTCTTTCACCAAGAAGCACTTAGTTCACAAAAATGGCAGGAAATTGAAAAGACTCTTTGTGATTTTACCAGGCCAGAGGAGCTTGAAGTTTTTATCCTGGGAGAAGGGGATTACCGAAGCTCTAAGATTAAGGTCATCTCCCATTTTGTTTCAGGTAAAGAAGTTCATGATCAAGGTGGGCATTCGATTCAGGAACTAGCGACTCTGGCACATAACCTGGTACAAAATCTGGAAACTATTAAGGATATCGTTTATCTTGGTGTCTACGTTGACTCTCATTTCTTCCATAATATTGCAAAAATCAGGGCCGCAAAGCTGTTGGCAAAAAAAATCCTCTTGGAGGCCAAAAAAGATGCCACTATAAAAGTGGTGGCCCTTACCAGCTATCAAGGCTGGACTCTTTACGAGCGATATTCAAACATACTTAGAAATGAAACAGCGGTTGCTTCTGCCTATATTGGTGGAGCGGATCATGTTCAGTCTGCTGGTTATAATGCAATCTTTGAACTTGAAACGGACAATCATCCGGAAAAAGAGCACATTGAACGCTCTCGCAGATTGGCACGCAATACAACTCACATCCTGGCACTGGAGAGTATGCTGGGAGTGGTGGAAGATGCGGCCTATGGTAGCTTCCATTTAGAAAATTTAACTGAAGCTCTTTGTGAGGAATCCTGGAAACTCATGCAGTCCCTTTTGACTGGTGCCAATCTTGAAAATGAGGTTACCGAGGTCAGAGAAAAACGTCTGGAAATGGTCAAGACCAGAAAGATCATCATGTCTGGAATGAACGATTATCCTGATGTTAAAGAGCACTTAAATCTTCAGTTTAAAAAACCAACTCTCTTTAGAGTCGCCCGCATTTTTGAGGAACTAAGACTCAGAATGGAAAAAAATCCTAAACGGCCTAAAGTGTATGTGGCCCTTTATGGTGAATACTCGGCGCTCAATGCACGACTTAATTTCGTGAAAAATTATTTCGAACTTCTGGGTCTCGAGGTTCATGAGCCGGGTCAGACTATGATGGATTTAAATACTCTCAAAAAAGATCTCGCTACTTGTGGGGAAGAAATTATCGTTCTTTGCTCGTTGGATGAACATTATCCGGCCCTTCAGGAATTAGCTTCCCAGGTAAATACTCCTTATCGATTTATAGCTGGAAAGTATGAAATGAACTCTTTTCAAAACTTATTTGCAGGGCAAAATATTTACGAAGTCTTAGAAAACCTGGTCATCGCTTTTGAAGGGAGGAAGTCATGATTGATTTCACCAAGATCCCATGGGGAATACCAGGAATTGAATCAAAAAAACAAAAAGTTATGATGACGATGCCGGAAGGTATCGATCTTAAAAACGCCTATGATAAGAGCGATGTGAAGTTTACCAAACTCATACATACGCTACCTGGCAACAGGCCATTCATTCGCGGACCTTACGCCTCTATGTACACGGTGAGACCCTGGACTATTCGTCAGTATGCAGGATTTTCAACAGCAGAGGAATCGAATCGCTTCTATCGGGACAATCTGACCAAGGGTCAAAAAGGTCTCTCCATTGCTTTTGATCTGGCCACCCATCGTGGCTATGATTCTGATCATCCCCGTGTGAAAGGTGATGTCGGAATGGCGGGAGTGGCGATTGATTCAATCTTGGATATGAGAATTTTGTTTCAAGGAATTCCTCTGGATCAAATGTCTGTTTCGATGACGATGAATGGAGCAGTGGTTCCAATTCTCGCCTTATTTATCCTGGCCGGCGAAGAGCAGGGAGTTAGTCCGGATAAACTCACGGGCACGATTCAAAATGATATTTTAAAAGAATTCATGGTTCGAAATACCTATATCTATCCACCAGAACCATCCATGCGAATTATCGCTGATATTTTCAGCTATACTTCCAGGCATATGCCGAAATTTAATTCTATATCCATTTCGGGTTATCACATGCAAGAAGCTGGGGCCACTGCTGATCTGGAACTCGCTTACACTCTGGCCGACGGGTTGGAGTATCTTCGGACTGGGGTGAGATCAGGACTGGATGTTGATCACTTCGCACCAAGGCTTTCTTTTTTCTGGGCCATTGGTATGAATTACTTCATGGAAGTCGCCAAGATGAGGGCCGCTCGACTTATTTGGAGCAAGATTGTTTCTGACTTCAGTCCTAAAAATCAAAAGTCACTGGCCCTGCGAACTCACTCACAGACATCTGGCTGGAGCTTAACCGCGCAGGATGTTTTTAATAACGTAACAAGAACCGGAATCGAAGCTCTTGCTGCTTCCCATGGTCACACTCAAAGTCTGCATACTAATTCTCTGGATGAGGCCCTGGCCCTTCCGAGTGAATTCTCTGCCCGGATTGCACGCAATACTCAAATCTTCATTCAGACTGAGACTGATACCTGCAATGTCATTGATCCTTGGGGTGGAAGTTATTTTGTCGAGAGCTTGACTCAAGAGCTGGCGTTAAAGGCCTGGTCACATATTGAAGAAATTGAATCCTTAGGTGGAATGTCCCATGCGATTGCGAAAGGAATTCCTAAAATGCGAATCGAGGAAGCCGCTGCCAGAACTCAGGGAAGAATTGATTCAGGAATTCAACCTATCGTTGGGGTTAATCTTTATAAACGTGAAAAAGATGATGTGCCTAATATCCTTCAGGTTGAAAATTCTGAAGTGAGGGAATCACAAATTCAAAGGCTCAAAAAACTTAAAAGTGAAAGAAACCAAACGCTAGTGGAAGAAAAATTAAACGCCATGACTGAAGCTTGCCAAAATGGCACTGGAAATATCCTTGCTCTGGCAGTAGAAGCTGCCCGTGCCCATGCCACTGTCGGAGAGATGTCGATGGCCATGGAGAAAGTCTTTGGTAGGCATCAGGCCGAGATCAGGACCATTCAGGGTGTTTATATTAAAGAAGTTCAACAAGGAAAATATGACGTGAAAGAACTCCAGTCACTGATGGAAAAGTTTCAGAAAGAAGAAGGAAGACGCCCCCGAGTGTTGGTAGCGAAAATGGGACAAGACGGACATGATCGTGGCCAGAAAGTTATCTCAACTGCTTTTGCCGATCTGGGATTTGACGTTGATGTAGGTCCTCTTTTTCAGACACCAGAAGAAACTGCCAGACAGGCCGCTGAGAATGATGTCCACGTTATCGGTGTCTCTTCTCTGGCCGCTGGTCATTTAACCTTGGTTCCTGAATTAAAGGCCGAACTTAAAAAACTTAATCGTGAAGATATTCTGGTTACAATTGGTGGAGTTATCCCACCTCAGGATTATGATAAGCTCTATAAGATGGGTGTTGCCGGGATTTTTGGACCTGGTACTGTCATCGCTGATGCGGCCAAAGATCTTATGAAAAAGCTAGGCGAGGCCTTAGGACACAAATGAGAAAAGTTCTTGAGCTAAAAGATTATCTGGAAGGCCTTCAAAACAAAGACAGGACGATTCTGGCCCGGGCCATAACCTTGGTAGAATCAACCAATCCTGATCATCAAAAACTTGCCCAGGAATTACTCAGAGCTCTTTTACCTAAAACCGGAACCGCTAAACGAATTGGCATTTCAGGCACTCCTGGTGTTGGTAAATCAACCTTTATTGAAGCTTTCGGAAAGCTTCTTACCTCACAGAATAAAACCGTTGCCGTGCTGGCGGTTGATCCGACATCACAAGTCAGTGGAGGTTCGATTCTGGGAGACAAGACCCGCATGAATGAACTTGCGATTGATTCTCACGCCTTCATTCGACCTAGTCCATCTGGAGAAACCCTTGGTGGAGTTGCCAAGCGTACCCGTGAATCACTTCTTTTGTGTGAAGCCTTTGGTTTTGACTATGTGTTAGTAGAGACGGTCGGAGTAGGGCAATCAGAAACGGCCGTGGCCCAGATGGTGGATATCTTCATCATGCTTCTCCAACCAGGAGCAGGGGATGATCTTCAAGGTATTAAGCGTGGTATACTTGAAATTGTAGATATGGTGGTTGTGACCAAAGATGATGGTGATCAGCAGAAAGCTATCCAGAAAGCGAAACATGATTATCAGCACGCTTTGCATATTCTCAGACACGAGGGATGGGTGCCCCCTGTTCTTTCCTGTTCGGCATTAACCAAAAAAGGACTACCTGAAGTTCAGACAGAAATTGAAAACTATTTCATGAACCAGCAAAGTCTCATCACTCAAAAACGGGATAAACAAGGCATTGATTGGATGTGGCAACTCACCTTGGACAATCTAAAAGACCTTTTCCGAAGTTCGGTAGGAACTCAGGAAATAAAAAATATCGAAAAACAAATTCTTGATAAAAAAATGACTTCGCCTGAAGGTGCAGCAAAATTATTGCAGGCCTTTACTCATATAAAACTAACTTCTTCTTAACGGACGACTCTCTAATTTTCTTTTTATAATGCTCCCACAGCAATTAATAGGAAGAACTATAATGAGAAACTTCAGAGAATTCATTGATGAGTTTTCAAGTCTTGAGATCCTCTTTATCCTGATACTCATGCTCCTTATCGCTTGGGGCACTCTTACTTATGCTTCGACTTATTTTTAGCCCCTGCATATAGGACTTATCTGCTTGACCTTGTTTGAGGATCTTGAAATCCTCAAACAAGGATGACAAGGAGTCTTACATGATGCGCGAATTTATGATCTTTCTTAAACAGTATGGAGTAATCGGTCTCGCTATTGCAGTTATTATTGGTGGGAAATTAAATCTGCTCGTTACAAGTCTGGTTAATGATCTTCTAACTCCTCTCATCTTTCAACCGGCCTTAAGAGCTGCTGGAGTAGAAAATATTTATCAGCTCTCTTATAACGGAATCATGTACGGCAAAGTATTTGGTGCTTTGTTGGATTTTTTAATCGTAGCTTTTGTTGTCTTCTTATTTGCCAAAAAAGTGATGAAAGAAGAACTCGTAGCTAAAAAATAATTTTAGCTATTTGTTAAAAACGAACTCATCTTCTGTTTTATAGATCCTTCGTTTTGATCTTATACAAGTATCTGAAAATAGTTCATTACTTCGCTTAAAGCATATTCATTCTTTGTTTTTTGTAAATATCTCAATCAATTTGTGACCAAAGTCCTCGTAGGCAATTTCTAATAATCTACAAAAAATACATATTAAGATTATCATAATTTTTTCAAAACAGCCGAAATCTATTGAATCGAATTAAACAGAGGATTTTTTAAAATGAAAAAACTAAGTCTGAATGCCAAGATTTACTTTGTACTAAGTATCTTCATCGTAGCGTGTATCGTGATCTCCATTCTTGGATTGAGTAAGATGAGTGATATCAAAGCAGGCTTAAATCGAATTGTTTCAGGCAGTGTTGTCAGAGTGAAGCTTTCCAATAAATCGAAAAGTATTTTCCTGGATCAAGTTATAAGTGAGAAAAATATTATTTTGGAGGATACAATTGAAGGTGCAAAAAAACACTTCAAGCGCCTTGATGAAAACAATGTGCTCCTCCATAAGACTTTAGATGAACTTTATGACTTAATCTATGCTGAAGGTGGCAGGAAGGACTTAAGGGATGCCAAATCTCAAGCGGTTTTATGGTGGGAAAATAATCAGAAAATCAGGGATCATCTTTTGAAAGGCGAGAAGAAAGAGGCCTATAGCTTAAGCATGGAATACGGAAGAGTTCTACGTTTCAAAGTAGAGGGATTTATTGACAGCATTCTCAATCGTAATAGTGGATTTATGGATGAAGAAGTAAAACAAGCAGAGGCTGATTATAATAGTGCCCGAAATTTAGTTATCATTGCCAGCTTAGCAGCAATCATTTTTGGTTTAGGGTTGGCCATTGTCATCTTAAGAGCGGTTGGAAATTCAATCAATCAGGTGATTGCTAATTTGTCTGATAATTCAAATCAGGTGACAGTCGCTGCTCAACAAATTGCATCCTCATCCGAAGAGCTTTCCCAGGCCGCAACAGAACAAGCATCTTCTTTGGAAGAGACAGCTTCATCTATTGAAGAGATGAATTCGATGATTCAAAAGAATGCAGAGAACGCCAAAAGGACTTCGGACTTATCTCACAGTAGCCATGAAAAGGCTGAGAAAGGGAAAATTGTAGTACAGGATATGATTAAGGCCATTGATGATATCAGTGTTAGCAATAACAACATCATGAATCAAATCGATGACAGTAATGAGAAGATTGCTGATATTGTTAAAGTCATTGCTGAAATTGGCAATAAAACCAAAGTTATTAATGATATTGTTTTCCAAACGAAACTTCTTTCATTTAATGCTTCTGTTGAGGCCGCAAGGGCCGGTGAACATGGTAAAGGGTTTGCTGTCGTTGCAGAGGAAGTGGGAAACTTAGCAGCAATGAGTGGAAATGCTGCTGAAGAAATTTCTGCCATGCTTAATGGTAGTATTCAAAAAGTCGAAGGCATAGTTAATGAAACTAAACAAAAAGTCGGCCAACTCATATTAGATGGTAAGTCTAAAGTTGAAATCGGCTCTAATATCGCTAAACAATGTGGTGTTGTTCTTAATGAGATTGTCGAGAATGTTTCGGATGTTACTCAGATGGCCAATGAAATATCCACTGCATGTCAGGAACAGGCCATGGGAGTTCAAGAAATTACGAAGGCCATGAATCAGCTTGATCAAGTGACTCAAACGAATGCATCTACATCTGAAGAAGCAGCTAGTGCCGCAGAAGAACTTTCATCCCAATCAGAATCACTTCGTTCTACAGTTGGCGTTTTGGTGCAGGAAATTAAGGGTAGTAATGACGGCAGGACTGATCTATCCAGTGAAACAAGGCCTGTCATCAAGCAGACGCATGCAAAAAAACCGAATAATATTATTTCGCTGAATACATCCAGAGCAACTATTCCTCGTTTACCAAAAAATAGCGATAGAAAAGTGAGCGGTTATGAAGCCACTGTCCCATCAGAGAATGATCCTCGTTTTGAAGAAGTTTAGAGATTATGATGGCAAATGAGGTACAACAGTTAACTTTTAGAATGACCCGGGAAGAGTTTGATTTTTTCCGGTCAAAGATATTTCTCCTTGCGGGGATTTCCTTGTCTGATGCAAAACTTGATCTCTTGCAGGCAAGGCTCAGATCAAGGGTTCTGTCTTTAGGAATGAAGGACTTTAGAAGTTATCAGTTGTATCTTCAAAAATTGCCTGAAGTGCACCAAGAGTGGGAGCATTTTATCAATTTGCTCACAACTAATAAAACTGATTGGTTTCGGGAGCCTGACCATTTCAGCTTTATCGTGAATGAGTTTCTTCCCAGGTGGTTAAAACTAGGAAAAAAACATCTAAAAGTCTGGTGCGCTGCCAGCTCTACTGGTGAAGAAGCTTATACTTTATCCCTAGTGCTGAACCTTGCTCTCAAAACGTCCGGCGTTTCCTTTTATATCCTTGCCACAGATATCGATACTAATGTCTTGGGCCTAGGAAGAAATGGAGTCTATCCTCAGGCTTGTCTTTCCCAAATTCCGGAGAAGTATCATTTTGGTTTTTGTCAGGGAACTAAAGAGTTGAGTACTTGGATGAAAGTTCGTAAAGAAGTTAAGGGCCCTGTAGAATTTAAGCATTTTAATTTATCTCAAACTCCTTATCAATGGCAGGAGAATTTCGATTTGGTCTTATGTCGAAATGTCATGATCTACTTTAATAAAGAAACCATCAGGAATGTGGTCGAAGCAATTTATGAATCTTCTTGTGATGATGCTGCCCTTATTATCGCTCATTCAGAATCTCTTCAGAATGTAAATGCTTCCTGGAAATACCTGGCACCATCGCTCTATCATAAAGGGCGACTGTTTTGAACTCACCGGAAGTTATAAATCTAGGGATAGGTGAAATCTTTTTAGCGCGCAATCCAAAAATTATTGGAACGATTCTTGGTTCCTGTGTTTCTGTTTGCTTATTCTCAAAAAAACAAAAAATAGGGGGAATGATCCATTTTGCCCTTCCAGACCGGACTCATGCAACCACCAGTACCAGAAATGATTTGAACTTTGGTGACAGCGCTATCCTCTTTTTGTATCAGGAACTTCATCGGATTTCACCAGGTCCAATTGATGATCTGGCTGCTAAAATAGTAGGTGGGGCCAGTGTCATGAATGAATTGGTACATGCTTCTTCCATAGGTGATCTAAATGTTCATATTGCCCGTGATACACTGAAAGAATTGGGCGTTACCATCGTTGGCGAAGATGTGGGCGGAACCTCTGGCCGAAAAGTATATTTTTATACGGAAAGTGGCCGGCTCAGGGTTTCTAAGATGGAAGCAACTTTTATTGGAACAAAAAAAAAGATTCGTGCATTGATTATCGATGACTCAAAGACTATCAGGGAATTACTGGCAAAGATTTTAAATTGCAATGACATTGAAGTCGTAGGTGAGGCAGGAAATGCTCAGGAAGGCGAAAAACTTATCCTGGCCCTTTCTCCTGACGTGATCACTCTCGACATACATATGCCAGGACTTGATGGGGTCTCTTTTCTTAAACAATATCTGCCTCGATATCCAATTCCAACAATCATGATTTCCTCAATTAACATGGCCGAAAGTGATTTAGTCTTTAAAGCGCTTGAAGCCGGTGCTGTTGATTATCTTCAAAAGCCTAGCTTGTCTGAAATTACCACACAGTCAGAGATGATTAGAGAAAAAGTCATTACTGCCGCCTCAATTAAGGTTAAAGGTCATCATCAACTCGAGAAAAAAAATCAACGGAAAATTTCCTATTCAAGTGAACAGAAGATTGTTGCTATCGGTGCCTCGACAGGTGGGACTGAAGCAATTAAAGCAGTCCTTATGGAGCTACCTTATAACATTCCACCCATCTTGATTGTCCAGCATATACCTCCCGTCTTTTCAACCGCATTTTCTAAAAGGCTCAATGAGCTTTGTCCCTTTGAAGTCAGAGAAGCAAGTGATGGGGATGAAGTGTTACAGGGGAGGGTGCTTATAGCGCCCGGAGGGAGACAGATGGAACTCATAATAGATGGCGATAAGAAAAAGGTCAGAGTTTTTGATGGCGAAAAAGTTAACCGTCATCGACCATCAGTAGATGTTTTGTTTAATTCTGTGGCCAAAAATGCTGGAGATCAGGCAATAGGGGTTATTTTGACCGGAATGGGAAACGATGGAGCAGCAGGGCTTTTGAGAATGAGAAATGCCGGTGCTGATACTATTGGACAAGATGAGGAGTCTTGCGTCGTTTATGGGATGCCTAAGGCCGCTTTTGATTTGAAAGCTGTGGAGCGAGTTGTATCTTTAGAAAATATAGCTGAAGAAATTATCTTCAGCTTGGAACAGTTCAAAAAACGATAACATTATTCTCACTGCAAAGAAGATAGATGTCTTCAGTTACACCGTTTAATCTTCCTATCTCGATTAAATTATTATTTTCAAGAAGATCTTCCACTGACGCTAATGAAGTCGCAATGAGTCCCATGCCTTCACTTGCAAAAAGTTTCTGCATACTAATGTCATTGGTCTCGCCCAGGACTTTAATTTTAATATTCATCTTTTCAAAGTAATTATCAATATCCTGACGGGATTTTGAAAGTTTAAGAGGCAACATCAAGGGGGCATCTTCTAATGAGCGTGGGAAACTTTTTTGTAAAGTTTGGAATTTTTTATGTCCACAAATAATGATTGGTGAACTTGAGATCTTTTTGAATGAAAAACCCGCCTTTTCGCTATTCTCAGGAACAAAATTAGTAATTAAAAGGTCTATTTCATGATCCTCAAAATCTTTAAATAGTTCGTCGGAGCGTCCTTTAATGATCTGTATATTCTTTTGGGATTTAAGCATGGCATTTTTACAAATATCCAGCCCTAAGCACTTCGGCACCCCATCCATTAGTCCTATTTTTAAATTATTTGTCATTTCCTGTTGCTTACAGGTGAGTTTGGTTGCCATCTCCGTACCTATTTTGAAGATTTCTGTGGCGTACTGATGGGCCAGTTTCCCGGCCTCGGTGAGTACCAGTTTCCTGGCCGAACGATCAAACAGGGAGACCTCCAGACTTTGTTCAAACTGCCTGATCTGAGAACTTAGAGTTGGTTGACCAATCGACAGAATTTTTGAGGCACGGGCAAGATTTCCTTCATTCACTACTATATAAAAATAGTAAAGATGGTGGAAATTTATCCATAATACTTTGCCGTGAATATTTACTTTCATAAAAATGATCTGTTCTTAATAATGATAAAAGTCATATCAATCAATTCTTTAATATTTGGCTTGGCAAGAAAGAGAGTATTTTCATATTCCGCAATCTGATTTTTGAGCGCTTCATTATCGTAAGCAGTATAGAAAATGAATGGGACATGATTTCCGAACATACGAGTTTTACTTATGACCTGTAGCCCATCCATTACTGGCATAGAAAAATCACAGATAACACAATCAATATTTCTTTGGTTGAGAATTTCTAAACCTTGCACCCCATCGCCTGCGGTAAAGACTTGAAAGTCATCGCTAAATAAATTTTTGAGATTCTGGACGAGCTCCGGCTCATCATCAACGATCAATAAAGTTCCTTTCATCCGCGCTCCGGTTTCAATAAATAAATCTAAATGCTGGTAATATATAGCGGGGTATATTGAACCTTTATATGATCGTTGTCATGTAATTTTGTGATAGATCCTGACCTAAGGGCATACTCAGGTCAGGTTTAAAAAGATATTACTGACGGGCCTCTTTATTCTGGGCTTCCGGATTGATGACCTGATTCATTTTTGATTCCCCTGGAATCTGGCCAGTTAAAAAACTTCTGAGCATCCAGGCCGCCTTGTCGTGGGCCCCAATCCTCTTGATCATAATATCTGAGCTGTAAAGATCTCCGGTCTCGTCTAAAAGATTGGCCGCTTCTGATGCTCTTTTAGATAACAGGTCATGACTGCTGATGAGTTCCCTCAGAGCAGTGTCATCACTGGCATGATTGTTTTTCATTTCGGAGAGATCGGCCGAACCAATAATATTTTGAAGGGTAATAGGAGCTTCGTCTCCCAAAGCACGGATTCTTTCAGCGATCTCATCAATGGCCTCGGCCAGCTCCTGGTAATGCTCTTCAGTGAGTTTATGGACTGAGAAAAACTTCGCCCCTTTATAATTCCAGTGAACAGCGTAGGTCTTCATATAAAGGATGAAGGTATCGGCCAGGACCAGTTTTAGAAGATCATTTGCTTTTGTTGATTGATTTGATTTGGTTTCCATATGCACCCCATTCTTAAATTAAGGTCTTCATGAAAGCATTTATCGAGCGGACTTAATATATCCAGGGTGTCCACACTCAAGAATGGAGGACCTCAAGCCTATTGAGATGGTCTTGATAATGTTGGATCAATGGGGCCCAGAGCTTTCTGGCCCGGATATTAGCGTTAGTAGTTAATTCTGCTTTTTGTATGGCGGGATTAAGTTTTTTGAAGAGGGCAGACATATTAAGTTGGTTATTGAGTTGATAAGGAAAAGTTTTTTCAATGACTTTTATAGTAGTCTCAAAAGACTTTCCTTCTTTTAGTAGTTTTTCTGCAGTCTGAACCATTTCCAGAGTTTCATTCTTACGAACAGTTAATTTTTCAATCTCTTTTTTTATTCTAACCTTTTGCTTTTCTATCAATACCTTGCTGTCCAAAAGATACTTTAATTCAATTCTTAAACTATGGGGGAGTTCCAGCATGTTTTGAGAAACCGAATTAAATAATAGATCGTGATAGAGCTCCAGAACATGAAACTGAAAAAAAATCATCTCCAAAGGGTCATCATCTCTTACTTCTGCTATGGAAGAGATGAGTTCCAGCAGACCTGAATTTTTGCAATGATAAACAGGAATATCATTTTTTGATTTGCTTAAAAGTTGCCGGGCCACAAGTTGATCTAAGTATCTTTGAATTTGGGTATTTTGCATTTGATAGTTCTGGCCAAGATGGCATTCCATCCAGTTGGTAAAAAGTTCGGTATAGAATTTTACATCTTTTTGTCTGAATCCGTTTATTTGGTGGTTGATATGGGAAGCGCATACACTGGTGGCCAGAAAAACGCGAAATTGATGGGAAGCCGAAAGTTTTCTCATGTGTTACATTGTAACATAATATACGTTATAATTCATTTTGTTATTCTAGATACTTATCTAGTTTTGTAACAATGTAACTTGTCTTGTCCTTCCCGAAGGTCCGAAAGTGAGAAAATAGCCTTATCGGGAGGTTCATATGAACACGATAAGTTTATTACGGATTCTTGGGATTTTAGCGATTCTCGGAGCTGGTATTAGTTTTCTATTTGAAGGGTGGTCAAATCTCACTGACCTGGGAAAGTATCTGCTGTTTTTTGCATTTATTTCATCAATCTTCCTTTTCAGCGAAACAACTCGGAAAAAAGATTTTTCACTAATCTTAACCTCACTCTTCATTGTTCTCACTCCGGCCATCTTTGCTCAGCTTGGTTCGTTCGGATTTGATCAAATGCACCGGGTTTCAGAGAAGGTCACGACTTTCTTACCGATGCATACCTTCAATGCAACACCTGTTCTATTAACGACAGTAACCAGTGTCCTTTTGCTTATACCCATGACTTTTCGGAGTCTGGTAAGACTTGGGTCTTCTCGTCCTCTGGTAGATGTGACTTATTTTATGCTTTCAGGTTCTCTCTTCTTGATTCCTGACAGGGGATCCCTGTTTCATGCTTTGATTTTGCTAGGGCTTGTTTTATCAATGGCAGGGATTCATCGTTATGTAAGGATGGAATCATTAGCGCCAGATTACGGGACAGCTCTTAGAAGTGCTGTCATTTTTATCTTCCTGGGGCGTGCCTGCCTTTATGAAGTCGATGATGTTTTAATTGCCCTTATCTACTTTTTGCTGGCCTTGATCTTTCTAAAGCTACTACCGGAGATACTGAAGAGGTGGGAGCTGGAAAAACTCGCTATGGGAATGGGCTTTCTCTTCATGCTTCTTGCTTCTAAAAGATTCATGGTGAGCCTTAATATCAATGATGCCACCTTAAGTTTTATCTTTACTGCCACTCTTCTTATTTTCACAATTATGTTTTTTAAGGAAACGGTAAGAATCGGAATTGGATTCATTGCCTTTTTATGCTGGTGGAAAATCACCACTTCTTTTCTTACTGAAGATGAAACCTTCATTCCTGGTATGCTAAGTTTTATTGTTCCAATTTGCCTTTTAACACTCTCAATCTATCTTAAGAAAAGAGCAGGAGTTTTAAATGGAGCAGGACTGGTAGGGGTACTTATACTATTTCATTTAATAAGAATCATAAATTTTCCGGAAACAAATGTATGGATGATCTTTGGGGCAATTGGTTTGTCTCTCTTTGCTCTGGATTTATTCTTTGAGCGCTATGGAGCATTGGTAGGGGCAAAATACAAAAATCTTATGAATGATCTTGATTAGGATTTTCAGAATTCCTGTAAGATAGACAAAAGGACTTTTTATGAACTCAAAATCATTTTTCTTCTCGCGAAAGTTCTGGCCCATCTTCTGGACCCAGTTTTGGGGGGCCTTGAATGACAATATGTTTAAGAATGCCATGGTTATTCTTATCACCTATAAGGCCTACTCTCTTTTAGGCCTAGGTGTGGATCAGATGGTCGCCGTATGCGGTGGGATTTTTATATTGCCATTCTTTCTCTTCTCTTCAATTTCAGGCCAATTAGCAGATAAGCTCCCAAAAAATAAAATGATTATTTTTACCAAGGCCTTGGAGGTGGTGATCATGTCTCTGGGGGCAGTTGGTTACATGACAGAGTCAGTTCTCATATTGTTTGTCTCGCTATTTCTTATGGGATTGCAGTCCACTATCTTTGGGCCTGCTAAATACAGTGTGCTGCCGGAGTTATTGGATGAGAACCACATAGTTAAAGGTAATGCCTTAGTTGAGATGGGGACCTTCCTGGCAATTTTGATTGGGACAATTATTGGTGGCATTCTGATTAGCTTGAATAGTGGTCCTCTTTATATTTCTATCGCTATCATCATGACTTCTGTTGTGGGCCTACTGTGCAGTTTAAAATTACAAAAGTTAAAGGCGGTTGGTCCGGAGCTTAAAATTGATTTTAATCTCATCCGTTCAACTATGGAGATCGTCCAAATAAGTCGTAAGACCAGAAGTGTCTTCATCTCTATCTTGGGAATTTCCTGGTTCTGGTTTTTTGGTGCCATCTTACTTTCGATCTTTCCCATTTATGTGAAAAATACTCTTAACGGGGATGAGAGTGTCGTTACTCTTTTTCTGGCACTCTTTAGTATTGGAGTGGCGATAGGCTCAGTTGTTTGTGAGAAATGCTCTCATGAGAGGGTGGAGCTGGGGCTGGTGCCTTTTGGTTCAATTGGTATGTCTTTATTTGTCTTGCATCTCTTCTATATTGGTACTCCTTATGAGTCGTCCGAAGTATTGAATGTGATGGGCTTCTTGCAGCAAGCTGGCACTTACTGGATAGTCGCTGATCTTTTAGGACTCTCTATCATGAGTGGCTTTTTCATTGTGCCTCTTTATACCTTTATTCAAATGCGCTCGGACCGGCACGAGCGCTCACGAGTTATTGCCTCTAATAATATTTTAAATGCNNTGGTGCTTTTTGTCCTTAATACCCTTGTTTCTATTTATATCTATACTGTTATCCCAGAATTTTTGTGGCGTTTTATTTGCGTGATTTTGGGAAGAATCATTTATCGCCTGAAAATTACCGGTCTTGAGAATATTCCTAATGAGGGACCTGCTGTTTTGATTGCTAATCATGTCAGTTTCATCGATTGGCTGGTGGTTTCGGCTTCAGTCAAAAGACCTGTTCGTTTTGTCATGCATTACTCCTTTATGAAAAATCCTTTGTTCGCTTTTCTTTTAAGAGGGGCCAAGGTCATTCCCATTGCTGGCCAGAAAGAAGATCCGGAATTGTTAGATCAGGCCTTCGATGCCATCGCGGCAACTTTGGAAGATAATGAAATGGTTTGTATCTTTCCGGAAGGGCAGATTACTCGGGATGGGAAAACTAATAGCTTCAGGCCTGGGATTGAGAGAATTATTAAGCGAAATCCGGTGCCGGTGATCCCAATGGCCATCAAAGGATTATGGGGAAGTTTCTTCAGCAGGAAGTATGGATCTGCTTTAACGAAGTTTTCCGTTATTCCCAAAAATATTTGGGGCAAGGTTGAACTTCAAATTGTGCCTGCCTGGGCACCTGAAGTAGTCCAGGCTTCAAAGCTTGAGGCAGAAATAAAAATGCTTTTAAATGAATCGAGCGGGGAAGAGTAATTTATCCCCGCATCTTCCATAACAGCTGAGATAGATAAGGACGTCTTGTCTCACCTGTGGCGACCATGAGAAGTTTTGTGATTTTTAAGTTCTCAGCATCTGTGAAAAGAAGAATCAGAAGTTCCTGTATATAGTTGGTATTTAAGGTTACGTAATTATCTGTACCAACCCCTAATTTAAGGCCTTTCTTTTCCCACCATGAAAAGGGGTGGTCTTTGTAATCTTCAAAACTATCGGTGAGTTTATTGTTTGATGATGGCAGAGCAATTAAACTCACACCCTTATTGATCATGCGGTTTAAAACATCATGTTGATAATGTTCCACTTCACGGGCCGTATGAAATTTTACTTTTACAAATTCGCGTTTTTCTTTTTCATCAAGCAAGATGCCATTAAAAAGTTTTTCACGAATGCCGGTGTATTCTCTCCAGTCCATATCCATGAGCTCTTTCCAGTCACTGGAATTTTCTTTGATCTTACCACCGCGCTCATTATCGATCACAAGCCTTCGGTAAAGTGAATGGAAGTAAAAATTGGGATTGATCCCAAGAGACAGGCCATGCTCAAGTGTGTCGATGTGCCAGATATTGAGAGCGTTATCAACTGCCTGAACACCCTTTTTTAATGTATGCCAGGTTTCACCGTGGTGGGAGCGGATTTTAAAACCTTTGAAATGTAGTTTTCTAAACCCTTGCTGCATTTCCGCAAAGTGGCCCTTACGGTAAAGATCTCTTTCAGAACCAACCGTATCCACTTCAGAGAGGTGGGGAATGAGGAAAGGATGTTTGTCCAGAAGATCCAAAATCACATCTACCTGATGTAGAAAATGATCTTTCTTGGTAGGGAAGTTAGCGGCATCAAAGAAGTTCGCCTCTTTTCTAAAACAAGGGGAGAGTACGAATTCAAATTCAGGATGTTCTTTTTTAAATTTCATGTAGCCGTTGTACAGGCCAAGAACAACGTCTTCTTCCGTTAAATTTTCAAGCCCTGGAATCTGTTCATCAGCACTTTGATTGGCACGTGAAAGAGTAAATTTCAAACGAATCATACCTACATTGAATTTATGATAAAGTTCGGAGGCCATGTGGTAGGCCGCCTCTTCATGCATTTCTTTCGTTGTGAGAATAAGTTTAGGAAGTAGAAGAATTTTTAAATATCGGTCAAAAAATTCATCTTCTTTCAATCTTACCAGTCGATCAACGTCATCCACTGTCTCAATATTTTCGGCCGTACCCTCACCATAAACCTTATTGATGATGTCATAGTAGACTTCTTTCTTGGGGCCTTTTAGGAGTTTCATCAAATGCGGATGAATAAATTCAGCTGAAAGAGAGCCGGTTAGATGAATGTGTTCCTCAATATAAGGCTTAGGAAAGCTCTTGAAAAAATTAAACAGCGCCGTGGCCACTGGATGAGTGAGCAATGTTTTGATTTCAATTTCATTGGATTGAAAATCATTAATTAGCCGTCTGAATTCCTGAAGAGATTTTTTTACCAAAGGATGATCATCCTTGGACTCTCCCATAACCGCCAGCTCCAGCGTATCTGCGAGCGATATTCCATTGGTTTCAGAAATAATTTTGATGAGGTGATCTGTCAGTAGATCAATCTTACTGGACTTGGACATACTTCTACCTTTAAAGCATTTATCGGCTTATGAAAAGGTAAAGGTTAGAGACTGACCTCTGTAGTCGGATCTTCACACATGCTGGCCGGTTTAATTTTATAGGCAGGAGTGCACTGGGTGATCCACTGGCCATCTTTGAAGTGAGCAAAGCCAAAGGTCCAGGTGATTTTTTTGGTTTCATGAGTGATGACCACTTCATGGGAATAAAGATCTGGAGCGACTCCATCAACAGCGAAGCACCAGCCATAGGCCCTCATTTCTGTAGGTGAGATGATTTCCATCGCAGCATTACCCACTGGTGTTCCGAAGACGGAAGCGATGCCTTCGGCCGAGCCTAAAAAAGGTATTCCAAATTTTGTGAGAGTCGAAGCAGTAAGTTCACCGATGTTCTCATACTCTTCTTCCACCTGTGTGCGCATGATGAATTCTTCTGAGCAAGGACCAGTGAAAGTGAGTTCAATGGCGAGAGCATTAAGTGAAAAGAGTAGGGTGATTAATAGTGTTTTCATAATGATTGTGCCGCTGCCCGAGGAGTATTTGCCAGAAGAATTTCAAGCTTAATCCGGTCGAGCTTATCGTTTCCTTGTACATAGTTTTTTAAGTCATTCAGAGAATCTTGTCCCCAGAAAAGCTCATCATCCACCACAAAAGTCGGAACCCCAAAGGCGCCTTTGGTGATGGCCTCTTGAATATTACTTTTAAGTTCCACTTTGGCATCTTTAGTGAAACTTTTTTCATAAAGCTCATCTGCCGGAAGATCATTCTCTCTTAAGGCCTGTAAGAGTTCATCCGGTTCTCCCATATCTACCCTCTGCTGCCATCCGGCCTTCCACAGAGTTTCAATCACTCGTTCCTGGTTTTCTCCTGCGACATTTTTAAGTGCCAGGCGAAGAGCATAAAGTGAATTAAAGGGATGAGTTTTCGGAGTGGTAAATTCCACATTCTGAGCGGCAGCGTAGCGCAGACACTGCTTTAACAAAAATTCTCTTTTAGGTGTCACCTCACCTGGACCCTTAATCTGCCAGTGATTTAAAATTGGACCGAGGGCCACCGGTTTAAAATTAACTTTGAGATTTAATTCTTGGGCGAGCGGCTTCAGTTTGAGCCAGGCAAAATAAGAAAATGGAGATAAAAAATCGAAGTAAAAGTTTAACTCTTTCATAGGCTTAGGAGAATGCCTCGACAAAAGCCGATCTGTCCACTCAACATTTTTCTTGCAAATAATTTAAAGTCTGGCTAGAATAACGCATCGAATTATTCCGATATTAATCCTGCGGTTGCACGTATATTTCAAGTTGGACGTTTGTTGAAGAGCCGGGTTGTTATCATCTAAGAGACTAAGTCTCGTTTGGGTAGACTCATGAAAAATTTCCTTTCTCGCACAATCACTATCGTGATGCTGTCTCTCTTTGCCATTTCTTGCGGATCCTCAGGTACTTCCAACGTCTTAAACGGTATTAAAGTTGAAACTCAGACCATCAATGACGATGTCTGGATGTCATTTACTTCTGACATCAACCTCGGTGCGATGAGCTTTGCATCGATCTCGGTTCCGATTCTTCACCCACGCGGCCAGACTCCCGTCGGCCAACTTGAACTCATCTCAGGTCTTGCTGGTGTGAACCAATTAAAAATCTCGGTGAATATCTCTGAAATGACCGATGTTCAAACCACTCAAGCAGTTCTTCCTAATGGAAACATGATCCCACTCATCGCCAACAACCAAACCATCGCGGTGAGTGTTGGTAATGGTGCCCGTATATATTTAACTCTCTCTGAAAATGTTACCGCTATCGGTGTCGCAGTTCCTATCAGTGCCTTTGATAGTCTTGGTCAATCACTTCCGGGTCTTAACTTTTTCCCAATCGTTAACCAAGGTGACATCACTGCTACTGCCGGTATCTTCACAGGTGCTCCTGGCAAAAACGGTATCGCTGTCGTAGCTGACCTCTCAAGAGTTGTGAATCTTGGAAAACTTATGCCATCACAAGCGAGCACTTTCGCTCTTCAGGCCGAAGAAGTGCATGACGCTGTTAAACTTGATTACCGTTCTCACTCAGGATCAAAATCGCAGAAAGCTAAACTTGATCGCATGATCTACAAACTTCACTCGAAAAGAGCTGTCTTAAGAATGAGATAGTAATCAGAAGTTTAAGGATGAACTAAAAAAGACCCCTGGGTATGGATGCTTGGGGGTCTTTTTTTTATAGCCGCGAAGTGATTTTTTGTCTCTGGTTACAATTCCTGCAAAGGATCCGAAGATTCTCCTCAGTTGATTTACCTCCCAAAGCAAACGGTTTTATATGATCGAATTCCAGAGCATTCTTTGAGCCGCATTTTTGGCAAACTTGATCTCTGAGATAGACGGCTTTTTTGATGCTGGCAGTTATGTAGCGAGGGTTGGTGGAGACGGTTATCTTTTTGGAATGGGTTTTAAATTTCTTGGACATGAGTTTTTCAATGGTTGAATCAAATATGATACTAAAGATTTCTTCTTTGTTTCTTTTTTTGTGGGTCAGGAGTTCTCTGATTTGTTCATACTTGTTGAAGTTTTCTTCAGAAAGAGACAGATGAAGAGGATAAGTTTTCGGAGGGGCCGAGATAGGCAAAGATGAAGGTCCTATGATCTCGTTGAGTGTTTTCTCACAAGTGCGAGTTGAGGTGTTTTCAATGGTTGCTAAGACTTCCTTCTTGAATTTCACATCAGTGATGTTCTCTTGTTTAAAAACATTGGCCGCCTTCCCCAAGTTCGAAAGAGTGAGTTCGCCAGTCTCTATTTTTTTTTCTAATTCAGGTATTTCTTTGACCATTTTCATCGCAGTGATTCTTCTGGAAGCAGATGATTCAGAAAAACCAAGTTCTTGAACGATATAAGTGAATAGTGAAGTGTAACCAAGCTCGGTGTAAAGCTTGCGTTGTTCAATTTCTTTAATATGGAGTAGGAAACTTGCAGTGATCGTTCGATATTGCTGGGCCAGGAGTTTTGTGTCTTGTAATAATGTTTTGTCGGTGAGGTATTTTAAATTCATGCGGCTTCTCTAGCATGATGATTAATACGCTTTGAATGATTTTTGGAGAAGGAGAGCCCTTTTTTCCAAAAGGGAATAACACGCTGTTGCTTTCAACGTCGGAACCGCAAAAAAAAAGCCCCGGTCGAAACCGGGGCCTTAAGAACATTTAGATTTTTTTAGAAGTACGTCCGCCAGCTTTAGCGTTGGTTTTCTTTCTACGTTTTTCAGCGGCTTCCATTTTTTCTACGCGCTTGATTGATGGCTTTTGGTAATACTCGCGAGCGCGGTATTCTTTCACGATCCCATAAGCATCACAAAGTCGTTTGAATTTTTTGAGGGCGCGTTCGACGGCAAAACCATCAGTGATATCAATACGAATTTTGTCTTTTGGGTCTCTTTTCTCGTGGGCCATGCATCCTCGCTGTAAATGAAGTCGTTGTTTTCTGTTCGGTAAAAATAGCATAACACCTTAAAAAGGCCAGATTTTCGTTTTATGCTGTGTTTAAGAATTCCTAAATCCTTAAGGTTGCCAGAAATGGGTAATGGTCGGACGGGAGAATGTTCTTTTGTTCCATGCGTTTAGGCACGGGTAAAGGAGAGCCCAACAGGTTCTTATACCGAGGGAAATAGCACTCGGTGGGGTCCAGAAGGTGAGCGAAGTCCTCGGAAATAAAGAGGTAATCGATTTGTTGCACGAAACGGTTCCCGCCCCGGTTGAAGTAAATATAGCTGAAACGGTCTTCTTCCGGGATTCGGGCCAGGAAGGCTATGTCCTTCAGATTGGTCAATTCATAAATCGGCTTAAATTCTTCCTCGGTGTCTTTTTCGCCAGCATGCCCGTTCATGTCCCCGCCAATTAAAATGGGGGTGTGGGGGAATTGGGCGCTCAGATCCTGATAAATATGAACCAGACCCTTCACTTCCAGAACCCGGCGGGTGCGGCCTTCGAAGTCGGCGCGCTTTAAGTCCAGTTTCGATTTGATGTGAACCAAAAGCAGGATCATTTTCATTTCACCATTTTCTTTGAGATCCAGACGAAGCACATCCCGGGAAAATCGCTTGGCGGGATAAGGAAGCGGAAAATTTATATGGGAATGAATATCAATCTCATAAGGAAGAGTTTTTTTCACAAGGTAGCCTAAGTCAATTCCACGGTCAGAATTTGATGGTAGTGAGAAAGAGAGGTACTCATCGTTTAAAACGTATTTGGCAAAATTTGCAAGGGATTCAGGGCCTCCCACTTCAGTCATCATCACAATATCGGCCTGGGCATCCTGAATGGTGTTTGCGAGTATCTGACACTTTTCTTTAGATTTATTTGAGAAGAGGGATGAACTCATGAGCTGCCACTTGATTTCCGTGAGTTCAGTCACAGGCACGGCCTCATGATTATGTTTATCCATGAAGAGAAAGAGATCCTGGGCATTTAAGACCATGACTTTTAAATTATCCATACGACTAATAGAATATAGCTATGAAAGCGATCAAACAATTCTTCATTCCTGTTATTACTCTAGTCTTTGCTCATGAGGCCTTGGCCGCTGGGGAAGCTAAGTTTACTTTTGAACCCTTGTACGGAGTCGAGACAAGATTAGTCAGATATCCGGAGCCGGCCCGTTATGTCACCAGTGCCACCTACGGAGCACGTCTTCTTTATGGAACAACACTTTTATCCGGAGAAGCTGAATACACCACCGCCAAATCTCGCAAAGATTATCCGTCCCAGGACCAGGAAGTGGAAGATACCGTTGAGCGTGCAAGCTTGGGTCTTCGAACCACTTTTCCGGTTCATAAATTTGTGGGTGCTTATTTTCGTGCCGGAGGACGGGCCAGTCAGGGAGAGACCACTATCACAACTGCTGGAGTTTCAGAAACCAAGGATAATCCTCTGCGGGTTGATCCGTATGCAGGAGCGGGGATACAAGTAGCTTTTCATTCAAATCTCGCCATCAATGCCGGCGCGACCATGATCCGGAACGCAGAAAATAAGTACGATGCTCAATACACACTTAGTCTTTCCGCGCGCTTCGGTAACAGGTAATCTATTAAGCATTAAGTCTTTCAAAGGATGATTATGCTTAAGATGTTTCTCACTTTTAGCCTTCTGTTAAACTTCTCAAATGCTCTGGCCCAAAAAGATTTTAATCCGGCCGAGGCCAAGGTCATGAAGGCCGAGGCGACTCGTCTGTGGCAAAAACGAGATGATCAACAGAGCCTGGAAGAGTCTCTTTCAAAATTTGAACATGTGCTTTCAGCCGAACCAAACAATCTGGAAGTCCTGACCTATTTAACTCGGGGTTATTTTACTCTGGCCGAACTTCACCTCACCAATGAGGACCTTAAAAAAAGAAATTTTGAAAAGGCCCGCACCTTTGGTGAAATGGGTATGGCCCTTAATCCTGATTATAAGAAGCTCGCCGATAAAGAGATTGAAGAGGCGATTGAAAAGCTAACTGTTAGGGAAGTTCCTGTTCTTTTTTGGACAGCGGCTTCTTTAGGCAAGTGGGCCCGCTTGAACGGAATCATGTCTTCTTTAAAATATAAGGGAGTGATCCTTGCCATGATTAAACAGGTGGAAAAGCTCAAGCCTGATTTTTATTATGGAGCAGTTCCACGTTACTGGGGTGGCTTCTATGCAGTAGCTCCTTCCATTGCCGGAGGGGACATGAAGAAGAGTAAAAAGAAATTCCAGGAGGCCATGTCAGTGGCGCCGGAATACCTGGGAACTAAGGTTCTCTACGCTGAACTTTATCTGGTGAAAAAAGAAGATAAAAAAGAATTCAAAAAGCAGCTGAGCGAAGTTTTAATTGCACCAAATGGTCCACAGGAAATCGTTCCAGAGAATCTACTTGAAAAGAAGAAAGCGGAAAAGCTTCTTGAGAAGGCGGATGATCTTTTCTAATTACATAAATAGATTAAACGGAAGGGCCACCGCGAATGCTACGGCAAGAACGATGGCCGTTCCAACCAAAATTGTCCCAAGAGTCTTATTCAAAAAATTTCCCATAATATTCTCCTGTTCCTAGTTTAATAGCGGGCAACGTTTGGGTCAATCTCAAGTGACCAGGCATCTATTCCACCCCTTAAAGATAGAGCGTCATGGCCATGGAACTTGAGGAATTGAGTTGCGTAGAGGCTTCTGACGCCATGATGGCAATAAACAATCAGAGGCAACTTATCGTGAGGAAGCTCCTGATAGCGGTTTTCCAGTTCATGCAGAGGAATGTGGATACCACCCAAATTGACCTTTTCCCGTTCATCATCCCGGCGAACATCTAAGAAGTGAAAGGGTTTCTTCTCTTCAATCCACTTGGCAATTTTTTTATTATCAATTTCCATTTAATGTCCTGTGATAGTGATGACACTTCCCGGGGCCACACTTTCAATGATCCAGGTGTTACCACCAATGATGGAGCCTTTACCGATGACAGTCTCACCACCGAGAATTGTTGAGTTGGCGTAAATGACCACATCATCTTCAATCGTGGGATGCCTTTTTTTAGACTGAAGTTTCTTTTTCACTGAGAGTGCTCCCAGAGTCACACCCTGATAGATTTTTACATTCTTACCGATATTAGCGGTCTCACCAATGACCACACCGGTTCCATGATCCAGAAAGAAGCTTTCTTGAATTTGCGCTCCGGGATGAATATCAATTCCAGTTTTTTCATGAGCGTATTCACTCATTAAGCGAGGAATAAGAGGGACCTTAAGCAAATGAAGGGCATGGGCGAGGCGGTGAATGCAAACCGCATAAAAGCCCGGATAGGTCACAATGACTTCTTCCAGACTGTAGGCCGCAGGATCACCCTGCAAGGCCGCTTGAGCATCAGAATCCAGAATTTCTGCCAGCTGAGGTATTTGGGAGAAAAAGGTCTCCAGAATTTCAGAGGACTTTCCTGCGTTTTCTTGCTGTAAAACGGCCACAGAATCAAAATAATGAATAAATCGCCGCTTTAATTCTGCAACTGCCGCTTCGGTATTCTCAATTCCCATGGCCCCTAAACAACCTCTTTGTGGGAATAGTAAGCAAACTAATTCATCCACAGATTGCCTAACTTCTGGAACATTCATAACCACTGTAGCGCTCTGAAGACGCTCTCGGTGTAAAAACTGGGCAAGTTTTGAAGACATATGGGGCCTTTTGCAGTATAAAGGGGACACAAACAAACTACATTAACACGCAGGGATATTTCAATGGATCTTCGCACTAAACTTAAATCAACTGGTCTTTTACAAGTCATCGGGAACACTCCAGTGATGAAAGTGCAGAGCTTAAGCGCTCTCACAGGTAGTGAGATCTATATGAAGTGCGAAAATTTAAATCCCGGTGGAACGATCAAGGATCGCCCGGCGCTTAATATGGTGGTGGAAGCGATTGCCAAAGGTGCCCTCAAACCCGGCATGACAATTGTGGAAGGTACTGCGGGTAACACCGGTATTGGTCTGGCCATGGTCGGACAGGCCTTAGGTCACAAAGTGATTGTCGTTATGCCTAAAGGCATGGCCATTGAGAAACATAAAATCTTAAAACTTTACGGCGCTGAAGTGGTTGAAACAGAAGCCGTTGCCTATTCTGATGAAAGACACTTCTTTAAAGTCGGTAAAAAAATTGGTCAAAGTTCTCCTGATTACTGGTGGGCCAACCAATTTGATAATCCGGATAACTACCTTTCCCATTATCAATCTACGGCCCCTGAGATGTATGAGCAGATGGATGGCAGACTTGACGCTGTAGTCGTGGCCGCGGGGTCAGGTGGGACTGCCGCTGGTGTTTCTAAATACATGAAAGAAAAAAATCACAATATTAAGATCATCATGCCAGATCCTTCTGGGTCGGGAATTGCCAATTTCTTCAATAAAGGAAATTTTGATTCCGATGGTTCTTATACCATGACTGAAGGTGTGGGGATCACACGCATGGTGGATAACTTCCGCCATATCAAGCAGGATAATTGTTACACCATCAATGATCAGATGCTGACTTCTCTTGCCATGTACTTGCGTGAAAAAGAAGGTTTGGTTATGGGGATGAGCTCAATGCTTAATCTTGCTGGTGCATTCAGTACCGCCCTTAAATTTGGACCAGGTCAGAGAATCTGTACTTTCCTTTGTGATGGAGGAGAGCGCGCTATTTCTAAGATGTATAATCCGGAATTTCTGGTAGAGAAGGGTCTCGATGGCACACTTCTGCCTGAGAAAGAAATTCTTGAGCTGTTCAAGAAGCTCTAGGTAAATTTTTATTTAATAAAAAGATCTTTTAATTTTTTTAACATATCTAGATCCAATTCCATGGATTTAGTCATATTTTCATCCAATAGGTGAAGTAATGCCTGACGAGGAGTCAGAGCATATTTACCAGGATGAATGCTGGTTAAATTGTCAAAAGCATTGGCGATGGCCAGCACCCGGGCCTCTTTACAGATTTTTGGACCTGAGAGACCTTTAGGATAACCGGTACCATTAACCGCTTCATGATGTTGAAGGATCGCCTTAATGGCAGCATCCGGAAGCATGATCCGTCTGAGCTTAATAATATCAATCGAGAATTCAGGATGCTTCTTAAAAGCTTCTTTAGCGGTTGGATTGAGTTCTGCTTCCGGTATATCAGCAATTTCAGGAGGAAGGTTTATCTTCCCAATATCGTGAAGAAGTCCGGCCAATGCCACTTCAGGAGCGTTGGGAAGTCCCAATACCATGGCAAAAAGTCCGGCATAGGTAGAAACATTTGAGAGATGAAGATAAAAATTTTGTTCCTGGTTGATGAGATTACTGACTTTGCCGGAAATATCCTTATTGGAATCTTCCACCAAAATTTCAATGATCTCTTTAACTTCAGACAATAGTGATTGAGAAGCTGAGAAGGTGTTCTCTTTATTATCTTCAATGAACATATCTGAAATCAGATCCCGCACACAAGTTTCAAGCTTATCTTGTTTGTCCGTTTCAGAAAGTGCTCCTGGCTTCATAAGGTCTTTCAGAACTTTGGCCGTATAGGCACGGAATTTTTCCACTTCATCTTTTTTTACAAACAATGTGTTGAGATTACTCTCTTTAAGCTTCTCAAACTTCTCATCGCTGATGGGATCACCTTCATGAGAAAAATGCAGCAGTTTATTGCTTCGAGGAAGATAAACTTTTAGAGCAAAGTCCAGGACTACACCAGGCTGAAGGTCAGCAACTTTAATCGCTTTATAATCCCGAAGCTCTGGCAACATTGAACAGATGGCTTCATTGTTCATGGCCCGCACGAGATCAGATTTCTCCCAGGGTAATAGGAAGGCCTGGGTGAAACCATTTTTAATCAGGCGTTTTTTATCAAAAGTTTTTTTATCCTGAGCTATAAAGAAGAGGGGAGTTTCAGGATAGACACTACGAAGAGTTTGCGCCAGTTCCAGACTGGAGATTTCGTCATTCGGTGGATAACAAAGAATGACATCGGGAGTTCTAGGTAGGGGTTCTAACATCTGTTCGATATCATAAGTTTGATAATCAATGGATTCCGCTATCCTTTTGATGTCGGGATGGATTTCGGCCTGAGTAGAACCATAAATAGTAATTTGGAAATTCTTCACTTTGTGATTATAAACTACTCAAGAAAAATTAAGAATGAGTTTTTTCTTCCCTTTGTAGGTAGTTGACCTGACTACTCGTCTGTTAAAGGGTGAAATGAAGAATAAAATTGGCCCATTTCATGACTGGGAACGATTTTTCCTAAGCTCCTGTCTTCTTGATCAAATTCCGGTAAAGGCAGGCCTTTTCCTGAACAATAATCTCTATAGAATTCTTCCCGCAAAGGGTGCTCATTTGATACCACTAAAAAGGTCTTGTTCTGCAATCTCTTAGTTAGGACTGTGAGAGTGAAACCGATAGCATCCTTTTGGTGGATAAGATTTACGGGCCATAATCGACCTGGAAGATCTTTTCTTCCACTCAGAGACTTACCAGGATGGCGTCCTCCACCGATGAGTCCTCCGAAACGAAGTATACTCCAATTAGCAAAACTTTTTTTGACCCATTCTTCTTGTTCCATCAAAAGAAGAGCGTTTTTACTTTCAGCTTTAGGATAGAGAGCAGTGGAGCTAATGAAGATGACCCAGCTTTCAGGACTCCAGTTCCACTTCATAAACCACTCCAGTTCGCCTTCAAAAGGAGGAATATTGAGAATGATTACATCGGAATTTAAAAGGGCCTCTGAGGGAGGGTGGGGAAAGGATAAAAGGTGGGTCTCTATACCCAGATCTTGCAATACCGTCTTTTTGGCCTCTGTTCTGGTAGTTCCCATAACTTGATGGCCATTTAGAAGCAGGGCCCGGGCCAGCGCTTCACCATACCAACCCAAACCAATGATACTAATTTTCATGTTCTTGATTAAACAATTCCTGACCAAAAATGTCGATAGAGTAGTTGGGGTGACGTCTGATTAAAAAAAGATAGAATAAGATACTTCCGGAGAATCACTATGAAACTTTTAATTGTTTTAATGTTAATTTCTTTTCAATCCCAAGCTCAGATTAAAAGCGGCTATCTTAGCGCAGAAGATCAAAAGTATTACAAAAACGATTCATTTGATGGCAATAACCAGCGCGAAAGAATTGATAGCTTAGTGAAAGAAACAAATAGCTTACACCAGGTGATTGCAACTTTAAGGGCCGAGATTCAGGTTTTGAAGAAGGATGTTGAAGAGTTGAAAAAAGCTAAATGAAACTCCTGTTTAAAACAACGATAGATCTCTCTTTTGATAAAGTGCAGGAGAGATTTAATCGTGATCTTTTTGTCTATCTTTCGCCTAAGCTGATTCCCTTTGAATTAAAACGCTTTGATGGTACTAGCAAAGGTAATGAAATTCATATTGATCTAGGTATATGGATCCTCAAACAACAATGGGTAAGTTTGATCACTTTCGAAGAGACGAATTCTGCTGGCTGGAGTTTTATTGATGAAGGTAAAGTCCTGCCTAAACCCCTTGTGTATTGGAGACACCATCATCGAGTCGATAAAATTTCAGCAACTAAATCGCAAATTGTTGATGACATAGAATACAAATGTTCGGCTGGCTGGTTAACTGTACTGATTAAGCCGTTTCTTTGGTCTGTCTTTGCCATTAGACCGGGACGATATCAGAAATATTTTAAGGATTAGTATGAAACTCTTCTTCATTTTTTTGCTCCTCATATCGACCTCAGTAATGGGTCAGACAATTCTTTTTTTAGGAGACTCACTGACTGAGGGATATCAATTATCCAAAGAAGAAGCTTTTCCCGCATTAATTGAAAAAGAACTCAAAAAAGAACATAAAAAAATCAAGGTCATTAATGGAGGAGTCAGCGGTGCTACTTCTGCCTCGGGAATGAAGAGAATGGATTGGTACCTTAAGGCGAAACCGGACTTCTTAGTTCTCGCCCTAGGTGCTAATGATGGTCTTCGAGGAATGAAAGTCACTGAGACCGAAAAAAATCTTTCAAATGTTATTGAAAAGGCCCAACATAGAGGAATTACTGTCATTCTGGCAGGTATGAAAATGCCTACTAATATGGGGGAGCCCTACCGGACTCAATTTGAAAATATTTTTCCTAAGATCGCTAAAAAATATTCCATTAAACTTATCCCTTTTATTCTAGAAGGAGTAGGTGGTAAGCCGGAATTCAATCTACCGGATGGCATTCATCCTAATCCCAAAGGCCATGAAATTATGGCCAAGACCATCTTAAAAGTATTGGAACCAGAATTATGATGAAGGTAATGAACCTCCGTAAAAGTTACGGCCAGGGTGAAGCAAAAGTTGAAGTTTTAAAAGGGATCAACCTGGAAATTATAAAAGGTGAGACACTTGCTCTCATTGGAAAATCCGGTTCAGGAAAATCAACCTTACTTTCATTACTCGCAGGATTAGACAAAGCAGATACCGGTGAGATTTTTGTACAGGGACATAAGATTTCTTCAATGAGTGAAAGAGAGTTAACGCACTTTCGGGCACACCATATGGGAATTGTTTTTCAACAGTTCCATTTGGTATCAACCCTGACAGCTTTAGAAAACGTCCTGCTTCCACTTGAACTTCTCAAGCGTGAAGGGGCAATTGAAACGGCCCGAAATCTTCTGGAGAGTGTTGGACTAAGTCACCGCTCTCATCACTTACCCTCTGAACTAAGTGGAGGTGAGAGTCAGCGGGTGGCGATTGCCCGGGCCGTTGCCATTAAACCTGCCATTCTTTTTGCAGATGAACCCAGTGGGAATCTGGATGAAGACACTGGAGACAGGGTAATGGAACTTCTGTTTAAAATGGTAGCCGATACCGGTACAACTTTGGTGCTGGTCACTCATGATCAGGATCTTGCGAAAAAATGTTCACGTATCATTCATCTTGAGCACGGGAGCCTTCTGTGAAATTTAAGTTCTTCTTCGTTAAGGAAATGAAGAAGTTCCCGTTTTTCTTTTTGCTGCTCGCATTCACACTTCTCCTTGGAACAATGGGACTGGTGGGAATCAGCATTGTAACCGGCCAGGTTCAGGAAAAACTTAAGAATAATGCTAATGAGCTTTTAACTTCAGATATCGCAGTCTCGGCCCGCCGGGAATTATTTCCAGCAGAACAGGAAGCACTTGCTCGAATTTTCGCTCCCTATCCGCATCAGCATTATAAAATCATTGATATCTATTCCATGATTACCCACCTAAGAGAAAAGGCCACTCGCTTAGTTGAAATCAGGGCCACTGAAGAGCAGTTTCCTTTCTACGGCAAGATGACGTTAAGATCGGATAAGTTTGAAAATGAGAATCTTTACGTATCAAAAGATCTGGCCGATTTATGGCAGGTTAAAGAAAACGACGATCTGCAAATAGGTGAGCTGGTAATGAAAGTCAAAGGAGTGGTGGAGGATGATTCTTCCATGGGGCTTCGAGGCTTCTCCCTTGCTCCCCGGATTTATCTGCCTCTTTCAAAATTACTTCAAACAGGCCTGATTAAACCCGGTGCCACCGGTAGTTTTGCTCATCATTATAAATTGAAAGACTATACTCAGGATAAAATTCAAAACATTAAAAGCTCCATTTATCGTGAGATTAAAGACTCGGCAGTCAAGATTACGCTGCCTGAAGACAGCTCAGAACAAACAGGTCGGGTGATTAATACGCTCACTAACTTTATGGCCCTCTCCGCTTTGATTGGCCTGATCTTGTCACTCGTTGGAGTTTTTTATCTTTATCAATCTCATCTCCTGGCAAGACTTAAAGATCTCTGTCTTTTAAACCTCCATGGTCTGACTAAAAGAGAAATTGTCACTGGGATCATTGCCCAATTTAGTTTTATTTTCTTTGTGGTAATGCTGACCGAACTGGCACTCATTGTCCCTTTATACAAAATCCTGGCACCCTTACTTTCTAATAATCTGGGGATTGAATTAAATGGCGAAGTTCATATTCTATCGGCCTTAACTGAGATTCCCTTCTTATTTGGGTTATCCCTATTTATTCTGGTTCCACTTCTTTTAGGCTTGATGCGTACCCCGATGGGTCTTCAGTTAAAAGCTTCCAAGTTATCCATGGGGCGTTTTCGATTCTGGGATTTTCTGCCTTTCATCTTCTCTCTCTGGCTTTTTTCATGTTATCTCAGTCATTCATTCCGGACAGGAAACCTGTTCTTTGGATCTTTATTGCTGGTCTTTTTGCTTTCAACACTGGTGGTGAGAGGGGGACAACTTCTTCTCAGGAAAATGATTAGTGGAAAGGGCCTGTTACTTCCAACAATTGAAAATGGAATTGCTCTCCGAGGTCTAACTCGTTCAGGTCATAAACTTACATTAAGCTTTTTATCCCTCGCCATGGGAGCGACACTGATCTCTCTTATTCTGCAGCTTGATCGGATGATTCTTAAGGAATTCGCACTTGATCCCAAGAAACCCTCCTTGTTTATTTTTGATATTCAGGAAGAACAGATGGAACCACTTACTCAGCACGCGAAAGAAATCGGGGCCCCACTGGCCTACGTCACTCCGATGATTCGTGCCCGACTGGAAAAAGTGAATGACAAAAAATATGTTAAGAAAAAGCGCTCTTATGATTTCAGATCAAAGGAAGAGGATGAAGATCAACGTTTTCGAAGTAACAGCTTAAATATCACCTACCGAAACTTTTTGACTGATTCTGAGAAAATTATAAGTGGACTTCCTTTTCCCCCGGGAGGCGCTCCGGATGACAGACTACCTTTTATTTCGCTGGAGAAGCGCTGGTCAGAGAGAATGGATCTCTCCATTGGTGATAAATTAACGTTTGATATCCAGGGAGTCGAGTTCGAAGGAATTGTTCACAATATCCGGGAGGTGAAGTGGACTACTTTTTACCCTAACTTTTTTGTGACAGTCGAGCCCAGTATGATTGAAGCTGCTCCAAAAACTTTCCTGGCCGTTTTGCCTTCTGGCCCGAAAGACACCAAGCTCATGTTCCAGCGATCTTCTGTTGAGAAATTCCCTAATATTTCTTTCATTGATGTAGAGGAACTTGTTGGTAAACTTTCAGGGCTTTTTATTAAGGCCCGTCAGGCAATAGAAGTGATCTCCTGGCTTTCTCTGGCAGTTGGACTGGTTATTCTTTATGGCCTGTCTCATGATCAGGTTTATCGTCGGTACTATGACCTGGCCTTGATGAAGAGTTTAGGGTTTTCTGCCACCCGGCTTAGATTAAATCTTCTTTATGAGTTTGGTGCCTTATTTCTTTCTGCCATGAGTTTAGGTTTATTCTTAGGCTGGCTTATGGCCCAAGTGGTTGGCAAAGAAGTCTTCAAGCTTTCGCTCAGTGTGGACTGGGGGCGGATCTTATATCCTGCGGGCCTCTTAACAGTTCTTTGTTTAGTGACTATTTTGGCATCGTCTTGGCGCGCAGTGAGGGCCCGGCCGCGAGAACTTTTATCGGACTCTTAAAGGGTCTTTTTTCTTCCCTTATAAGTCCGGAGTCATTAAAATTGCTCCATGTTCGACATTGAATTCAGTCATTCAGCATTGATGGCATTCTTCTCTCAATATGCTTATCAGCCATCGTATGTGTATGGATTCATCACCCTGTTCATGTTTGCCAGCTCCTTCGGCCTTCCTGTACCCGAAGAACTTATTCTGGTTACCTCTGGTCTTGTGGCCTATATGGCCCATAACCCTGATAAATTCCCACCTCCCTATGCAGGTGCCGAAGGGGTGAATATTTTTACCCTGGCAATGGTTTGCTTCTTGGCAGTCTTTCTCAGCGATCTGATTGTCTACCTCATTGGAAAATTCTTTGGTGGAAAGATCATTAAAACCAGGTTTTTTCAAAAGCAAGTTGCCGGTAAAGGTTTCGATACAATCAACTCTTGGTTTCAAAAGTATGGGGGATGGGCCTGTGGCATCTTCCGTTTTACTCCAGGCTTGAGATTTCCTGGCCATATGAGTTGTGGGCTTTTGGGGATTCCTATGTGGAAGTTCATGCTGATCGATGGTCTGGCCGCGATCATTTCAGTACCCACTCAAGTTTATTTTGTCGCTACTTACGGTGAAATCATTCTGAACAAAATAGCAGAATTCAAATTAATCGTTCTGGCGATTTTTGGAGGGGTTCTGGTTATCTGGCTTATCCGCAAAGTTTATTTGAAAAACGTTCGTAAAAATCTCTAGAGAAAAATCTCACAGGCCTCTTCAAGTTTAAGTGCCAGCTCTTTTCTGAATTGTGCCAGGTCATGATACTCAAATTTCACTGTCTTCTTGAAAGTTCGATTTTCGTCTCCAAAATCAGGCCAGCCCCAGTTAATGATTGAGACAATCTGAAGCTTGCCTTTATCTACAGTTAGTTCATCTATATTGCAAAGAAGCTCGTACTGCACACCCGGGCCTTGGGCCTTAGGAACAGATTTAGCGAGTTCGATGATTCCTTTTTTAGCAACTGGATTTTGAAGCTTAAGGGCATCTACCATGGAATTCTCAATTGATTTAGCTCCCCAGATATGGGGCGCCAGAGGAATGGTTTTGAGATTCTTGTCGGTTGTTGTTTCGATATAGCGATAATAGAAATTATCCATGGTCTGAAATAAATATTCCAGAAGGCGGGCCTCATCTCCGAAGCTTGACCTGATTTTCTCCTGCCATTCTTGAATCTGCTTATCACTCATAAGATCCCTTTATTAAAGAGTCAGAAGAGAGGCGTAGTTAGACTGAATTTTATTCAAACTTAATTCAAACACTGGAATTAATTCTTCCTGGTTTTTTTCACGGCAAAGATCGCTGAAGATCGAAACTAATTTATCTTTTTCAAAATTTATCGTTTCATGAACGGCGCTAATGGCATGGTGATACTGACTCTCGATCCAGGGAATTTCTTTTGTTTCCCCATTTTTGAGAGCGTAAATCGGACGATAAAGATCCGGATAAAGTTCAATGAGCTTTAAGGTAACATAGTTAAGCTGACCGTTAATGATGTCCTGAAAAGGTGGACGTCCACTTAAAGTCAGTCCGTCCACAATATCATCGGCCATCTGAAAGATGAGTCCAATTCTTTCACCCATGGTCACCATGGTCTTAATGTCTTTATGGCCGGCAAGTTTCGCTGGCGTAGTACAACAATAGCGGATAAGACTTCCGGTTTTCTTAATACAAATCTGTTCTAAATCTTCAAACTGAACATGAGGCTTTGACTTAAGGTCATACTGAAGCCATTCACCATCGGCCAGGTCCTGAATGCAAACCGTCAAATCAATCAGAAGCTCGTTGTTATTTTTCTTGGCCAATTCACCCATGATAGTGGCCAGGACATAATCACCGGCCAAGATGGCCGTAGTATTATTCCGTAGGGCATTGAGAGTAGTGTGATTTCTTCTTTTATCAGAAGCATCAATAACATCATCATGAATCAGGCTGGCCAGATGGGTGAGTTCCACTGCCCGGGCATAAGTGACAAGATCCTGATGAGGTAATCCAAAAACTCTTCCCATGAGAAACAAAAGACCCGGTCGAAATTTTTTTCCACCAGCAGCTACCAGATCGTTGAGCTCTTGAGTAAGTGCGCTGACCGTGTGCCCGGTCATTTCTAACTGTAGTTCATCCAGGTTTTGTTTAAGCTCTTGGAGTTTCATTGTGCAGGTTTCCTTAAGTCACAGGATAGTATTTGAAGAGATGGCCTTAGGCAAGAAAACCCCTCATAATCAGATTACAAAATGAGGTGTAAGCATGAAATTGTTGATGATTTTTATAGTGGCCATAGCAGGAAATGCTTTTGGACAAGAGATCTACAAAATCAATGAAAAAGATATTAAGGGTGAAGATTTTAAAATGTCAGTTCTCAAGGGGAATGTTGTTCTCATTGTTAACATTGCATCACAATGTGGTTATACCCATCAACTTGAAGGGATTGAGAAACTTTATAGAAAATATAAAGAGAAAAATTTTGTGGTTTTAGGAGTTCCAACGAATGATTTTGGAGGACAAACCCCTGAAGACGATAAGTCGATGCTGGAATTTTGCCAGAAAAATTACAATGTCACTTTTCCCGTACTGACTAAGAAAACCGTCCAAGGCAAGGACAAGCGCCCTCTCTATAAATATCTCACTGAGAAAACGCCCAAAGAATTTCAAGGAAGTATTGCCTGGAATTTTGAGAAATTTCTGATTAACAAAAATGGCGAGGTGGTTGGCCGCTTTAATTCGGCAACTTCTCCAGATGATGACAAGCTTCTCAAAAAGTTAACCCCTCTGTTGGAGTAAGTCCCTGATAATTGGTAGTCCCTCACACAGTAATTTTGCCATAGGTGATGGACTTTACAAGTTGTTTGGTATATAAAACACCTTATGACGAAGAGCTTTTTTACACACCTCAGTACGATTTTTTTGCTCCATGGTTTGGTTCTATTTGGGACCTGGCAAATATCTCGGACTGATTATGTCCGAGCTAATCTTTCCAAGATTGGGACAGGTGTCCTGAAACTTCAAATTGCATCAAAAGTCATGATGAATCCTCCTGTGAAAAAGAAAGTTCAAAGAGTTTTGCCGCAGAATCCAAACAAGCCTAAAACTGCGCCGGTCGAAAACGTGACCGATGTTAAGCCTATGGAGTCGATGAAAGCTGAGGGTTCTGAATTTGGAACGAACTCACAGGGTAAAACAGATGTAATCTCTGTTTATAAAGCAGAGCTTCGCGCCCGTATTGATCAGAATAAGTATTATCCATCAATGAGTCGTCGTTTAGGTCAGACTGGGACTGTGGTTGTTGCCTTTACGTTACTCCATGATGGGAATATCATTAATCTTAGAATTGATAAGCCGTCCCGCTATGAGCGCTTAAATGATTCAGCACTAGACGCTGTAAAAAAAGTTGAGCGCTTCAAACCGATTCCTAAAGAACTCGGCGAAGGACAGATGGATATTAAAGTACCTGTTAAATTTGTTACCATTTAGTCTTTTATAAAAAAGGAATTTTATGCGATTGATTGATTTCATCAACGCTGGTGGATCGATTACCTGGATCCTCGTTGCTATGAATGTTGTTGGGCTTTCTCTGGTTTTGTGGCGTCTATTCATCTTCCGTGACTTTAAAAATAAGATGGAAAGTGAAGCTAAGGCCCTCGCAAAAGATATGAGTGTACGATTCAATACCACCCAACTTATTAATCATCTGGATCTGGTCAAGGATGCGATCTCACAAAGGGTTCATGAACTTGAAGCTGGTATGACTACGATTAAAGTTGTTGCCACCACGGCACCGCTATTGGGGTTATTGGGTACAGTTATTGGTATCTATGAAGCCTTCCAGGTCATTTCTTCAAGCGGTCTGTCAGACCCTGGTCAGTTTGCTTCAGGAATCTCTCTGGCATTGATTACAACCATCGTGGGATTGATTGTCGCCATTCCACACTACATCGCTCATAACTATCTTACAGGTGAGCTTGATTCCCTTGAGATTAAGATGGAAAAATATATCGGTCCGATGTTAAAAGGCGAGTAGACCATGGCACGCAGAAATCGTCGTGAGTCTTTAGCGATGGATCTCACACCATTGATTGATATGGTGTTTCTCTTATTGGTGTTCTTTCTTGTGACCTCGACTTTTAAAAAAGATGAGCTGGCCCTCTTGTTGAAACTGCCAACGGTTGAACAGGGGACAGGTACAGAAAAGAAGATCGAAAACTTAACCATTGAGCTATCAAGTGATGAAATTGCCGTTAATGGCAAGAAGTCATCTATTGAAGAGTTGCCAACAACCTTTCAGAAAACGGATAAAGAAACTCTGATCAATCTAAGGGTTGATGGAGATGTGAAATATACCCGTTTAGTAAAAGTTCTGGATCTCCTTCAGGCCAATAAGCTTGAAAACATTTCCCTTATAACAGATAAAGAAAAATAATTTATATTTTCCAGGGTAGAAATCTCTACCCTGGTTTAAAAACCTTATTGTCAGAAATTCCATTCTTGTATAAACTGCTGTTTTAAACAACTGCTTAAAACACTTGTACGATGGAAGACTTATGACCAAGTTATTGAAATTACTTTCTATTATTCCTTTTCTGTTCAGTTGGGGTCTCTTCGCTGCCACTTTTAAACTTTCTGAAGAAAGTCTTAGGGAAGTGGCCGAAAAAGGTTCTCCTCAGATAGACCAGATTGAAGCCGCATTTCTAAATGCAGCTGTCAAAGAAGGCGAGAAGTCTCAAGAGTATGCTCCTGAGCTTTTCGGGCGAGGTTCTTTCTCTGAAACTCATGAAAGGGCCATCATTCAGTTTCAGCCTATTTTTAGTCCTATTAAGCAGGCCCAGTTAGGTGTTCAAAAAAAATTCAGACAAGGCTTTGATACCAGTGCCTATGTAGTGACTGACCAGCGCAGTGCCAATTCTGCAGCAATCGGAAAATTTGATAATGTGACTACCACTACCCTGGCCTTCACTGTGCAGATGGATCTGTGGAAAAATATTTTTGGAAGAATGAGTAAGGCCGACCTTGAATCCTCAGAGCTGGAAAAAAAACGCGCTCAAATAGAAAAAGATATTCAACTTAAATCTTTTAAAATTTCTCTTCGGAGAGTTTATTGGTCACTGGTGGCCAATAATGAGGCCCGTCTTATTTCGCAAGAACTATTAAAAACGGCCCAGAAACAATTAGATGAATCTAAGTTACGTTTAAAGAATGCAGTTGCTGAAGCGGACGAAGTGGCCAGATATGAAGCTCAGCTAGCTTCTCGGCAGGGCACACTGTTGTATCTTGAGTATCAAAAAGAAATTTTCATAAAACAGTTAAGGAATCTTTTACCTGAGTTATCCCGCCACGAACTTGAACTCCAGAAGTATGATTTAAATAAGACTTTGACTGAAGTGTTAATGTGTACAGCTGCCATTGCACAGCAACCATCAGTACCGTTTGAACATACTCAATATGATGAAACAGTTGCACTCTTAAAACAGATTAAGTCAAACAACGCCTTGGTAAACTCCCGTTATGCTGATGCTGATGTCAGTTTATTTGGAACCGTAAAATCAACCGGAATAGGTTCAGACTCCATCCACCAGGGACTTACACGTGGGAATTACGGCGATTCATTTAGTGATCAGACTGACCAAAATCGCACTGGTTATGAAGTAGGAGTTAGTTTTAATTTACCTCTCGGGAGTGTTAAGGAAGGAACTGAACGGGTAAAAGAACTCTATGATGAGAAAAGGTTACTGGCACTCATCAACTCTACCAATATCCAGGTTGAGACGACTCACCAGCAATTATCAAAATCTATAGCACTTCTAACCAGTGTGATTCGTGCACAAAAGGTCAGTTCTGAGCAGTTGTCGAAAAGATTAAAACTGATGCGCAAAAAGTATGAGCAGGCACGGGTGAGTGTTGATGAATTGGTCAATGACCAGGATGCTCTTTTGAATTCTGAACTCACAACGATTGAAACGCAGTTGCAGATACTCAACACCTTATTTGATTATCTGGTCATCTTTACTGAAACTCCTTGTCCCTTTAATAGGAATTAATATATGAGAAAATTAGCTCATTTTTGTATCACTAATCCCAAACTGACTTTCGTCGTCACCATGTTTCTTATCATATTCGGTTTACTGGGTATTAAGAAAATGAATGCGGAGTCGTATCCTTCTGTGGATTTTGCCACTGCTATCATTGAGACAGAATATTACGGTGCCACCCCTGAAGACATTGAAGTTAAAATCACCAAGCCAATTGAAGATGAAATCCGGACTGTTTCGGGTCTGAAGGATGTTCGTTCAGTTTCTCAGGCCGGCAGAAGTAAGATTGTTGTCCGTGTGGATATGGATAATCCTAAAGTCATCGTTAAAGACGTAATGTCAGATCTTCAAAAGGCGATTGATCGTGCCAAAGATCTTCCTATCGATTTAAGGGAGAAACCTAAGTTCACGGAAATTAAATCGGAGGAATTTGCGGCCCTGGAACTTGCTGTTGTAGGCCCTAATAATGATCGTCAGCGCGATATTATCGCTGATGCGCTTAAAGAAGATATTGAAGATGATAAAAACGTTAAGGCAGTTGTCCTTGAAGGATACCGTGAACGTGAATTTGAGATAGAGCTTTCAATCAAAAAACTTGATGCCTTCCATATTGGTGTGGATGAAGTTTTAAGAAAAATCCAGGCGAGGAATACCAATACCCCTGGAGGAGAGCTGGAGGATGGTTCAATTCAGCGACTGGTGAAAGTTGATGGAAAAATAAAGGATGCTCAAGAGCTCGCGATGACTCCTATCCGGTCTTCTTTTTCAGGACAGATCATTTATCTCAAAGATGTCGCTCAGGTTAAAGACGGTCAGGAAGAGGCCCGCACGCTGACCCGTTACATGGGAGAAGAGGCGACTTTACTGACTGTTCAGAAAAAGGGTGGCGCTGATACTCTGAAATTAGTGGATCATGTCCGTCCACTGCTCAAGAAGTATGAAGAAAAATATAAAGGAAAAGTTAAGTTCTATATTTTTAATGATGAAGGAGTTCGGGTTGAGGCAAAACTCAATACTCTCTCTTCCAATGCCATGTCAGGTTTGATCGTAGTTGTCTGTGTGTTGTTATTTTTCATGCCAGGACGCATTGGTATGATGGTCGCACTTTCACTACCGATCTCTCTCTTCGCCACTCTGGGTCTGATGCCTTCATTTGGATTGACCTTAAACTCAATCACCATCCTGGCCTTGATTATTTCGATGGGGATGTTGGTTGATAACAGTGTGGTGATCTCGGAAGAATATATCCGAAGAAGGCAATTAGGGGCCAAATCACTGGATGCTGCTGTTGATACGGTTCACAATATGTGGATTCCGATTTCAGCAACCGCCTTTACCACGATTGCTGCTTTTTTACCGATGTTAGTGACCACTGGTATTATGGGACGCTTTATCTACGCCATCCCTGTTGTGGTAACCGTGGCCTTGTTATTTTGTCTTCTGGAATGTTTCTTGCTTCTTCCAATGCGTCTGCATTTGCTGGCCGGTAGGATGGATGTGGGATCTGTTGATGTTAAAAAATCCGGATGGTTTGAAAAGTTTTCAGAAAAGTTTGAAAAGTTCATGGCCTGGGCGATAGATCACCGTTACTGGACCGCCGCTGGAGGTTTGGGGATTATCATTTTTTCATTCATTGTAATCGGTGTTTTTAACAAATTTATCCTGTTCCCACCTGAACAAACTGAAATTTATCTTGCTCGCATAGAGTTGCCTGCTACGACTAAGGTTGAGAAAACCTATGAAGTTACAAAACAGTTAGAAGAAAGAATCAAGGAAGTTTTAGGGGATAAAATTCTTAAGCATTCCGTTTCCCTGGCAGGAACTTCCCTGGCGATGCCTACGGATATTAAAGGTCAGTTTGGTGACAACGTTGGTCTGGTGAAAATGTATGCTACTGAGTATGCCAAGAATAATATTGTTTATACTGACGTTCTAAAAATGCTCCAGGAAATCAAGATTCCAGAAGCAGTGGAACTGACTTTTGAAGAACAGGTCAATGGACCTCCAGTAGGTGCACCGGTAACTGTTACTTTCAGATCAAATAATGGGGAGAGCCTGACATCCTTGATTGGAAAGATTACGGACAGGCTTAAAGAAGTAAATGGCATCTATGATGTTAAAGTAGATGAAGTCTATGGTCCTGATGAAGTTAAAGTTATTCTGGATTATGAAAAAGTCGACAGACTTGGCCTGACTACGGCATCAGTAGGGAACACAGTCAGAACTGCGTTGACTGGAACCTTTGTTTCTGATGTCACCTTGAATAATAAAGAAGCTGAAATAAAGGTTAAGTTTGGAGATGTTTCCAAAAAGAACATCAATGATCTAAGTAATGTGAAGATTATGGATGCCAGAGGCAATCTGGTTCCACTTTCTCTCTTAGCGAAATTTGAAACAACCCGTGGGACACCTCAGGTGAAACGTTATGACTATAAACGTGCCAAAACGGTAACAGCTAACGTTCAAACTAACATTATCACTTCAGTTGCCGCCAACCAGATTGTGAAGAATACTTATGAGAAAATTGCCAAAGCACATCCGGACGTTTCCATGGTCTTCGGTGGGCAGCAGGAAAGTACGAATGAATCCATGGCCTCGTTAGGAAACGCCATGGTTCTGGCCCTTATCGGCATTTATGCCATCATGGTTTATATCTTCCGTTCTTATCTGGCGCCGGGGCTGATTCTGACAACCATTCCCCTTGGACTTCTGGGAGTTTCAGTTTCTTTCTGGGCCCACGGACGTCCAGTTAGTTTCCTGGCCATGATCGGTGTGATTGGTCTGGCAGGTATTATCGTGAATAACGGGATTATTCTCATCGACTTCATTAATCAGATGAAAGATGAAGGTAAGATGACAATGCGGGAGATACTTATTAAAGCTCCCACCATTCGTCTTAAGCCGGTTATGGCGACGTCCTTAACAACTATGGGCGGTCTTTTCCCGACTGCTTATGGAATTGGCGGGGCAGATGCCATGCTTATTCCTATGACCATGGCCATGGCCTGGGGTCTGACCACAGGGACTATCCTGACATTGATCTGGATTCCATCTGGTTACGCAATAATTGAGGACATGATGAAGCTGGTTAACAAAATACCATTCTTTGCTAAGCGTGCGGCCCTCAATGAGGAAGAACGACGAAACGAAGTCCTGGATGGAGCGAGGTCAGTATGACCGATATTGATACCAGAGAAAAAATCATGGAAGCCGCCAGGATCCTCTTCGCTGATCATGGCTTTGAAGGCACCTCAGTACGGGAAATTGCCAAGGCGGCAGAAGTTAATGTCGCCTCACTCAATTATCATTTTTCCAGTAAGGAGAAATTATTTCTTGAGATTCTTCAGACGGGCTACACTGAGTGTGCTTTACAGTTAAAATCCATGTATGAGAACAATCAGGGGAACCTTGAACAGACCCTGATTGATCTATTCTGTTATTTTCTGGAAAATTCACCTGACTTGATTTCACATTTTAAAATGATGATGTCCTCTCAGCATTCTCATCACCTGGTATCACAGGGATCCTCGGAAGACAGTCTTTATGGACCTCCGGGCGGAATGCTGATTGCTGAGGCCCTAAAAAAAGAAGTCCCACAAGTTTCAGATGAGGATCTTATTTGGGGGATGAGGACAATATTTAGCCACATCACCCATATTGCCCTCATTCACAATTGTTGTATGAAGATGAATAACACCATTGCCTACTCATCCCAGAAGGACTTGGAGCGGGGAATTCGGAAATTAATTCAGATGGTGCTGCGAGAGCTGAAGCAGGGAGCTTAACTTACTGGAATTTTATTCAGCATCTTCTTGAGGAAAAGTTAAGCATTACTTTTTTACTCACTCTATAGGTCTACTCTTAACGCGATGCTATGGTGTTCTTAAATAATCAAGGACTTCTATTCATGCGTCTCTTTATTTTAGGCCTTTGGCTGCTCTCGCTCCCGGTATTGGCAGATACAGTTAGCTTTCGCAATGATCGCGAAGGGGAGACTTACTATTCTTCAAGATCCAATAAACGGGCGATGAATGCGGCCGTAAAAAAACTTGGAGAAGGTACTATTGGCGATGCCTTTAACGAGGTTTTAAAAGAGACTAAGAAAAGTAATCTCTGCTCATTCACCTTTAATCAATCTCTCCTGCAAAAACTAAAAGATCAGAATCCTAAATTTAAAGAATATGAAGGTGCGCTCTTCTATTTAAGAAGTCACAACCTGTTGGATGATTCGGCAGTTAGAATACTGATTAATGCTCATGAGACGATTACTACGAAAGTATATGATAAAAACGAAGATCATTTACGTCTTCCCTCAGATGCTCTGACCCACGAGATCCTACCAATCATAAAAAGCTTTGAAGGTAGATTTTTACGTAATAACTGTTTTGATGATGC